>NZ_CP022530.1:3657500-4293726 GCF_002237535.1 Bacterioplanes sanyensis
TCGGTTACGTGGAATACATGGCCGATGAGTTGGCGAAAAAAGACATCACCATCAACGCGGTTGCGCCCGGCTTTATTGAAACCGCCATGACCGATGCCATTCCCTTTATGACGCGCGAAGTGGGCCGACGCCTAAACTCGCTGTCACAAGGCGGCAAGCCGATTGATGTGGCCGAGACCATCGCATTTTTTGCCAACCCGGCATCGGGTGGCGTGAGCGGCAATGTTGTGCGCGTATGCGGTCAGTCGCTGGTCGGTGCCTGATCTAAGCGTCTGATATATGCGGCTGATCTAAACGTCTGGTCCAAAAGGCTGGGCGCGGATAGGCGGTCTATACTTGCACGGGATTGTCGTTGCAAAAGCCGCCTGTATGCAGAATCCACCGCCCGCGGCATCGTCGGGTCCACAAAACGATGCCGCTGTTGAGACTTACACAGAGTTACTGGAGCAGATTGTCTCCGGTCAGCCTCTGGCCAGCATTCTGACCGCCATTGCTGAGCTGCTGGAAACGCAAATGCCAGACGCTTTGGCGTCTATTCTACTGCTTAGCGAAGATGGCCAGTTCCTGCGCCATGGTGCAGGCCCCAGCTTGCCGGACAATTACAACCAAGCCATCGACGGCGTTAAAATCGCCGCCGGTGTTGGCAGCTGTGGCAATGCGGCGGCCACGGGTGAGCTGACGGTAGTAGAAGACATTCAGCGCCATCCCTTTTGGCGAGAGTTCAAACACCTGGCGCACAAAGCTGGGCTTAAGTCCTGTTGGTCACAACCGATTCTCAACCGCGACCAACAAGTGCTGGGCACCTTCGCCATTTATCACCGGCAACCGCAAACACCGAGTGACAGCGAGCTGCATACCCTGGCCAGTTTGTCGTCATTGACCTGCTCGGCGATTGAACACAGCCATTTGGGTAAGCGTCACAAGCTGACCCAGATATTGACCCAACACTTGCCAGTCGGACTGATTGTGACCGATCACAATCATCGCATCGTCGATGCCAACCCAGCACTGTGCCAGTCCATTGGCTATGCCCGCCATCAACTCATTGGCCAAACCCCGGATTTGGTCGCTCCCAGCTTGGACAGGCGCCAGTTTGATCGCTTGTTAACCCAAAGCCGCCGCCGTGGCGGCTGGCACGGTGAGCTGCTCTGTCAGCGCCGCAACACCGAAAGCTACGTGGCAGACGTGCGCTTATCGCAGGTACACAACGAAGCCGATGAGCTGCAATACGCACTGCTGCTAATTTCCGATGTATCGGAAAGCAAACGTTCGCAAGAAACCATCCATTACCTAGCCAATTATGACGTCCTGACCGACCTGCCCAATCGCAATCTGTTTTATCAAAACCTGACCAAACGCATGGAGCAAGCACACAAACACCAGCAGCGCTTTGCCCTAATGCTGTTGGACTTGGATTACTTTAAGGAAATTAACGATCAACTCGGCCATGAAGCCGGCGATGAGCTACTGATCAAAACCGGCAGCCGGCTCAGTCATTGCATCGGTGAAAAAGACATACTGGCTCGCCTCGGCGGCGATGAGTTTGGCATCTTGGTGCAGCAAGACTGGATTGACGTGGCCCATTCAGTCATCGCCAGCATCAGCAAACCCTGTCGTTTGCGCCATATCCATCAACAGCGTGTGACCGCCAGTCTGGGCGTAGCGATTTATCCCGATCACGGCGACACCATTGAGCGGCTGATGAAAGCGGCGGACCAAGCGGTGTATGGCGCCAAAGGCAATGGTCGCAACGGCTATTGCCTGTTTGACCAGCAGATGGCCGAAGAAGCACGCGAGCAAGCCAGTTTGCATCAGGAACTGCACACTGCATTGGAGGAGGAGCAGTTTGAACTGTATTTTCAGCCGCTGATTCACTTACGCACGGGTATGGTGTGCCAACTGGAAGCGCTCCTGCGCTGGAACAACCCAAGATTAGGCCTGGTCGCCCCCGACCGTTTTATTCCACTGGCGGAAAAAACCGGTTTAATTCGCGCCATCGGTCACTGGGTGCGAGACGCAGCCATGCGTCAATATCAACACATAGAAGCACTCGGCTGTGCGGTGCCGATAGCCGTTAATTTATCCTCCGCCGAGTTGTACGACGATCATTTGGCAGAACGCATCATCGAGCAGCAGCGCAGCCATGACATGCCGCCGCAAGCCTTGGTCGTCGAAGTCACAGAAAGCCTGTTGATCGACAACAAGCAAGATACCCAAGCCTTTTTGCAACAGCTGCAACAAGCCGGCATTTGCATTGCCATCGACGACTTTGGAACTGGTTATTCCTCACTGTCCTATTTAGCGGCCTTTCCTGTGCAAAAATTAAAAATTGATCGCAGCTTCGTACAGCAGCTGCAGCAGGATGCCCGCAAACAAGCACTGGTCAGCACCATGATCGACTTGGGTCATGCTCTGGATATGGAAGTTACCGCAGAGGGCATCGAAACGGAGCAAGAAAAGCAGCTGCTACTGGCGCAAGGCTGCGACATTATTCAGGGTTATTTGATCAGCCACCCACTGCCTGCAGCAGCCATCGAAGAATACCTGCTGCAAATCAGCTGATAACCGCGCTCAGCGCGGCTTCTTTTGTGCCCGCTTTTTATTCAGGTAGGCGCGCACCGGTTTGGGCTTATCGGGCAGTGCCTGAGCAAAGCGCTGCTGCAGCTCCTCGACTTTCTTTTCTTTGCGCTGATGGTCGCGTTCTTGTTGCAAGGTTTGGCGACGACCTTGCAGTGATACCACATTGGATGACATGGCTTACTCCTCAATCGGGGACAGCTGAGCAACACTGAACGGCTGCTTCAACGTGACATGGTAATATGAGCCATCCGAAAAAACGATGCACTCCGACGTATGACCACCTCTTTGCCCATTGATGCCCTGCTCAGCGACATCCAGCAGTACCTCAGCCAAAACCACAACGTTGTACTTACCGCCGAGCCTGGTGCGGGTAAGACCACGCGCCTGCCGTTAGCCCTGTTGCAGCAGCCCTGGTTAGAGGGAAAGCGCATCTTGATGCTGGAGCCCAGGCGCATGGCTGCCCGCAATGCGGCCACTTACATGGCCTCGCAGCTGGGCGAAAGCGTGGGCCAAACCGTCGGCTACCACATTCGCCTAGAGCGTAAGGTGTCGGCGGCTACCCGATTGGAAATCATCACCGAGGGCCTGCTGACCCAGCGCTTGCAACAGGACCCTGAGCTCAGCGACGTCGGGCTGATTATCTTTGACGAGTTCCATGAGCGCCACCTACATGCCGACCTAGCGCTGGCGCTCAGCCATCAATGTCAGCAGCTGTTGCGTGATGATCTGCGCCTGCTGGTGATGTCGGCGACCCTCGATGCCGACGCTCTGGCGCAACAGCTGCAAGCTCAATGCCTGCATGCGCCAGGGCGCAGCTACCCCGTCGCGCTGCATTATCGTCCAGCGCAACCACAAGAAACCCTCACCCAGCATTGCCTACGCATCCTGCGCCAGGTACTGCGAGACCATGCGGGTGATGTGTTGGTATTTATGCCCGGAGTGGCGGCCATTCGTGCCTGCATCGACGCCTGGCAAGACGACAGTGTTGTCTTGCTACCGTTGCACGGTCAGCTATCGGACAAAGAGCAAAAACGCGCCCTGCAACCACAACACCAACGCCGGGTGATTGTCGCCACCAACATTGCTGAAAGCTCCCTCACCCTAGATGGCGTTACCACGGTGATCGATTCCGGCCTGGAACGGGTGGCGGTGTTCCAGCCCGGCAGTGCGCAAGTTACGCTGCAAACACGGCCCATTGCGCAGGCTTCAGCCGAGCAGCGCAGCGGACGTGCCGGCCGCCAGCAAGCCGGGCAGGCCTACCGTTTGTGGGCGCAAAGTCAGCACCACGGCCGCGCGGCACACCGCGACGCGGAAATCGTGCGCTCGGATCTCAGTGCACTGGTACTGGAGTTGTTACGCTGGGGCGCTGGCGCCGATGAGCTGTTATGGCTGACGCCTCCACCGCAGGCACTGCTCAGCCAAGCGACCGATTTGCTAATTCAACTGGCGATCATCGACCAGCACGGTCAACTCAGCGAGCACGGTCGGCGCTGCGCTAAACTCGGCCTAGAGCCGCGCTGGAGCCATGCACTGACCTTGGCCAACGAGCATGGATGCGCACAAGCCGCGTGTGAACTGGCGGCGTATCTACAACAATGGCCAGCCAGTATGCGGCGCAGTGACGACATTGAACGTGAACTAAACGCCGCCCGCCGCCACCCTTTGTGGCAACAACGCATCTTGCCTCTGGCGCAGCAGTGGCAGCGACGCTTGCATAAGGTGGCAGACAGCAAAACGCCGCTGTCGCTGGCGCAGCTATTGTACCTAGCCTTTCCCGATCGCATTGCCCAGCGGCGCCATCAAAGCGACAGCGCCAAGTTGGCATCCGGCCAGGGTGTGCAACTAAAACGCGATACCGATTTGCACCAATACGATTGGCTGGTAGCGGCACAACTGGGCGGTCAACAGCCGGCACACATTGAGTTGGCCGCAGGCATCGACGCCATCGCGAGCATCACTGAGCTGCCCTATACGCAGTTGCGGCAACGCACCTTGGTTGATTGGAACGCCCAAGGGCAGCTAAAAGCCTTGCAGCAGCAATGCCTGGGCGCGCTGGTGATCGAACAACGCGAGCTGCAGCAACTGGATGAGGAGCAATGGCTCAGTGCCTGGGACAGCTTCTTCGAGCGCCGGGGCCTGCAAGACCTGCCTTGGAGCGATGCCGCTCGCCAGTGGCAACAGCGCGTCGCGTTAATGGCGCAATTGGCACCCAGTGAATGGCCAGATTGCAGCGATGAAGGCCTGCTAGCCAGGCGCCAGCAGTGGCTGCTGCCAGCAGTGGCGTCGTTGCGTCAGCAAAAGCATCTCGCACAATTGGATATGACGGCTTTATTGCGCCAGCAGCTGAGCTGGCAGCAAAGTGAGCAACTGGACAGCCAACTGCCGATCCACTGGCGCAGTCCCGCGGGTCGTCAGTTGACCATCGACTACACGCAACAACCGCCCCGCATCAGCGCGCGCTTACAAGAGTTTCTTGGTTGCCAGCAGCACCCCAGACTGGCGCACACGCCGTTGAGTGTCGAGCTGTTGTCACCGGCAAACCGCCCCATTCAGATCACCGCAGATTTGCCCGGCTTTTGGCACGGCAGCTACGCCGAAGTGCGCAAAGACATGCGCGGACGCTACCCGAAACACCATTGGCCAGAGGACCCAGCCAACGACATCCCGAGACAACACAGCATAAAAAACCGGCGCTAACAGTGATAAATGACCGCAACAGTCACAGTGCTCGCTATTCGCTGCAATACAAGTTAAACACCATCAGCTGTACATGAATCAGGCGCTGTGGGTCTTCCGCCGAGCGTAAGGTTAAGCGCCATTCGTTGTCGAATGAGGTGGTGTCCAGCGCTACCAGCTCTGAGTGGTGCACCAGCCACTGCGACACTTCGGTCAGCACCCCGTGAAAACCCGCCACATGTTTATTAAATACCACCACGGCCGCACGACAGTCGCGCCACGTCAGATACTGTTGCAGCTGTTCGATCGCCGCAATGACACTTTTGCGCCCCTTCCATACTTTGCACTCAGCGATAAACGCCGAGCGCCCATCGATGGGAATATGAATATCGGTTTTACCCGATTTATTGAAGGTTTCTCCGGTAGCAGAGCCTTCGTAGTGGCCGTTTAAATGCGCCAGAATAATATCGCGTAGCGCTTCTTCCCCGAACTGCTGAAACGTAGTCGGAGCGCGCTCAAACGACATGCCTTCAAGGCGGATGATTTTTAGGATGTGAGCAAACTGCTCTTCTAACAGTTCAGGCTCTGCAGCGGCAGATGCGCGCAACGGTTTGACCACAGTCGGCTGTAGCGCATCTGGCCAGTCTGGCGCCAGCTCATTGCGTTTTAAGGGCACTCCCAACAGCTGTGGAATTTTCTCCACCACCGATAAATGCCGACGTTGTTCTTTAATCGCAGCACTCACCTGCTGTTGCAGCTGCTGATGAAAGTGCTCTATTTCCTGCGCTTGTGCATCAATGTGGCGCTGAATATCCGCCAGATCCTGTTCAAAGCGCTGCTTCGCCTCCTGCTCAACATTACTCAACGGCAATGAGTATTCCAGGCACAGCAAACCCACGTTAGGGTTGTCGGCACTGGGCCAGGGCTCACCCATCGGGAACGATAAACGGTGCGTGTTGGAAGTCAGATGCCACAACTCCACGCTACCGGCGTATGGAATTTCTACTCGAATTTCGACCCCCGGAACTTCATCACGCGGACCAAACACCAGTGTATCGCGATCGTCCATCAGCCCCACCGGCTTTTGCACCCAGCTGTGCTGAATGTTGTCTCGAAAAATCGACAGCGGCTTCAGAGATAACTGTGCTTCGACATAACGCTGAATATCGCTATCACTGTTGGCCGCCAACTGTTGCTCACACACTTCCGCCAGCTGCTCGCTTATCTGCTGTAATCGCGCTGCCAAAAATGGCGTCAAAGCAGAGCGATAAAATAAACTGTCAATCACACAGATCCCTCAACCCACCAACACAAAAAACCATCTGACTGACTCACCGATTAAACCTCTGACATCGCACACCTAGCCGGCCACGCGCGAGATAATCCAAGGTTATCATTCCACACCGTCATCAAAACGAAACTCGGTTTTAGCATATCGCTATAAGTTACCCAAGGTCACATTATGGCAATGATTTATACCCTCAATCTATCTATGCCTAAGGCATCTCTGCTGCGTTCAATGGCAGTACGGCCCACCCCCAAAGCGTCAGCCTACGCGTCGAGCACAGAGACACCACCGATCGAGCAATGACCAGGAGGTCGCCATGAGTGCAAGAAGTGCCACCATCACCCTCGTCAACCATACCGATTATGACTGGGCGTTTAAAAGCGCCGTCGACGAACACGGTAAGTTTGACAAAAAACCGGACCCTCATTCGGACAACGCAAAGCATCACTATTTCCCGGATCACATTCCCGCTCAAGGAGCTGTTACTTTTTTTGTATGCAATCGCTCGGGTGCCATGATTGGCCCGCAGGGGGTGGTTGAATATTACATCCTGAATGACATCAAGCCCATCACCACCGTTATGCGTTGTCGCTTTGACCATCCTTACGGTAGCGGTGACAGCTATTACATTGCTGAGTTTGACCATACGGAAGATGATCACTTTGAATTTCTTGGTCAAAGCTCGCTGGAGCCAACACATCCCAAAGGCCATCATCAAACCGTTACCTTAACCATTAGCGGTAAGCAACTGGCCAAACATCAATCGAAAGCATCCTGATTCGACACCCCACAGCACCGGCTGTGGGGTACTATTTTGAAGCACTGTCTACTGTCAATATTCTCGCCACTCGGTGGCCGGGACCGTAGAGTTTTTTTCCGTCTTTCAATATCACGTAAGCTCCGCCCAAGCGGGTTGAAAACGGTGTATCCGTAACGGCTTTACTGCTACCGTCGTTAACTTTCTAATCAATAGGACTCAGCATGGACAGCGCGTGGTTGTTTGTCATTTCATGCCTGGCATTTTCCTTAGTGCCAGGACCCGCCATGCTGTATACCGTCTCTCGTACCGCCAAAGAAGGTGTGCGCTCAGGTGTATTTATTGTCGTAGGCATTTTTTGTGGCTCACAAGCGCACGTTGTTGTAGCGGCCAGCGGCGCTGCCGGACTTTTATTAACCCAGCCGCTATTGTTCGATGCATTACGCTATGCCGGTGCGCTGTATTTTTTATATATAGGGGCACGGCATCTGTATTGGTTATATCACTCGGGGCATCACTCAGAACCAACAGCGCAGCAAAGACCCGCATCATTCAAAGAAAGTGTGATGGTGGAGGTGCTGAACCCAAAGAGTTCGCTGTTTTATTTGGCGTTTATCCCACAGTTTCTGCCTGCTGACAGCGCCCATCCGGTGTTGATGTTGTTTGTTATTGGCACGCTGGCAAATGCCATCATGTCGGTGGTGGATCTGACGCTGGTGGTGATCACCCATCGATTAAAGCAATACGCTGGTGTTTTAGCGAATCGACAAGGCGTGGGCGAATGGGCGCAAGCAACGGTATTTTTTTCTTTGGCGGCCGCTGCTATCTGGAACTAGGGCGCTTTTTAGTAGCTCGCCTCTGAGTAATTCGTGGCTAGCGAAAGAATGTGCGCAGCAGTACTGCTGAAAACCTGGCAGCCAAGGCTGCCAGGGGTACTGCGTTTAGTTATCACAGCCATCGATACAAATTTGGGCTATTTCAGCAGTAAACGGTTGCGGCTGACCGATCAAGCTCAAACCGGGCGTCACCGACACACGGAATAAACCCGGCTCCGTTATTTCAAACTCTCGTGTTACCCACTGATCTTCGGTGCCACTGAGCGTATTGGCAGGTACCAAGTTGGCGCCGTCCCCGAATAGCCCCTGACGATTGACGTTCAGGAACATATGCCAGCTGGATGAACCCGGTGCGCGGTAGGTAATCTCGACGATTTTGGGATTGGCCACCACCTGCTCCCGCACTAATAACGCATCGCGATTTGAGTCGTTATCAACCATCACCGAGCCGTTGGGTGTTTTACCCCAACCCAGCATGGTCCAGCTGGCGACGCCGTCACCGGCTATCGCACCCTGGTCACGATAAGCAGCGGCAACATAGGTGCCGATACGCAGGTTATCCACCTCGAGTGTGACCATATCCTGATAGGTTTGCGCCAGCTCAGGCGTACTCTGTACCTCGACGACACAGCGCTGCCCAGGTGTGAGCGCTGCACAGTCGCTACTTTCAATATCAAAGCCATTGCCACTCAACAGCGCCGGGTTCGACAGATTAAAAGTTTGATCGGCGCTGGTATTGGTGATTTCGATATCAAACGTCTGTGGTGCAGACAATGCTTGCTCGCCTAAGTCGTACGCCGTCGCCAAACTCAGGCCTTGCTGTTTTAATTGCAGCAAATTTAGCCAATCGCTGTAACGACTGCTCGCCGCCCAGCTTTCACAGCTGAGCACCGCACTAGGCAGTTGACTCATACCCAGCAATATTGGCGCACCAGCGGTTTCATACACCACAGCAGCACCCGTACTCTGCTGATTGGTGGGCAGTTGGCAAAACTGTGGCCCCCCATAAGACACAACTCGCGCGACAGCGGGTCACCACTGGCAGCCGCACAATTGTCCAACGGCACTAACTGGTAGCCGGATACAGTAATGTCAGCATCACCTTGTTGATAGCGCCCCACCACAGACACTGACGTATTGCCCGCCTGCTCCAGTTTTTTAATCAGATCATGAGAAGCCAACGACAGCGCCTGAACTCCGTCCGCAACACCATTCACCTCTGCCACGACCGAGCCGCCAGAGAATGGGTGCACGCGCAGTGTTTGAATGGCGAACGTGGTCGAGCTGCTACCGTCCGCCAAGGTATAACGCACCTGAGTTGGGTAGCCGGGCAATGGGAAGGGAATCGGTCCGACACCAGAGGGTGTCGCCGTAGATAAAGAAGACGCCGGCGCACTTTGGTCTGCAGCGAGCGGCGTTAACTGGGCAGGTTTCTGGCAGCTGGCCGACATCAATACTCGCTGCTGACCAATATAGCTGCCGTTACATAAATGAGTGCCTTCGCTGTCTTGAATCGACACTAAATAGGTCGGTGCAGAATCATCGGCATGGGCATACCAGCCAAGAGAGCAAAGTAATGCAGAGAGGTGTAATGGCAACAAACGTTTCGAGGTTACTTTCATGGTCAAATCCTTTTCATAGTGGCAAAACCTGAGTCGATCAGGCGTTGATACACCAGCAAAGGGTTGACCAACCGTGACAATTTTCAGTGCTTATCAAAGTTTGTACTAACAGTTAAAAACCGCCTGAATAACAAAAATATCAATAATAATTGAGCATGATTTTTCAGAGCATTTTTGAACAACGACAAACGTATTATGCCAATCGAAAACAGGCCACACAGCTTGCGTGACAGCTGAGCATGAGATGTGAGAAAGGCGTGCGAACGCCGAATAAAACCTGCAAGCCACTTCACCCTTGAGCGGCCATATCTTGCCGTCTTACGGCAATTGTCTGCCGTTTTTCTGTGGCTGCAGGATAAAAACGAAAAAAGCTCGCCACTACGCTTCACCTGCGAGAATATTTTTCGCCATTCACTTTGTCGCGCATAAAAGCCTGAATACCACTGCATAGACTGACTCCGTCGCGAGCAACGCCGGACTGCACCAGCAGCGGCCGTGCTGGTCCTTGCGCCTTAGTCCATAAATAAACCATGGCCACAGTGAAGCGACTGCCACGATGAAGCGATTGCCACAATGACATTATTGCGCGTTATCGCAACAGCGGTGTGATAGTGCCAACGTCTTTTAACAGGCCAGCAGTCATGGTTTCACGCAACCACTGTGCTTGGCTGATGGACAGCACTTTGAACTCGGGGCCCTGCACCATGGTGTGCTGGTCAGCTCGCCGCTAGAGCAACTGATGTCTGGCTGGCCGTCACAACTGAGAAAACGATGTGTGTCTACACGGTCGCCTTTCTGCATGTGGCCAGTCAGCCGGTTAGATTATGCCCGTTATTTGCAAAGGAAAGTACTGACTAATAGCCCCATAAGTCAGTACGTTTTCATGGAGTGCTTATATTGGTACCACACCACCCACGCCATGGCCGCTATTCCAATGTAAGGTGCAACCATCATGGGTGCTGGCAACGGCATGACAAATGCTGCGATCACGGCGATCAGCACTCCCATCAAGGCTTCGCCGGTGATCAGCCCAGAGGCAACCAACAGTCCGGCACTGGCACGATGCTTTTGTGTTGCCTCAGATTCGTTGGCACTGACTTTTCGCACGTGATGCGCCAACAGGCCGCCAATAAAGATCGGCACTGACAGACCTACGGGCAAATAAATCCCTACTGCTACCGCCAACACCGGGAAGCGAAAGGATGATCCTCTGTGCTCTTGGATTTTATCCAACACAATCAGCGTCAACGCCAAAGCAAAACCAATATAGATAAATTGCCACTCGATCCCGGCGCCAAAGATGCCGGTAGACAAGTCCTTCATCAGACCGGCTTGCGGCGCCGATAAAAATGTCTCTGCACTGCCCTCTGCACTAGCATTGGGGCTCGGCCGTCCAATGCCATATCCTGCGTCCAGCACCTGCAGCACCAATGGAATAATAAAAGCAGCGGCTACCACGCCTACCACCTGAAATAGCTGCTGACGCCAGGGTGTCGCCCCTAAAATGTGGCCACACTTTAAATCCTGCATATTGTCACCAGCGATGGCCGCTGCAGAGCAAATCAGCGCAGCTAAATAAATCACCGCCACCGGCCCAAGCTTGGCGGCTATGCCATCCGTGCCCATCCATTGCACCAGAATCAAGGCTGAGAGAATGACGGTAGCAATGGTAACGCCGGAAATGGGGTTGTTCGAGGACCCCACCAAACCCGCCATATAGCCCGCCACCGAGGCGAAAATAAATCCAAACACCAGCATCATGACGGTCATAAATAACGACACCGATAAGCGGCCCGGATACTCCGCCAAGCTGGTATAAAAAATAAAAAACAGCGGAATGGTGCTGATCAATGCCACCACCAGCACATAGGGTATGGGCGTGTCCAGTTCCGTGCGTATTACTCCAGCGCCACTGGAACCGAGCGTTTTATATGCGGCAAAGCTGGCCTTTACGCCAGCCATCAACGGCTTAAATAGCGTCAGCAGCGACCAAAGGCCGCCAACCATCATTGCCCCAACGCCAATACGACGATTATTCGACCAGGCCTCAGCAGCAATGGCCTGCCATTGCGCCGCGGTATAATCAGTAGCGGCGATGGTCGCCTCAATGCCAGCCGCCTGAATTAAGGCATCGCTGTTGAGCAGCCAGTTCAGTGGCACACCGATCAGCGTTCCAATCACACCACCTAAAAATACCAGACAAGCAATGTTCAGCCCGACAATGTACCCAACCCCTAATAGCGCCGGCGACAGTGCAATATCCCCCATCAACAAAAAACGGCCAGAAAACCAGGCCGATACATTGGCAACCCCGCCTGCGATTATGCCAAAACCAGATTCCAGCGCTTTGTATAACGCGCCCAGGCCAGCCGCTCGAAGCAATGTTTTAAACCCTTGGCCACCCGCATCATGCGCGACACCGGCCTGTGACTCAGCTGGGTGTTGGGCTGTTTTTTCGACTCCACCTGTTTTGAGCACTTCTGCGGTGGCGACGCCCTCAGGAAAGGTAAGCTGGGCCTCAATAATCAGTGCGCGGCGCAGCGGAATGGTAAACGCCACGCCCAGCACCCCACCCAGCACCGCCACACTCACCAAAGGCCAATAGGAGTACTCAGACCAAGCACCCATCAAGACCAACGCAGGGACCGTAAAGATAATACCAGCCACCAACGACTCACCTGCCGAGGCCGACGTTTGCACCATATTATTTTCGAGAATATTGGAGCGAGGAAATAGCCGCAGTATTCCCATCGACACCGCGGCCGCAGGAATAGACGCGGAGACCGTCAGACCAACCAGCAGGCCAATGTACGCATTGGCCGCCGCCAGCAACATTGATAAAAAAGCGCCCAACAATAAGGCTTTTAGTGTCAGTTCAGGGAGCTGGCGCTGCGCTGATACCAGCGGCGTGTACACCTTCGCCATGGATTCCATCCTTCATCACATTGTAGTTGGAGCGCATATCATTCGCGCCCAAGTGTGCATCCAAATTGTGGTTATCATGCCCCGCCGCAGCCTGACCCAAAAGCTGTCAAAACACACAACGCCTTAGCTCATAGCGGGGAATCTATAACACCCGTGACATTCTATAAAATGAAGACTGCCCCACAGGCTAGGTTCGATCAACCTCGCAAAGGCGACGAAGGTGATCAGGGCTTAAAATTCAGACACTGTGTCTAATTTTTCCTTGTTGGACTTTGACTCTGCTCATTTTTCCTTTAGCTGACGGTCAATTTCTACTGCCAGCCCTCTCGCTCCCTCACTACCCGCCTGCTGCTACTTCCACTTCCACTTCCAAAAGCGGACCAAACACAAAAACTCTTCAAGCGCAAAAATGAGCTTTACCCCCATTTGCTAGCCATAAAAAAAGTTCATTTATCAAACAGACAACTACTAATATTTTATTAAAAATATCAACCATTTCGTTAAAGAGCGAGCACCGGCAGAAGTCGAAGCTATGATCCGCCGCGTCGTAAAACGACCATCTAGTTAAGGAAAAACAATGTCCAAAAAAATATTATTCGCACTCACTCTTATGCTGGGTATCAGCCACCAAACGTTGGCTGGCCAGGTATACGTTGATCACTGCAACGGCATCGACGTAGCAGTCAATATTGAAGTCTTTAATGGTAATGATCGCGCTATGTGGATTCCTTATCAGAAAGCTAAGATGTCTACGGGTGATCAGAACCGTCTTGAGTGCGCACCGCGCTCTAACAGTTGCAAGCTGAGAATGTGGCCAGTGACATCACCCAAAGAACACGCCAAAGTGTACAGTTTTGGCCATGGCCAGCACTTTTATTTCTGCAACATGGTGGGCAACAACAGCCTGCCAGAGATTCTGAAACTGCGTGGCAGCTGCAGCAATGCTTGGCTGTGCCGTGGCGAGTACCCTCCACGCCCGATTCCATCAACCGTGCGTGACGACGTCCCAATGAGCCAGATCGTTTCTATTCGCTCGCAGAACTATCCCAATATGTGTTTAAAGCATGAAAACTATGCCATGCATTTGCGCCCATGCGATGCCAATAGCAATGACTTTAAGTTTGAAGTGAAAGCCGGCCTGCTGGACAGCCACAACAAGATCTCATTCGAATCGGTCAGCCATCGCGGATTCTATCTGCGCCATCAAAACAATAAGTTGCGCATGGATTCTTTGGCCAACAGCGGTGATGCTTTACAGCTAAAAGCAGACGCGTCTTTTTGGGCGGTCGACAGCTACGCCGACAGCAAGCGCTTTGCGTTTAGAGCACCGTTCACACAAAACCTTTATATCCGCCATAAGAACTATCAATTTATTCTGGATAATATTCAGTCCGAGCTAGATACTCTGGATGCGTCCTTCGATTTAATCGTGCACTAAAGTGGCGTATCTGCGATGGCACTCTGGCGAATCATCCTCTGATCAAACAGTCGATGCCAGTGCCGTCGCATACACAAATACGCCAAACGTCGTTAACAATATTCAGGCTGCATCAAAAACCACGTTCTATTACAAAGCCAGTAAAGACACGGCCCCACGCAGTTTGCACAAAGCGCCTAGCGCAAACCGTCGGCCTCGGCCTGTGCCACCAACCAACGGCGTAAGGTTTGAATACCCTGCTCTCGTCGTCGACTGGTTTTCCACGCGAAGTGAAAACAATCCCCAGTAATCACATGGTGGCAAGGTAGGCGCACAAAATCATCCGCGTCTTCGAGAGTGCTAAGCATGTAGTCGTTGGTAAGCACAATGCCCTGGTGGTAACGAGCGGCTTCCAACGCCAGGAGCATGTGGCTGAAGTGCTGAATACGCGCCGAGCTCGGAATACTCATCGCCACCACCTCGTACCAAGCCTGCCAATCACCGGCCTGGCGATTAAAAATGGTCTGCGTTGAGAGCAGTGGAAAGTTGGCCAGCTGCGCCGCTGCCAAACCCTCTTCGCTCTGCGCTTGTGGATCAAGCTCTAGCTGGCGGCAAATGCGCTGCCAATAATCGCTGCTACAGACCGGAAATAATCGCTCCTTGTACAGCAATTCGTAGCTAAACGCCGGTGATGAGGTATCAATGGTGATAAAACAATCCGCGATGCGATCAGACAATTGCGGATTGTGCATGGTCATTTCCAGCGCCAAATCCAGCTGTGGGCGTGCCCGCTGCAAGTCCGGCAGTCTGGGGATCAACCAGCGCACGGCAAAGGAGCTGAAGCATGCCAGGCGCAGGCGCGACTCCTCACGGCCCAGCATATGCTCGCTGGCGCGTTCAATTTGCAACAGCGCCGAGCCGATAGGTTCCAGGTACTGCTTGCCTTCTTCCGTCAAGGTCAGCTGCCGACCGCTGCGCAGGAACAGCTTTTCTCCCAAATAGGTTTCCAGTTGTTTGATCTGATGGCTCACCGCACTTTGGCTAACCGCCAACTCCTCAGCAGCAAGCGAAAAGCTGTTGAGGCGAGCCACGGCTTCGAACACGGGTAACGCTTTCAGCGGGGGCAGCTTCATTATCTAAAAACCTAATAGCAGATCAATAAACATCATTTTATCCAATAGCAACCCCACCCTACACTGCCCGGGCGGATAACGGCAAACCGTGCAACCGCCGCTTTGCATCCGAACCTCACTGCCCACAACCACACCGAGGACTCTGAATGTCTGGAAAAACTGTCAGCGGCGCTATTTTGCTGCTGGTGATTGGCAATGCCCTGGCCTTAGTTTCGGACGTATTTATCAAGCTGCTGGAACCCGGCGCACCGGTATTTCAGTTTGCTTTTCTGCGCTGTGCGTTAACGCTGCTGTTCCTATTGCCACTGTGGAAGCAGATCAACCAGCGCAAACTGTTCGAGGGCGCGCGCACGCATATTCTCCGTGCCCACATTCACCTGGGCGGCATTCTGTGTATGGTCGTTGCTTTAGGCGCACTGCCGCTGGCCACCGCCAATGCCGTATTCTATGCCGCACCGGTACTGGTGATGGTGCTGTCGGTGTTGGTGTTTCGTGAGCAGCTGACCGTGCTGAGCGTGGTCGCGGTCATCTGCGGATTTTTGGGCATACTGGTAATTTTGCGGCCGTTGGCGTTTAACTGGGGAGCCATCGCAGCCCTCGGTTCTGCCATGGCGCTGGCCATCAATGCGCTGATGGTGCGCAAACTGCCGGCGCAGCAAAGCACCGTGCACAAACTGTTTCTAACCTACCTAATGGTGTTGCCCGCCACGGCCGTGTTGATGTTGCTCGAAGGCGCGGAATGGGATTCGTCGATACTGATCAGTGCCATCGGCTCGTCGCTGTTTATTTTGGGCTACAACGTCACCGTTTTGCTGGCTTATCAACAAGTGGATGCCAACCAAGTCACCAGTGCGGAATACACCGGTCTGATATGGGCGGTGGCGATTGGCTGGATTTGGTTTGGTGAAGCGCCGGATGTCTGGTTTATGCTCGGCAGCCTGATGATTGTGGTTCCGCTGATTTTAATTGGCTTGCAACACCATCGTAACACCAAGGCAGCCAGTCATTACATTGCCGACAGCGAATATCACAGCGCTTCCAGTTAATAACGCACCACCAACGTGGCGCACGAACCTTGCAGCTCGCTGCAGCCATTAGCCCGAATGATTGTTTGTCGGTGCCGTCGTGGCACCGACGCGCACTAACGGCTAAACCAGACCGGCCGATTTAATAAAGCCAGCAATCCCCGTCAACACGATCTCCGCCGCCATGGCAGAAAGAATCAAGCCGCTGATTTTCGACAAAATATTAAGGCCGGTTTTTCCCAAGATACGCTCTAAGTATCCCGACAAATACAACAGTTGCGCCAACAACAATAAGCCCGTGACCAGCCCCAACACACCGCCCAATACTTCTGGCACCTTTTTTAACTCAGCGCCATACACCAAGATGGCGCCTATGGTCGCCGGGCCAATAATCACCGGGATGGCCATTGGCACCACGGCAATGTCGTCACGATCCTCCTGCGGCAAACCGGTGGCGTGATTGCGCGTACCGCTGTTCACCAAGCTGATGGCCGTCAGAAACAACAATGAACCGGCGCCAATGCGAAATGAATTCAGCGTAATGCCGATGGCGCTGAACAGCACCGGGCCGGCAAAAAACAACACCAATCCCAATACCAAAGCCGCCAGCGTCGCCCGGCGGATAATGGAGTTTTTCTCAACCGCAGGCTGGCCCCGCGTCAGGGCTAAAAACATGGTCACCACAAAAAAGGGCGCCAACAGAAAAGCAAAGCGCACGGTACTGCTGAGATAGGTCGAGAAAAATTCAGCCCACATAAAACACCTTCTGGTTAATGCCGGTTTACTATTGGCAATCGCACGGCTCAGCCGCGAACATCATGGAGATTCTGATCACAAAAAAGTCTACGCCAATGGCGTTGCAACATAAGCCCCTGAAGCACAAATACCTGCAACAGCAACACCTCTAACAATCACATCACTAGAATCAGCAGAGTCAGACACAACAGAATCAGCCGCCGCAAAGCTCAGCAAGACTGTCTGTACCGCCGATCTATTCAGAAAAGGTAGCAGCTAGCGCCGTCAAAGGTTGGTGGAACCAGTAACGCGGTGAGCATAGAGATATCGAGATGTATTGCAACGCCGACAGCGAACGGTTCTGCTCTATCGCTGCGGTGATCGCTCATTGTCACCATGCTATTGGGCCCTGGTTGGTAATAACGGGTTGCTAATAAATGGTTGCTAATAAATGGTCACTGACTACTGATCGTTCGTCAGCAAACGCGGTGGGTTAACCATTTTACGCGGTATGCTTAACGCCCGAGCTCGGCTCTTTTGCTGCATTTCTGATGCCGCGTGTTGCAAGGTTTCATCCGCCCCTAGGTTGTCCGCCTGCGACGTCGTAGCGGTATTCACCCGCGTTTCGGCGCCCTGAAACAGCTGATGCTGATACATGGCCAACGCCTGGTGATGATCGCCTTTGCTGTGATTGAGATAATCTTGCATTTCTTGTGGCACATGATCGTGCAAACCGCGGGTCATTAACCGCCGGGCCGCGTCCCACTTCATCGTCTCACGGCTGTCATGCACAAACGCAGCCATGCGGCCAAAGTTACCAGCATCGCTTAACGGGCCGTGCCGAGCATGGGTCAATTGCTCGCCGGAGACACCGCGTGCGCCGAATTCCTCTAACGGGGTGGACATTGTACGAATGGTTTCTAATTGGGCGCGAACGCCCATCATACCAATCGCTGCTCGGGTGGCTTTGGGGTCATACCCGGTCGACTTCGGGTCTAAGGCGGTAAACTCGGTTTGGGCGGCGCGAATTCTCGCCGAGTCGCGCGAGTTGTGCCCTTTATTGTGCGTTCCCCGACCGGCCGTCATTTGACTTGGGTTTCTCAGGCTGCCCGGGTGGCCGCCCATCTCCACCGCCTTGCCCATATGATCCACCTGGTTGTACCACACCAGTGCCGCCGTATCGGTGCGGTCCATCGACAACTGCTTGGCCGCCTCGACCACCTGATCTTCAGGAACACCCGCTTTGCCCATATCGACGAGCAACGCCGTGGCCGCAGAGGTGCGCATGGTCTCATCTTTGCCATGGCCGCCGTAGCCGTGGTCCTCCTGACCCATGCGCCAGCTGTCTTTTAACTTTTTATTGTCGAGAGAACCACCAGACAGGGATTTATCCACAGCGGTTTTGCCAAACTGCATGCCCTGCATTTGATCCAGAGTTGGCTGATAGCCGTTACCTTTGCCCCACGCCGACATGGTTCACTCCCTCACTTGCCCGGCTGTGGAGTCAGCAAAAGTGGTGCCATTCACTGTTAAACACCATTAGAAGCATTAACCGCACGCTTCCGTTGGCTTTTTACCGAAAAAACCGCTTCTAAACGACTGCAAAGACGATTACCGCATCAAATAAGAATAAGACCTACGCGAGACCAATCATTCGACAGCGGTGTGAACTCAGCCGTGCTCTGGCATAAACATCGGCGCAAGCGGGTGAACAATGACCCATCCCAGGATGACATTTTTTGGCCATCGTCACCGTGATATAAAGGTGTTGCCATGTAAGCGCAGATCCTTTTCATGACACTGAGGTTATCTGATTAACCCTTGCGTTTATTTCGGTGCTGGCTGTCTCTGATTGGTTCATCCCGTAAACGAGGAAATACGATGTCTTGGCAAGACTGGTTGGAAGAGTTCAGCCGCATCCGGCAGAGCCTGAAAAGCAATGCCGCTTTTTTTATGGCGATGATGTCCGGTGTGGCGTTGGCCGGATTTTGGGACGATCAGCCTGAGCGTGGCTATTCCTTAATGCAAGGGCTCGTGATGGCATGGTTACTGGTCTCCATTATTGGCGTCAATCTACGGCGGGAAGCAGATGAAAATCGGCCAAATCAGTGAAATGACGGGGTTAAGCACCCACACCATTCGCTACTACGAAAAACAAGGGCTAATCAATGCCGCCGCCAAAGACAGCAGCGGCCATCGAGACTATGGGCCTGATGACATCGAACTGCTCAACTGGGTCGATTGCTTGAAAAACTCCGGCATGAGCCTGGCGCTGATTCGGCGTTATTCTGATGCGGTACGCAGTGGCGATCAGCCAACCCAGCAGGAAATTCTAAGCCTGCATTTGCAGCAGTTGCGCCTCAAACAGCAAGACATTCATCACTACATCGAAGTCACCGAGAAAAAACTGCGCCGCTTCAGCCCTTGACTTAGAGCACACTCTAACTTGTTAGGCTGCCGTTGGATGTTATTTAACTCGGAGTACAAGTTATGAATATCGACGTAACAATCATGCAGGCGCTCGTTGACCCAGCCAGCCCGCAAGGTGGCGGCAACCCGGCCGGTGTGGTGATGGATGCCGATGCGTTAACGGCGGCGCAAAAACAAGCCATCGCAGCTCAAGTAGGTTTATCGGAAACGGCCTTTGTATCGCGCTCTGAACGAGCGGATTTTACCTTAGAGTTTTTTACCCCAACGCAGCAAATCGCTCACTGCGGCCATGCCACGGTGGCGGCGTTTTCCTGGCTGCAACAGCAAGGACGCTTTTCCTCAGCGCGCAGTAGCAAAGAAACCATTGATGGTGTGCGCGACATCTGGCTCGACCAAGGCCGGGTGTATATGCAGCAGCAAGCGCCGGTGTATCAATCTCTGCAGCACGACCAGCAATTGCTGGCGTCTATTTTGCAGGGCGCTCACTGGTGCAGCGAACCGCAGCTGGTCAATACCGGCAATGGTTTTGCACTGGTGGAGCTGGCGAATTTCCAACAACTGCAAGCACTGACGGTGGATCAGTCACTGTTGTCGCAACTGTCTGAGCAGCTGGATCTGGTGGGTTTGTATGTGTACACCTTGGAGAGCAGTGACACTGCCTCGCCCGCGGAGCGCCACGCCAGCAGTCGTATGTTTGCACCGCGTTATGGCATCAGCGAAGAAGCGGCCACCGGCATGGCCGCAGGGCCCTTAGCCTGTTTATTACAACAGCGCAGTGGTCAACCCCAGGCCAATTGGTGGATTGAGCAGGGCCACGCCATGGCGCAGCCATCTCCTAGCCTGATTGAGGTCAAACTGCAGCTGGCGAGACATAAAATCCAATCGCTGATGGCGGGTGGTATCGCCAGCTTTGCTCGCACCCTTAGCGTGTCGATATAGCTCAACGCGAGTGACCGAACACTGACTGCCCCAACGATAAGTGCCATCAATTTATTGTTAGGTGCTTATCGCTCGGGGATTGGTGAGTGAGATGCCTGGTTACGAAATTAGGCAACGGGCACTTGCTTCCATGGGCTCATGTGGAGAGCGTGTTACTAAGCGGCGTATTGATAATCACTGAAACTCATCGGCACCAAAGTTACTGTGTGAGATTGCCCATTTACGATAAATACGATCAATCTCGCCCGACTGAACCAACTTTTCCATGCCAGCATCGAACTGCTGTGCCCAGCGCCTACCTTGTTCAGATTTTTGAAATGTCAGATATAACTTTTTGCCGGGCGCCAGAATGTGGATCTGATACCCCGCATCAAGATCGATCGATTGCTCGTTGGCGGCTTGGCGAATAAAGGCTTCGTAATCGATCATAAAATCCGCCCGCTCACTGGCCACCAAGCGCACCGCTTGCACTCGCTGTGACACTTCCAGCAGCTCAACGGTAATACCCTGCAGTAGGGTGCGGTGATAATCGTACCCTCGAATCCAGCTGATGCGCCGACCAGCGAGCTGCTCTAACGTGAGCAGTACGGTCAGCTGAACACTGGGTGCGGCCAATAGCGCCACCGGGTCTTCCAGCATAAGATGCCAACGAGGAATCGTGAAACGATCGGGCTCATCATACACACCGGCAATGGCATCCACATCGCCATTGAGGACCAACATCTCAGCCCGCTTCCATGGCATGGTTAAAAACTCCGGGCGCAACGCACTGCCCGCCAAAGCAGAGCGAATAATATCCCAGTACAGGCCACTGCCGTCTTCGTTGGTGTAGCCACGCCACTCTTCCGAGGCGATCTTTAGGGTGTCGGTTTGCAGGTCATCAGCCCATAGCAGCGGACACCACCATAGGCCCAGCACGCAGCAGGCAAGCATTCGCACAGCCGTATCTCCACAGGCATCCCTTAGCCAGTGTTG
This sequence comes from Bacterioplanes sanyensis, assembly GCF_002237535.1. GTDB lineage: Bacteria > Pseudomonadota > Gammaproteobacteria > Pseudomonadales > Oceanobacteraceae > Bacterioplanes > Bacterioplanes sanyensis_A. The sequence goes on from NZ_CP022530.1 coordinate 3,678,839, forward strand.
ATAAGCAATCTGGCGCTGTAAAGCGTGCGGCGCAACTTTCTAACATATCGCTACCACACCACGACCATCCCGCCACCATCCCGCTACTATCCCGCCGCCATCACGACGAACTGTGCTAAATGCAGCGGATGGCCAGACGACAGACGCCATTGGATCAAACGCTAGATTCAGCACTGGCTCACAGTTGGCACTAAACGGGCCTGAAACGAGCTAAGCTCGGTGTCCCCATAAAACCAAGACTGCGTGAGCAACGGGGGTTGGATGGAGAACTAGCTGGGCGAATGCAACCCCAGGCGATTGCCCTCCGAATCTAGAAACAGAGCAAAAAAGCCGCTGTCGTCGGCGTGGGGCGTCTTGCTTAACAGAATCTTCCCGCCATTGGGCTCAACGCGAGATAATACCAGTTGTAAATCGTCGCCTGCGTTTAAATACACGGTGACGCCTGCAGCCGATGGCACGCAGCCTTCGCCTTGCATAATCACGCCCACCGTCGACTGCTCATCGTAGGGAAATAGGCCCAGCTTGATGTCGTCCATCTCCATGACCTCAATGGACACCTCCAAGATGGCACTGTAAAACGCCGCTGCTCTGCTTAGGTCGGTGGCTGGAATCTCAAATATGGCAGCTAAGTTGCTCATTGTTCACCCTCTTTATCCGTTAAATGGGACGATGTCTCGTCGCTACGTCGTAACCTAATGCCAGCAGCCAGATGCCAATTGTAAAAAACCGACAATCACATGCGATAAACACGCTATTTATAAAAAGCCGTTGAAAGCGCTGAGCTTTTATCAAGCAGGAATTTGCTCGGCGATACCCCGGTAAAGTGTTTGAAGTCTTTGATAAAGTGCGATTGGTCGTAGTAGCGGCTGTCGTGTGCGATATCGGTCAGGCTACCCTCTTGATTCAACAACAGCTTTAATGCCGATTGCATGCGTACCAGCTTGCACAGCTGTTTCGGGCTCATGCCGACTTGCTGTAAGAACTTTCGCTCGAGCTGACGCTGTTGGCTGGCATCGTAGCGAGCGGCATCGTCAATCGACAGCTGACCATTGCTTTCCGAGATTAATTGCACGGTTTTTTGCACCACACCTTCAATGCGCTGCTGGTGTGTGAGCCTGTCCAGCAAGAATGCCTCCACGGCCTTGATTCGATCCTTAGTAGTGGGCGCATCAATGATGGCTTGCTCTAAGCGATCGGCGGCTGGCTGGCCAAACACCTCAGCGATGGGAGTTTCTTTATTCCTCAGCTCTTTCAGCGGCATATCGACAAACAACGAAAAACCAAACGGCGAGAAACTCGCCGCAAAGCTGTTCACATAGCCCGTAGGTTGAACGTAAAACGGCTGACTGGTCTGGCCGAGAATCATGGCACGGGGCTGCAGCACAAACTCTGTCTCTGAGATAAAACGGCGAATGTCATCTCCCAGAATAAACACCAGCTCAATACCACCGTCAGGCACAATGATCTGCTTTGCTGGGTTTTCCTCCGCCGCGACTTCAAGCGTCCAATAGAAGTTGATAAGGGAGGCTAGCTCTTCACTCGGTTCGAAGGTGTTGTAGTCCATGCTTATTCCTTGATGCCTAAACGCCGCGTAAACAGACGCTAACACAGGTGAGGTAATAGGCACAGGCACAAGGCCAAAAGGCAGTCACAGCCCCGGCGAGACACACGAATAAAAGTCGACAGATTGAGCTGATGACCTGTTTTGGCAAAGCGTTGAGGGGCTCGGACGGCCTAGAGAACATTGACAGCAAGCATGAATATGCCTGTCATATGGTCCGTCACCAGGCTAGATAAAACCGCTCAGAAAGTAGACGAGCTAGAAGCAACCCAGGAGGAGATCCTTAGGCTGCTGCGGAAGATGAGTGGGGAGTGACTTCCGTCGATTTTAAAAACTATTGAAACCAGCCGTACGCCATGATCTATGCCGCTACAACTAACCAAAAGTACTTTCGTGCGCCCTAGCCACTTTAAAACCAAGGGGGTTTAGTCGCTAGGGATAAGGAGTCATCCACTTTGTCCAGAACGTCCAACCACATTTGAACCTGTCCATGCCCAATTGATACGGATGAAGTTAGATATGGAAGGTCGCTCGTAGATGCATTGCACATCTCCTCTTCGCTAGGCATAGCTTCCACGACTATTTTTCCAGCACTTAAGCTTTTGATGAAATTTCTTGCATGCTGACTGGATCTCCAAGCACTGCTGAACTCGCAGGATATAGTGATATCTGATTTGAATCCTACAGCGCTACTAATTTCAAACTCTAGGCTAGCGAAAACCGAAATCATCTCATCTATATATCTACAGAAACTTTGATCATTCTCTACAAATATTTTAACGAAATTACCCTTTTGAGTAAGCGTGGATACATATGCTATCGATGAAGGATCGACATCAATGAAAGAGGAAGTAAACCTATACTCCACAAAGCTCTTCAGATTTTCACTAACTGCGCCAATCCTCATCGCAAGAAGCTTCCGTTCATCGCGCGCAGTTTCTAGCTCAAAGGATCTTAATTGAGCTTCAGCTGCTCTCGCCAACTCGGCCCTCGATGCCTTCAACTCATCTGCATTCTGACTCAAGGCATCATTACCCTGCTCAATCATCCTCTCAGCTTGCTGTAACGCCTTTTCATTTTGCTTCAGCGTTTTCAGAAGTAGTATCAAGCCAACCCCAGCGATGATTGGATTCAGAACTCCACCGAAGAAGTCGCCGAAGGCGGCCCAGTCACTCACAGAGCCAGAGGGGCTCTTGCCGTGCCCGATCAAGAACCAAGAGCAATAGAATGCAAGTAATAGCAGCACCACGACGGAAACTATAATGATGGGATCGAATAAACCATCACCTTGAGTCTCATCATTGAAAGGTCGTGGTCGAGACGCTCTCCACACGATGATAGACAGCGCCGATACTCCCAAAGCTACAGTCACAAAAGCCCCAACACCATTCACTTGGAACAACTGCGGAATGAGCCAGTAGAACAACGCGCCAATCGTCATCCACGAGAAGTGGTATGCAATATTTCGGATGGAGATCTTGGGGAGGTCGATCATTGATGTGCGAGATTTGGTCACTCGCTCACCCTCTTGGCCACGTATTTGTATGCATCGCTGGCGTCGATTTTGAAAAGAGGAATCCCCCTTTGTTGGCAAATGGATTTAACAAGACGAGAGAAAGATGCGTCAGCATTTGGCATCAAACAAGCTCCTGCTAAGGCCTGAGCATTGACAGCATGCACTGCCGGCCCCTCCTTTTTGAGAATCAGCCGAAGCTCTTTTTCGTATGCCCAGCATGCTGCCTTATGCGCCATGAATTGGTGTTGCCTTCGAAATGCCTCATCTGGATCTGCGCTGGAGTAAATGTCAATAGCATTCAACAAGAACGGCCTAGCGCTGTATGTTACTTCTCGCAGGCATTTTTCGTCCGGCGCTAGCTCCGTGCGCTTGTACGCCAGAATCACGCCAGAGTTCTGTCCATAGTGAGCAATCATGGTTTGACTAAGCCCAGCCTTTGTGAAGCAGCAAACCCCAAGCTTAAGATTTTCTTCTACCGAGAGTTTGATCTCTTCAATTTGATGCTCATGGTGCTTGCGAAAGGCTCTGACAGCATCTGCCCGTTCTTCGGAAACACCTTTTAATCGCTCTAGGCCTTCTCGCCAGCTTTCTTCAGTATCAGACTCCATTGCCCCAGCATGGATATTAAGAACCTTTTCAATTAAGGCGGGCAAGGACTCCTCAGTTAAGGTCTCCGAGCTGCAAAAGTCGATTTGCAACTCACCAGGATCATTCAATTTTTTTCGGCTTTGAAATAGAAGTTTGTCATTTTCTATCTCCCCAAGCGCATACACAGTCGCTGGCCTATGGCGAAATATGAACCTTTCACCGCTCTCATCTTCCCAGTCTTTCTCTTCCACTTCAGGGCTTCCTAGACAGTTTAGGTCAATCATACCTTTGTCAATAGCAGTGTCTAGGCACTAGGTTACCCCATGTAACATGGACCACCACCTGAAGCGTGACTAACTTACGAGACCACTCAGCCCAAACGTAGGCACCGCCGTGGTTACAGGCCATTGGCCGCAGTAAGACTGCCCGTCGGGGATTTCGAAGCTGAATGCCGGGAGACCGACTCCCACCAATCTCTGAACTACCATTACGCAGTCGCAATGGAGCGATGCATCACAAGGAATTGAATATGGGAAACTACGATCAGGACTCAGCCGATAAAGAGGAAGTATACAGCCACCTATGTTCGGCATATGCGAAGGGCAAGAGCTATGAGCACCTCTATGAAATCAAGCAGGCGGAAAGCGACAGGATCTTTCATGAGATCAACGCAGTGCTTTTGGATTTAGGTCGAGACGTACTCCGAAGCGTGTCGGATATAACAGCCCCCTTCCCTATTAATCAGTACGCGGCAAAAGGAATCGCCGATGCAAACAACACGTCTGAAATCATTTCAGCCGTAGACAGAACCGTTACTGCAATGTCTGCCTTAGGAGCAGGCTCGAAAATGCTTCATGAACCGCGAAGTTCTTACCCTCAAGGGAGCGCCCCTGAAGCTGAGGAGAAGGAACGCATCCTGGCCTTCTTCCGGATGAATAATGCACTAGCTGAAGGTGAGGTGGACGCCGATACAGTACTGGATTTTTTAAGCAACCCGGAAAGCAGCGAGGCTGCCACTCAGATGACTGGAAGCACTATAGCCTCTAGCGAGTTCAACAAAGTCATTACCAAGGCAATGCAATTGGGGATCGATGCTGCCACTCCCGCCTTGATTAAAAAGGTTGCTGAATACGTTTTCAATGTGTCGACAACGATCCCACTCCCTCCACTCAATAAGATGACAGACGCCCACTGCATCATCCTTAATAAATCCCCCTATACGTTTGAGTTCATCAATGACAACACCAAACACGGAAAGGGGTTATCTCTGGTCAATAGCATCCCTGGCGCAATCGCCAGCTACCCATGGCTCGCAGACGGTAAAGAGGAGGAAACCTATTTCTCCACTGGCTATATATGTTGCAGCAAGCGTGACTCCGCCCTAATTGGCGTTGAGTACGGCGTTCAGTTTAAGAGCGAAGAAATCGAAACTACGTTTAACCTTGGGATTAGCGTTCCACTTATGTCGGGGCACAACAAGGTGCTTGTAAACCTTGATGGCGATGTCAGCGCGACAGAGATCAGCGAAGACATCGAGAAGCATGGCTCTGATAAGAGCATGTATAACAGCAATGAGTATGTTTCGGTTGAAGCCCGAATTTCGAGCGGAAGCGGAGGCGAGCCTCGCGTAGTGGTTATCATTGAAGCCGTCGAGAGTTAAATGCGTCGCCCCCTCGGCAATATGTGAGGGGGCTTGCAATCAATCAGACCCTGAAATACTCAGCGTCGTTTTGACTGGCGCGTGATCAGAGACCGTCGTATTGAGGTAAGCATTACGTTGAGATGCCGGCACAACGCTCCACGCATCCTTTAGCTCGTCCGAGATTAAAATGTGGTCAATATCGCTATTAACCTGTCCGGTATACTCCGTGTCTTCGACAGAGCCTGCTGCGTGATAAAAGTCTGGGCGACCATCATTATCACGATCGTTGTAGATCCCCCAGGCTTGAATCTCGCCATACGCCCCGCCCTCTTGCGCCACGTTCAGATCACCCAGCACAATCACATGTCCTGTGCGGTGGTTTGAACGCAACCAGTTTTCGCCCAACTCACGCCGCAGAAGAGAAACTAAAAGCCTTGTCCGGAATCAGTTGACCAGTACACCTCAGCCCTAATACCTGAAAGCCCCAAGGCCAGCATTCTGGCCTTGGGGCGTTGCGTGTAAGTGTTAAGCCAAATCGTCCTGATTCATGCGGCCTAAATATTGGTACAGCACGGGCACCACGATCAAGGTCAGCAAGGTTGACACCAACAAACCACCAATAATGGCCCACCCCATCGGTGACCACATGCTAGAGCCGGACAACGTCAGCGGCAGAAGCCCGCCAATGGTGGTCAGTGTGGTCAGTACAATGGGAACAAATCGTGTGCGAGCGGCAGCGGCAATGGCATCCAGTTTTTCCATGCCGTCTTTGCGCATTTGGTTGGCATAGTCCACCAGAATAATGGAGTTATTGACGACAATACCGATCAGCGAAGTTAAGCCAATAAACGCCGTAAAGCTGAAGGTATAGCCAGTTATGTACAGTGCTACCAAGGCGCCAATTAAGGCAAAGGGAATGGCGGCGAACACAATTAACGGCTGCACAAAACTATGAAACTGCAGCACTAACACAGCAAAAATACCAAACACGGTCAGGATGAGCGCTTGTGTCATACCGCCAAAGGCTTCTTTGCGATTTTCTTGCTCACCGCCGACGGAAAAGCGCATCCCTGCTGGCCAGTCGTATTGCTGCAACCGCTCAACCACGGCGTTGGTGACGGCCTCGGTGGTATAACCAGGAATAACGTCCGCGGTGACGCGTGCCATGCGCTCGGTATTGTAGTGCTGAAAACGCGCAATGCTGGTCTGTAGTTCAATTTCTGCCACCTGCTTTAAAGGCATTAAACTGCCAGATGCGGTGGTTAGATAAATGCCATCGAACACCGCCAACTGAGGCGTTGGAAACTCGGCAAATCTAAGCGTGAGCGGAAATTCTTCGCCTTCATCGTCGCGGTAACTGCCCATAGTGGCGCCGACCAGGGCTGTTCGAATGGTCTTATCGATACGATTCAGCGGTATGCCAAGCATGGCCGCTTTGTCGCGGTTGATATTTACGTGCAAATCTACCTTGTGTTTACCCACCGGGTTATCAACGCCTACCACACCTGGTGTGCCATCCATCAGATCGGCGATATCGCGTGACACGCGTTGCAACTCGTCTAAGTCTTCACCGATCACACGTATCGACACCGGCGCTTCAATGGGTGGACCTTGCAGAAATTCTTTTACCAGAATTTGAGCACCGGCAATGTCTGCCAATTGCGAGCGCAGCGAAACCACCAACGGCTCAACATCATCCAGGCTACTGGTTTTTAGGGTGACAAACAGCTGGGCAAAATTCACCGTCTGGCGGCTGGGGAAAATATTGTAATAAATACGAGGGTTACCACGGCCAACATTTTGCGCAATATCTACCACCAACTCTTGTTGACTCACTATGGCTTCCACGCGATTGGCCATGCGTTGTGTATCGGCAAAGCTGGTGCCTTCTGGCATGTCGATATTCACCAGAATCATGGGCTTTTCCGCTTTCGGAAATAAACTGACACCAATGGCCGGAAACAGACTTAAGCTGGCCACTAGCAGCGCAATAGATACCACCATCACCCGCGCCGGGTATTTCAGTGCCTTATTTAACCAACGCAAATACACTGTTGAAGCAAAGCGTTCTAGCGCTTGCTGCGCTTTGGGCATCGGTGTTGCGGCACGGGCAATTTTGCTTGCCAGCAATGGCGTCAACATCAAGGCAATCAGCAGCGACGCAAATAACGTCAAGGTAACCGTGACCGGCATGGCGCGCATAAAGGTGCCAGAGCCATTTTGCAGTAACAGCATGGGTAAAAATGCCAGCACGGTAGTCAGAGTACCGCTGGTCACCGCCCAAGCGACTTGCCGACTGCCTTCTATCGCTGCGGCGCTGCTGGAATCACCGTCGCGCAAATGACGCGACACATTTTCGACCACCACAATGGCGTTGTCGACCAGCAGCCCTAGGGCGATCACCAGCCCGACAATCGACATTTGCTGCAGACCAAAACCGCTAAAATCAACCCAGCCAATGGCAATAAAAATCGACAACGGAATGGCCGTGACCACCACCAAGGCAGGACGCCAGCCCAATACCAGCAGCGCCAACACCGCTACCAGCACCAAGCCCTGATTTAAGTTGCTGAAAAAACCGCTGATTTGGCGCTCGACGCTGACGCTTTGGTCCATCACCCGCTGCACACGCACGCCCTCGTTAAGGCGAGGCTGATAATCATTGAGAACGGCATCGATGCCGGCCATTACATCAAATATTTGCGAGCCCTTGCGCTGCACGACGGATAAAAACACTGCTTTTTCACCATTAAACTTGGCGCGGTAGCTGGGCAGACCTTCGGTCAATTGCACCCGAGCCAAGTCGCGCACATAAATGGTGCGACCGTCTTGCGCTCTTAGTGGTGTATCGCGGATTTGTTGCAATGAGGAAAAATCCCCGCTGGTGCGCACGGTAAAGCGACGCGCACCGGCATTAACATGACCGCCCGGGGTGTTGGCAGCCGCTTGACTAATCACCTGGTAAATTTCATCCACACTGATACCCAGTGCATTTAAGGTGCGTTGATCGGCCTGTACCTGCACCTCCAACTGTGGCAAGGCAGCAACATCCACTCGCTTAACACCGGCCACACGCTCCAAGCGCTGCTCTAGGGCATCGGCATGGCGCTGTAAAACACGGTAACTGGCGTCTTGCGCCGTTAATGCCAATTGCAAAATACTGACGTCGGCCGGGGAGATTTTATCAATGTCCAAATCGACAATGCTGTCGGGCAGATCGGCGCGCACACGACCAACGGCGGCGACGACGTCGTCGTATTTATCCTCCGGGTCAGTGCCATACAAAAACTCAACGCGAATGACCACCAGCCCATCTTCGATGTTGGTTTTAATGACGCGCAAATCGTCCAGTTCGTTAATGGCCTGCTCAATAGGATCGGCCACCAACTTTTCCATATCCAGCGGCGTGGTCCCCGGGTTGACCACTTTCACCACGGCGGCAGAAAAATCGAACTGTGGATCTTCAGAGCGCGGCATAGAAAAGAATGAAACAACGCCCAACAATAGCAGCAGCAAAAACATCACCCAGGTAAATTGGTGATTGCGTACTGCCAACTCAGGTAATTGCATGTTCAATTACTCCTGAATACGAATGGCAGCGCCGTCGGTCAGGTATTGTGCACCGCGCACAATGACCTCGGTATCGCTGGCTAAATTGGCCACCCACAGGGTGTCATCTTGCAGCGCCAGCAGCGGCAAACGCTGTAACACCGCGGTTTGGTTGCGGGCAATAAATACCTCTACTTCGCCATGATGACCGCGCACCATGGCAGTTAAGGGCAATGGCGTGGCCTGATACTGACGCGACGGGGTTATTTGCGCGTGGCCGACCAAACCGGCCAGCATATTGGCATCCGCCTGTTCAATGCGCAGCGCTAGGCGAAAGGTGTGTGATGCATCGGCGCGCCCGGCCATTTCGCTCACTTCCGCCGCAAACGTCTGCCCAGGAAAGGCATCAAAAGACAATTGCGCTTCATCGCCTAAGCGCAAACGTACCACATCGCGATCGGTCACACCGGCAGACAACACCCAGCCGTCGGTATCGGCGGCAAACGCAAACATTGGCGTGCCCACGGCCGCCAGTTCATTGGGCTCCACAAAGCGCTTGAGTACCCGGCCATCGGCCGGTGCACGAATCACCGCATGCCGCTGATTAAAGCGTGCCACCGTCAAGTCTGAACGGGCGACCTGAACTTCGGTTTCCGCTTGCTGCAAACGCTCAATTGATAACGCATTACTGCCTTGCAAAGATTGAAAGCGCGTCAATTGACGCTCGGCATTGGCCAACACCGACTCCGCCTTGGCCACTCGCGCATCGATCTCTTCAAGGTCCAGTGCCGCCAGGACTTGCCCTTGTTTAACCCGACTGCCTTCATCCACTGGCACCGATTGCACCAGCCCAGCAACCTTAAATGCCAGGGTCTGTTCGGACTGATTTTCCAGCAAGCCACTGACGAATACAGGTTGCGAAAACGCACGTTGCTGAGTCGTTTGTACCTGCACCACCACCGCAGGCTGTGCCATAACCGACTGGCCAAATAGGGGTAACAACAGTAATAAGGCTGTGCACCAAAGATTCATCCAAGGGTCCTCTAGTCGATGGGGCAAACGCGACAATGTTTACATCGAAAACATACTAGCGCCTGCATGTTAACGCCGTCAACTTAAAGCCAACGAAGCCGTGAGTGGGCGCTGCCAGCTGGGGTCCATTACCGCCAGTTAGCCAACAAAAGTCGCCCCTTTCAACATTGTTACGATGTGTAAATATTATTAGAGTAAAGGCTCTAAGAAAACAGAGGTGGCGCCATGGAACAGACACTTCAGCACAGCGACCCATTGCAAGCCGCCGCCATGGTACTGGCGCGCCACGGCATTCAGCTTCCCAAGTTCGACGCCCCCCCCTACTGTTTAACACCCTTCGAACAGGCACTGGCGATCATCGAGCAAGCAACGGTGACATCAGCCAAAAACACTTTGTTTTTGCAGTTTGGCATGCAGCTGGGGCTGCAACATGGCCGCAGCCACTTTGCTCAATTGCAGCAACAAACCTGGCTACAGCAATTGGTGTCCGCTGAGCTGGCACCAGATAAAGACACGGTTAATCTGATTTTCAAACCTCGCCACACGCAGTACCACCCTGGCTTTTGGGAAGCGCTGTTGGCGTACACACATGCTCGCTGCCCTTGGTCGCGCCAACAGCAATTGGAGCCAATCACTCTGCACTTGCCTTTTTCGGCTAAAGCACAGGCAAGCATGTATCCGCGTTTTTTCCCGAGTGTAGTGCAGTCCGATGCCAGCCATCTCATCGTCAGCATGAGCGATACACAATTTGCCCTCTGGCACCGGAGCCGCGAAAACAGTATCGAAAGCCACAGCACCGACAGCCAGCACTCGCGCAATAGCGCTGTGAATATTGTCGAAAAAACCATGAATTTATTAGCTTCGTCATTACACAACCCCTTATCACAGCAACAAATCGCCGAGCAACTGCTGCTATCGGAGCGAACGTTTAAACGACGGCTGCACGACTGTGGATACTGCTATCAAACATTGCTGGCAGAGGTACGCCTGCAACAAGCGCGCTGCTGGCTGGAAACAGACTATTTAACGGTGAGTGAAATATCCGTACGCCTGGGCTATGCCAATGTGGCGAATTTTTCAAAGGCTTTTAAAAAGTGGGCAGGCTGCTCCCCCAGTTTTTGGGGAGACAAAAAAGAGACCATTGTTCACTCGAACTGGCCACCGCTAGAAAGAGCGTTTTAATCCGATAAATGGCATCTAATCTGTGGTCGCTTTTGCAAGTGGCGACTTATTGCAGACACAAAAAAAAGGGAGGCTAAGCCTCCCTTTTTTTAACTCATTTTCAAATCAGAGATTTAGAAACGAGCTTTCACACCAGCATACCAAGCACGACCAACAACGTCGTATGCACGAGCGTCAGTGTTCATACCGGTATTTTCTTGGCTAGACAAAGTACCTTGACCCAGAATTGGTGGCTCTTCGTCGAAAGCGTTCTTCACGCCTACGTGGAAGTTGTAGTCACCTTTCCAGTCATAGCCAACACGGAAGTCGTGGTACATAACAGCATCGATTTCATTCAAGCTGCTACCGTCCATATTACCGCCCAACCATGCTGCGTTTTCTACGTCTGGGTCGTTTGAGTCTACAACCTCACCCCAGTAACGCATACGCCAGTCGACCATCAGGTCGCCGTACAAGTAGTTCACACCAAAGATCGCTTTGTTCTCTGGGTTAGCAACTTCACCACGGTCGTCACGAACTTCGCCAGACAGAATGCCTTCAACTTCGTCCTTCAACAGGTGGTTCCAAACAACAGAAGCATTCATGATGCCTGGGCCAACCTGAGCACGGTAGCTGGCTTCAATGTCCATACCGCTAACGCGCAGGATGTTCTCGTTAGAAGTACCTGAGTTGGCTTGCAGCAGCGCACCAGTGTCTGGGTCACGATAAACTGCGCCGTTGCAGTCAGCAGTGAAAGATGAAGCATCTTTGTTATAGCAACGCTCCAGTACCAGAGTACGCGAAGTTTGATCAATCGCGTCATCCACTTCAATGTCGTAGTAGTCAAGTGCGATGTTCAGACCATCGATATCGATTGGCGCCCACACCAGACCAGCAGTGAAGGAAGTAGATTTCTCTTCTTGAACGTCTTCGTTACCGCCAATGAAACCACCGGTACCTTGCGCTTCGGCTTGAGTCAGTACGAACTCACCCTCACGATCGATACGAGCAGCAACTGTAGGATCTGCCAGACAGTTCTGTTTTACCAAATCAGACTGTGACTCTTCCGCCGAGCCCAGACCGTCACATGGATCAACCACGGTCAAGAAGGTTTCGCCCTTACCTGCATAGAGGTCAGACACGTTTGGCGCACGAACAGCGCTGGCATATACAGTACGGAAACGCAAGTCTGCTGGTAACTCAGCATCAAAGCCGACCTTCCAAGTGGTTTGCGTACCAACGGTCGAGTAGTCACCTACACGTGCAGCCAACTCAAGTGCAGAACCTGGCAGTACAGGAATACTGACTTCAGCAAAGTAGTCCATCACATCGTATTCACCGTCGGTTGGCGCAATACGGTTCGCGGTACCCTGACCAACTTGGTTAAAGCCGCTAACTGCCTCCTGACCAGACTCTTTGCGGTACTCAGCACCCACTGCGAATGCAATCGGATAGCCGTTCATTTCAATTGGCAAATCACCAGCCAACGAGGTGCTGTAGATTTCCTGCTTCACTTCACTGTAGAAGTTGCCAGGTGCAGCCAAGTAGTCAGCTTGCTCAGCAGTGATTGTACCTTCACCGAATGGCGTAAATGGTACACAACCACTTGCACGGGCTGCGGCGCTGCGGCACATGATTTCGCCAGTATCAGGATCAGTCACAACATCCAGAGCTTGGTATGCACGGCCAACGTTCAGACCGCCTTTTTCAGACTGTGTCTGAGTGGTTTGGCCCCAGTTGAAGTAAGAGTCCCATACCCAGCCATTGTCCAGCTGAACTTCCAAGCCAGATACGGCGCGGATAGTAGAACGATTCACTTCAGAACCACGTGCACCGGTTTCGGCCAAACGACGTACAACGGCGTTGTTGCCCAGGTCGGTGATGTATTCAACAGTAGGATCAATACTCAGAATCGAATCGCGCAAAGACTGTGGAACGATTGGCGAGTCGAGCGGAATGCCGTTGGCACCAGAACCCACATCGGTACCGAAAATGTCGGCGTTGATATCAAACGGGTGTGGTTCCATGTTGCTTTCGTTTTCAACCAGCGAGTAGTTCAGCTCGGCGTAAGCCTTCACTGTGTCGCTCACTTGGAAGTTCAAACCTGCTGCAGCAAATTTGCGATCCAGAGGCTGAGTCAGATAGCGATATTCTGCACGGTTAAAGCCGCCACCGTATTCGCTGCCATCGCCAGAGAAGTTAGTGCGGTTTCCATCTGCATCCTGAACCGTCACGCGACCAGCTGGTGGGTAGCTTGACAACAATGGCTGCCAGCTATCAGCGATACCATCATCATTGGTGTCCGCAGCAGCGAGGTCGGTGTCAGAGAAGTCACGGTCTGTCGCCTCCAGACCGCCTTCGCGAGAAATACCGAAGCTCACGTAAGCATTGCCGCGCTCGAATACTGAACCAATGGTCAGCTCAACGTCGGTCGTGTCTGCGCCGCCTTCAAAAGAACTACCCTTGCGCACACTGATTTCAACGCCGTCGATGTCTTTACGGGTAATAATGTTTACAACACCTGCAATGGCATCAGAGCCATATACCGCAGACTGACCACCCGTCAGAATCTCAATACGCTCAACCAATGCCGTCGGAATTGAGTTCAAGTCCACTGCATAACCAGTACCAGGGTTGGTACCTGATACGAAGCGACGACCGTTTACCAGCACCAGAGTACGCTCAGCGCCCAGGTTACGCAGAGATGTGGTATTCAAACCGGCGGTGGTAGACGAGAAGTTAGAAGTCGACGTATTGGTTTCAGCAAACGCTTGGGGAATTTGCTTCAAAAACTCCGCAACGTTGGTCGCGCCCGCAGCGTTAATTTGGTCTGCGTTCAATACAGTAACAGGAGTCGGACTGGTATAAGTGCTACGCTGGATACGCGAACCAGTCACCATTACTTCTTCAACAACGGCTTGCTCTTCAGTTTCAGCAACGGAAACCATCGGCATGGCTGTTAAAGCGACTGTCCCCAACGAACCTAAAATAACGGCTCGAGAAAGAAGGGTTTTTTTCATTACACTCTCTCCAAGTGGAAGCCTTTTGAGCTTCTTTATTTTCTGGTGCTGCAATTAGCAGGTCACTATTCTTTTTCCGCCTTAACGGAACTTTTCGCTACATCCCTAAGCAGAACGCGGACCAATGTAACAGATAGTTCACGGAGAGTTGGTACCCAGTTCCATAAATTATCAACACAGTGGCCATTCACGAAATAAATAAACCAGATTTACCAAGGGCTAGAGGCGCAAATAATAATTAAATATTATTTGTCCTGGCTCAATTGGCCACATACTTGCTACCCAACTCAGTGCAAATTAATGCACCAAACAAATGCACCCTTGCTTCGATAAGTAACATAATGGTGCTTTTGTAACCGTGAGTAGCCACTTGGGGGTTATCTATATCCTGATCATTTATAGGTGATATGCCTCCCAACAATTGCAAGGCAGTAGCAACCCTTTGATTGTTGGTGTTTTTTGCACTAGGCAATAACACCTGCTCAGAAAACAACCAGACTCCCGACAGCATGGGTGATAGAGACAAGTACCCGGCACTTCAACCACCGTATTAGCACCAATAGTGACCCAGCAACAGCACCACTTTGACTTGCCAGCGCTAGATCAAAACCGTACATTTGCCAACTTTGCCGTCAGCCGACAACGACTGGCGTGCTTTATGCTAAGGGATGCAACGCTGCCCAATAGGCAATTGATAAATCAACCGAACTGGCTGTGTTTCGGCCACAAGCTGTCACAGTAACCGAGTCCGAGTAACCATCATGAACCCTGTTCAACGACTTAGTGCATTGTTTGCCCTCGCCTTCGCGGCCAGCGGCTGCAGCGATGCCATCTGGAACGACCCTCACCCCAGTGCCGGCAAAGACCAAGTGGTGCTGTACTCCAACTTCAGCGAACGACCCAAACATTTGGACCCCGCGCGCTCCTATAGCTCAGATGAATCGAACTTCATCGACCAGATATATGAGCCACCGCTGCAGTACCACTATTTAAAACGCCCCTACGAGCTAGAGCCGGCCACCTTAACTAAGATGCCCGAGCTGTATTACCTGGATGAACAGGGCCAGCGCTTACCAGACGATGCCAAAGATCCGGCTTACAGCGTTTACGATTTGACGCTCAAACCCGGCATCATGTACCAGCCCCACCCTTCTTTTGCGCGCAACGATGACGGCAGTTTTTATTACGATTTTGCCAGCGCCGAAGACAGCCAGGACTTCAAAACCCTGCATGACTTCACCGAGATGGGCACCCAGGAGCTGATCGCTGACGATTACATTTATCAAATCAAACGTCTGGCCGACCCAAAACGCCTAGCGCCATTGCGTGGTTTGCTGAGCAAATACATCGTTGGCATGAAAGAGTTCAGTGAAGAAGTGGCAGCACGCCGCGAAAACATGGGCAGCAACGATTGGCTTGACCTGCGTGAACTGGAAATGGCGGGCCTGGAAAAAGTCGATGACTATCGCTTCCGCATCAAATTAAAAGGCGAGTACCCACAGTTCCAATACTGGCTCGCCTTCCACTTCTTTGCCCCCGTACCTTGGGAAGTGGATCGTTTTTACCACCTACCAGGCTTGCCAGAGCGCAATATCACTCTGGACTGGCACCCAGTCGGTACCGGTGCCTTTATGATGGTGGAAAACAACCCGAATTCTCAGATTGTGCTGCAGCGCAATCCTAACTTCCGCGATGACTACTACCCAACCGAAGGCATGCCGGAAGATCAGCACAATGGTTTGCTGGCTGATGCAGGCAAACAAGTGCCTTTCATTGATCGTGCGGTCTATCGCTTAGAAAAAGAAGCCATTCCGATCTGGACCAAGTTTATGCAAGGTTATTACGATCGCTCTGGCATCAGTAACGACAGCTTCGACCAAGCCGTCGACATGAGCAGCGATGGCATTAACCTCAGTGACGATATGCGTGCCAAAGGCGTTCATTTGGACAAAGCCACTCGTCCATCGACCTTCTACTTGGGCATGAACATGCTCGACCCTGTAGTGGGCGGTGACTCAGAACGTGCGCGTAAATTACGCCAGGCCGTTGCCATTGCCTACGACACCGAAGAATTTATTCAAATCTTCCTCAATGGCCGCGGTGAGCCTGGCATGAGCCCGGTACCGCCCGGTATTTTTGGTCACCAAATTGGTGAAGAAGGCATTAACTCAGTGGTGTACGACTGGGTGGATGGCAAGCCGCAGCGTAAGTCCATCGAAGAAGCCAAGCGTCTGCTGGCAGAGGCCGGTTATCCGGATGGCCGTGATGCACAAACCGGTGAGCCTCTGGTACTGAACCTTGATATTACCTCGACCAGCAGCACCAAAGCGCGACTGGCGTGGATGCAAAAACAATTCAACAAGATTGATTTGCAGCTTAATATTCGCGCTACCGACTACAACCGCTTTAAAGAAAAGTTGGAAACCGGTAACGCGCAAATCTTCTTCTTCGGCTGGCTGGCCGACTACCCGGACCCAGAGAACTTCTTGTTCTTGTTGCACGGTCCAAACGCTCAGGTGGACTCCAAATCTGGTGTAAACGCCACCAACTTTAAGAATGCTCGCTACGATGAGCTGTTCGCTGAAATGAAGCTGCTGCCAAGTGGTCCAGAGCGCATGGAAGTGATCCGCGAAATGATCGACATCCTGCGCACCGAAGCGCCTTGGACGTCGATGTTCCACGGTCATGATTACATGCTGAACAACGCCTGGGTCAGTAACAGCAAGCTACACGGCATTTCAAAAGCGACCCTGAAGTACATCAAAATAGATCCTCAGTTGCGTCAGGAAAAACAAGCCGAGTGGAATAAGCCCAACCTGTTGCCACTGATCTTGGTAATTTTGTTGCTGGCAGCCCTTATTGTTCCGGCCATCATGGTGTATCAGCGTCGCCAGAAACAGACGATTGGAGAGTAATTAGTCCATGCTTACTTATATTATTCGGCGTTTGTTGTACGCCATCCCAATTTTGATCGGCGTTAATCTGCTGACTTTTGCATTGTTCTTTATGGTTAACACCCCGGACCAGATGGCACGGGTGCAACTGGGTGAAAAACACGTCACCGAAGCAGACATCGAACAGTGGAAGGCCGAGCGTGGTTACGACCAGCCTTTGTTCATTAACAGCGAAGCAGAAGGTGCGGGTACCTTTACGCAAACCATCTTCTTCGAAAAGTCGATCAAATTGCTGGCATTTGAGTTTGGCAAATCCGACGAAGGCCGCTCCATCAGTGCCGACATTGTCGAGCGCATGTGGCCGTCTTTGGCGGTATCGATCCCCACCTTTATTGTCGGTATTTTGGTCAATATCTGTGTTGCCTTGCTGGTGGTCATGTTCCGTGCCACCAGCTTTGAAGTCGCGGCGATGGCACTGTGTGTGATGTTGCTGTCGATTTCGCCGGTGTTTTATGTGATTGGCGGACAGTTCTTCTTCGCCAAGCTGTGGTCGCTGGTGCCTATCTCCGGCTATTTAGCCGAAGAGCCCTGGCGCTTTGTTATTTTGCCGGTAATTGTTGGTGTGATTGCAGGTATTGGCGCCGGTACGCGTTTGTACCGCACCGTATTTATTGAAGAGGCCAACAAAGATTACATTCGCACGGCGCGCGCCAAAGGCGTGCCTGAATTGACCGTGTTATTCCGTCACCTTTTGCCGAACGGCATGATCCCGGTACTGACCAGTGTGGTGGTGATTATTCCATCACTGTTTATGGGCAGCCTGCTGGTGGAGTCCTTCTTTGGGATTCCAGGTCTTGGCAGCTACACCCTGGATGCCATTAACGCACAAGACTTTGCCATTGTGCGCTCCATGGTTTTCTTAGGGTCTGTCCTCTACATCATTGGTCTGTTACTGACCGACATCTCCTACACATTGGTTGATCCGAGGGTGAAGTTGTCATGATCAAGCCGGTTATTCTTTGGAGTGACGTACTGATTTACCTGCTGGTCATCAGTGTCGTTGCCTTTTTAATTCAACTACGAAAGCGCCCACAGACGCGTGAGCGCTGGCGTTCAGTGTTTACCAGCAAAGTCGGCATGGTCAGCTTTGTGGTCATTGCCTTCTACGTGCTGGTCGCCCTGCTCGACTCACTGCATTACCGTGAGGCGTTGCCGCCATCAGGCGAAGGCGAGCAAACCACCGCCTACAGCAGTGAAGTGAAATCGGTGCTGGATGTTGTGTTGCACAACCTGCACGACAGCAACGAAAAAACCTATTCGGCGCCGTTTGCTATTTATTCGTTTGCCAAAGAAAACCTGGAAGCAGACGACGGCAGTATTTATCGCGACTATCCGCGCCTAGAGCACGCTGGCAAACATTTGGCCGACGCCTCTGAGCAAACCTTCGACATCTTATGGCGCACCTTAGTGGCGCTGATGACAGGTTTGATCATTGCCGGTGTGTTGATTGCTTTGCACAAGTTCGTCATGCGTGGCGGCCGTGATGCCGATGGCATTCCCTGGAAAGCCGCGTACATCACCATCGCTATCTTGAGCATGTTCACCTGCTGGGTGATCCAGCTGAGTGAGTTCTACCACGTGATGGGCACCAACAAAGTCGGTGCGGACGTGATGTACAGCAGTATCAAAGCCATCCGTACTGGCGTACTGATTGGTACGTTGGCCACTATGGTCACCCTGCCATTCGCCATCGTGCTCGGTATCAGTGCCGGTTACTTTAAAGGCTTAGTGGACGACGTTGTTCAGTACCTCTACACCACACTGAGCTCGATTCCGAGCATTCTGTTGATCGCCGCTTCTGTGCTGCTGGTGGACGTTTATATCGAAACCAATGCCGCCGACTTTAATCTGACCATTTTGCGCTCAGACTTTAAATTCCTGGCCCTGTGCGCCATCTTGGGTCTGACCAGCTGGACCACGCTGTGCCGCTTATTGCGTGCGGAAACGCTAAAGGTCAGCCAGCTGGAATATGTGCAAGCCGCGCATGCCTTTGGTGTGAGTCACACCAATATTATTAAGCGCCACATCCTGCCTAACGTTACTCATATCATTCTGATTGCCCTGGTGCTGGACTTCAGTATGTTCGTACTCGCCGAAGCGCTGTTGTCTTACATCGGCGTCGGTGTAGACCCAAGCATGCACAGCTGGGGCAACATGATTAACGCAGCCCGCTCTGAACTGTCCCGCGATCCCTTTGTCTGGTGGCCGGTGATTTCAGCATTCTTGCTGATGTTTACTTTGGTGCTCGCCGCCAACCTGTTCTCAGATGAAGTACGCAACGCGTTTGACCCGCGGACTGTTAAGGAGGGTAACTGATGACTAACAACACAGTACTGCAGGTAAACGACCTCAAAGTGCGCATTGGCCAGCGTGGCAACGAGCTGGTTAAAGGCATCAGTTTTCATATTGACCGCGGCGAAATTTTCGCCCTGGTCGGTGAATCAGGCTCGGGTAAATCACTGACGTCGCTGTCCGTGATGCGCCTGCTGCCAGGCGCCCTGCAAGTGGCCGGTGGTAGCATTGTGTTGGGCGATACTCATTTATTCCGCCTGACCGAAGCACAAATGAACGACGTGCGCGGTAAGCGCATTGCGATGATTTTCCAAGAGCCACAAAGCTCGCTCAACCCAGTACAAACCATTGGTGAGCAGCTGCGTGAAGTGATCCAGCTGCACCAAAACGTCGCCGCCAGCGACATGAATGCAAAAATGGTGTCACTGCTGGAAGAGGTCGGCATTCCTGACCCAGCCGCACGTTTGAAATGGTATCCGCATCAGCTGTCGGGCGGTCAAAAACAGCGCATCATGATCGCCATGGCACTGGCGTGTGAGCCAGAGTTATTGATTGCTGACGAACCCACCACCGCATTGGACGTGACGATTCAGCGCCAAATTTTGGAGCTGCTCGACAAGTTGCGTAAGAGCCACAACTTGAGTGTTTTGCTGATCACCCACGACATGGGGGTGGTGGCAGAAATGGCTGATCGCATTGCAGTGATGCAATATGGCGAAATTCTTGAGCAAGCCGATCGCAACACCTTTTTTGCCAACCCGCAGCACGAATACAGCCGTCGACTGATTAACTCTCTGCCAAGCATGGACCATTACCTGTCGGCGCAGACGCAGGAAAACCTGCTGACGGTGGACGGGCTGAAAATCTGGTTCCCGAAAAAGCAAGGTCTGTTGCAACGTACCGTTGGCCACACCAAAGCGGTAAACGATGTGTCGTTTTCTGTCGGACGCAAAGAGACGCTGGCACTGGTGGGCGAATCCGGTTCCGGTAAAACCACCACCGGCAAAGCCATTTTGCGCTTGAACGACATTTACGGTGGCTCTATTCGCTTTAATAATCAGGAAATTACAGGCTTAAGCCGCGGTGACTTTATGCCGCTGCGCCGTGATATTCAGATTATTTTCCAGGACCCCTTCTCATCAATGAACCCACGAATGAGCATTCGTGAAATTATTGAAGAAGGCATGCTCAGCTTAGAAGTTGGCCAAAATGAGCAAGAGCGTGAAGAAACCATGTGCCGCCTGTTAGAGCGCGTGGGCATGCTGCCAGAGCATTTAAATCGCTACCCGCACGAGTTTTCTGGCGGTCAGCGCCAGCGTATCGCCATTGCTCGTGCCTTGGCGGTTAATCCTAAGTTGATTATTTGCGACGAGCCAACGTCGGCACTGGACGTCTCTATTCGTGGCCAGGTGCTGGAGTTGTTGCGCGAGCTGCAAGATGAACTGGGCGTTTCTTACCTGTTTATTACCCACGACTTATCCATTATTCCGCATTTAGCCCATCGTGTGGCAGTGATGAAAAATGGCCAAATCGTAGAGCAAGGCCCGACCGAGCAGGTGATGCAATCACCACAGCATGAGTACACTCAGCAGCTGTTGGCCGCTGCACCGCGCTCGCCGCTGGAAACCGCACAATAAGCACCGTTGGCATCAGTACCCTGCGGTGCTGATGCCTTCTGGCCGGTTATTTATTCTTTCGCTCGCTTTGCCTTCGCCGCTTTTTGCTCTTCATTCTCATCTTTTACAATCACCGTCCTGCTGCCCTTCTTTGCGATTGGCATCGAATAATGCTGGGTAACCTGCGCCTAGGCAGTATAAACACAGTCACATCGATACGGTGAGGGAGGCACAATAGAGTTCTCGCTTCCATCAACTACTCACCAGCAACAACCACTCAACTGAGCACACTTTGCACGCCAGTATGAGAACCAATGTTGACACTGACAACACGCTTAGTTTCAATAATTGCTGTATTTTCGTGGCGCGCTTGTTATGTCCTCTACTCCCTACCATCACGGCAACCTTCGCCAGGCCTTGCTCGACGCTGCGCTGCAGTTGATTCGCGAGCACGGCATTGAGCAGCTTAGTCTGCGCGCCATTGCGCGCGAAGTCGGTGTGTCGCAAACCGCACCGTACCGACATTTTGCCGATAAAAACCAATTGCTGGTGGAAATCGCGCGGCAAACCTTTGAAGAACTGGCCAGTCATTGTCAGCAAGCAGTACAGCCCGGCGCCAGCACGCCAGACAATATTCACCACTGCGGCCTGGCGTATTTGGAGTTTGCGCTGGCCAATCCAGAGCGCTACAAGCTGACCTTTGGCCAAAGCATTGAGCACCGCGACGAATACCCAGAGTTGGTAGCGGCGGGCATGGCGTCGTTTTCGGTATTGTTGAAATTAATGGAAAATGGCATTGCCGATGGGTCATTGATTGATCAGGATGCCCGTTTATTAGCCAATACCTGTTGGTCCAGCATCCATGGCTGTGCATCTTTAGCCATAGACGGTTTTTACCAACGGCAATGCTTATTGGTCAGCAATGACCAACTGATCAACAATATGGTGACACTGGCCACACGCGCTGTCTGTAAAAATCCGCAGCACCCCTAAAAAGCTGTCTAAATCGTCAAGTAACGCATCGAGCCAAACTGAAACCATGGTACCGACTCTGGCGTTCACAGGGGTGTTCGTCGACGGCCAAAACGCTATACTGCCGCCCTTTCAGACATTGCAGTAAGGCAGCGCATCATGGGTAAACAAACCGCACTGTACGAACAGCACCTGGCCGCAGGTGGCAAGATGGTCGACTTTGGTGGCTGGGACATGCCCATTCACTACGGCTCACAAATTCAGGAACACAATGCGGTGCGCCAAGCCGCGGGGGTCTTCGATGTCTCACACATGACCATCGTCGATATTCATGGCAGCGACGCCAAAGCTTACCTGCAGCGCTTACTGGCCAATAACGTCGATAAATTAAAAACGCCGGGCAAAGCGCTATACAGCGGCATGCTCAACGAGCAAGGCGGCGTCATCGATGACTTAATCGTGTATTTAACCGAAGACGGGTATCGCACCGTGGTGAACTGCGCCACGCGTGAAAAAGACCTGGCATGGATGGAGCAGCAACGCGCAGGCTTCGATGTCAGCCTCACAGAGCGCCCTGAACTGGCCATGCTGGCGGTGCAAGGCCCGAATGCCATTGCTACCGTGGCGGATATTTTTAATGCCAGTGAGCGCACGCACATGGCGGAGCTGGTACAAGGCTTAAACGTATTCCAAGGCTTACCCGTCGATGGCTGGTTTATCGCCCGCACCGGCTACACGGGTGAAGATGGTCTGGAAATTATGATTCCGGCCGAACAAGCGGCGGATTTCTGGCAAGCCTTGCTAGCACAAGGTGTTCAACCAGCCGGCTTAGGCGCACGTGACACACTGCGCTTGGAAGCGGGCATGAATCTGTACGGCAACGATATGGACGACAGCATCAGTCCACTGCAAGCCGGCATGGGCTGGACCATTGCCTGGGAACCTGCCGAGCGCGAATTTAATGGCCGCGCGCCACTGGCCAGCGAAAAAGAAGCCGGTGACAGCCCTAAATTAGTCGGTCTGATTCTGGAAGGCCGTGGCATCATGCGTGCCCACCAAAAAGTGGTGGTTGACGGCATTGGCGAAGGTGAAATCACCTCAGGTACCTTCTCACCGACCATGCAGCAATCCATTGCCATGGCCCGTGTGCCACGCGCGACAGGCGATAGCTGTCAGGTTGAAGTGCGTGGTAAATTGGTGGCGGCACAAGTCGTGAAACTACCATTCGTACGTAACGGCGAAATCGTCTGCAAATAATGTAACAGCGACGCCTGCGGGCGTCGGTGCTCGATGCGGTGTGCTACACCGCGATCAAAGGAGAAAAACGATGAGCAATATCCCCGCTGAATTAAAATACGTTAAATCCCATGAGTGGATCCGCGTTGAAGACGATGGCACCGTGACTGTGGGTGTTACCGACTACGCCCAACAACAACTGGGTGACGTCGTATTTGTGGAATTGCCCGAAGTCGACACCGAAGTAGGCGATGGCGATGACATCGCCGTGGTGGAATCGGTAAAAGCTGCGTCGGACATTTATGCGCCGTTACCTGGCAAAATCATCGCCGTTAACGAAGCGCTGGTCGATGCCCCGGAAAAAGTCAACGAAGACCCTTACGGCGAAGCTTGGTTCTTCCGTATGGAACTGGCCAATGCTGACGACCTGAACGAACTGTTGAGCGCTGACGACTACGCCGCTGAGTGCGAATAAGCATCGCCCTTCCCCGCCGGGCTCACTAGCCCGGCCCTCCCCCGTTTTTTAGTACGAGCAAGCCCATGACCACACTGTCTTTGAAACAATTGGAACAGCATGACAGCTTTGTAGGCCGTCATATTGGCAGCAACGGTGCCGGACCGGATGATCTGGAACAAAATCGTATGCTGGAAGCCATTCAAGCTGCGTCTTTGGAAAGCCTGACCGCAGAAATCGTGCCACACGACATTCTGCGTGAACCGTTCCTGGACATTGCAGACAGCCGCAACGAGACCGAAGCACTGGCCTACTTGCGCTCTCTGGCTGAGCAGAACCAAGTATTCAAAAGTTACATCGGCATGGGCTATCACGACACCATCATTCCGCCGGTGATTTTGCGCAACGTGATGGAAAATCCAGGCTGGTACACCGCCTATACGCCGTACCAACCGGAAATTGCTCAAGGCCGCCTGGAAGCGCTGTTAAATTTCCAGCAAATGGTCATCGACTTTACCGGCATGGAGCTGGCTAACGCCTCTTTATTGGATGAAGGCACGGCCGCCGCCGAAGCCATGGCCATGGCCAAGCGCTCGGTGAAGAAAAACAAATCCAATACTTTTTACATTGACGACAACTGTCTGCCACAAACCATCGACGTGGTGCGCACCCGTGCCGATGCCTTTGGCTGGGAATTACTGGTAGGCCCAGCGGAGCAAGCCGCTGACCACGATGTATTCGGCGCCCTGTTGCAATACCCAGGTAAAAACGGCGAAGTCACCGACTTTAGCGACGTTATTGCCAAGCTGCATGACAAACACGCTTTGGCCGCCGTAGCGACGGACTTAATGGCCTTGGTAATGCTGAAAGCACCAGGAGAAATGGGTGCCGACATCGTGCTGGGTAATGCGCAACACTTTGGTGTGCCGATGGGCTTTGGTGGCCCACACGCTGCGTTTTTTGCCACCCGAGACGCCTTTAAGCGCTCCATTCCCGGCCGCATTATTGGTGTTTCCGTTGATGCCAACGGCCAGCAGGCGCTGCGCATGGCTCTGCAAACCCGCGAGCAACATATTCGCCGCGAAAAGGCTAACTCCAATATTTGTACCGCGCAGGTATTGCTGGCTAATTTGTCGTCTTTTTATGCCGTGTATCACGGCCCTCACGGTCTTAAAACCATCGCGCAGCGCATTCACCGCCTGACCGACATTCTGGCCAAGGGCCTGAGCAGCAAAGGCGTGTCTGTGGTCAACCAGCACTGGTTCGATACCTTGACCGTCAGCCTCGATGATAAAGACGCCGTGTTAGCCCGCGCACAAGCACAGGGCGTAAATCTGCGCTTAGACGACGGCAACTGTATCGGCATCAGCCTGCATGAAAAAGTCACCGCCGCCGATGTGCAGCAGCTGTTCGACATCCTACTGGGCGAAGGCCACGGTCTGGACGTGTACGCTTTGGACAGCGACGTACAACAAGCCAACAGCATTCCTGCAGCAGTGCAGCGTGATACGCCGTTCTTGCAGCACCCGACGTTTAACCGCTACCACACTGAGCATGAAATGCTGCGCTATATGAAGCGCTTGGAAGCGAAAGATTTGGCCATGAATCACAGCATGATTACGCTGGGCTCGTGCACCATGAAACTCAATGCCACCACGGAAATGATTCCCGTCACTTGGCCTGAGTTTGCCAACATCCATCCGTTTGCACCGCGTGAGCAAACCGTCGGCTATGAAAAAATGATCGCCGAACTGGACGATTATTTAAAAACCATCACTGGCTTTAATACCATTTGCATGCAGCCTAACTCAGGCGCGCAGGGTGAATACGCTGGCCTTCTAGCGATTAAGAAATACCATGAAAGCCGCGGCGAAGGTCATCGCAATGTGTGCTTGATTCCGCGCTCCGCACACGGCACCAACCCAGCCTCGGCACAAATGGCATCCATGCGCGTGGTGGTGACCGAGTGTGACGATAACGGCAACGTCGACTTTGCTGATTTAAAAGCCAAAGCCGAAGAATTAAGTGATCAATTATCTTGCCTGATGTTGACCTACCCATCGACCCACGGTGTGTATGAAAAAGGCGTGAAGGAAATTTGCGAGCTGATTCATCAGCATGGTGGCCAGGTCTATATGGACGGCGCCAACCTGAACGCTCAAGTCGGTGTTACCCAACCGGGCTACATCGGCGCCGATGTTACCCATATGAACTTGCATAAAACCTTCGCCATTCCGCATGGCGGCGGCGGCCCTGGCATGGGCCCAATTGGTGTTGCTGATCACCTGGCGCCGTTTGTGGCCAACCACCTGCAACGCCCGATTGAAAACGCCGCCAAAGGCAATGGTCCTGTGTCGTCAGCACCATTTGGCTCGTCCAGCATTTTGCCCATCAGCTGGATGTACATCACCTTGATGGGCGGCAATGGCCTGCGTAAAGCCACACAAAATGCGCTGCTGAAAGCGAATTACTTGGCCAAGCGTTTGCGCGATCATTATCCGATTTTATACACGGGTGAAAACGGTCGTGTGGCCCACGAGTGCATCGTCGATTTGCGCCCGATTAAAGCCGACACTGGCATTACCGAAGTCGATATTGCCAAGCGTCTGATGGACTATGGCTTTCACGCACCGACCATGTCGTTCCCTGTGGCAGGCACTTTTATGATCGAGCCGACGGAGTCGGAAAGCATGGCGGAAATCGATCGCTTTGCCGACGCCATGATCGCCATTAAAGGCGAGATTGATGCCGTCGCCAGCGGTGAGCTAGACAGCGAGGACAACCCGCTGAAACATGCACCGCATACGGCAGAAAGTATCGCCGGCAATTGGCCGCACAAATACAGCCGCCAGCTGGCGGTCTACCCAACACGGGATTTGGGCGCGCATAAATTCTGGCCGAGCGTTGGCCGGATTGACGATGTGTATGGCGACCGCAACTTGATTTGCTCCTGCCCAGCCATCGACAACTACGAGGATTAATCCTCGAAAAAACAGCCGGCTTAGCCGGCTGTTTTTTTATTTGCCAGTCATGATTGAGAAAACCGCCTCACCGATTGCAACAATGGCAGCATTGCGCTGAGCAAATTCAGCGTCTGTTTCGGCTATATAAATCGCCAGCACCCATGGCTGCTGCGCTTCTCCCACCGGCCAAACCAACGCCGTAATAGCACGTGCACCATGGCCACCCGCGCCGCTGCGATCGGCAATCTGCCACCTTGCTGGCAATACCGAACGCAGCAGACCATCGGCTACTTGGTTATTGATCATCCACTGGCGCAGCTGTTGCTGCGCCGATGATGATAACCCCTGTTCTACTAATAAATGGCGCAAGGTGCGCACCATGGCAACCGGTGTGGTGGTATCACGGACATCGCCAGGAATGGCCGAGTTTAATTCTGTTTCCATACGATCCAAGCGGGTGGTGGTATCGCCATGTTGGCGTAAGAACTCAGTTAACGCCATCGGTCCACC
Source organism: Bacterioplanes sanyensis (assembly GCF_002237535.1). Taxonomy (GTDB): domain Bacteria; phylum Pseudomonadota; class Gammaproteobacteria; order Pseudomonadales; family Oceanobacteraceae; genus Bacterioplanes; species Bacterioplanes sanyensis_A. The sequence continues at coordinate 3,705,905 of NZ_CP022530.1, forward strand.
CAAGGCATTCAGCACCAAATTGGCGGCGCTGTTGTCGCTGCTCGCCAAGGTGATGCCACACAGCTGTGCAGCAGAAAGTGTCTCGCCGATATGCGTTTTCATAACCGGCGCATAGGACACCAGATCTTGCTGTCGCATTGTAATCATGGTGTTGGCGGCGCCCTCTCTATTTAAGAGCTGAGCGCACAGAAGGGTTTTAAAGGTGCTGGTCAAAGCAAAGCGTTGATCACCTTGATAGTGCCAGCCACGGCGGCCATCTGGTGCCAACACGGCAACACCGATGCGTGCGCCTATGCTTGCTTCCACCGTTTGCACCTGCTGCGTCAGTGCAGATTGAGCACGGCTGGAGAAAGCCTGCTCGGTAAGTATTTCTTGCTGCTTGTTTTCCTTAACCAAGGTCTTCTGAGCCAGCACCTCCTGAGCCAAGACCTCCACATTGAATAACAGACAGCAAACCCAAACCGCCAGTGTGCGATGCATAACATGTACTCGTAGACGCAGAAAAGTCGCCATTCTAGAGCCTGCTGCGGCCAGATCAATGCGATCGCTAGCAAAGCTGTTCATCCCTCGCTGGAACAAATGACACCAGCGCACACGTGCTGTTCAAGCACAGACCATTGCCATTTGCCCGCCAGGTCATTACCATGCGCAGCCCGCAGGAGAGCAGGCACAGGCCTCGCCGAAGGCGCAAACTCCCATAAACGCTCAGGCACACGGACTGCGGTATCAACAACGCCAACTGGAGAGCGGTTGCAACGCAACCCACCGACGGGGCAAGCAATGTCTAGGTAGTCATTGCTAAACTCTCAGGTAACCGGACAGGGGGAGGGGCACAGACTGACTGCAGGAGCACTGCATGCTGACCCTTGCTTATCTGTTGGCCATCACCGCCGAGGCCATGACCGGCGCGCTAGCCGCTGGCCGTCGCCAAATGGATTTATTTGGCGTTTCCATGATTGCATTTATTACCGCGTTAGGCGGCGGTACTGTGCGCGATATTTTGTTGGGCAACTTCCCTGTCAATTGGACCAAACACCCGGAATATATTTATCTCACGGTGGGCGCCGGTCTGTTTACCCTGGTGATTGTGCGCTGGGTGCATAAGTTGCGGCAGTGGTTTTTAGTATTAGATGCGATTGGCCTAGTCGCCTTTACCTTAATCGGCTGCAACGTGGGTTTGGAGCTGGGCTACCCTGTGCCCGTGGTTATTATGGCAGGCATTATCACCGGGATTTTTGGCGGTATTTTGCGTGATTTGTTGTGCCAGAGGCCGCCCGAAGTGTTGCACCGCGAGCTGTACGCCAGCGTATCGCTGATTGTCGCATTGATGTACCTGCAACTGCGCCACTGGGGCGTTAACCAAGACAGCACCTTATTAGCTGCGTTCAGTGTTGGCTTATTGCTGCGCATGTGTGCGCTGCGCTGGCATTGGCGGCTACCGACGGTTCAACTGCCTGTCACCGCGGCGCCCTAACGCTCAAACTGCGTCAGTTTGATATACATCAGTGCAGTAGAAATCACATCGCCAATGGCGGTGTGACGTTCGATAACCGGCACTTGCAGATCCTTGGCCAAGCCTTCGAAGGTGAGGTCCAGCTGCACTTCGGGTATGTAGCGCCGCTTTTGGCTCACGTAAATTTCCGACACTTCGATAAAACGATTGGGCAATTTGAAATTATACAGTCGCTTGATGTAGCGATTTAATATAGCCCGGTCGTATTCGATATAAAAACCACAAATCGGCCGGTTACCGACAAAGTCCAATACCTTTTCCACCGCCTCTGCGGCGCTGACACCAGCTGATCGATCTTCACGGCGTAAATAATGCACACGCACGGCATTTTCATCGGTTTTGGCATTGGAATTCACGGTTAAGTCCAGCGCCTGTGACAACAAAATCTCTTGCCCTTTCACCACCACCGCCGCCACGCTCAACAGCTCGCCTTTGCGCTTATCAAACACGCTGGTCTCACAGTCCAATACCACCACCTCATCGCCATGGTAGGGCTCGCCCAAATGCCGCCAGCGCCCTTCCGGCGGCAGAAACCCTGGCATCTGACGGCGCAGCCAGTAGCGCATCAGAAGTTCTCCAAGTGATAGTGATTGACCAACAGTTGTTTAAATTTCTTCACTCGATGCAAAGCATGGCGCAGCAGGCTTCTGTCAACGCTGCGCAGCATGGCCAGATCCAGCTGTTGGCTTAAACCCGGCTGGTCGCTGTGCAGCTGTAACTGCTGCTTTAGGCGGATACGAATAAACAATAACAGTGCATCTTTCAGCCCTTGGCCAACCTCTTCGTCAAGAATACTGCGCTCAATCAGCGCATCCAATCGTTTCAGGGTGCTGGTATCGTTAATGGCGTGTTCAAATGCCAACGCTCGGACGCCATGCACCAGTGGAAAAATGCCGCCTTTTTTAATATCGATTTTGCCATCGTCCTCGCGAATCTTTCCGAGAAAAGTGAGCGGCGTTTCAAACTGCAGCGCCGGTTTGGCAAACCAGGCTGAGGTCATGCTGGAGCGTAATTCTTCTTGCTGCCAGCGGCTTTTCACCCGCTGAAACAGCTGTTTATCGCCACAGATTGGCTCGCCATCCATAAAGATCGCCATGTTCATCATCGCCTCTGGTGCCCCAGAACCAAGCCAGCGCCCCACTTTGGCTTGCCAGCCTTCGGCGGTGTTGATCCAGCTATCGTTAATAAACATGACACCGCCAGGACACGGTGGGTAACCAAAGTCCAACAACGCTTGATGCAGCTGATTCAGCAATGGCATGACCGCTTCACGCTCGTGTTCGTGCTGAAAAATAATGGCATTGTCCTGATCGGTCTTCAGGATTTGCTCACCGCGCCCTTCACTGCCCAGCACCACAATGCACACCCGATCGCGCAAACGCTGCGGAAAAATAATGTCGTAAGCGCGCTGCAGTAAACGCCGGTTTAAGGTCGTGATCAGCTCCATTATCGCCTCGACCTTAACCCCTTGCCCTGCCAGCGAGCGAATCAGAGTATCGAGCCTTTGCGCGGCCACCACCAACTCATCCAAGGTACGTGATTGTTCGATGCGCATGGCAATCACATGGGAGTGGGTGGAAAACAGGCTGAGCATGTCCATCAGTTCCAGCAAACCGACGATGTCACCATCGAGGGTCACCACCACACGCTCAATGTGGTACTGCGTCATTTTCAACAGTGCAGAAAATAAAAACTCGCCGTACTCCACCGTGATCAAATCGTACTGCGCGATTTCTGCTACTTTCGATTGCTTGGTTTTATCCGCCATTAACGTGGCTTTTAATAAATCTGTGCCCGTTACAATGCCCACGCCCTTTGCCGTGCGCACCAGTACCGCATCGTACTTTTGCTCATGCATCATCTGAGCGACACGAGCGAGGTTGGTCTGACCATTGACATACACAGGGCTGCGCATGGAGCTGTCGTCAATGCGCGCCAGAATAAACTCGGACACACTGCCACCGGAGTCGCGCTGTTCTACCAGAGACGCTTGCGTGCCTAAATCGGTTTTAAAATAAACAGAGAAATCATCCGAGTCGTTCAGTAACTGGATAAAGTCCTTACTGGGTAGCAAATAACATAAGGTTTCTTCACAGGCGGTATAGCGATGTTTGCAAGCTGACTCCAACACCGCACGCACATCGAAAATATCTTCACGGCCGTATTGCGAAAATACCTGGCCGTTGCCATCGCTTTCTTCCACCACGCCCTTATAGACGATGTACAAGCCGGGGGAGACTTGCCCTTGATCGAGAATGACCTGCCCTGCCTGAAAAAACACCAGGTCCAGTTTCTGCGTTAGCCACTGACGCTGTGGCTCGGATAGAAAACTAAACGGCGGTTGATTCAGGTCTATTTGTATCGACATTTTTCTCCCCTAGCCGCTCGGGCAACTCGCTCTGACTCTCACCCTGTTATTCACCCGCAAGGCACTGCCACCAAGTGAAATCAACGCGGCTACAGATTCACCAGCTTAGCAATTGCCGCAGCATCGGTTCTGCCCGACCTTGGTCGCAGCCAAGCATTCAGCCGTCTGACGGAGCTTATCGCATCGACGTCATGCTATAGTGGCGCAAAACAATAAGTGAAGAGCAATATGGTTCCTGCCTGGCAGCTGATCGCCATTTCGGTGCTGTACATTGGTACATTGTTTGCCATCGCTTGGTACGGCGATCGACGCGCACAACAGAACAAACCGGTGCATCGCAGTGGCATGATTTATAGCTTGTCGCTGGCGGTGTACTGTACCTCCTGGACCTTCTATGGCGCCGTCGGCCAGGCCGCGACCAGTGGCTGGAACTTCCTATCTGTGTATTTAGGGCCAACGCTGTTCTTGCTGTTGTTCTGGCGCATGGTGGGCAAAATCATCCGCATCGCCAAAGAAAAACGCCTGACTTCCATCGCCGATTTTATTGCCACCCGCTACGGGCGTGATCACAGCCTGGCCATGATTGTGACGCTGGTGGCGGTGCTTGGCGTGATTCCCTACATCGCCTTGCAATTGAAAGCCATTGCCACCGGCTTTGAGCTGGTCACCTTGCCCATTAGCCGCCACGGCGACGTCGAAGTCAGCATGTGGCAGGACACCGCGTTTTACATCAGCTGTGCCATGGCGGTGTTTGTGATTATGTTCGGTACCCGTGATATCGACGCCAGTGAGCAGCACCCAGGCATGATTATGGCGGTGGCCTTTGAGTCATTGGTGAAGCTGCTGGCGTTTGTCGCCGTCGGCGTTTGGGTGATGATGAGCTTGTACGAGTCGCCTTTTGATATTGTGCGCTTAAGCCAAGAGATGGCGGCGGATCATGTGTTGTTCAACAGCGACATTATTTCCATCAGCTTTTTGCTGCAAACCGTGCTCGCCGGCTTTGCCATGCTGTGCCTGCCGCGCCAGTTTCAGGTCGGCATTATCGAAAATGAGTCTATTCGACATTTACGTACTGCACGCTGGCTGTTCCCGGCTTATTTAATGTTGTTGATGGCGTTTGTGATCCCCATTGCCTTAAGCGGCGATTTGTTTCTAAAAGAGCTGGGGTTTGCCGCAGATACCTACGTGCTAAGTTTGCCGGTGGCGCTGGGCAATGAGACGTTGGCGATTATGGCCTTTATCGGCGGCGGCAGCGCTGCTACCGGCATGATCATCGTCGCCACTGTGGCCATCAGCACCATGGTCTCCAATGAGCTGGTATTGCCAATGTTCTTTCGCCAAGGGCAAACGCAAGAGCTGCAGCAATCGAGCAGCGTGCGCTCATTGGTGCTAACCGTGCGGCGTTTGGTGATCGTGGTGATGATGCTGCTGTCGTACTGGTTTTATCGCAGCGTGGGCGAGTTTGAATCGTTGGCCGCCATTGGCTTATTGTCCTTTGCTGCCGTGGCCCAGTTTGCTCCGCCATTAATCGGCGGATTGATTTGGCAAAACGCCAATCGCCAAGGCGCCGTGGCCGGGCTGTTAGGCGGCACCTTTATTTGGTTTTACACCCTATTGTGGCCGCTGCTGACAGAAACCGTCAGTGGCGATAGCCAGGTGCTGACCAGCAGCATTATTCTCGGGCTGGATGACTTCAGTTTTGGCGTTATCACCAGCCTGGCTGTCAATATCGCATTTTTTATCGTGTTTTCTCTTGCGACCCATGCCTCGGTACGCGAGCGCATGCTGGCGTCGGACTACACCAGCACCAAGGCTCCTCTTGCAGGCAATAAAGTCGCTCCCAGCTTTGATTGCAAAGTCGACGATGTGCGCGTGGTATTGGAGAGAATCCTGGGGTATCGCAAATGTGAAGCGTTTTTTGGCGATTATCAATCCCGCCATGGCGTGCAGTACGACCATGCCATGGCCTCCAGCACTTTGCTGCATGAGGCTGAAAAGTTGCTTGCCTCAGTGGTGGGCTCATCGTCGGCGCGGGTGATTTTTTCAACGTTATTGGGCGGCGAGCAAATACAAATTCGCGATCTTGCGTTTTTGGCCAGCGAAGCCAGCCAGGCATTCGCCATGAGCCGCGAGCAACTGCAAGCGGCATTAGAAAACCTGCATCAAGGCGTCAGCGTGGTGGATCGCAACCTCAATTTGGTGGCCTGGAACCGACGCTATTTAGAGCTGTTTGAATACCCCAGTAACTTTATTCAGGTCGGCAAACCGATCGAAGACATCATTCGCTACAACGCCGAACGCGGTTACTGCGGCACGGGTGACGTTGCACACATGGTCGCGCGGCGAATGAATTTCCTGCGCAGCGGCTCGGGCCACCAGTTTGAACGTGACTTGCCCAGCGGTACCGTGCTGTCGATGCAAGGCCACCCCATGCCGGATGGCGGCTTTGTCACCAGTTTTACCGACATCACCGCCCATCGCCGGGCCGAGCAAGCACTGCAACAAGCCAACATCACTCTTGAGCAGCGAGTAGAAAAGCGCACCCAAGAACTGGAGCATCTCACCTCCAAACTGATCGAAGCGAACACCAGTAAAACGCGCTTTTTGGCGGCCACCGGGCACGATCTGATGCAACCGCTGAATGCCGCCAAACTGTTCGCTTCGACGCTATCACAACATTCGCTCAGCAACGAGCAACGCCAGCTGCTCGATCACTTGGAAGGATCTTTGCAATCGGCTGAGGATGTATTATCGACGCTGGTGGAAATTTCCAAGTTAGATGCCGGGGCATTAGAGCCGGATCTCAGGGCCATCAAGGTCAGCGATATTTTGCGACCATTGCGCGATGAGTTCACCGCCCTAGCCAACGACAAAGGCATCGATTTAAGCGTGCGCGACTGCCCCTATTGGGTGGTCAGTGACGCCCACTGGTTGCGCCGTATTATCCAGAATTTAATCAGCAATGCCGTGCGCTACACCGACCGCGGCGGCGTTCTGGTCGGCTGTCGCAAACGTGGCGATACACTGGTGATTCAAGTGTGGGACAGCGGCCCAGGCATTCCAACGTCCAAGCTGGGCGAGATATTTGGCGAGTTCAAACGCCTGCACACCCGCACCAATGACAAAGGGCTGGGGCTGGGTTTGGCCATCGTCGAGCGCATGGCCCGGCGTATGGATCACAGCGTGGCGGTCGATTCCTGGGTCGGCCAAGGGACCCGCTTCGAAGTGCGATTGCCTCTGACTGACGCCTTGCCAGAAATGAGTGCGCCACTGCGAAGCCGCCGCAGCCATCACTCGTTTGCTGGGATGGATACCTTTTGCATCGACAACGACCCCGACGTGCTCGCCGCCATGAACGCCTTGCTGACCAGCTGGCAGTGCAATCTCTACAGCTGCAGCAGTCACGCCCAGGCGCTGCAGGTGCCGTTCAAGCCGAAGATTATGCTGGCCGATTATCAACTGGATAATGACGAAACCGGGCTGGAGGTGATGACACAGCTGCGCCAGCAGTTTGATGACCCCGATATTCCCGGCGTGCTGATCAGCGCCGACCCACGCCCGGAAATCGAAGAACAAGCCAAACAATTGGGTTTTTATTTCTTGCGCAAACCCATGCGCCCGGCGGCGTTGCGGGCACTAATTAGCCGCCTGGTGAAATAATCGCCATTGACCGCTAAAAAATAGACAGGTAACAATATCTCTGGGCTCAGCTCGCCAGTTCATCGGCGGGCAGCGTTGCATTGGGCACGATCCAGTCGCGCTGTGATTGCCACGAGCCCTAAAGGCCGCCTTGCGGGCTAACTTCACTCACCACAGAAATGACCCATGTCGATAAAACAACAACTCATCGACCGCCACGGACAGCCCGCTTATGGACTGTTTAATGACGGTGTACACGATATCAATTATCTCGACTTTGATTTGCGCTCTACCATGGATCGCCGCCTTGGCCGCTGGGCGAAAAAACTTAAGTTCAATCAATTTCAGTTTATTGGATTGCTCAGCCCACAATTGATCGTTGGCATTGCCATTGTTGACCTGAAAATTGCCAGCAATGCCTTTGTCTATTTATACGATCCGCAAACGGGCGAATTCGATGAATTCAGCTTTATTCAACCGCTGGCGCGCGGCACGCACATAGATACCCGCCCGAATGACGGCGAAGCGCGCTTCGAGCAAGGACAAAAGCGGTTTTTAATGCGGGCAACGCGCGTGCCTGGGGTACGCAAAGTACAAGTCGAACTGCCAGGGTTGCTATCTATTGACGCCACCATTGATGAGTCCACGGCCTATCAGCCGCTGTCCATTTGCACACGTGCGGGTTATCAGGGTTGGGTATTTACGCAAAAAAGCACTGCATTGGTGTGTAATGGCAATGTTCAATGGCGCGCCCGGCAAATTAACCTGCATGACATTGGTGCGCTGGCATCCGTCGACTGGACAGCAGGATTTATGCGCCGCGAGACGTTTTGGAACTGGGGCAGTTTGTCGTGTCGCTTAAGTGACGGCCGCCGCTTGGGCTTTAATCTGGCTGCAGGCGTTAATGAGACGGGCTTTACCGAAAATGCCATCTGGCTGGACGGCAAACGCATTAAAGTGGATATGGTGGATTTTCGTTTTGATCGCTACCAACAACGCCATGCGTGGGAGCTGCAATCCAGTGACGGCAAAATTCGTCTGCATTTTGAACCTGCCGGGAAGCGGCAAGAAAAAATGAACGCCATCATTGCTGCGTCGAATTTTACCCAACATTTTGGTCGTTTTTTCGGCGAGATTCGCCTCGACAGCGAAACACTGACGTTAAACGGCGAGTGGGGATTTACCGAGGATCACTACGCTCGATGGTAATTAAGCGCGCGGCTAGTTAGAACCGCTGTGCACTGCTCGCGAAAGCCTCTGTGGCTCACTCTGCTTGAGTGCAAAGTGAGCCACAGCAATGCAGTAACGATTAACTGCCGGCGGTGAGCTGGCGATCAATGGTCAGCTTAAAGATTTGCTCATCGCGATTGGCCACCGGCTCTAGTAGCCCCTGCCAGTCCCCTGGCTGAGCCGTTGGCTGGCCTGAGCGAGATACCCGCGCCACCAAGGTGACTTGCTTAAACTGGCTCAGACTCATGCCCGGCGCCATCGCCTGCGCATCGCTTAAGGTAATGACCTGAGGCAGCTGGGCAACGGTTAATTTCTGCACCGCCAATGGCATGGGTGAACCATTAAAAGCGCGCGCCAAAACAAACACGGTATCGCCTGGCTGGGCTTGCTGTTTGGCCTGCTCAGACAAGGACACCAACACTTTTAATTCCGCACGTTCCAGCCATGCCAGTGACACCTCGCCGCCCTGCTCACCCAGATGTTCAGCGGCGCGGCGAATGCCTTGCTCCAGCTGAGCCGCCTCTGGCCCGGCAGGCAGGCTTTGCCACAGGCCACGCCAGTGTTCGATGGCATCGCCATATTGCTGCAGTTCAAACGCCAAAATACCGGCCATGCCCAATGCTTGGCGGTGTTGTGGCGTAATCGCCAAGGCTTGTTGCAGTAACTCGTACACCGCTGGGTCTGCTTTTTGCTCAGCGGCAAAAAAGCGCGCTTGCGCCAGCATGGTCATGGCCTCGGCACGATCGGCTTGGGCTTCTTCTGGCAAACGTTCCAGCATCGCAGCAAAGGCCGTTGCGGCTTGCTCGTAGTTTTGCTCCGCCGATAAAATGCGCCCGCGCAGATAAGCCCATTCAATGTTGTCTGGGTTGCGCTGCTCAGCATTAGCCAAACGGGTCATCAGTTCTTTGCGCTCCAGCTCGCTTAAGCGGCTTTGACTGGCTAAGTCGAGCAGCTCGGTAGCGCGCAGTTCATTGCTCGCGCCCCAACGCTGATACAGCAATACGGTACTGGCCAAGGTCAGCACAATCAGAGCAATGGCCAGCGGTAAACGATCGCGGGTGGAATTTTTTTGCTCCCGCGGCTGCAGCTCGCTAGCCGAGGCAAGAAATTCGCGGTCTAATTCCAACTGCAGCTGTGCTTTTTCTTCCTCGCTCAGGTCGCTGCCAGCGACTTCGTCGGTGCGCTCCTGATATAAACGCAGATTTTCTTCGCTGTGGCTGATTTCCTGCTGCGATGAGCGATACCAGACGGGTTTGAGCAAAAACATGGCCAACGGAATGGCCAGCAATAACAACGCAAGCATCATGAGCGGTTTGCCTTCTTCAATTGCTCCAGTTGGGCTTTTTCAGCATCGGTCAGCGGTTTGGGCGCCGCATTTTGCCCACGGCGAATTAACACCAATAAACCAATACCAAATAACATCGCCAGCAGTGGACCAATCCACAATAGCAACGTGTCTAACCGAAATGGCGGGTTATAACGCACAAAGTCACCGTAGCGAGCGACTAGGTAATCGACAATTTGCTCGTCGCTCTGATCTTCTTGCAACAGCTCGTACACTTTGTCACGCAAATCAACCGCCACCGGCGCATTGGAATCGGCCAGGTTTTGGTTTTGGCATTTAGGGCAGCGCAAGTCTTCGGCTAACTGGCGAAAACGCTCGGCTTTTTCTGCATCGTCAAAGGGATATTTATGACCGTCAACCACGGCTAAGGCAGTCAGAGGTAACCACAATAACGCCAACCAACACAGTCGTTGCATCATCACTTCATCGCCTCAAATTGTGGCTGCAGCTTTTGCCACACCCGAGTATTTAAATCGCCAATGTGTTTGCCGCGAATAGTGCCCTGGCTGTCGACCAAAAACGTCTCTGGCGCGCCGTACACACCCAACTCCAGACCCAACTTGCCGTCTGGATCGCTGATGTTGAAGTCATACGGGTCGCCGTAGGCTTTCAGCCACTCGCGCGCCTTGGCGTCGTCATCTTTGTAATTGATGCCCACGATGGTGATGCCTTGCTTAGCCAGCTGATTTAAAAACGCATGCTCGGCTTTACAGGTCGGGCACCAGGTCGCCCACACGTTAACCAGCATCGGCTTGGCAGGCAAAGACGCCGCGCTGATCGCCTCACCACTGAGCAGCGCCTTGGCCTCAAAACTCGGGAAAGGTTGTCCGACCAACGGCGATGGCAGCGCGTCTTTGTCTTCCTTGCCCAGACCAATCCAAAACAACACCCCCATGGCCAAAGTCACGGCCAGCGGAATAAACAGCAACCAACGTGTCATGCTACGGCCTCATTGCTAAGCGCCACTTTGCGCGTCTGACGCGCGCGGTAGCGTTTGTCCATCACCGCCAAACCGCCGCCAATACACATAAAGATGGCGCCCAGCCATACCCAACGCATGTAAGGTTTGACTTGCAAACGCATGCCCCACGCACCGTCAGCCAAAGGTTCGCCCATGGAAATGTACACATCGCGCAGCAAGCTGACGTCGATGGCGGCTTCTGTCATTACCTGGCCACTGACGTTGTAACGACGTTTCTCTGCCGTCAGCACTTCCATCAATTTTTCATCGCGCCAAACGTTAAAACGCGTTGCATCTGAGGTGAAGTTGGGGCCTTCGATGTGACCAAATTCAGCGAACTCGAAGCGATAATTACCCAGCACGGCTGACTCGCCCGGGGCAATTTTCACCGAAGTTTCCAGGCTGTAATTGGACACCATGGTGACGCCAATAATGGATACCGCCACACCCAAGTGCGCGATGATCATGCCCATGTAGCTCATGCCCAGCGTGGGGATGCGCTTTAAGCGCCCGCGTGACTTTTTCCATAAATCTACCAAGGTGGCCGCCACCAGCCAGAAAGCCACGCCCAGCCCCATCACTACTTGCCAGTTCCATTCGCCGTTGGCAATAAAGGGCGCCGCCACTGCCAATACCAGCGCCGCTAAAAACGCCCAGCGCAATTCATTGCCCAAGCGGCTGAGGCCGTCCGATTTCCAACGCGACATAGAGCCCATGCCAATAATCAGCGCCAGCAATACGCTCAGCGGTACAAACATGGTGTTAAACCAAGCAGCGCCGACAGAGAGTTTGCCCAGCCCCATAAAATCGATCACCAGCGGATACAAGGTACCGAGCAAAATAGCGAACGCAGAGACCAACAGCACTAAGTTATTCATCAACAAAAAGCTTTCACGCGACACCCATTCGTAGCGTCCAACGGATGCCACCGTCGGCGCTTTTATCGCGTACAGCAGCAGCGAGCCGCACACACAAATGCCTAGCAGCGCCAGAATAAATACGCCACGCTCTGGGTCTGAGGCAAACGCATGCACCGACGTCAGCACCCCAGAGCGCACTAAGAAAGTGCCAAGCAAACTCAGCGAGAAGGCAAAGATGGCCAGCAATACGGTCCAGCTCTTAAACAAGCCGCGTTTTTCCGTCACCGCCAGCGAGTGCATGAGCGCGGTCGCTACCAACCACGGCATCAGCGAGGCGTTTTCAACCGGGTCCCAGAACCACCAGCCGCCCCAGCCCAGCTCGTAATAGGCCCACCAGCTACCCAAAGCGATGCCCATGGTGAGGAAAATCCAAGCGGCGGTAGTCCAAGGGCGCGACCAGCGCGCCCAAGCAGCGTCCAGACGCCCGCCCATTAAGGCTGCTAGGGCAAAAGCAAACACCACCGACAAGCCGACATACCCCATGTACAGGGTCGGCGGATGAACAATCAGACCAAAATCTTGCAGCAACGGGTTGAGATCCGCGCCGTCCATCGGCGCCGTTGGCAGATGGCGCTCAAACGGATTGGAGGTTTGCACGGTGAACAAAATAAAACCCACCGACACCATGCCCATGATGGACAGCACCCGTGCCACCATATCCAGCGGCAGTGAGCGGCTGAACCAAGCCACCGCCAGCCCCCACCAACCGAGCATGGTCACCCACAGCAACAGCGAGCCTTCATGTGCGCCCCACACAGCGCTGACTTTATACGGGGTCGGCAGCTGCGAGTTGCTGTTGGCCGCCACATAAGCCACCGAAAAATCATCGACCACAAAGGCGTAAGTGAGCGCTAACAACGACGCCATTAAGAACACGGCCTGACCAGTGGCCAGTGGGCGCGCGTAGGCCATTAACCATTCGCGTCGCGCTTGCACACCGACTAGAGGAATAACGGTTTGCAGACCTGCCAATACCAACGCCACAATGAGCGCCATTTGGCCAAACTCGGGCACCATCAATGCAAACTCAGTATTCATAGTCGTTTCCTGCTGCCTTCAGGTTGCCTTTGCCGTCTTGGTGGGCCTTTTCCAGCGCTTCTTGAACTTCCGGTGGCATGTAGTTTTCATCGTGCTTGGCCAGCACTTCCGATGCTTGCAACACCCCCTTCTCGTTCAACTGACCGAGGGCCACAATGCCCTGCCCTTCACGAAACAAGTCCGGCAGGATGCCATCGTAATAAATTGGCACACTGGCCGCGCCATCGGTCACTTTAAAGGTCACGCCCAGCCCTTCGGTGTCGCGCACCACACTGCCATCGACCACCAATCCACCGGCGCGAATGGTGCGCCCAACGGGCACCTCTCCAGCAGCGATTTGCGTCGGAGTTTGAAACAGATTGATGTTCTGTGTCAGGGAATACGCCATCAAGCCAACGCCTGTGCTAACCCCTACCAGCAAAAACAGAATTAAGGTAAGACGCTTTTTACGTTGAGGGTGCATGCTTCTTCTCCCGACGCAGACGCTGAGTGTGTTGTTTGATCAACTGTCGCCGGCGCAACCAGGGTTGCAGTACATTAAACGCGACAATCAGTGCCGTAAGACCGTAAGACAACCAGACATAAAATCCGTGCTTGCCCATGGCCAGAAACTCGCTAAAACTGCTGAATTCCATCAGTTCTCCAGAAGTTGCTTAACCCAACTGCGTTTGCGTTCGTGCCAGAGGATTTCGTTGCGCGTGCGCAAAATCACCAGCAAAGCGAAAAACACATAGGTGGTGGCTATCATAATCAACAGCGGTATCAGCATGTCCGGATGCATGCTGGGCTTTTCGGTCAGCTTCAACGTGGCGGGCTGGTGCAAGGTGTTCCACCACTCGACGGAATATTTAATGATGGGAATATTCACCACACCGACCAAGGCCAAAATGGCGCTGGCTTTGTGACCGGCCTCCTCCGTTTCCATTGCCTGTTGCAACGCCATCACACCGAAGAACAAAAACAGCAGCAGCAACATGGAAGTCAGACGCGCGTCCCACACCCACCAGGTGCCCCAAGTCGGTTGCCCCCAAATAGCACCGGTCAGCAATGCGATTAAACAGAAACTGGCGCCAATCGGAGCAATAACCCGCGCGACCCAGGCGGCCATTTTCATCCGCCAAATCAAAAACACCGCGCCCGCGACCGCCATCATCAAATAGGCGCTTTGACTGATCAGCGCGGCGGGCACGTGGATATAAATAATGCGAAAACTGTTGCCCTGTTGGTAATCCGCAGGGGCATAAGCCAAGCCCCACACCAAGCCCACGGCTGCACCAATGGCAGAGAAAGCCACCAACCATGGAATCCAGCGGTTAGTGATGTCGTAAAACCATTTGGGTGAGCCCAGTCGATGGTAAAGGGTTTTGATCCACTGCCACATACAGGTTACCGCGATAAATTAAGTTTCAAGGCCGCTGCCGAGGCAAACGGAGTCAAACACATGGCCAGCGCCAGCAAGGCACCCAAAAAGCCAATCTGACCGTTGTATTGCATGCCGATGCCGGCGTGATACACCGCGCTGGCTGCAAAAATGAGCACCGGCACATACAGCGGCAATATTAACAGACTCAATAATAAGCCGCCGCTGCGAACACCCGCGGTGAGCGCCGCACCCACGGCACCCAACAAGCTCAGAACCGGAGTACCTACTGCTAGGCTGAGTACCAGCGCCCAATAGGCCTCATTCGGCAGCGACAACATCATGCCCAGTACTGGCGACATCAGCGTTAGCGGCAAACCACTGATGCACCAATGCACCAGCGCCTTCACCAACGCCAAGGCGTACAAGGACTCGCCAGAAGCCAACCATTGTTCCAGGGTGCCATCTTCGACGTCGGCTTTGTACAGGGCATCCAATGATAATAAGGTGGCCAGCAGCGCCGCTACCCAAATGACGCCTCCGGAGATTTTGCTCAAAAACTTGGGGTCAGGGTCCACCGCCAGTGGAAACATCGCCGCCACCATCAGAAAGAACATCAGCGGATTGGCCCATTCACCGGGATTGCGCGCTGCCAGCAGCAAATCGCGCTTCAGCGTGGCCACCACCAAGCTCATGCACACACCTCTGGTGCCCATTGGTCCAGATCAATGACCCGAAGGCCCGGCACCGCATGCAAGGCATGATGACTGGTAATGATGACCATGCCGCCAGCGCTGACATGTTCGCAGATGCGCTGCTCTAACCAAGCCACCCCTTGCTTATCCAGCGCGGTAAAAGGTTCATCCAGAATCCACAAGGGCGTTGGCACCACCAGCAAGCGCGCCAAGCTGACACGCCGCTGCTGACCTGCGGACAATTGCTGGCACGGCGTATCTTCATAGCCCGCCAGTTCCACCGCTTCCAGTGCATCGATCAAATCGGCATCCGCCAACTGCCACTGCGCCGTCAGCCAACGCAAGTTCTCCAGCGCGGTAAGACTTTTTTTCACCGCCGCTAGGTGACCCATGTACAAGCGCTGCTGGGCGTAGTCGCTGTAAACTTCAGACAGCTCGTGTCCAGCAAACCGCACCTCGCCATCAAAGTCGTGGTTGAGCCCCGCCAGAATGCGCAATAAGGTGGTTTTTCCTGCGCCATTGGGCCCAGCCAGTTGCACCATGGCACCCGTGGTTACCGTCAGATCGAAGTTTTGAAACAACATTCGATCGTCGCGTTCACAACATAAGCCGGTGGCGTGCAGCTCAAACGGCGCTTGACTGGGCATTGAACAACCTTTGTGCGACAGACATTACTGCCAGAGTGAATAAAGCCGGCGCATTATATACAAAAAGGAACTTCTGCGGATTTTGGCGGCGAATTATCATGGGTAAAGTTGAGTAAACCTTGGCCGACATCAATTGTATGCGAATCCCACACGTTCCTCTTATCAGTCAAAGCACTCTGCAGCAAGCAGGTCTCAGCACGCAACTGACTGACGACGCGTTTGCCGCAGAGGTGATTCGTGTGCAATTGGACAGCAGCAAAAACATTGAACGCTACCAAGTAACGGTGAGTGCTCAAGGCAAACAGCTGCAGCTGGATATGGATCAACCATTGCCCGAAGGCAGCAAAGTCATTCTCCTACCGAGCAAAACGCAGCCACCAACGGTGCAACTGCTGGCCGTTCAGCCACCGGGCACTGGGCCAGTCGCCGACTCCGAGCAGCCACTGACGCAGTTACTCAGCCAGTGGTTGGCCAGTCGGCTGCCACTCACCAGCGGCAGTGGCGATGTCAGCAGCAAAGCAATCCTGCAAGCCATCGAAACGTTGGCGCAAGACAAGAGCACACCCAGCGCAGTGCAGCAGCTGCTGCAACAGTTTTTGCAGCAACGTCCTATGTTGCAGGCCGCCTCGACCAACCTGTTGCAGACTCCACTACATTCGACCGCCCCACAGACCAATTCAACCAGCTCACTGCCGACAGCAGCACCGACAGCGACACCAACAACGACTCAAGGTGAAACAGCAGCCACTCGTTCTTCCTCGGTTGGCGCCAACGGCGTGCGCCAGGCCGTGGCAGAGTCCGGGCTGTTTTACGAGCAGCGTCTGCTTTCTTTGCTTACACCACGCACAGACGGAAAACTCAGCAGCCAGTTTGCTCAGTTATGGCAAGCCACCGCTGCGCACAACAGCGCTACTCCCGGTTTAGCCGCCAACACTTCAGCGACGGCCGCTAGCTTGAACTCTGTTGGAGTGAACGCACCCAGTGGCGGGCCTGTTGTAGGCGCCACTGTCGGCGATACAGGCGCTCAAACATCAGGCATCAGTCTCTCCCCTGCTGCTACCTCCAAGTCTGTACCCATGAGCCCCAGAGCCGCAGCGGACGGACCAAAAGGGCTGTCCGAACACGTTGTGAACGCCAAAGCAGCGTCAACACTGGCGGGCATGCAAACCGGCTCAACCATCACACCTCCGGTCAACACAGCTCTTCTCAACAGCGCCAGTTCCGGTCAGCAGTTCGCAGCGACCGATACCGACCCAAACGCCGCTCCCGGCAGTGCTTCTCGTATAAAACAACTCGCCAGCGAATGGTTATCTGCAACGCGCGCGGGTTTGCAAGGCGAGCCGACACACGCCAGCAAACAGACGTCACAGGCCAGCGCGACGCGCACGGGGGCCTCCTCAGCCCTTATGCAGCTGGCCAGCAAGTTGAATCAGCAAGCACAAGCGGCGCTCAGTAAGGTTCAGGGCAGCGACGCCGAGGAGCCCGCCAGCCCGACGCTAAGCCAAGCGTTACTGACGCCATCGCATCTGCTAAGCGGTGATCTGAAAGCATCATTGTCGCGCGCGCTGCAACTGTGGCTGCAGGTGATCCAACAAGGCGGCTCTCCCGAACAAAAGCCGCAGCCTGCACCGCTGCCGATTTCTTATAACAATGACGGTGAGCGCCCTGAGGCCTTTCGCTTGTTGCAAAGCACGCTGGCACGCATTGAAACGGAACAGTTTCAGAGCTTGCGCCAAGACCCGGACAATTGGCAGCTGTCGCTGCCTTTATTTATGCGCCAAGGCGAGCAGCTGCGCCATCTCGATATGGAACTTGAGCCACCCATTACTGCGACAGGCGGCAAACGAAAGCGCGGCTGGCGCGTGGTGTTGCACTTTGACCTGCAACATTTGGGTCCGCTGGATATTGAGATTGAGCTGAATGAAAATCAGGTGGCGGCCACATTTTGGTCACAACAAGCCGACACCCTGCGTAGCTTGCAGCAACAGCTGCCACCACTGCGCAGCCAGCTGACTTCACTCGGTGTGGAAATCGAGGTACTGACCGCGCGCCATGGTCAGATGCCTGCCGGAGAGCACAATCGCATTCAAACACGACTGGTAGATCTGCATACCTGACAGCGAGGACAGCATGAGCAAGATACAGGATACGATCCCGACCTCGTTACTCGATGCCAACCAAGCCGTGGCCGTGACCTACAAGGCCGACAGCGGAAAAGCGCCGTACGTCAGCGCCCAAGGCGATGATGAGTTGGCTCAGGCCATTATCCAGCTGGCGCTGCTGCACGAAGTCCCAATCTATGAGAACGCCAGTCTGGTGCGCTGGCTCAGCCAATTGGAATTGCACGAGGAGATTCCGGAGACCTTGTACCAGGTGATGGCAGAAATCCTCGCCTTCGTTTACGCACTAGAAGGAAGGTCTCCGACGGGCCAGAGCAGCAATGAAGGCACTCGCCCAGATTGAGGTTTGTGCATGAGCCGCTGTGGTTGGCCACAGCCACCTCGGCAGTGATCGCTCAGGTATATGCAGCTAGACGACTAATAACCGGTCGCTAATGACGGGATAGAAGCGCTAGCCGTCTATGACCTAGCTGGCTAGGCCTTAGCCGTGGTTTGGCTTTCGACCAAGGTCAGCAACCAGCTGATGTGCTGAAAGATCACGTCATGTGGAATGAGTTCAACCCCAGCCAACAAATCGCCAAATGCCTGGTAGCGATAAGTGTCCACCAACCCATGAACGGACGACACAAAAAACAGCGCCAGCCGCTTTTGCTGCACCTGCGCCTGGCGGGTAAATCCTGGAATCGCATCCTGCAGCAACGACAAAATATGCCGCTGCCATTCATCCACCTGACACTGTACCTGAGCCTGCAATTGCTGATCCGCCAACTGAGATTCGGTGGCACTCAGCTGCGGCGGCTGGAACATCAGTTGATAGTACCCAGGGTAACGCTGGGCAAACTCGATCCATTGGCCGGTAAAGGCATACAAGGCTTGCGTCGGGGTTTTGGCTTCGGCCATTTGCTGTTGAATGGCGCGGAACATCAAATCGTAGCCACGCCGGCGTGTGTGCAGAAACAGCGCTTCTTTGTTGGGGAAGTAGTTGTAAATGTTGCTGGCCGTCATGCCCAGCTGCGCCGCTAATTTACGCATCGACAAATGATGAAACCCGACATCGGCCATCACCCTTGAAGCGCTGTCCATGATGCGCTCGCACTGGGCATTGATTTCATCCTGCGTAAATGGCTTCTTCGGCATAGCCGCCCCCCTTAAACGGTTGTTTGTGACTGCTAACAGCTATAAACAACGGCCATCATGGCCAAGACTTGAACCTTTTCCGGTTTTCTACGCCCAGATTGTCAAGTCTTGAGTTATAAAACGACTGTTTCTTTGCAAAATCAAGACACTCTCGCGGCTCTCGCACTTTTTCTGGACTCATTGTCAAAAATCCGTCACCAAAACCGCTCTACGCCTTGACACATGGCAACACCGCTTCTCTACAAAGCTCGTAACCTGCACCCAATACTACTAGACGGCAGCCTGACACCATGCAAGAGACTCTGGACTGGGATCCGCTACTGATCCAACGCTATAACCGCCCCGGCCCGCGCTACACATCCTACCCAACGGCAGTTGAGTTTTTAGCGTGTGAGGACGATCAGCATGAGCTTCAGGCCTTCGCGCAACGCGACCCGCAAAAGCCTCTGTCTCTGTACATTCATATCCCCTTTTGCGCCCATGTTTGTTACTACTGCGGCTGCAACAAAATCGTCACCAAACGACGTGAGCAAGCTGAACCCTACCTGGAGTTGTTAAAACAAGAAGTGCTGCGCAAACGAGCACTGCTCAAGCAGGCGCGAGTTGAACAGTTGCATTTTGGCGGCGGCACACCGACGTTTTTATCCGATGAGCAACTGGTCGATTTGATCGAGTTTTTACAGCAAACCTTCGATTTCAGCGACGCCAGCAGCGCCGACTATTCGATCGAGATCGATCCGCGCGAGCTGCGCCCCAATACCCTAACGCTGCTGCGCCAACATGGCTTTAACCGCATCAGTTTCGGCGTGCAAGACTTGAACGAACAAGTGCAGCAAGCGGTTAACCGCATCCAGCCAGAAAGCATGATTCGCTCGGTGATGGCGGAGGCCAGAGAGCTGGGCTTTCGCTCCATCAATCTGGATTTGATCTACGGCCTGCCGCATCAAACACTGGAAAGTTTTGCCGAAACCCTCAGCACCATCATCGAGCTGCGCCCGGATCGGTTATCAATTTTTAATTACGCTCATTTGCCAGAGCGTTTTAAACCTCAGCGCCGAATTCAAACCGACGACCTGCCAGAGGCCGATGAAAAGCTCGCCATTCTCGGGCATTGCATCAAGGCGCTGACAGCAGCGGGCTATCACTATGTCGGCATGGACCACTTCGCCCTGCCCGACGACGAGCTGGCCATGGCTCAAGCCCAAGGCCAGCTGCATCGCAATTTTCAAGGCTACACCACCCATGGCGACTGCGATCTGATTGGCTTTGGCGTGTCGTCCATTAGTCAGATCGGTGACTATTACCTGCAGAACCAGGTGACCGTCGACCGCTATGAGCACACTTTACAAGCTGGCCAGCTGCCAACCATGAAGTATCGCCACACCAGTAACGAGGATCATATCCGGCGCTATATCATCGCTGAGTTATTGTGCCATTTGAGCGTCGCCTTCGATGACATTGACCAGCACTACGGTGGAAACAGCCGCGAGTTGCTGGCCGAGGATATCGAACGTCTGCAGCCGATGGTGAAAGACGATCTGGTGCAATGCGATGGCAATGGCGTTACCATCACGGCACGCGGGCGGTTATTGGTACGCAATGCCTGCATGGCCTTCGACCGGTATTTGCACCAACATGAGCAGCAGCGATTCTCAAAAGCCATCTAAATGGCACACAGCCAAACGCTGGGGCAGCTGGTTAATGCTGCCAATCGTGTTTGTGCTGCTCAGCAGCTGGATGACGCGCTCTATGTTGGACAGCGGCGTCCGCCTAGCGCCGCTGTCTGTGCAGACATTAAGCAAACAGTCGCTGCAACTTCAATGGCAACACCCCACCACCTTGGTGTATGCCTTTGCTCCTTGGTGTGGTGTGTGCCGAGTGAGTATGCCCAGCCTCAACTTACTGCAGAACGAAAACGTGCGCATCGTCGCCATTGGCTTCGACTTTGACAGCACGGATCAGGTGCAACAATTCGTGACCGACATCGGCTACGACGGCGAAGTGTATTTAGGTGATGCCAAGCTTTTTCAGCAGCTGCAACTCAGTGGCTACCCGAGTTATTACGTGGTCAGTCGCGATGGCGCCATACGCCACAAAGATCGTGGTCTAAGCACGCCTCCTGGGCTTTGGTTACGCACTCACAGCGCGCCCGGTTGACCCTGCCAGAAGCCCCAATCCGTGCCGTTATGCATTAAGAAAATACGTTTCTCGAACGGCTTTTCAAACGATTCCTGACTGCGACGCAACGTTCTCGCCTGCAGAAATACTGGGTCGGTTACCCAGTCCTGCAAGTCTTCGACATACCACTGAATGTAAGCCTCAGCGTAGTAATAATCGCCAATCAGGTAAGCAGGCGACAGCTCCATGATGTTCTTCAGCCGACCACGGCCATAATAAAACCCTTCAACGGTTTGCGACTCCGCCGTTTCATTGGGGTAATCGTAGCGCCAACCAACACGCACTTGACGGCGCGTTCCTGAGGCACTTTCCACCGTCACCATTTCCATGGTGTCTTCACGAACCAGCAGATCATGGTCATGCAAAGCCGCCAGCAATTGTGCGTCTTTGGATCGGCTGGCTCGGTCGACGTCGTACGGCAGCGGAAACGGCAGCCACAACAGCGGCTCGTTACGCAGCGCTTGATCAATCAGCTTGGCTGCTAGCTGTTCAGACAGTTCCGGCTGTGCCCACGCGGGTACAGGGATGGCAAACATTAGTAATAAAAGTGTAACAATTGTTGGTTTCATCTTTGCTGACCGTCCCTTAGGATACGCATTTAGACGAATGTCGGACTTGTCACCCAACTGTCATATGCCGGCATTAGTGTCACGACAAACATAACGATAGGTTTCACCATGCAGCAAGCAACTGCCAATCAGAGCCTTGCCGGCAGCGAATCACCCCTGGTGGCGCGTATTACACAAGATGCCGACGAGATTCACCAGGCTCTGCAGTTACGCTACAAAGTCTTCGTCGAAGGCATGGGCGCAAAAGTTCCTACCGCCACTCAAGGCATCGACCAGGACGATTATGATCCGCATTGCCTGCACCTGATTGTAAAGGATGTACACCAGGATCAAGTGGTCGGCTACAGCCGCATTCTCACCAATGACAGTGCTGCCGCTGCTGGCGGATTTTACTCAGCCAGCGAGTTTGATTTGTCGCAAATAGTCCAGCCTAGTAAGCGCTACATGGAAATCGGCCGCACCTGCGTTGACCCAGATTACCGCAGCGGCGCGGTGATTGGCCTGCTGTGGTCTGGCATCGCTCAATTTATGGCAGCGCACGACATCGACTATTTGATGGGCTGCGCCAGCATTTCTCTGGCCGATGGCATTTCCAAAGCCATTGCCATTGTTGACCACTTGCGTGACAAACATTTTACCGACCCGTCGATGCGCGCAGAACCACGAGTGCATTTGCCACGCACGGAGGTCGACTTGGATGGGCGCAAGCTCATTCCACCGCTGCTAAAGGCTTACTTACGTATTGGTGTGAAGGCTTGCGGCGAGCCCTTTCACGACAAAGACTTCAACGTTGCTGATGTGCTGATCTTGCTGGGCAAAGACGATATTAACCAGCGCTACCTGCGGCACTTTGCACGCGCCGACGATTGAGCCATTGCTGCTCTGCGCGCAGCGGGGTATAACGCCCCGCTTCGACCTTGGCTCGGCACTTTTTAATGATCAAACGGATACAACACTGGTTTAACTCACCGTCTGGCTTGCGACGTATTTTAAACCTGTATGGCCCTTATTTGGGTGCTGGCGTGCGCGTACGCTACTTGGCACGCGACTATCGCGAGGCGCAGATAGAAATGAAACTGCGCTGGTACAACCGCAATTACGTGGGCACCCATTTTGGTGGCAGTTTGTTCAGCATGGTGGACCCGTTTTACATGCTGTTGCTGATGAACACCCTAGGCAGGCAGTACATTGTATGGGACGCCAGCGCTGCCATCGATTTCGTAAAACCCGGCCGCGGCACCGTCAAAGCGCACTTTGTCGTCACCGATGCCATGCTGGAAGATATCCGCCAGCATACGGCCAACGGCGATAAGTACCTGCCGACTTACACCGTCAATGTCCTGGATGACAACAACGAACTGATCGCCAAAGTCAGCAAGACCCTTTATATCCGCCGCAAAGCCTGATGCACGTCAGGCTGATCACCGGCATCTCTGCTAGGCTTAGCAAACACATCACAGCGAGGTGAATATGAGCAGTGTGACCATCAGTCAGGCCAGCGAACTGATCTGGGAGTTGTTGGAAGCGTTAGAGGATGCCTATTGGGAGGCCTCTACTTGCGAAGACAAAGACAGCACGTTCAACATACTGCGTGTCCTTAATGCAGAGTACATGGAGCTGCTCAAGGTCAGCGTGCAAGACCATCACTACGAATACGAAGTGATTTCGACCAGCCAAGACGCGATGAATCAAGCACTGGCCGAATACCAGCAGTTCACCACCAATCACCCACAGCGCTTGCGCACCCGGCAGCGTTTGCGCAGCTTGCTCAATCAGTTCAGCTCGATGATTTCTCCGCAATAAGCGCGGTGTTGTCAGCGCCGCCTGATCATCGCGGTTGTAACCAACAGGGTATTTCACGCTACAATCGCGACATCTTTTAGCTTTATGGACCTGCTATGCGAACAGTTGCCAGTCTGACACTGTGCTTGGGCTTGTTAAGCGGATGTGAGCAACCACCAGCCCAGAAACAAACCGCGTCCGAGTCGCCGCGCCCGGTCACTGAGCATTTGCCTGACTTTACTCAGTTCCAGAATACCGACGACAAAAAGCAGGCGTTTTTTGATTTTTTGATGCCGCTGATTGAACAGGTCAATGACGACGTATTGAGCATCCGTACTGAGCTGGAAGCCATGACTCCGCCGCTCACTGAAGCGCAGCAAACTCGCCTGCAGCAGCTGGTACGGCGTTATCGCATCCAAGAGGAAACGCAGACAGAGCAAATCCAGCGACTGCTGACACGAGTATTACCAATACCGCCGTCTCTGGTGTTGGCCCAAGCAGCGAACGAGTCGGCCTGGGGCACCTCGCGTTTTGCCACCGAAGGCAATAATTTGTTTGGCCAATGGTGCTTCAAACGAGGCTGCGGCTTGGTGCCGCTGGATCGCCCTGAAGGCGATCGCCATGAAGTCGCCGTATTCGATACACCACTGGATTCCGTGCGCAGCTACGTGCGTAATCTCAATACCCATCCGGAATATCAGCAATTGCGACAAATCCGCCGCCAGCAATGGCAAACGCAAGGCTATGCAGATGGCAAAGCGCTGGCTTCAGGCCTGCTGGGGTACTCTGAGCGACGCGAAGAATACGTCGAAGAGATACGCAGCATGATTCGCTACAACCAGCTCAGCCAGTACGACCAGCCCGACGCCAGTGCGTCGTTACCGCAAGGATAATCGTGACTAACGACCGCCGCTTTCAGCAACGATACAGCGCCGCCCCCCTGAAACTTACTCTGCGTCGCCAATACTGGTTCGGCGTCAAAGGTCGCGAGTATCCCGCCATTGGCCACAATTTCAGCCGCAGCGGCATCGCCATCTTCAGTTCACAACGCTTTAAGTCTGGTGCGAAAGTGTTGGTGAGCCTGGAAAGCCACGACCACCGCTTGGCCGCCATTCCCGCCGATATTCTAAGATGCGAGCCCACTGGCAGAGACTATCTGTGTGGCCTGCACTTTCGTTTTGACCACCTACCCGATCACGCTCGTATCGCCGTCGACACCGTACTGCAACGCTTGCAATCTAGTCTGATGGCTGCGGCCTGAGCCCTTGTCTGGAGGACACTGTGACGGACCTTTCTTCACGCCAGAAGGTTCTGGTAATTAACTGTGGCAGCTCATCGATCAAATGTGCGCTGTACGCCAACCCAGAGGCAACCACCCCACAACTGACGGCCTTGGCAGAGCGCCTAGGCAGCACCGACGCGCAGCTGACTCTCGGCGAGCACACTGCCGCCATTCCTGCCCCCACGACCACGCCACGGCACTGCGCTCACTACTGCAGCAGCTCGGCGATGAGTTGGCGCAACTGGCCGGTATCGGCCACCGAGTCGTTCACGGCGGCGAGCGGTTCAGCGCCAGCACCCGTCTGACGGCGGATGTGCTGGAGCAATTGCAGCAAATCAGCGATCTGGCGCCACTGCACAACCCCGTCAACTTGTTGGGCATTGAAACACTGGCCGAGCTGTTGCCTGAGTTGCCGCAAGTAGCAGTGTTCGACACCGCGTTTCATCAGTCACTGCCGCAACAAGCCTACTTGTACGCTGTCCCCTACGATTGGTACCAACAGGACGGCGTACGCCGGTACGGTTTCCACGGCACCAGCTATCGCTACGTCAGCCAGGCCGCAGCACAGCGACTGAACAAACCTTTGGCGCAATGCAATCTGCTGATTGCCCACCTGGGCAACGGCTGCAGCGCTTGTGCCATTGCCGATGGTCGGTCGGTCGATACCTCCATGGGGTTAACGCCGCTGGAAGGGCTAGTGATGGGATCACGCAGCGGCGACATTGATGCGGGAGTATTCGAGCACTTGGCGCGTACTCGTCAGTACGACAGCGCAGAGGTGGTGCACGCTCTGAACAAACACAGCGGTTTGCAAGGCCTGTCGGGCGGCTTAAGCAACGACATGCGCACCTTGCTGCAAGCCGAGCAACAAGGCGACAGCGCAGCCAAGCGCGCAATCGAGGTATTTTGCTTTCGCGCCGCTCGCCAGCTAGCTGCACTGCAAACGTCGCTGCCCAGCCTCGATGCCTTGGTCTTTACCGGCGGCATTGGCGAGCACGCAGCGGTTATTCGCCAGCGCATTTGCACAGCTTGGCGCAGTATGAACTGGCAACTGGATGACGCCCTGAACCAACAACACGGCGACGACCATGGCCGTATCAGCCAACCCAACAGCCCCATGGTGATGGTCATTGCGACGGACGAAGAACGCATGATTGCCGCCGACACCTACGAGTGCATTCGTCATGATTAATTTGTTCATTGCCCCCACCAGTATGGAAACGGGGTTGACCACCATTAGCCTGGGGCTGATTCGCGCGCTTGATGCACAGGGGTTAAAGGTGGGTTTCGTCAAACCCATCGCTCCGAACTACGGCGATAGCGAACGCTCTACCCATCTGGTACGCGCCGTATTAGAGCTAAAAACGCCAGACCCAATGCACCTCGGTGGTATTCAACAACGCGTCAGTCAGGGCAAGCTCGATCACGTGCTGGAAGATGTGGTCGAGCTGCATGCGCAGGTGGCCAACGACTGTGATGTGGTATTGATCGAAGGCTTGGTGCCCGACCGCAGTGAACCTTATACCGCCAAACTCAATGCTGAAATGGCCAAAGCACTGAATGCCGACGTGCTGCTGGTGGCCGATGGTCAGGCGCGCACCGCAGAGCGTATCCAATCGGACTTGCGTCTGCACATTGGGCTTTTCGGTAGCCAACGTTTGAATCTGATGGGCTGCCTGATCAACAAGGTTGGCGGACCAGCCAGTGAACCTGGATTACCCAGCGATGAAGTGGCGCATGAGCGCTTTATTAACGGCCAATGCACCACCGAGCAAGCCTGGAACCTGAAGCTCGATGGCTGCCCCGTGCTCGGGGTTATGCCATGGAAAGCAGAGCTCATTAGCCCAAGAACACTGGACGTTGCCCGCGCGCTCAACGCTGAGGTGCTGCACCCAGGTGAGTTAGACAAACGCCGGGTCCTGCGCATCGGTTTGTGTGCCCGCACCTTGACCAATATGCTGGAAACGCTGCGGCCAGGGACGTTGGTGGTCACCCCCGGCGATCGTGAGGACATCATCTTGGCAGCCGCGATGGCAGCCAATAACGGCACACCGCTGGCGGGCCTGCTGTTAACCGGCGGCTTTACGCCCTCGCAAAATCTGATTCATTTGTGCCGCAGTGCGCTAAATACCGGCGTGCCGGTATTGCTGACCAAGCGCGACACCTTTTCTACCGCGCGTGTGCTCTCCAGTATGAGCACCCATGTACCGGTGGACGACGTCGCACGCGTGCATGAAATCATGTCGGCGGTGGCCGAACATGTGGATGCCGAAACACTGCAGCAACGCTTGGGCGCTCCGCATACATCGCGCATGTCGCCAGCGGCGTTTCGTCATCAAATCGTTAGCCGCGCACGTTCGGCGCATAAGCGCATTGTACTGCCCGAAGGCGATGAGCCACGCACGATTCAGGCCGCCGTGGCCTGCCAGCGACGTGGCATTGCCCAGTGTGTATTGCTTGGCAGCCGAGCGCGCATTCGCCAGGTCGCTGAAGCGCAAGAAATTGTGCTGCCGGACGATCTGCAGATTCTCGACCCAGAAGAAACCCGTGCACGCTATGTCGCGCCCATGATGGAACGTCGCAAGCACAAGCAGCTCACCGAAGATCAGGCACTGGCACAGCTGGAAGACAACGTCGTCCTCGGCACCATGATGCTGGCCGAGGACGATGTCGATGGATTGGTGAGCGGTGCCGTGCACACCACCGCCAATACCATTCGCCCAGCGCTGCAACTGATCAAAACCGCCACCGACGCCAAACTGGTGTCATCAGTGTTCTTTATGGGGCTGCCGGATCAGGTATTGGTGTACGGTGACTGCGCGGTCAACCCAGATCCAAACAGCGAGGAGCTGGCAGACATCGCCATTCAAAGTGCCGAATCCGCCGCTGCCATGGGCATTCCGCCACGCATCGCCATGATCAGCTACAGCACCGGCGCTTCTGGCTCGGGCTCGGATGTCGAAAAAGTGCGTGCCGCCACCGACTTGGTACGCCAGCGTCGGCCCGACTTAATCGTTGATGGACCGTTGCAATACGACGCCGCCACCACCGCCAGTGTGGCCAAAAGCAAAGCGCCGGACAGCGCTGTAGCTGGTCAGGCCACTGTGTTAGTCTTCCCCGATCTGAACACAGGCAACACCACTTACAAAGCCGTTCAACGCAGCGCCAATGTGATCAGTATCGGTCCGATGCTGCAAGGACTGGCCAAACCGGTGAACGATTTGTCACGTGGCGCCCTGGTTGAGGACATTATCTACACCATCGCACTTACCGCGATACAGGCCCAACAACACAAATAAGGAATGGTCTTATCATGGCATTGCTCACCGGTGTCATCGCCAGCATTTTGCTGGCGTTGAACACGCTTTTTTGCAGTGTAATTCTGTTTAGCCTCACGCTGATAAAATTGTTACTTCCCTTTCCGAGCGCACGCAAAGCGTTAAATCCGATACTGGTCACGGTGGCCAGCGGTTGGATTTATGGCAACTCGGCGTGGATGCATTTAACCCAGCGTATGGACTGGCAAGTCAATATGCCAGACAGCTTAAGCCGTGACGGCTGGTATTTTGTGATTTGCAATCATCAGTCTTGGGTCGATATTTTAATTCTGCAGCACACGCTAAATGGCCGCGTGCCCTTTTTAAAATTCTTCCTAAAGCAAGAGTTAATCAAAGTACCCATCATGGGCGCTGCTTGGTGGGCGTTGGATTTTCCATTTATGAAGCGTTACAGCAAAGCGTATCTGGAAAAACACCCAGAAAAGCGTGGGCAAGACGTCGAGACGACCCGCAAAGCGTGTGAAAAATTCCGCGACATGCCTACCAGTGTGATGAATTTTCTCGAAGGCACACGCATGTCAGCAGCGAAATATCAGCGCCAGCAGCCGCCATTTCAACATTTATTAAAACCCAAAGCTGGCGGCATGGCGTTTGCCATGAACGCCATGGGCGATCAATTTAAATCGGTAGTCGATGTGACCATTCATTATCCCGACGGAGCCCCCACCTTTTGGGAGTTTCTGCAAGGCAAAATGACCCGTTGCGTGGTCCACATTGACGAGAAAGACATTCCCGCCGCGCTGCGCAGCGGCGATTATGAAAACGATGACGATTATCGCCAGCAGTTCCAGCACTGGGTGCAATCCTTATGGCAAGACAAGGATCAACTGCTCACCGAGCTGGCCGCCAAACACACTTGATTGCGCCCCTGGCGCTTGGCTTGATAAAGCGCCTGATCCGCCTGACGTAACAGCGCTGCGGCGCTGTCACTGCCATCCACTTGCCGGCTGGCCACGCCGACACTGACGCTTAACCAAGCACGCTTTGATGCCGGATGGCAGATATCCAACGCCAGTACTAACTGGCGCACACGCTCGGCCAGCGCGTGTGCGGCTTCAGCCGGTGTGTCGGCCAACAGCAGCACAAATTCTTCACCGCCATAACGAGCGCAGACATCGCCACTGCGCTGGCACACACTGTGCAGCTGCGCTGCGACTTGCCGCAATGCAGCATCGCCGGACGGGTGCCCGAGCGTATCGTTAAAGGCTTTAAAGTCGTCTACATCGATCATCAATAGCGACAGCCACTGACCGTAGCGGCGAGCACGCTGCCACTCTTCTTGCAATCGCAGCTCAAACTGGCGTCGATTCGCAATGCCCGTCAGGCCGTCGGTGATCGACAGCTGATGCAGCTGCTCCACCAGATGCTGCTGGCGCTGCGCTTCCAGTTCCAGAGCACGATTCTGCACAAATTCAAGGCGCGACACTCGCTCCATCGCCAACGCCAAATACGTCCCCAAAATAATCAGCAATAACCAAAACAGAATAAACAGCGGTCGCAGTGACAGCAGCGCCGCTTCAACCGCATTGCTCGCTTGTTCGTCCAGCCACCACGCCGTGAATATATAGACGCCTAACATCGCCAACGAACAGGTTAAAAAACTGCGCACACTGTTGCGCAGCAACACCATGGCAAACACCTGCACCGGAATGATGCCAATGTGATAAGCAAAACGAATCGACCCCTCAAGCTGTGTGGTAAAGGCCACGATTGAGCAGCCCACCAAGGCGATGCCGATGGCAGTCATGGGGATTAGCCGCGCGGATTGCTGCTGACGTAAATGCAACGCCAGCAGCAATAAAGCCAGCGTTAACATGGCCCGCACGGCGATCATCCACATGCTCTGATCACCGCCAAACACCCAATCAGCCCAAGCGAACGACAAGTACAGCACCATCCCAATCAGCATCATGGCGAAGTCGACTTCCAAAAAACGCTGCTGCCGGTGCTGCAGATAGGCCTGCTCCCAAGGTGTCGGGAAAGGTAAAAATGGGCGGCGTCGGTGGCGCAACGTCTGTAACTGGTTGATCTGCTGTTCGACTGACCGTAAGGTATTCGTGCCCGATGAGGTCGCTGGTGCTAACAAAATTGTCCCTCAGTGCGAGTGATCACCGGCGCGCCTGACATCTGGCACCGGCTGTGTTCTTATCAGTTGTTCATTGAATAGATTATCCCCGAGGATTCCATGAAGGTATATGACGACATCAGTCAGTCGATTGGCAACACTCCTTTGGTGCGCATTCGCCACCTGACTGACCATCCCCATGTTTACGCCAAGCTGGAAAATCGCAATCCAGCGCACTCGGTGAAATGCCGCATCGGCGCCAATATGATTTGGCAGGCTGAGCAAGACGGTCTGTTAAAACCGGGCATGGAAATCGTCGAGCCAACCAGCGGCAATACCGGCATCGCGCTGGCCTTCGTCGGCGCCGCCCGTGGCTACAAGGTCACCCTAACCATGCCAGAAACCATGAGCATTGAACGTCGCAAAGTGATGAAGGCACTGGGCGCAAACCTGGTACTGACGGAAGGTCCAAAAGGTATGAAAGGTGCGGTCGAAAAAGCCGAGCAACTGCTGGCTGAAGCACCGGAGCAGCGCATCATGCTGCAACAGTTCAGCAACCCTGCCAACCCTGCTATTCACGAAAAAACCACTGGCCCCGAAATCTGGCAGGACACCGATGGCAAAGTGGATATTTTTGTCGCCGGTGTCGGCACCGGTGGCACGGTGAGCGGTGTATCTCGCTATTTAAAACAGCACAAAGCCATTACCGCGGTAGCGGTCGAGCCAACAGACTCGGCGATTATTAGCCAACGTTTGCGCGGTGAAGACATCACTCCGGCACCGCACAAAATTCAGGGTATCGGCGCCAACTTTATTCCTGACAACCTCGACCTGGACATTCTTGACCGGGTAGAAAACGTCAGCAACGACGACGCCATGGCCATGGCCCATGAACTGATGTCAAAAGAAGGCATTTTGGCTGGCATTTCTTGCGGTGCCGCCATGCACGCAACGCTGCGCATTGCCGCCGAACCGGACAACAAAGACAAAGTGATTGTGGTGGTGCTGCCAGATTCCGGTGAACGCTACCTCACATCGCCGTTGTTTGCAGGTATGTTCGACAACGACTGACGTGTTCACTACGCCCGTCACTCTGCTCGATGGCTTGCTGGAATATTATCCAGCGGCTATCGAGCAAGCCGACTTATGGCAACATCAGCTGCGCGAAACAGTGCCGTGGCAACAAGACACCATCACGATTTACGGTCGCCAGCAGCGCATACCGCGACTGCAGTCCTGGCATGGCGATGACGACGCGCTGTACCAATACTCAGGCACCTACTTAATTCCCAAACCCTGGACTACGGAACTGTTGGCATTAAAAGCGATGCTGCCGCCATTCGGTTTGAGCCGTTGCAACAGCGTCTTGTGCAATTTGTATCGCAGCGGACAAGACAGCATGGGCTGGCACAGTGATGATGAGCCCGAGCTGGATACCCAGTCACCCATTGTGTCCATCAGCCTCGGCTGTGAGCGCGACTTTGCCGTGCGCCGGCGCGGGGAAACACGCATGCACAGCAAGCTGCGATTACAACACGGCAGTGTGCTGGTGATGCAACCGGCGTTCCAGCAGTATTGGCAGCACAGTTTACCCAAGCGGGCTACCGTGCACGGCGAGCGCATTAACCTCACCTTTCGGGCCGTTTGCAATCGCGTAGTCAGTGCCTAAACACTTGGCTGTGCGGGCAATCACTATTTATTGGCCGATAAGTGCTTCAACACGAAACATGATGACGGGCGTAGTTTCGTAATCTTTATCACGCTCCCACACCAGTTCTTGCGCAATTTCACCAAACACCCAGTCCTGATACAAACTCTGGCGATAGCGCACGCGACTGCTGTAGTTGTAAAACGTGGTTTGCTGATTGGTGTCACCGCTGGCACCAAAAGTGTAAGCCAACGCCGAATGACGGCTGAGCTGATGAAATAATCCCGCGCTGTAATTCAAATCCAAATAATCGTTGTTGAGCAAATACTCGGCTTTGGCTTCAATACGAAACAGTTTTTCGACATTCAGCGGATGATCCAAGCGAATTTGCGTCTCCTCTCCCCAGCCATCCAAGGTGCGATAATAAAATTGCTGCGTTAGGCGCATTTCCCATTCGGATAAATACACAAACCGGCGCGCACGAAAACGCACAAACGGGTCTGGCGGAATGCCCCAGCGCACACCGGTATCAATGTTGGTTTTCCAGGCTGAAGTTTCATCCAGAATAAAGCGCAGAGCAGCGGTGTATTCAGGGTTTTCGAGGGATTCAATGGGGTCGGATTCACGCTGATCGTCGTCTTCATCTGACTCCAACAGCAAATTTAAGCGCTCATTGGTATTCGGAAAGACCAGCTTGACGCTCAGGCCAAAACGATAGTCCACCGGGTCGCCCAGCTCACGGCGGGTAAACCAAGACAAGCGCGCGCGACTGCCACGAATGTCGTCTTCGGTAACGGTATCACTGAAAAATGTATCAACAAAAAAACCGTCAATATTGCCCGACAATGAATCCAGGTAATTGGCTAACCAATCGCGTGAGCGCGATACCATGCCAGGCGTGACCGGCGTTTGCAGTTGTGACTCATCCAACGCCGTGGTGGCCGGTATTTCAGGTTCGGGCGGGTTGTAAAAATACGGCCGTGGCAGGCCAGCCACGGCGGTGGTAGACAACAAACACAAACCAATAACGCAACAATATTTCATACTGGGTCGTGGTGTATCAGCACTTCAGCGCGCGGAAACGCGGAGCGAATGCGGCGCTCTACTTCATCACCAATCGCATGAGCATGATTGAGGGTTTGCTGGCCATCGAGATCCAAGTGCAACTGAATAAACTGCACGCTGCCCGCTTGGCGGGTGCGTAATTCATGAAAACCATGCACACCGTCCACGGCCAAAATCAACTGCCCCAAGCGCTGTTCATCCTCTTCTGCCAATGCCTTATCCATTAATACCGCCAACGCCGAACGAACAATGCCATACACGCTGTACAACAGCAGCAATACCACCACTAACGCCACCACAGGGTCGAGCCAGTAATGGCCATAGGCTGTCGCCACCAATGCCACGATAACGGCCAAGTTAGCGAGTAAGTCGCTCATGTAGTGGGCCGAATCGGAACGCACCGCCAGCGACTGTGTTTGGCGCACGACCCAGCGCTGATACGCCACCAAGGCGCCTGTCAGCAGCATCGAAAATGCCATCACCGCGACACTGAAAGTCAATGCCTGCAGCGGCTGTGGATTTAATAACCGATCCACCACCTGCAACAACAACAAACACGCGGAGCCAAAAATAAACGCCGACTGCAACAGGGCAGCCAGCCCTTCCGCCTTAGTGTGACCAAACGGATGATCATGATCGGCAGGCACTAAGGCATAGCGCACAGCTATAAAATTAATGCCAGAGGCGACGATGTCCATCATCGAATCGAGCAGCGACGATAATACACTGACGGCATCACTGAACCACCAGGCCAACAGCTTGCTCAACAGCAGCGTCAGCGCCACCAACAGCGATGCTGTCGCGGCGCGTTTGACCAAGCGCGCATGTCGTTCCACGTCGGCTCCTTTCACTGACCAGTTGGCATTATGCTGAAATAGCCACGGTATGACTATTGACCTGATGTCAACGACTGACCATATTAGCGGCCTGATATCGAGGAACCTCATTATGCCTGTTAAAAATGCCCTGGTGGTGGACGATTCCAAATCGGCCCGTTTGATGCTGCAACGTCTGCTAAGTCGCATGAATGTGCAGGTTGACCTGGTAGAAAGCGCTGAGGCCGCACTCAAGTTTTTGGAAACGCAAAGCCCGGACGTCATCTTTATGGATCATATGATGCCAGGCATGGACGGCTTGGAAGCCACCCAACTGATTAAAGCCAACCCCAAAACGGCCGCCATTCCGACCATCATGTACACCTCCAAAGAAGGTGACGACTACGTGCAAGAAGCGCGCTCCCACGGCGCACACGGGGTACTGCCCAAACCCGCTAACCAAGAAGCCGTTATGGCGGTGATGGCCGCGCTGGACGCCCCTGCAGCCAACGATGAAAAACCAAACAACAACATCGCTCTGGCAGAAGTCGACCGCTTGGTACAACGGCAATTAAAACGTGCATTAACGGAAGCCAAAGGCGAAATTGCCGCTGGACTCGACAGCACGACACAGCAGCTGCAACAAGCACAGCACCACGAACTGGAGCGTTTACAGCAAAATTTACAGACCACGCTGCAGCAAGAGTTGGTCCAACAACTGACGCCAGAAGCCCTGTTCGCCAAAACGCAGAAACAACAACAGCGTGTGGCCATTCAAGTGGCCAAACAGATGTCCGAGCGACAAAGTGAACGTTTGCTGCTGCAACTGCAGCAGTCCGAAGAGCGCCAGCAACAAGCTCTGCAGCAGCTGCAAGCACAGCAACAACAACAGCTGAAGCGTGCGATGATGGTTGCCAGTGTTGCAGGCACCGTATTGGGTGCGACCATTGCCATTGTCATCAGCGCGTTGATTTGATCGGGATCAACACCCTCGTCCTTAGGCGTCTGTGACGCCCGAGGATGGCCTGTCTGTACCTTCCTTTGCGTTACCCCCAGCTTTAGACTGACCCCATTGAACCGCCTGGCTGACCTTTTTAGCTCTGGTAGGCTCAAAAACCCGTGAACAAAGCCAAAGATATGGCCCAATTCTCACCATAATAATGTTACCGGATCAGGGATACCGCATGATCAGAGTTGCCCTTATTGTCGTCGCCATTGCGCTGTCTGGATGCGCGGCAACCACCCCGCTCATCGTGGCAGAAGCCGGTGGGCATCAAATTGCCCGGAAAGATGAAGATCGCAAAGTGCGCGCCGCCGCGGCGTTAAAAGAAGAGCCCGACCTACTGACGTATTCCGTTGATGCAATTGTCCGCGGCAAAACGGAAGAAGCCGTAGCGACTTACATGAAAGGCTATTCTGCCCCCGACTACAGCCAAAATATGAAATCGCTGGCGCTGTATCAGGTGGCGTTGTTGTATATGAACCGCTACAACGATCAGCGCGATGACGACAAAGCACGAGCTTATCTGCAACAGCACAGCATTGAATTTCCAGCGTCTCGATTGAAACCGCGCATCGATAAACGCCTGTCGATTCTTAACCAGCGCGCCCAGGATCCGGTCGATTTAAGCGCCAAACAATTGCTCAAACGCGTTGATCGCAAACAGCTGTTGCTGCAGCAAGACATTCCGTTTGACGCGCAGCTAACGCCAATGAGCGAACGGGCCATTACCCAAGAACGCGTCGCTGATGCCGAGACGGTGTATCTGATTTTGTACGATAACAAAGCCTCGTCAGCGCACATGCGTGCCAAAGCCTTGTATCAGCTCGGACTCATTTATATGAGCCCTTATAATCGTCACGGCAATAACGACAAAGCGCTGGCTTACTTTCGCAAAATCTCGCAGGAATTCCCCGATACCGAGATCGCGCAGCAAGCCAGCAAACGCATCAACACATTGATCAACCGTCAGTGATCGATGGTTAATTTCATGGCCGCCGACAATTGCTCTGCATTTGCCGGCTGGCCTGCTTGAGTGGTCACCCCATTGAGCCAACGCGCCACCGTCTGTGGGTTTTTATGCATCCAAGCACGCACGGCGCGATCAGCAGGCACAAACTGATTTAAAATCATGTCCATCATCTGACCTTCCATTTTCAGGTCAAAGGTCAGGTTATTCAGCAGCCGAGCAACATTGGGGCAGTCCTGTGCAAAGCCGGCACGCACATTAGTGTGTACCGTGGCACCGCCATAATTTGGACCGAAGTATTCGTCGCCACCGGCCAAGTATTTAATGTTAAATTGATTATTCATCGGATGCGGTGCCCAAGCTAAAAAGGCGATCCACTGTTGTTCGCGAATATGACGTTCGACCTGGCGCAACATCAATCGCTCAGGCAATTGCAATAAATTAAATCCCGCCAAGCCAAAATCGTTTTTGTCGATCATCTGCAATAACAGCGCGTTACCGTCATTGCCTTTTTCCAGCCCGTGTATGCGACCTCTAAAGCGGTCTTTAAAGCGTGCCAGATCGGCAAAGCTACGCACCCCGCCTTGGTACACATAATCTGGCACGGCCAGTGTGTATTTGGCGCCGTTAAGATTTTCAGCCAGCACGGTCACACGCCCTTGCTGTTGGTACGGAGCAATGATGGGCTCCATACTCGGCATCCAGTTCCCCAAAAAGACATCGGCAGAGCCATTCGCCAGCGATTCATACACTTGCGGCACGGACATTTCGTCCACCTGCACCTGATAATCCAGACGTTGCAAGATTTCCGCAGCCACTGCTGTGGTCGCTTGCACATCGGTCCAATCGACTTGCGCAAAACGCACAGATTGACATTGTGACCAGCTGAATGCCGGCACCAGCATTGCAAATAAAACGATGAGTTTTTTCATACTGCTCCCCCGAAAGTTGGGCGGATCGTAACCCGATATTTCAGGCAATAAGAAGTGACAAATTAAGACAAAGAGTAAAAAAGGCCAAATGAGTGACGCAGCCTACAAAAAAGCCCGCGGCAGGCGGGCTGCAGCGGGCTTCGGAGCAACAATTAATGATAATTTAATTACCAATACGCAGTTCCATACTGGCGATCAGCGCATCCATATCGATCGGCGTGCCATCTTCGCGAGTGACGCCGTCCAGCCATGCCGTCACCAGGTGTGGGTGAGTGAACATCCACTGACGTGCGGCGCGCTCTGCAGGGACAAATTGATTCACAATCATGTCCATAATACCCGCCACTTGCTCAGCAGGAATCTGGATTTGACGCAGCAAATTGGTCACATTAGCGCACTCTTGGGAGTAACCAGCCCGCACCATGGTGTGCACGGACGATAATCCAGTGTTGGGGCCAAAGTGATCTTCGGCGCCGCTCAGGTACTTCACCTGATACATTTCATTCATCGGGTGCGGCTCCCACGCCAAAAACGCCACCCACTGCTGGTCTTTGTGGTAACGATTTACCTGACGCAGCATCAGGCTTTCGGGCAGTTCGATCAGATTAAAGCCACCCAATTGGTGCTGGTTGGAGTCGATCAGACCACGCAAATATTTATTGGCGCTGTTGCCTTGCTCAAGACCGTGCAAGCGACCGGCAAACTGTTGTCTGTGCTGACCGATGTCATCAATCGAGCGCACACCGGCCTGGTAGACGTATTCCGGTACCGCAATGGAATAACGTGCTTGCGGAATGTTCTTGGCTAACAGCTCGACTTGGCGTTTGGCGATGTAAGGGTCCACTTGCGCTTGCCCCGACGGCAGCCACAACCCCAGGTAAGCATCGAGTTTACCGGCCGCGAGCTGTTCGTAAATAGTGGCCACTTCCATTTCGTTCTGACGAGGTCGATAGCCCAGCTCCTGCAGCAACTCACTGGCAACAGCGGTGGTGGCGCGCAAATCGGTCCAATCCACCAAGCCGAAATTGACGGTCTTACATTCCGCCCAGCTCAGCGCCGTTACAAACCACAACAGCAAACACCAATTCCGCATAATACAACCTCTCATAGCCAAAACTCACAGGGCGCGCAGTGTGCCACTGATCACTGTAGCGGGTTGTGATGGGTGTCTCAGCTGAAGAGGAGGAAGGTCACAATTGAATGCAATGAAATCGCTCCCAATTGTGACTATAAGAGCTTTTGATTCTAATTGTTATCGGACTGTAACAGCCCTTCAATCACACGAATGACCTGATGCATGCCATGGTCCAGTACCTGGCGAATGTAGTCCATGGTGATTAACTCATCGGACTTGCCAGCCGCCGGGTTCACCACCAAGCAAATACTGGCGTAAGGAATATTGAGCTCACGCGCCAGCGCCGCTTCGGGCATGCCTGTCATGCCAACCAGGTCGCAGCCATCGTGCTGCAGCTTCTGGATCTCTGCGATGGTTTCTAACCGTGGTCCTTGAGTCGCGCCATACACACCGTGATCGTGCACCGTGATGTTACAAGCCTTGGCCGCAGTCAGCAGTTGCTGGCGCAGTGTTTCGTCATAAGGGTGAGTGAAATCAATGTGTTGCAACGGCATAAAGTCGCCATCAAAAAATGTCGACTCACGGCCCCAAGTGTAATCCACCAATTGCTGCGGAATCACAATGGCCCCACTGCCCATATCCGGATGAATACCGCCCACAGCATTGACAGCAATAATGCGGTTTACTCCCAATTGCTGCAGTGCCAGCAGGTTGGCGCGGTAATTGATTTTATGCGGAGGAATCGCATGCGGATGACCATGGCGTGACAAAAACACCACAGGTTGCTGCTGCCAAACGCCGCGTTGCGGCGTCGATGACGGTGCGCCTAATTCGGTAATAACAGGTTCTGCGCTGAGCTGCTCCGGCCCATCTATTTGCGTTAATCCGGTGCCACCAATAATGGCGGTGATGTGCTCTGCCATGTTGTTGCCTTGAATACAAAAGCGCCAAGTTTAGGCATTCAGGCGGCTAAGTCGAGCACGAATGTCCTTTGCACGCTGGCCATCGCGGTTTTGCTGAGCCTGTTTTTGTTTTTCAACGCCAGCAATAAACGTGCTTAAATCCAGCCTTGGCCGGCCTGAGCGCTGTGCTTGCTGCAGAACTTGCTGGGCGCCTTGCGGATCGTTGCATGCCAGCAGCGCATTTGCTCCGGCATTAATCGCTAGCTGTGCTCGCTGTGCATAGCCACCCGCACCGGCTGCCCCTTGCATCGACAGATCATCGCTGAAAACAACGCCGTCAAAGCCGAGTCGCTTGCGCAATACATCCTGCAACCAGACGGGAGAAAAACCGGCGGTATGCTGTTCATCCAACGCTGGATAGACCACGTGTGCAGGCATCACAGCCGACAACTTACGTTGCTTAATCAAACACTCAAATGGTTGCCAGTCGCGCTGTAACTGCGCCTCGGTGCGCTCATCCACGGGCAGCTCATGGTGCGAGTCTGCCACCACCGCGCCGTGACCCGGAAAGTGCTTGCCTGTAGCCATCATGCCAGCCTCGCCCATGCCGTCGATCCAGGCCGACGCCAATGCCGTGACGCTATCGGCGTCGTGGCCAAAAGCGCGATCGCCAATGACACGCGACCGTCCGTATTCGATGTCGAGTACTGGCGCAAAACTCACATCCACCCCACAAGCGATCAATTCAGTGGCCATCAACCAGCCCGTATCATGTACAAGTGACAGCGTTTGCTCGGGCTGCTGTTGCCACAGAGATTCAAACGTCAGCATTGGCGGAATCAAGGTGAAACCGCTGCGACAACGCTGCACTCGGCCACCTTCCTGATCGATACAGATCAGCAAATCCGGGCGAGCGTCGTGAATGCTGGCGCACAGTGTTGCCAGCTGCTGCGGGTCTTGGTAATTACGCGCGAATAAAATGATGCCGCTGAGCATAGGGTGCTGCAGCAGCGCCCATTCACCCTCGCGCACTTCAAGGCCAGCAAGGTCGGCAACGACACCGACGGCTTCTACATTCAATCGATGTTCAGACATGGAATGGCGCTAAAACTGTGAGGTTGAATCCACACCAGCGTACCTGGGTAGACCAATTCGGCAAGCCGCATGACGTCGGCATTGCGCATGCGAATACAGCCATGGGAGCGAGGCTGTCCCATGGGTTCAGAATCCGGAGTGCCGTGGATGTAAATAAACCGCCGCATACTGTCGACGCCATCGCCGCGGTTGAATCCCACTTCCAGCCCTTGCAGCCATAAAATACGCGTTAAAATCCAATCGCGCTGCGGATGCTGCTGCGCTAAACGGTGGTTATACACCTCACCCGTCGGCCGGCGGCCAACGAACACAGTGCCTTTCGGCGCACCGTCGCCAATCTGCGCTCGAACACGATGCCAGCCGCGCGGCGTCTGACCGCTGCCATCGCGCTCACCGACGCCGGCGGCGGCGGTCGACACCGAAAACAGGTGGCAGGCATCCAGGGTGGACAAACGCAGTGCCTGATCGGCAATGGAAATTTCTATCAGTGGAAAATCAGCTTGCATCAGCATGGTGGGCAATCCCTATCGTCGGCGCTTGGCAGGACGTCAGTGATTGCAGTGTAACCAATTACGACGCTGTCATTCCTGCCGCGAGGAACGGTACCAGCTTATCGACAACTTGCGCAACATCGGCGCTGCTGCCCAAGTCATGTTCTGCCATCGCCGTCAGCGCATCGGCCCCTGACAAGGTAAACACGGTCGCACCGAGCATAAAGTGAATGCGCCAAAACCGCTCTTCGTTGGATAAATCTGGCGTTGCTGCGGTAATCAGCTCCATATAATCGCGGAACAAAGTGCCGTACTCGTGGCGCAAGAACTTGCGCAAATGGCCCTGCCCTTGGGTATAGGCCAATCCCAACAAGCGCATAAACATGCCCAAACGATGAGGGTTATTGCCACCACTGCGCATCGACGCCGATGACAACAAACGTAATAACTCACCGAGCTGCGGCGCTCGCCCATTCAATTGTTGACGATACTCAACCAAGTCCTGCGCCAACCCCTCACTAAAAGGGGTCAAAAAACGCGCAAAGACGGCTTGAATCAGCGATTTCTTTGAACCGAAATGATAATTCACCGCCGCCAGATTGACGTTGGCTTTGGTGGTGATATTGCGCAGCGATGTCTCGGCGAAACCACGTTCGGAGAACAACTCTTCAGCAGCATTTAAAATGGCTTTGGCGGTATCTTTCTGAGCCATACACAGCTTCTCAACAAACAGTTGTTTCAAACATACGTTTAAAACATTCATGACGCAAGCCTCGGCCATGCACCAGTGTGAACCAATCCCGACTTGAACTGTGGCAAGTAAACAGCAGCAAAACCTGCATCAGCCTGAGTGGTTTACAGGCCGAAAAATACTGTATATATTCACAGACACTGTATAAATCACCAGATGGAACGTCACATGACCAAGCTGACCCAACGGCAACAACAGGTGTTGGATTTTGTCCGCTCCTCTTTGGAAGCCACCGGTTTCCCTCCCACCCGCGCAGAAATCGCCAAACAGCTTGGCTTCCGCTCACCCAATGCCGCCGAAGAACACCTCAAAGCCTTGGCGCGCAAAGGTGCCATCGAAATTATGCCAGGTGCGTCGCGCGGTATCCGCATTGTTGAGGAAGAACAGCCTGGCCTGCCCATCATAGGTCGCGTAGCTGCAGGCTCGCCCATTCTGGCGCAAGAACATGTTGAAGATTATTGCGATATTCCTGCCAGCTTCTTCAAACCCACCGCCGATTTTTTATTGGAAGTCCACGGCGACAGCATGCAAGACATTGGCATCATGAATGGCGACTACATTGCCGTGAACAAACGCACCACAGCGCGCAACGGCGAAATCATTGTTGCCCGCGTCGACAATGAAGTGACGGTAAAACGTTATGAAAAAAAGCGCAGCAAAGTATTTTTGCACGCTGAAAACAGCGCCTACCAGCCCATTGAAGTGGATTTAAAAACCACCGAGTTCGCCATCGAAGGCCTTTATGTCGGCGTTATTCGTCGGCAATAAACAGCGGAGCCACCATGCAGCAACTGTCGTTATCCATCACCCCGTCCCATTCAATGCAACGCCGAGCCATGGCCGGCAGCGTGACCGAGATGATCATTCGTGAAGGCAGTGCCATTACGCCTATGCAGTTGCTGCCACTGTTGTTTCAATGCAATCAAGGCCAACGCTGGCTGTTGTGGCTGAGCCCACACGCCAAGATGAACAAGCGCTGGTTACAAAGCCTGGGGCTGGACCAAGCCCCAGTAGTACAGCTCGACAGCCAAGCGCACAATCAAATGCAGCTGTGCTTGCAAGCCATAGAAGCCGGTAATAGCCACTTATTGGTCGAGTGGCATGGCCCTCTGTCCAGCGCTCAACGCCAACAACTGGAGCACTGTGCACGCCACAGCGCCACCGAGGTGGTGGTGATTCAGCGTCGCTCCGACCACCTGGCCGCCTAGACGCTGACCAGGCATCTTCCTGACCAACCCGACAGGAAAACTCAGCTCTGCGCGCACTGTTCCAAGCCTCAGGCTGTGTTAGAATGCGCCGCTTTCTCAACACATTGAGGTGCACTCCATGGCTGCCGCCGTTGGTATTATCATG
This sequence comes from Bacterioplanes sanyensis, assembly GCF_002237535.1. Classification (GTDB taxonomy): domain Bacteria; phylum Pseudomonadota; class Gammaproteobacteria; order Pseudomonadales; family Oceanobacteraceae; genus Bacterioplanes; species Bacterioplanes sanyensis_A. Next base: position 3,748,189 of record NZ_CP022530.1, read on the forward strand.
GGTTCAAAAAGTGACTGGCCCACCATGCAATACACTGCAGAAATGCTCGACAAACTGCAGGTGGAATACGAAGTCAAAGTGGTATCAGCCCACCGCACTCCCGATCTCTTGTTCGATTACGCCAAAGAAGCGCAGAGCCGCGGCTTAAAAGTCATCATCGCAGGCGCGGGTGGTGCTGCTCACTTACCTGGTATGGTGGCATCGCAAACGGCCCTGCCAGTGCTCGGCGTGCCGGTCAAATCGCGTGCACTCAATGGCCTAGACTCGCTGTTGTCGATTGTGCAAATGCCGGGCGGCGTCGCCGTTGGCACTCTGGCCATCGGTGATGCTGGTGCCAAAAATGCCGGTTTATTAGCAGCGCAAATTCTTGGTACACACGATCAAGACTTGCAGCAACGCGTCGAACAGTTCCGTCAGGAGCAAACCGACGATGTGCTGGAACAGCCTGACCCGCGTAACCCTGACTGACACACTGCCTCCTGGCTACGGACGCTTTTTTAATGATGAAAATTGGTATTCTCGGTAACGGCCAGCTGGGCCAAATGCTGGCCGACAGCATTGCCGATCACGCTGATATTGAGGTCAGCCTGTACGACTTACGTGCACATACAGACGCTGCGCTGCAGTCTTTTTTGGATACGGTGGACCGCGTTAGCTACGAGACCGAAAACATCAGCGCCGACATCGTCGCTCAGCTCGAGCCACATGCCGATAAGTTGTATCCCGGCATCGAGGCACTGAAAACCTTCCAGAACCGCTTGACCGAAAAACGCGCTCTACGCGCAGCTGGCATTGCCACGGCGGAGTTCTGGGCAGTCAACAGCCTGGACGATGTACACACGGCCATCGAACAACTGGGCCTGCCTTTGGTACTGAAAACCACCACCGAAGGCTATGACGGCAAGGGCCAATTTGTCATCAAACAGGCCGAGCAGGCCGAGCAAGCGTGGCAGACCATTGGCCATCGTGAACTGATTGCCGAGGCCTTCGTCACCTTTGAGCGCGAGACCTCAGTGATTGCCAGCCGTGACCAAGACGGCAATGTGGTCGTCTGGCCAATGACGGAAAACGTGCACCATGAGGGCATTTTGCGTTATTCCCTCTACCCAGCTCCGGCATTGACCGAAGCCAAACAAGCCCAGGCTGAGCAGTACATTCGCCAGCTAGCCGACAGTCTGAATTACGTCGGCACCATCACATTGGAGCTGTTTGATACCGAGCGCGGTCTGATCGCCAACGAAGTCGCACCGCGCGTGCACAATTCCGGTCACTGGTCGATCGAAGGCGCGCGCAGCAGCCAGTTTCGCAATCACATGCTGGCCATCAGTGGTCAGCCATTGGGCAGTACCGCTCCGTTGTTCGCCAGTGTTGCCATGCTCAATGTCATCGGCACCGAAGAGCCTGCCAAAGCTGCGCAGCAACAGCCGGAGGCGCACCTTCACAGCTATGGCAAAGAAGCACGCCCAGGGCGCAAGCTCGGTCACATCACCGTCACTGCCACCAGCAACAGCCAGCGTGATGCCTGCATCGAGCAACTGATCGACGTTTTACCCGAACATATCTGGCCACCGAGGTAGTCATGGCAAAGTCATTACAGGAACAGTTATTGGCCGCTGGCTTGGTTAACAACAAAAAAGCCAAACAGAACCAGCGCGAAAAAAAGCGCCAGCAACACTTGCAGCGCACTGGTAAAGAAGACGTGGTGGATGAAGCCAAAGTGAGCGCCGAGCAAGCGCGCAAAGCCAAGGCGGAGCGTGATCGCGAGCTGAATCGCCAGCGCGATGAAATGGCACAGAAAAAAGCCATTGCCGCACAAATTCGCCAACTGATCGCCAGCAACGCCATCCGCAGCGAACAAGGTGATGTGCGCTATCAGTTCGTCGGGCCAGACAACAAGGTCAAGCCCATCCACGTAGACCAAGCGGTATTTGACCGTTTGAGTCGCGGCCAACTGGCCATCATGGAGTTGGACGATGGTTTTGCGGTGATTCCGGTCCCCGTCACCGATAAGATTCGCCAGCGCAATGATGCCTTGTTCATTTACATCGCCGACTCCTCCGCCGATCAGCTGGATGAAGACGATCCTTACGCCGCTTATCAAATCCCAGACGATTTGATGTGGTAAGTTCGGGGCGGTGTCCTACCGCCCTTTTCTCCTAACAGCCTTGTTCTCCTACCACCCTTTTCTCACGCCTTTGTTCTCCTATCGAGCTGGAGCTGCAATAATCGCCCTAGGTCATAACGGTCCGTGTCATCACCTCGGGGCAGGGTTTAACGGATCAGACACGCTTCTCATACGAATAACACTTGCTGCTGCAACCACCCTGCTGCCCCTGTGAGTTCCGCCCTGCTGATCCTGCAAGTTCCGCTGCGAGTTCCACACAGCCGATTCCAAGCCATTCTTTCGGCGCCCGCCACCGCTGTTCATCTACTACTTTCATCCGCACCGACTAGAGCTAGATAACACTCTGTAGCGCGGAGATATCATATTGTTCGAAATCCTCTACGTTAGTCGCTGCCGACATCGATTCGACGATGCCAGCCTGACCGAACTGTTGCGCATCGCACGACGCAACAATCACGCGCATGACATCACCGGGCTGCTGCTGTACGACGGGCGCGGTACCTTTATTCAGGTACTAGAAGGCCCGCAACAGGCGGTCGAGCCTTTGTATGAGCGCATCAGTGGCGACAATCGCCACGATCATGTGCACGTGTTAAGCCGCCAAAGCATCAAACGGCGCAGCTTTCCTGAGTGGCAAATGGGCTTCTACCTGATGACGTCTGAGCTGATTCGCAAAGTCGATGGCTTTTCTGACTTCTTATTCAGCGATACCAATCAAAACATCGACAACCAAGAGCAAGCATTTGCCCTGCGCATGCTCGATTACTTTCGTTTGAAAGCCAGACGCGAACAAGAGGATTCTTCATGCTGAGTCAGCTCAAAGTCATGCACAAACTGTTGCTGTTGGTAGCGGTATTATTGTCACTGCTGGTACTGACCGGCGGCAGCGGCTACCTCACCATGAGCAAAATTGGCACCGAGCTGCACGATATTGCCGAATTCGATGCGCCCATTGCCAACCAACTGTCAGAACTCACCGAGCTGCAACTCGAACGCGCGTTGCTGTTTGAGCAACTGTTGCTGCAACTGACCTTGCAACAAAACACAGATGCCAACGCCTTAAGTGCCAAGTTGCCGCCGCTGGATCAGCAAATCTCGTCGGTGTCCGACAGTTTGCTCAAGGCACTGCGTTTGGGAGCTGACAACAGCCACGACCCTGAGCTGACGCGAGCCCTCAAAGACATGCTGGGCGTGATCACAACGGCAAAGCAAAACAACCAGCGACTGGTGCAGCAGCGCAGCCAACTGTTGCAACAAGCCCGAGCACAAGGCGTGGCGGCGATCAAAGCCTCCTTGAGCGGTGTTGAACAGCAACAGCTCGATTTAAATGCCCAGCTGCGTGACGCCTCACAACAAATGCGGCAACTGACTTTACAAGCCACCGTGCGCGCCGATGAAAAAGAACAAGCGGGCATCCGCCAACTCACCCTATTAATGCTGGTCGCGCTGCTGCTGGGGGTTGTACTGTCAGCGCTGATAAGCCGCAGCATTGTGCTGCCACTTCGCTCAATGGGCGAACGTTTGCGCCAAGTTTCGTCCGGTGACGGTGATCTGACCATGACGCTGGACGAGCGCGGTAACAGCGAGTTGAGCGACATTGCTCGTGATTTCAACCGCTTTCTGGCGGTACTGCGTGAGCTGATCAACGCCACCAGCGACAACGCCAATGCACTGGGCAAGTCGTCCGAAACGGCCTTGAACATCATGCGCACCACCTTGGACAACGTCGAGCGTCAGTACGTAGAAACCGAGCAGGTGGCCACCGCAGTCAATGAAATGAGTGCCACCACCGAAGAAGTGGCACGCAGCTCCAGTAACGCATCCGACATCACCAATCAGGTGCGCAGCCAAGTACTCGACGGACGCCAAGGCGCTGAAAACACCCAACACACCATTGGCCAACTGGCGCAGGAAATCGACAAAGCGGCCACCGTGGTAACTGCCTTGGTGGACGAGACCCGCAATATCGGCACGGTGCTCGACACCATTCAAAGCATTGCCGAACAAACCAATTTGCTGGCTTTAAACGCTGCCATTGAAGCCGCTCGCGCAGGAGAGAATGGCCGTGGTTTTGCCGTGGTCGCCGATGAAGTGCGCTCCCTCGCGCAGCGCACACATTCATCAACAGAGGATATTCAGACACTGGTACAACGACTGCAAGCCGAGGCCAACAACGCCGTTGATAGCATGCGCTCTGGCCAGCAAACCAGCGAAGAATCACTGCAGCAAAGCCAAGCCACCGCCGCCACCTTTGAGCAAGCCGCCGAAGCGGTCAACCAGATCACCGATCTTAATCTGCAAATCGCCACAGCGGCCGAGGAACAAGCCAGCGTTGCGGCAGAGATCAACCAGAACCTGAACAACATTAGCGAATTAGCCGAGGTCACCACACAAGGCGCGAAAGACACTCACCAAGCCAATGAGGAAATTGCCATGCGCCTGATTGATCTGCACACCAAGCTAAATCGCTTTAAAACCCGTTAGGCTGCATTAGCAGTTCTAACGGGCGATGCCTCAAAACTATGCCTAAAAAATATGTTTCAACACGATGCGTCAAAAACAGTGCCCTCACAAGCACGGCATGAGAAGCACGGCATCAGAGGCAGGGCGTCAGAAACGATACTTGGCCGACACCGCTACATTGCGCGGGTCACCCGGCTGGCCCCCGAGGAACATAGGCTTGCTGTAATAGGTTTCATCGGTCAGGTTGTTGATGTTCAGCTGCAGTGCCAGTTGCTCGTGGTCATAGCTGATGGCGGCATCAAATCGGGTGTACTCCGGCACCACGGCATCATCAACGCCAAACGACGATGAGTTAATGGTGCGCTCATCTTCGTACTGCACACCCAGCGCCAACGTCACCGGCGCAGGCAACTGACTCAATGGCAAGCTGTAGCGACCCCACAGGTTGGCAAAGCGCTTAGGAATGCCCTTCACCTGGCCTAGATTTTCTCCCGAGCGCTCTTGCTCGGCTTTCTGGTAGGTAGCATTCATGGTCAGCTGCCAGCGCTCGGCCAAGGCCAGCGCCAAATCGAACTCATAACCTCGGGTTTTGTCTTCGTCGTCGTAAAAGTAACGACGCACATTGACGTTGTATTCCGGGTCGTCCGGATTGTCATTGTACACCGGGTTGTTGTAGCGCAAGTTGGTGCGGCGGGTATCAAAATAGACCAGAGAACCGGTTACCTGGCCTTCCAACGCCGCCCAGCGAACACCGACATCCAGCGATTTAGACTCAGAATCAGGGCGGTCGTCATCTCCGGTCACACTGCCCAGTACGCTGTAGGCAGTTCGGCCTTTGGCGTAGTTAACAAAGGTGGCCAGCTCAGGCAGCCAGAGGTAATTGAGGCCGGCGTTAAAGGTGTTGCCAGAGTCATTGCTATCGGCCTCTGGCGTGGACCCAGGGCTGCGATCGGTGCCCAAATGTTGATAGCGCTGCTCCAGTTGGGTGTGCGCCAGACCGATGCGTGCGGTTAACCGATCATTCCAATAAAACACTTCCTGCACACTGACACCCTGGGCCGTGAGCTCCTTGTTGTAATTGCTGCGCAGGCTGTGGTCGTAATCCATAAAGTCGCCGGTTGGCCAATTGGCGTTGCGCATATCCAAAATGTACGGAATGGGATTGTCGCCGCTGTTGCCATCGGCATCGTAGGCAGACCAGCTTTTCAGACGCACATCGCGCTGGTCGTAATACAGGCTCAGCAAGTGCTCACCGGACAGGCGGCCGAGGTTCCAGTGTTTAGACACATCGGCAAAAAACTGCCAGCTGTCTTCATCCACCACTTGCCCACGGTATTCCTGGCGGCGCACGGCAAACGGATACAGCTCGCCATCGACCAGCAGCGGCGCACGCGGATCGGCATTGGTTTCACCGCTGCGAGTCCAATATACATAGTTGTAAGCACCGGTTTGGCGCACAAACTCAGACTCATAGCTGCGCTGTTGCAGCTGTTGCACCAGTTTCCAGCCGTGCTTTGCCTGCCACTCGTGGATCAGTTTGATGCGCTGTTCGGTGCCCTCATTCGGCTCAGACAGCGGCGAGATAAGCGAGGCGCTGCCCAGATCATAGGGCTCTAAACCGTCGCTGGTGCGAATGGAGTCAGCCAGTTGCTGGCGCTGCTCGTCACTGAGTTGAATACCGAGCTTGCCGTCGCGATCACCGTCACTGTCGTTGGGCAAATCGGCGCCTGTCACGGCCCCAGGCACCATGCTAGCGCTGTCCCAATTCATGATACGAACAGGATGGCCAACCGAATCCACCTGCACGCTGTCGTCGATGTAAGCCAACTGCACACGCAGCTGATGTCGATCGTTAAACTGCCAGCGCAGGCTGCCATAGGCTTCGCTGCGCTCGGAGGACAAATCGCGGTAGCCGTCGCTTTGCTGATGCCCGGCGACCAGACGATAAGCCAGCTGCTCATTCAACGGCGCAGTGGTATCCACCGCTACGCCCCACTCGTTCCAACGCCCGCCGTTGGCAGACACTTCAGTGCGCGCCTCATTTTGCGGTTGTTTTTCAATCAGGTTAATAACACCGCCGGCTTCACCGATGCCGTATAAGCCGGTGGCTGGGCCTTTCAAGGTTTCAACGCGATCGATGTTAAGCATGGAGCGTGTCGGATTGTAGGTATTGCCCAGTCCACCGCCTGCGTACATGCCATCTTGGGCGTAATTGACGCCTAGGCCACGAATCACCAGATTATCGCCAATGCCATAGTTATTGCCCGCCTGGCTGATGCCGCTGATGTTGCGAATGCTGTCTTGCAAGGTCTGAGCGCCTTGGCTTTGCAGCAGTTCGCTGTCGATCACCACCAGCGCGGCTGGTGTTTGCAGCAGATTCATAGACGACTTGGTCGCCGTCGAGGCAACTTGCGGCGGTAGTTGCTGATCCATGCCGTTGACCACAACGTCCGACAGTTCGGGCGCTTCCTGCGCGCTCACACTGCCAGAGATGCCGACCAGGGCAATCGCCGACCAGCGTTGAATAGAGTGACTCAGAGGATGGCGGGCGAACCCAGCCAGTGATGCAACAGACATGAAACCGCGTCCTGTAACTGAACAGAAAAATCAGCGGCGATTATGCGCATAACAGAAGCAAATGCAAATCAATATTGATTACAAATAAAAATGATACTTATGTCTTAGTGCCGGTCGCACCGAATATCCGCAGTCCAATGGCGCACCAGCCTGGTTTCCAAGCCAATAGCAGCGCGACCAACAAACCGGCCAGCATCAGCTGGGCAAAGCCCATGACCCAAGCCACACCCACACTGTATGACTGCAGCAACAGCCACAGAGCCGTCATGACACTGGCGCTGAGCAGCCACTGCCAGCAGCGCCGCACCTTTGTTGACGGGCGCTGCAGTGCCATCAACTTGCGCTGTCGTTGACCGCAGCCACAACCGCACAAACAGGCCAGCAGCAGTAACCCAAAACTCATCTTGTTGCTCCTTGCAGTGCCGTGCGTCGCTGCCAAACAGTGATAGCGACCAGCATCGCAGCAATGCTCCAGGCCATTAACTGCACCGCGAGCCAGTCGCCATTGCCTTGCACCATGGCCTGCCAAGAAGCCAGCGGCTGGTGCCACCAATCAATGATCGCCACCGCCAGCCACAAGCCAGCGGCTAAGCCATACAACCAAGACGGCGCAATACGGATCGCGGCCAACGCCAGCAGCAACCAGGTCAGAAACAGGCCGTCTTGGGCCTGATCCAAGCCCAACAGGCCTGAGCGCTGCAACAGCATAAACGTCGCAATAGCAGCTGGCAGACCAGCAAAGCTGGCCAAGTTCAATACGCGCACCACGTGCCACCAATGGTCGCGGCGCCGCTCACGTTTGCGCAGCCAAATAACATGGCCAGAAGCGATCAGAACGCAACCCATCACACCCGCCAAGAGGTACAAAGCACGCAACACAGGCTCGGCAAACAAGCCCTCATGCAGGCCAAACAAACCTTGCTGCAGCGTTTGCAGCGCCGACTTGCCGTCTTCCTGTGCCTGCCACTGGCCCGTTGCCATATCGACGTACGCCATCTCGCCACCGCGCACAATGCTGTGCTCAACCCGAGTCAAGCGTGCCATGCCGTTGGGCCAATCGATACGTATGCTCGCTAACTGCCCTGCGCCCCAGTGCTGCAACGCCATCTGCTGCAGGGTGAGCAAATCGACGCCATGTTTCGGTTCCACAGGCGCTGCTTGCGGTACTTGGCTGCGCACGTCATCAAAATACTGAGAGCGGGCATCGTCGGCAAAACCATAACCACCTTGCACTGCCGCAGGCCAAGCCGAAGTGCCATAAAACAACAAACCGCTGTAGGCCATCACCAGAAAATACGGCAGTGCCGTCACCGCCAACACATTGTGCCCATCCAGCCAGCTACGTAGACCTTTATCCGGCCTAAGCAGCAGCATTTCTTGCAGGATTTTCTTGTGCACCACCACGCCGCTGATCAGCACCAACAGCAGCCAGGCAGACAGTGCGCAGGCCAATACTCTGGCGGCGTCGCGCCCAAAATAGTGGAAGCGATAGTGCAACTGATACAGCCATTGCCCGCCCCAGTCGGGCATATCAGCCAACCGCCATTGCTCACCTTGTTGTTGCAGTACGGCGGCATGACGCTCATCGCTGCGCCAATAGGCTTCATAAAACGGACGCTGCTGCTGATAGGGAAAATGCACGCGCCATTCAGATGCCTGCTGTTGCGCCAAATGCTGTTGCAGTACTGGCAATGCTTGTTGCGGGCTCACGTCGCGTTGTTCATGCAATTCAGGTTGCAACCAAGCATCGAGCTGCACATCCAGGTAGCCCAGGGTGCCAGTGGCAAACATGAAAAACAGCCACCAGCCGCACAACAAACCCAACCAGGTGTGCACGGCGCTCAGGCTCTGCCGCCAGCGAACTACAGCCACCAGTACACTCCAGCCAAAGCAGAGATAAGCGCCGCCAGCACTAGCCACAGTTGTGGCAGCGGACGGCTGATTAGCCACATAAAGATAACGGTATAAATAAGCAGGGAGCTGACCAACCCCAACACCACGGGCTGAGCCGGTGACCACCACTGAGCCAGCAACCAGGTCAGCATCGCCAGCGTCACCGATGTCACACCATAAGAAAACAGCAAAGCGGGCAACAAATGCAGCAGTGCCCAGCGGCCACTGCCCAGGCGACCCACGTCCGGCAGCCAGTTATTGAGAATCAAGGAAGATGCACCTGACAATCACTATCAATTGGCGGCGCATTATAGTCAGATTGCCCAGCAGGTAAACCCGCGGACAACCCAACAGGCAAGAAAAGCCGCAGTTAACGGCTAAAGCGGCTGACCAACTCCAGCTGGCTGGTGGCTGCTTCGTCCATTTGTCGACTCAGTTCGGCATCGGCGTCAATCAGTTCTGCGGCGTGCACCGTGTTGTCGCGGATCTGGCTAACGCGAGCAGCGATGTCCGTCGACACCTTAGATTGCTGTTCTGCGCCGGCGGCCATTTCCTGGGCACTGCTGGCAATGCCATCCACAGATTGCAACAACTCCACCAGCTGGGCTGAAACACTTTGCATTTCATCGTGGGTGGTGGCCGCACCGTCGCGTCCTTCCTGCATGCGTTGCACCAGGCCTGTCACTTGTTGCTGGATTTGCGTCAACGCGGATTGAATGCGCTCGGTGGAGCGCTGCGTGTCTGAGGCCAGGCTGCGTACTTCATCTGCAACGACTGCAAAGCCGCGACCAGCTTCACCAGCGCGTGCTGCTTCGATGGCGGCGTTCAGCGCCAGCAAATTGGTTTTTTCAGCAATGGCGTCGATGGACGAGGCAATGGTGCCGATTTCGGCCACCAGCTGATCCAGTGCTTGGGCCTGTTCAGCATCTTGTACCAAGTGATCGTGCTGGCTGGAAATCAATGCCATCACCCGCTGCAATACACTGCGGCCGTTTTCACCCAGCTGGCGCGAGGCATCGGCGTCGGCGGATACGCGATTCACCGACTGACTGATTTGCTCCACGCTGGCGCTCAGCTCTTCGATGGCAACGGCGATCTGATCCGTCTCCTGACTCAGCTGCTGCACGCTGTGGCTACTGTGGCGGGCGTTTTCCGCTACCTGATGAGATTTCTCCACCACGTCGTGACTGCTGTGCTCGACCATGCCGGTAATGGTGCGCAGCGCCGACTGATCAATAATCTGCTGCAGGCGATAGCGCCCGAGGTTGCTGACTTCGCCGGTAAAGATGAACTGGGTGATAGCGTCCTGACTGATGGCGGCATCGCATTTGTCAGCGGGCATCAGCCATTGTTGCTGCCAATTGTCGAACAGCAATGCCAACAGCGCCGTTGCCGTCATAACCCCCAGGGCTGGCCAGAGAGCAGCAAAAGCAAGCATCAACGTCAGCGCCCCCGGCGTTGCCAGCACTAGCCACAATGGCAAGATGCGTTTAAAGCGCGGTAAAAACCGCTGCCACAGGCTAAATGGTTTTTTGCCAGCATTTAATCGAGCGTACACAGCTTCGGCACGACTGACTTGGCCAGCCGTCGGCTTGACACGCACAGACTCGTAGCCGCAGATTTTGCCGTCTTCATAAATCGGCGTCACGTGAGCATTGACCCAATAATGATCGCCATTTTTACAACGGTTTTTAACGATGCCCACCCAGTGGTGGCCCGCTTTGAGGTAGTCCCACATCAACTGAAACGCGGCCTGCGGCATGTCCGGGTGGCGAATCAGGTTGTGGGCTTGGCCAATCAACTCGGCTTCGGTAAAGCCTGCAATGTCGATAAAATCTTGATTGACCGCACGAATCACCCCACGTGCGTCGGTGGCGGATATGATGCTCTGCTTTTCACCCAGCGGGTGATTAACCTGAGTGACGGGGTAGTTTCGGCGCACAATCTCAACCTCTTGTGACAGCTGGCCGTTTTAATAACGGATACGGTCGTGGCAACGAATCCCTAAGCTAGGTGTAGGGCAAGGCGCGCGACATTACCAACTTTGTCCATTTTTTACCGTTACGAGTTGCGTTTTATTGTAACTGCTGCTGGCGCTGTGCTGCAGCGGTTGCTTCCGACAGCGTTAGCTCAATTGAAAGAACGCCATCAACACTCTTGCTGCTGCTCGATTTGGATAACAACGCACAAACTTGCCCTGCCGCTCCAGCTGAATCAGACCAGCGTTTTGCAGCGCATGCACATGATGGGACACGGTGGGCGCGCCGATTTTCAGCTTTTGCATCAAATCACCAATGCCACAGCCTCCTTCCGGCGCAGCTACGCCTTGATCCTGACTGGCCAACACTGTGCGATAGATGTGCAAGCGATTGGGGTCCGATAAGGCACGAAATGCCTGACTGAGTTGCTGATCGTTCATCGTTGGCTGGCCTGTTTTAAACTTTGACAAGTATCGAATTGTTTGGCGTTATTGCAATCAATTTGATGCTTATCGAAGTGTGTGTATGAAATTATTGATGGTCGGTGCTGGCGCTGTTGGATTGGTTTATGGGCATCGTTTTCAGCAGGCCGGTCATGACGTCCGCTATCTGGTCAAAGCACATCATCGTCCTCAGCTTGAGCCCGGCGTGACTTTGACGCAGTTGCGCTGGCGTCAGCCTTTGCAGCAACAGGCGAACGTCAATACCACGCTTAATTGGCATGGTGACTACGATTTGGTCGTACTGGCCATCCCATCGACCGCACTGAGACAGCTTGATTGGGCAACGCTGGCCCCACTCGTTGGTGATACCCCCGTATTGATGTTGCAGCCGAACAGTGAAGACCGGGCTTTGCTATTGCAACATATACCAGCGCAGCAGCTGGCCGAGGGGTTGATCACACTGATTGCCTATCAGGCACCGCTGCACAGCCCCAAGATGAACCAGATCGACTATTACCTACCACCCATGGCCATGCCCATCTCCGCCGCCCCAGCCCTGCAGCAAACCTTGTTAGCGTTGTTCAATAGCAGTGGCATTCGCGCCCAGGCGAGTCCTTCGGCGGTCGATGACTCTCGCCTGCCTGCGGCTTTTTTGATGACATTTCTGGCTGCCTTGGAGCAAGCCGATTGGCAGTTTTCTCAGCTGCGCCAACGCTCGGATCTGCTCCAGCGCCTTAGCCAAGCACAACGGCGTTTACTGCCCGCCGTCACTGCAGCAAGCTCACTGCAACAAACGCTCGTGCGTATTGGCTGTCGGCCATGGCTATATCAGTTGGCACTGCGTTTAGCCCCTAAACTGGTGCCGCTGCCACTGGAAAGTTATTTGCGTTATCACTTTATCAAGGTGCGCAGCCAGACCTACTTGTATCTGGCCGAGTATCAACAGCAACACCCCAGTGATGCGTTAGCTGATCTCATTGGCCAACCAGCCAGCACCGGATAGCATTTTGGGGATACACGAGCCGCCCGACTGAACGGCTAAATAGCATGGGTCGGCCTCTGTGACCGTGAAGAGACGGTAAGTAGAAGCGCTTCACTCAGCTCTGCATTCGAATTTCGATCAGCTCTTCGTAAATGTCCAAATAGTCGTATTCGCCGATGCCGAGCTGCTCAAAATACTGCTGCTTATAAGCCTGCCAGTGGTGATCGTCTTTGGAGAACTTGATCTGCATTTGAATGTTGTCGGCCAGTTTCAATACCGCTAGCAGCAGGTTCTCGCTGACATCGTCGTTGTAAGACAAATATTCCAAGTTGTGGTGATTGAGAATCACGTGGCAAATGTCCGTCGGCAAACGCCAGGTATTGGCCACCAGAAAACCCACTACTGGATGACTGGTGTTGTAATACTGGTCTTCGTACAGCGCCAACGACTCTTCGTTGTCACTGTTGGCAGCTTTGATGCAGTCCAGGTACGAGTCATGAAACTTCATCGCCATAGCCGCAATGCCACAATCGTGAAACAAGCCCGTGGTGTAGAGGTTCTCCTGTGGGATGGTGTCCTTTATGCGCGAGCCGATATACACCATCATTTCCGCAACGTCCGTCGCCTCTTCCCACAGCCGCTCAAAGCTGATCGCCGATTTGCCTTTAAACGCCTGCTTCAGCAACACTGCCGCCAAAATAGTGGTGGTGGAATCCAGGCCGAGCATCATCACCGCTTGGCGGGCATCGCTGATCGAGCGCGTCATGCCAAACATGGGCGAGTTGATGGTCTTTAACACCGCCGAAGACAACCCTAGGTCTTTGCCAATCAAGTCCGCCAACAAAGACAAGTCCGGGTCATCGGACTGACAAATGGCTTGCGCTTGCGTCAGTAAGTCCGGGGGAGATGGAATAAAAAAAGAGTGTTTGAGCTCTGTCAGATAGTCGTCGTCCAGATTTACCATGAGCAGCGTCCTGCATGATGACCAAGGGTCTTTAGACACTAGCTCAGCTGAGCGAGGTTTACATGAGTTTTGCAGCTACTAATGAAAAAGCGGAAGGGAAGCGTCGAATCAATGCGGCGCCCTGCTCCAACTCCAAGAGCCTGGGACCAAAAGCTTGAGCCCATGAACCTGGACCCAAGCTTCAGCAGCAGAGCGCCGATGTGCCAGCGATCAGCGCTTAGAACGGAACGTCGTCATCATAAGCAGGCGGCGCAAAATCCTGCGCAAATGTAGGCGCTTGACCTGCGTCGTTACCCACACGGTCGACTTTCCAAGCTTGCAAACTGGTGAAGCACTTCTCCGGCTTGCCGGGTGCATTCCACAGTCGGCCAGACAGGTTAAAGGTGACTTGCACCTCGTCGCCAACTTGGTAGTTATCCATCAAAGCACACTTGTCTTTAATCAGCTCCAGAGCAACGTAGTTCGGGTAGTCTGGGTTCTCGCCCTCACCCGACAACTTAATCACGAACTCGCGCTTGGTGAAGCCATTCTGGCCATACTCGCGAGTTTGATCGATTGAATGAATGATTCCCTGAGCTTCAAAGCTTTTGGACATGTGAATACCTGATGGATCGATTGAATGTGGCGGGCATCATACCATCGCCCGCTGCGGGTCTGCATGCCCACTCTTGCTGTGAGCATCGGGTCACTTGCCGATGAGCTAAGCCGTTAATACGGTGATTTTTTCTTCTTGTTGCAAAATCGGCTGAATCGATGCGATGGCGTTGCGGCGCTCCTCCGACTTGAACCACAAGTCCCAGGATTCGCGGTGTTGCCAATTGGTGATAATAACGCGATGACTGGAGTCCGTGGCATCTTTGTAAGTCGCCCCAGAGACATAACCTTGCGCCTCCAGCATGGCTCGCAAGGTGTCTTTTATGGCGGCGTCGTAGGTGGATTCCATGCCGTCGGCGATAAAGCGTTCAATAATAACTTTGATCATAAACTTGCTGCCCCTTTTGTGACCGAGTGAGAATCGCTCATGGCAGCATAACCAAAGTTACTGAATAAATGGAACAACTGAGAGGTTCGCCCAATGCACGCAGAAGCACCCGCCACACTCATTGCTGGCAGCCACGGAGGCATTGGCCAAGCGCTGCTGCAAACGCAGTTGCAACGAGGGCCAGTGATCAGCATTTCGCGCCAGCCTCAGCCAGCTCAACTGACACCGCCAGCCGGCCATGTTTGGCAGCACATTCAAGCCGACCTCAGCGACCCAGCCAGCGTCGCTGCGGTGCAAACGCAATTAGCAGAACAGCCAATAGCTCGTGTGTTTGCCTGCAGCGGGATATTGCACGATGCGCAGCATCAACCGGAAAAATCGCTGTCGCAGCTGCACAGTGAGTGGTTACTAACCAGCATGCGCAGTAATGTGCTCAGCCATGTGCATTTGGCTCAGGCGTTGTCCAAGCAAGTTTCCAAGCGCTCTCCTGTGCATTGGTTGTCGCTGTCAGCCAAAGTTGGCAGCATCGAAGACAACGGCCTTGGCGGCTGGTACAGCTACCGCATGAGCAAAGCCGCGCTAAATATGTGGATCAAAAACCTGTCGATTGAATGGCAGCGCAAAAGCCCAGACAGCATTGTCGCGGCGGTGCATCCAGGTACCACAGACACAGAACTATCAAAACCCTTTCAAAGCCGCTTGGCGCAAGATCAGCTGTATTCTGCCGAATTAACCGCTCAACGCTTAAGCCGAGTAATGGACGAGCTAAGTCCCGCGCAGCACGGCAAATTATTGTTCTGGGATGGCAGTATTTTGCCCTGGTAAACGCTGACCAAGGTTTTCAGTCTCTGACAGGAAAATCGGCTAGAATTTAAACAACTCTGTTAAAAAGACGGTGATGTCTACCGCCTTGGGAGGTAACGATGAAACATGCGCTGTCTTCTCAAGCATCACTGGACGCGATGCATTATCTCATGCTGGCTCAGCAAATCAGTGCCGAGCGCTCGCAGGAGTTGCGGTTGCGCCAACAGGACCGGCAAGCGCAAAGTCCGCCCGATCCTAACACCATGTGGCTGAAAGCCTTTTTCCACGGCTGGCGCTAGCCAGCCCGAATTATCCGCACTGCCATCATTATTACAGAGACGGTTATTGCAGAGACTACCATTGCCAACGAAACCGCTCGCTAGAGTCTGCTGCGCTTGCCGCAACCCGCGCCCAGCGATTTAACGCAGCTCGTTACACATATGTCGCGTGCCTCGATTGTGTCGCTCCTCCAAAGCACCCACTCGACTGTTTGCCGCGGTTAAGCTTCATCTACTGCTAACCTCTATCCACTGCTGCAGATCTTGGTTCACTCAGTACTGGTACCAAATAAGCCGCATATTTTTGAAAATAATTATCATTAAAAATAAACAGCAAATTTGATCACTACGATTAAAAATGCTCCTACTGAGTGATGTGCTATTCGGCTAACAGCCGCTGAACAAATAGTGCAGCTTGCTCGGCACACTGTTGCATATGCGCTTGGTGGGTATGGCCACTGACCTTGCGAGGTTTTAAATCGTGATTGCCGTCCGCCAGCCAGAACAATTCAAGCTGAGGGTCGAGATCGTACTGCTCCACTTCTTCTCGATTGCCCATGGCATCTCGCTCACCCTGAATAATTAACTGAGGTTTTTGCAGCGACTGTAAATGCTCGGTACGTTGCTTTTCGGGTTTGCCTGGAGGGTGAAAGGGATAACCCAAAGCCACACTGCCGCGTATCCAATCCTGCTGCGTAGACTGCTGAGCCAACATCGAAGCCATGCGCCCTCCCATGGATTTACCGCCAACCATGCAGGGCCGAGCCGCTTGCTCAACCAGTTCAAGAAATGCTTGCAGCAGCTTGTCGGCGCGATCCGGAGGACGTTTCTTACCGTCGCTTTGGCGCTTAATCATGTAAGGAAAATCAAACCGCCACACCTGCACACCATGCTCGGCGATCATTTCCGCCATCTGCTGCATAAAGTCACTGTTTGAATCGGCGCCAGCGCCATGAGCCAATATCAATAAAGGCCCGTGTTTGGTTCCATTGACGGTCACCGTGGTCGACATAATTTTGCTCGTTTGTATAAGAGTGAGCGGCCAACAGTAAAAGAAAGCTGTCAGCGCTAAAAGTGCTTGTATAAGCATCTGGCCATTTCAGAACACAGCCACAGCGCGAGCAGCAACACAAGCCGAGTTCTTGCGCTGCATCAATAAATTGCGCCAGCTGCCTACTATGATTCACCTACCCATCATCAGAACAGAGTGTTGCTGCTGATGGTGAGAAGGCGCAAACGGCACGAGAACTTCAGTTGACATGACCGAGCTCAAAAAAGAACCAGATACGCCTTCTTATAATATGGTTTAAAGCCATGTTATTTCAGGCGTTTTCTTGGCATTTCATTGCAAATAGCATGTCCTGCCGGGATAATGGCGCACCGTTTTATAACCCTCAATCCTCGCTGTTAAATGGAATCTGATCATGAGCACAGCATTTGACCATCCCGAGTACAACTACAAGGTGGTAAGACAGTTTGCCATCATGACTGTAGTTTGGGGCATCGTCGGTATGGCGGTCGGTGTTTTAATCGCCGCTCAGCTGGCCTGGCCTGCACTGAACTTTGATACCCCTTGGCTGTCGTTCGGACGCTTGCGCCCGTTGCACACCAATGCGGTTATTTTCGCGTTTGGCGGTAGCGCCTTGTTCGCAACGTCTTACTACATCGTGCAGCGCACCTGCCGTACCCGCCTGTTCTCGGACACGCTGGCTTCATTTACCTTCTGGGGTTGGAACGCCATCATCGTCGCGGCTGCCATCACCCTGCCAATGGGGTTCACCTCAGCGAAAGAATACGCTGAACTGGAATGGCCAATCGACATCGCTGTGGCGTTAGTATGGGTAGCTTACGTGATCAACTTCCTGGGCACCATCGCGATTCGTAAAGAAAGCCATATTTACGTCGCCAACTGGTTCTTTGCTGCGTTTATGATCATGGTGGCGATTCTGTACATCGGTAACAACCTGGCTGTGCCAGTGTCGATGTTCAAGGCGTACTCCATTTATGCTGGTACCGTCGATGCCATGGTGCAGTGGTGGTGGGGCCACAATGCGGTGGGCTTCTTCCTGACGGCAGGCTTCCTCGGCATTATGTACTACTTCGTACCTAAGCAAGCTGGCCGCCCAGTTTATTCATACCGTCTCTCTATCGTGCACTTCTGGGCACTGATCTCCATTTATGTATGGGCCGGTGGTCACCACTTGCACTACTCTGCGCTGCCAGACTGGGCACAAACTGCGGGCATGATTATGTCATTGATCCTGTTGGCGCCCAGCTGGGGCGGCATGATCAACGGTATGATGACACTGTCAGGCGCTTGGCATAAGCTGCGCAACGATCCTATCTTGCGCTTCCTGGTGGTTTCTCTGTCGTTCTACGGCATGTCGACCTTTGAAGGTCCGATGATGTCGATCAAGACAGTTAACGCTCTGTCACACAACACCGACTGGACCATTGGTCACGTTCACTCTGGCGCCCTGGGCTGGGTAGCGATGGTATCTATTGGTGCCTTGTACCACCTGATTCCAATCATGTTTGGCCGCAAAGCCGGCGACATGCACTCAGTAAAACTGATCAACGTGCACTTCTGGCTGTCGACCATTGGCACCGTGCTGTACATCGCTGCGATGTGGGTGAACGGTATCATGCAGGGTCTGATGTGGCGTGCAGTAAACGCTGACGGCACCCTGACCTACAGCTTTGTTGAATCCGTTGAAGCATCACACGGCGGTTATGTGGTCCGTGTGATCGGTGGTGCGTTGTTCCTGCTGGGCATGGTGCTGATGGCCTACAACGTGTACATGACCGTGCGTACGGCCAACAAAGAAGCCGAAAACGCAGTACCAGCGCAGGCGTAAGGAGTAGTAAACCATGATTAAGCATGATGATATTGAACGCAGTTTGCCGCTGATGGTGGTGATGATTGTCATCGCCTTGAGCTGGGGCGGCATGGTAGAAATCGTCCCACTGATGTTCCACGACGACACCAATGAACCAACAGAAGGCCTGAAGCCTTTGAGTGCTCTGGAACTGGAAGGTCGGGACATTTATATCCGCGAAGGTTGCCACGTTTGTCACACCCAAATGGTGCGTCCTTTCCGTGCGGAAACCGAACGTTATGGCCCCTACTCTGTCGCTGGCGAGCACGTTTATGAGCACCCATTCCTGTGGGGTTCTAAGCGTACTGGTCCAGACTTGGCACGCCTGGGTGGCCGTTACTCCGATGAGTGGCATCGTGCCCATATGTACAACCCGCGTGATGTGGTTCCTGAGTCGATCATGCCGTCTTACCCGTGGCTGTTCGAAAACACGGTTGATGGCCGCGACACACCGAAGAAGATGAAAGCTCTGCGCATGGTCGGCGTACCGTACACAGAGGAAGACATCGAAACTGCCAAAGCAGCGGTGGATGGTAAGCCTGAAATTGAAGCCCTGGTTGCCTACTTGCAACAGCTGGGCACAGTGATCACTAAACGGTAACCCTATGGACATTAACGACGTGCGCGGTTTGGGCTCGATTTTCGCCCTGATAGCATTTGCCGGAATTTTCTGGTGGGCGTACGGCTCTAGCCGCAGAAAACGCTTTGAAGACGATGCTCACATTCCATTTCACGACAATGACGATGGTATGCCGCTGCACGACGATAACGATCGGAGTAAATAAGTTATGTTAGATTCATTCTGGCAAGGGTGGATCCTGGTTATCACACTGGGCTCCATCATCGGCTGCGGCGTACTGATCCAGTACACCAGTCGTGGACAACGTAAAGAAGAAACCGACGAAACCACTGGCCACGACTACGACGGCATTGAAGAGCTGGACAACCCACTGCCGCGCTGGTGGGTCATGATGTTCTGGTCCACCATCGTGTTTGCTGTGGCTTACATGGGCGTTTATGGCTTTGGTAACTTCAAAGGCATCCTGACCGTCGAAGTGGACGGCGAGCAGGTGGCTTGGAGCTCTCACAACCAGTGGAAAAACGAAGTACAAACCTTCGAGCAAAAAATCGCACCACTGTACGATGAATACGCCGCGACCCCGATTGAAGAGCTGATTCACAACGAAGAAGCGATGCAAACCGGTCAGCGCCTGTTCAAGAGTAACTGCTCTGTGTGTCACGGCACTACCGCCAAAGGCGCACGTGGCTTCCCGAACCTGACTGACGACGATTGGTTGTACGGCGGCACACCAGCCAACATCGTGCAAACCATTGCTCAGGGCCGTCAGGCGGTAATGCCACCTTGGCAAGCGGTGTTGGGCGATGATGGTGTAGCGGATATGACGCAATACGTGCGCAGTCTGTCTGGGCTTGAGCACGATGCGACTGCAGCTCAACGTGCAGCGCCTAAGTACCAGCAAAACTGCATGGTGTGCCACGGCACCGAAGGCAAGGGCAACCAGCTGTTGGGCGCGCCTAACCTGACCGATGACATTTGGCTGTACGGCGGTTCCACCAAAGACATCACCTTCACACTGAAGAATGGTCGCAACGGTCGTATGCCAAATTTCAGCGAAATCTGGGATACCAACACCGAGCAGAAGATCCATGTAGTCTCAGCCTACGTTTATTCTCTGTCACAGCAGAAGTAACGTTGGGCACTCAAGAATTAGCACTCTTGAGTTAGGACAACAAACCCGAAAAAAGCGGCTTTCATAGCCGCTTTTTTCGTTAAAACCGCCCGCTCAACACTATATAATCAATGCGTTATATAGAGAGCGTTACCCGCCCTACCGGACGCACAAAACGCCCGCATCTGCAGCCAAGCCGACAAGGTGATTCGTTGTTATGAGTGATGAAATTCCGGTTAAAAATGTCACCCCCGAACCTCAGTCCATGTACCAAAAGCGCGAGAAGATCTACGTGCGCGAAATCCATGGCCTGTTCCAGAAAATTCGCACCTACTCTTTGTGGGCGTTAATGCTGGCCTACTATGGCACCGCTTGGATCAATTGGGGCGACCGCCAGGCAGTGCTGTTTGATTTGCCTGCGCGCCAGTTTCATATTTTTGGCGCTACTTTCTGGCCGCAAGACTTCATTCTGCTGTCAACACTGCTGATCATCTGCGCCTATGGATTGTTCACCATCACCAACATGGCCGGTCGTATCTGGTGCGGCTATACCTGCCCGCAATCGGCCTGGTCGTTTATCTTTATGTGGATTGAAGAGCGCGTCGAAGGCTCGCGCAACCAGCGCATAAAACTGGACAAAGAACCGCTGAGCGCACGCAAGCTGCAAAAAAAAGCCATCAAACACCTATCTTGGCTGGTCATCTCGGTGTGGACTGGCGTTACCTTTGTTGGTTATTTCACTCCGATTCGTGAGCTAGTGCCCGATTTATTGGCCTTTAGCATTGGTGGCTGGGCGGCGTTTTGGATCATGTTTTTTACCGTCGCCACCTACATCAATGCTGGCTGGATGCGCGAGCAGGTGTGCATCTACATGTGCCCTTATGCACGCTTCCAATCGGTCATGTACGACCGCGACACCTTGGCCGTGTCTTACGATTACAACCGCGGTGAACCACGCGGCAAGCGCAGCAAAAAAGCCAGCGACGTAGAGCAGCAATCACAACTGGGCGATTGCGTCGACTGTTCTCTGTGCGTTCAAGTGTGCCCCACTGGCATTGATATTCGAGACGGCCTGCAGTATCAGTGCATCGGTTGCGCCCTGTGCATCGACGCCTGTGATTCCATTATGGAAAAGCTCGATAAACCCAAAGGCCTGATCCGCTACACCACCGAAAACGAGCTGGAAGGGCAAACCACACACTTTGTCCGCCCTCGCCTGATTGGTTACGCCACTTTGCTGTTGGTGATGATATCTGGTTTCTCCTACGCCATGATGACGCGCACACCGTTTGAGCTCGACATTGAGCGAGACCGCGGCAGCCTTTATCAGGTCACCCCCAATGACACGGTAGAAAACTATTACACCGTAAAAATGATGAACATGACGCAACAAGCACAAACCTACCTGCTGTCCGTTGAGGGCATCGACGGCGTCAACATGGACATCGACAGTGAATATCAAATCGCCGTCAATAAAGTCGAAGAGTTGTCGCTGACGTTGGAGGTGGACCCAGCCGCCGCTGGGCTGGATGCCAGCAAGACGCTGATCGAGTTTGTGGTGGTGGATAAAGCCACTGGCAAAGAGGTGGCACGCGAAGAAAGTCGCTTCATTGCGCCACGGCAATAACCACGCTCACTGACACTTTGTCGCTGGAGCAGCGCCGCCCAAATGTTTAAACTTGGGCGGTTTTTTTATGGCGATGGTTCGCCATTGCTGTCCACGTTCCCACTGCACTGAGTTCATTATGAAGTCCGAGCCTCAAGAAACCGCTAAGCCCTGGTATAAAGAACCGTTAATGTTGCTGGTCCTCGGCATTCCATTTCTCGCAGTCATCTGGGGCGGCGTCATACTGAGCCTGGCACTGAGTACCAAAGATTCGCTGGTCAGCGACAGCTATTACAAAGACGGCGTGAGCTACACCGAAAACCAAGAAGCCTTCCAGGCAGCCAGTCGCCTACAAGCACAGGCCGATCTGATATTCACCAACGACGAAGTACGCCTTCAACTGCGCGGCTACTTTGACGAAAAGCCCAATACCCTGCAGCTGCAGTTGATTCACCCGACGCTGGAAGATCGTGACCTGACGGTATTCCTGCAGAAAATGACCGACGGCAGTTACGCCGGTGTGAATGATATGGAACTGCCTGACCGTCGCCGCTTGTGGCTGTCTAGCCCAGAGCAAGGCTGGCAAATTCGCAGCACCGAACTGATCATGCCCGAACAAACTGTGACCCTTAGCTATCAATGAGCACGGTGGCACTGCAAGCCTGCTTTCATTGCGGAGAAAGCACCAACGAAGGTCAGCGCTGGGCCACGGAAATTGACGGTCAGATCCAGCCCATGTGCTGCCCAGGTTGCAAAGCCATTGCCGAAACCATTGTCGCCAGTGGCTTAAAGGATTATTACAAACACCGCACCGATTTGCCCGAGCTGTCGCCAGCAGAGTTCGATAATCAAGACTTAACCGCCCGCGACACGCTAAAAATCTACGACTCCGATGCCATGCAGCGCCATTTTGTCGTCGCTGATGGTCAGCAGCATGAAGCCACCCTGATCATTGACGGCATCAGTTGTGCCGCCTGCGGCTGGCTGATTGAGCATCGCCTAAAGCAACTCGACGGAGTCGTGCAGGCCAACCTTAACCTGTCGACTCATCGCTTAACCCTGCGCTGGGATAACCAAGTTCAGCCGCTGTCTAGCCTGATGGAGGCCATTGTCCGCCTTGGCTACAAGGCCGCTCCGTTTTCCGCCACTGAGCAAGAAGCGCAGCGCAATCGCGAAAGCCGCCAGGCCATACGCCGTCTCGCTGTTGCTGGCATCGGCATGATGCAGGTGATGATGATATCAGTGCCGATCTACGTCGGCATGGAATTGCAGTACGAGAACTTCATGCGCTTTGCAGCCATGCTGCTGACCTTTCCTGTGGTACTGTTTAGCGCCAAACCGTTTTTTGACGCCGCCATTCGCGACCTCAAAACCCGTCACCTGACCATGGACGTACCCGTCTCGCTGGCGATCTTACTGGCCTTTACCGCCAGCATCTGGAGCACCTTCAACCAGGGAATGGAGATCTACTTCGACTCCGTATGCATGTTCACCTTCTTTTTGCTACTCGGGCGCTTTTTTGAAATGCGCGCCCGCCATCGCATGGGCAAGGCAGGCAATAACTTAATGACGTTACTGCCCACCATAGCGCTGCGCATTCAGAACGGGCAGGAAGAAATTATCTCCACCAGCGAGATCGAGCCTAACGACGTCTTGCAGCTCAAGCCAGGGCAAGCCATTCCCGCCGATGGCGTGGTGTTAACCGGTCGCAGCTCGGTCGATGAGGCTGCACTCACGGGTGAATATTTGCCGGTCAGCAAACAGCCTGGTGATGATGTCATTGGCGGCACCTTTAATGTCGAAAGCCCCATGACCATGCGCGTGACCGCCACCGGCGCCAAGGCGCAGCTGTCGACCATCATGCGTTTGATGGACCGGGCGCAACAAGATAAGCCCGCCATTGCCCTTATCGCCGACAAGGTCGCCAGTTATTTTGTGTTAGCGGTGTTGATTGTGTCTGCTGCGGTGGCCGGTTATTGGTGGCCGCAAGGGGCTGAACATGCCTTTTTCGTGGCGTTATCCGTATTGGTGGTGACCTGCCCCTGTGCGTTGTCGTTGGCGACGCCTACAGCACTCACCGCCGCCACGGCATCGCTGCGTGAAGATGGCCTGCTGATCAGCAAAGGTCATGTGCTGGAAACCATGACCAAAATTTCGCGAGTGGTGTTTGATAAAACCGGCACCCTAACACTGGGCCGACTGACACTGGAGCAGTGTCAAACCGTTGCTGATCACAGCGAAGACCTGTGCCTGCAGGTGATTGCAGGGCTGGAGCGTTACTCGCCCCATCCCATTGCCCATGCCTTTCAGCACATCGAAGGGCTGGCGCTAGAAGACGTCGAGCAGCGCCCCGGCGAGGGTATTCTCGGGCGCCGGCAGCAACACGAGTGGCGCTTTGGCCATAGCCAGTTTGCCTGCGGCCAGCCATTAACACCGCCGTCGCAGGCTACCGGTCAGTGGCTACTGCTCAGTTGTGACCTGCAACCGCAAGCTTGGGTGCGCTTGGACGACAGTGTGCGTAAATCATCGAAGCCACTGGTCGATGGGCTAAAAGCTCGTGGCATTGAGGTCGCGCTGCTAACCGGCGACCCCAGCCCCAGCGGCATGAAATTGGCGCAACAGTTGGGTATCGATGATGTGCGCATTGGCCAGTCTCCAGAAGACAAATTAACCTCAGTGCGCGCTTGGCAACAGCAAGGTGAGCGGGTGTTAATGGTCGGTGATGGTATCAACGATGTGCCGGTATTGGCCGGCGCCGACCTTTCGCTGGCCGTCAATGAAGCCAGTGATTTGGCCAAAACCAACGCCGACTGCATTCTCACCAACGGCCACCTGGACGTGATTCTGCAGGCGCTGAATCGCGCACAAAAAACACGCAGCATTATCCGCCAGAACATTGGTTGGGCACTGGGCTATAACCTTGTCGCTCTGCCGGTTGCCGCTGCTGGATTGGTTCCCCCTTGGGCGGCGGCCATTGGTATGTCGCTCAGCTCGCTTTTAGTCGTCACCAATGCCATGCGCTTGGCGCGACGTTCACGAGGCTAAACATGGACATCATTTACGCTCTGGTGCCGCTATCTTTGGTATTGCTTAGCGTCGCCATTGGTATTTTCTTCTGGGCTGTACGCAGCGGTCAGTTTGACGACATGGATTCTCCAGCCCACAAGATTTTATTTGACGACGACGAGTCAGATCCTACCCCAGAGGACAGAGACAAACCGCGTGACTGAACCGCTTTCACTACTCACCGCCGTTTTACTGGGCTTGTTCGGTGCCAGTCATTGCCTGGTGATGTGCGGCGGCATCGCTGCCTCAATGGGCACGCGCATGCAGCATCACCGTTGGCTCGGCGCCTTAGTTTTTAACGGCGGCCGTATTACCAGCTACGCCATGGCGGGCGCGCTGGTTGGTGCCCTGGGGCTGTGGCTGCAAAGCCAACACCAAGGCTTTATGGTCGCACTGCGTTTGTTTGCTGGCGTGTTGTTGATTTTGATGGGGCTGTACATCGCCCGCTGGGCCACGTGGCTGACGCGACTGGAGCAGTTGGGTCAACACTTGTGGCGCCACCTTCAACCGCTGACCAAACCTCTGCTGGGCAGCCACGAGCTGATGGATCGTTGGTTGCTGGGCATGCTGTGGGGCTGGTTGCCGTGCGGTTTGATTTACAGCACCCTCAGTTGGGTGGCGGCCAACGGCAACCCGGTGGACGGCGCTGCCGCGATGCTGGCGTTTGGCTTAGGCACTTTACCCGCCATGTTCACCAGTACTTTGGCGGCTTCAGCTTTGATCAACCTGATCAGCAAACAGTGGGTGCGCTCTCTTTCGGGCCTGTTACTCATCGCTTACGGTGCTTGGACTATCCTTGGGGTTTTACCGCTAGACAATGCTCATTGAAGCGGCCATTAAGTAGGCCATTGAGTCGGCTATTGAGTTGACCGGTTAGCCGGCCACCGAGCCTTTATTCAATAGCCCAAGCAGGGTTATACAAGGTTCGTATAACCTGCTTATAAAGCCGTTGTTGTACAAAATAGGCTGTTCCACGTTTGTCCGAAAACTGCCTGTGATTTGCTTGACAGTAACGGTTCTCGGACCGAACATTGGCAGCATTATCATTAACCAATCCATCAGGATTGAACGCAATCTTGAGGCACCTCTTTATGAAACCGTCCCTCGTCTCCAACACCCCTCTGCGCGGCACCCAACCTCACTGCCAAACCTGCTCGTTAAACTCTCTGTGCTTGCCATTGTCACTCAGCGACAACGACATGGACCGACTTGACGACATCATTCGCCGTGGCCGCCCGATTCAAAAAGGGCAGTTGTTGTTCCAGCAAGGCGAGGAGTTTCAATCTGTGTATGCTGTGCGTACCGGTGCCTTGAAAACTTACACCCTGGCCAGCAATGGCGAAGAGCAAATTACCGGTTTTCACCTAGCCTCAGAGCTTATTGGCCTAGCTGGCTATGACAACGGTGAGTACCCGCTAACCGCCAAAGCATTGGAAACCACCACCGTCTGCGAAATCCCGCTGACCCAACTGGAGTCTTTGGCTGACGACTTGCCCGATCTACGCCGCCAGCTGATGCGCAACATGGGCACAGAAATTCGCCACGACCAAAGCATGATGCTGCTGCTGAGTAAGAAAAACGCCGAAGAGCGTGTTGCCTCATTCTTACTGGACATTGCCCAGCGCTACGCTCGCCGTGGCTTCTCCGCCAGCCACTTCCGCCTGCCTATGTCGCGTGTCGACATCAGTAATTACCTTGGCCTGGCGGTAGAAACCATCAGCCGAGTGTTCACTCGATTCCAGAAGAACGGCTTGATTGAAACCCAAGGTAAAGAGGTGATCCTGCAAGACATGGATACCCTCAACGAGCTGGCTGGCTTGGTTGACGAAGAGGCCTGCGAGCACAAGTAGCTCACTCCAGCGGCTACTGGCACAAACCCTGCTTCCCTGAAGGTAAAGAATCGCAGATTTGACGCATAATTTGCGTCAAATCACAGGCAAGCGACTAACACCTGATCTATGGTTGCTGTACGGCGAAGCAGTTGCCGGGAGGTAGAGAATGGGTATTTGTGCAAATGAACTCAGACGCTGGGTCATCGAGCCAACGTTAAAAACCATGGGCTGCTGGTCTGGCTCCATGGAGCAGTTGTTATTAGCCACCGCAGCCCAAGAATCTGGGCTCGGCCAGCACATTCACGGCGCCCAGCAGCGCGGCTTGGGAATTTACCAGATCAGCAGCCGCACTCACCGCAACGTGTGGGACAAATATCTAGTCCATCACCCAGAGTTGGCCAGCACCGTCAGAGGGCTGGCCAGTCAGCATGACTTCCTGCGCCACCCGCATGCCGAACTGACCACCAATCTTTCCTACGCCACCGCCATCGCCGCGCTTATCTATCAGCGCAATCATCGTTTTCATCTCGAAGAGCAGCCCAGTGCCACCGAGCTGGCGCGCGCCTGGAAGCGCTTTTATCACCGCAGCAGCGACATCAGCATCGACGCCTTTGCCAACAACTATTTGGCACTGTTGGGCTCCGGTCAGCATGCCGCTTGACACTGCTTTGCTGACTGGCGACTCGAACTTGGTTAGAATGCGCGCCCTGTTCACTTTCTGACCCAAAGCGCTCTATGACTACCGACGCCGCCGAACGCAAAGCCCGCACTGAATTCAACAAACTGCAGAAACGTCTGCGCCGCAATGTCGGGAAAGCCATCGACGACTATCGCATGATCGAAGAAGGCGACAAGGTGATGGTTTGCCTATCGGGCGGCAAAGACTCGTACACCATGCTCGACATTTTGATCAGCTTGCAAAAAAGCGCGCCAGTGTCGTTTGAGTTGGTGGCCGTTAACATGGATCAAAAGCAGCCGGGGTTTCCTGAGCATGTGCTGCCCGAGTACTTAGATACCGTCGGCGTACCCTATTACATCGTCGAAAAAGACACCTACAGCATCGTTAAAGAGGTTGTACCTGAGGGCAAAACGACCTGTGGCCTGTGCTCTCGTTTGCGCCGAGGCACCTTGTACGGTTTTGCAGAAAGCATTGGCGCCAATAAAATCGCGCTTGGCCATCATCGCGATGACATTATTGAAACCCTGTTTCTCAATATGTTTCACGGCGGCAAGCTCAAAGCCATGCCACCGAAATTGTTGAGTGACGATCAAAAACACGTCTTGATTCGACCGCTGGCATACTGCAAAGAAAAAGACATCAGCGCTTTTGCTGAAGCCAAGGCCTTCCCCATTATTCCATGCAACTTGTGTGGTTCGCAGGAAAACCTACAGCGACAGAACATCAAAGCGATGCTGCAAGAGTGGGAAAAACAGCAGCCCGGGCGCAGTGAAAATATTTTTGCAGCGGTGTGCAATGTGGCGCCGTCGCAACTGGGCGACCGTCAGTTGTTCGACTTTGAAACCTTGCAAGATAAACAAGAAAAGTCGCACCTGTTTACCCGCTTGGATGTGGTGAACATCGACTGACAGCTGAAAAAAGCTATTAAAAACCCGGCTATTTGGCCCTATCACTGACAAGCCCTGCTTTAGCGCGGGGCTCTTCATATCAATAGGCTTCCAAGCCTGATAACTCCCTGCCGAGAACTCAGCTACCACCACGTAATTTATGCGTTACGTCCAACTGGTAGTGTCCAGGCTTATCCGCACTGAGAAAATAGCGCATTTCGTAGCGCCGCTCGTTGTGAATGTCCTCAGCCAAGGCCAATAATTCACAGCTGCCCGGTTGCACCGCATTTGGTAGTTGCGTACGCACCTGATACTGCTGCTCCAACTGCTTTACCACCACGGTTGATATCGGCTCAGTCGGGCCGCCAGCAATGCCTTTGCGAATCCATTGCAGAAACAGCCGATGCTGTCCTGACTGCTCGGTACGAACTAACCGCACATAACCCTCTGCAGCCTCGGTTTTCCACGGGCACACGCGCTGGCTTTCGGCAATCCAGACCGGCATTTTGTATATATGCCGCAACTGCTCGTCCCCGGATTGCGCGTGTGTGCCGCAGACCCAACACAGCACCATGGCCCACGGCCAAAGAAATTTATCCGTCATTGTGCCTCCTGCTTGTATTATTACTCTTCCACCCAGCGACTCGTGCTTTGCCGCCCTGGGTCCCATGTGGGAACATCGTAGACAACCTCAGCGATGTAATAATCCACCTCTCCTTTCGGTAATCGCACCGCCACATCATCCCCTTCAGATTTACCAAGCAAACCGCGAGCCAGAGGCGCATCTACACTGATGTACCCACGGGCCAAATCGATCTCGTCCTCACCGACAATGCGGTAATGAAGGTCTTTATCATCATCGTCCTGCAGCACAATCCAAGCGCCAAAATACACTTTTTGCTCATCCGTCGGGCGGCGATCCACCACAGTGACCTGCTCCAAGCGTTTGCGCAAAAAACGCAGCCGGCTGTCTATTTGCCGCAGACGTTTTTTGCCATAAATGTATTCGGCATTTTCGGAGCGATCTCCGAGCTTGGCGGCGTCTGAAACCTGCTGTGTCACGCGAGGCCGCTCCACTTTCCATAAAAAATCGTGTTCGTCCTTCAGCATTTGCTCTCCTTCTGGAGTAATCAAATGGGCGCGTTTGGGCAGAGGTTTGGTAGTCATAAACGTCACGTTTTCGCAATCAATCCGGTGGATAATCTGGATTTAACGACTTAGCTTTAACTAGGGCAAGCCTTAACCCCAAATGGATCTCACCTTCCTTATGATTCGACGCAGCGCCAAACTGACTCTGGGCACATTACTGCTGATTCTCGGTGTGATCCTGACCCCCATGCCCATCCCACTGGGCATTGTCTTTATTCTGGTTGGCTTGTCTTTGCTGGTGAGTGTGCTGCCAGCCTTAAAACACCAACTGATCAACATGCGACGCCGCTATCCACGCTGGTCTGCACAGCTGCAACACAGTCGACGCTATTTGCCCCACTTTGCCCGGCGCCTGTTGGACGACACGGATCCAGAGCAGCAGCTGTAAACACCACGTGGCACTCAGGTACTGACCGTCTATGTGCAAGCTGCTATGGTCGGCGTATGGACTTTGACTTAAACGCCAGCATTGACATGCTGCAACAACGTTTGCAGCACATTCTTGCCGACGGCGAAGCTCGCACCGAACATCAGCTGATAAGCGACTTGCAGCAGCAAGGGCTGTTCAACCCTGACGTATTGCGCGACTCGTTGACGTTATTTCGCTGTCACTTTTTGCTGATGCACTGCTTGTATCGCATACGCCAGCAATGGCAAGCTCAGCGGTGCTTCGAGTTGGACATCAGCGCCCTGCGTATTCAAGCGCGGCCATTTTCCAGTACGGCGCCACAGGGCGGTGAAGCATTACCACATACCAGCGACCCGCTGGCCAGCTACTACTTAGATTTAAGCCAGCTGCACACTCAGCGCGACGAGGTCGAAGCGCTGCTGCAAAGCTTTTGGACAGCACTCGCCAACGGTGAAAACCGCAGCGACGATCTGGCGTTATTAGAATTGGATAACACCGCCAGCGATGACGATGTGCGCCAGCAATACAAGCGCCTAGCCATGCGCTATCATCCCGATCGCGGCGGCGATGCAGCGCGGTTTAACGCCATTTCACAAGCCTACGAACGACTCAAAACGCACTTCGGGTAATTTATGCGCTATTTTTTGTTGCTTTTATTCTGGCTGGCCTTACCAGCCTCCGCCCAGCTGGTGGTACTGCAATATCATCACGTGAGCGAACAAACACCGGCCGTAACCAGTGTTACCCCGGCACAGTTTGAACAACACCTGGAGCTGATCGAGCAGCTAAAGCTGCCCGTGGTGGACTTAGTCGAGGCACTGGAAAAAATCGACAACGGCGATGCGCTGCAAGAAGGCGCTGTCGCCATCAGTTTTGATGATGCCTACACGTCGATTTACCAACACGCGCTGCCAGCGCTGGAAAAACGTGGCTGGCCGTTTGTGGTGTTTGTAAATACCGGCGCTGTGGATGGCGGCCACCAGGGTGTGATGAGCTGGAAGCAACTGCGCGACCTACAAAGCCGCGGTGCTGTTCTGGCCAATCACACGGTGGATCACCCGTATTTACTGCAAACACCGACCGAGGTGACCCTGGATGACTGGCTGCAACAACAAATAGGTGAAGCACAGCAACGTTTGAAGGCGGAGGTGGGCGATGCACCCAAGCTGTTGGCGTATCCTTACGGCGAGTTCAACCTAGAAATGACCACATGGCTGGCTAAGCATGGCTACAAAGCCTTCGGCCAGCAATCCGGTCCCATTGGCGCACAGTCACATCCGCAAGCGCTGCCACGTTTTCCCGCCTCAGGCGTTTACGCCAATACCGATACCCTGGCCACCAAACTCAAAACTCTGCCACTGCCCGTTGGCGCTGAGCAACTGCTCTCCCCAGTGCTAACGGATAATCCACCGACACTGACGCTGCGCTTTAACCGTGGCGCCGTCGCAGCAGCACCGTTTCAGTGTTTTGCCAGCGGCCAAGGCGCCATTGATACGCAGCAACGTCAGGACGGGGCAGATACGTTGATTCGCGCACAGGCGCAAAGTGCGATTGGTGGCGGACGCTTTCGCTACAACTGCACCGCTGCCAGCCGTCAGCGCCCAGGCTGGCACTATTGGTATTCTCAGGTATGGATCAATACCAGCGTCATGCCGCGCTAGCGCGGGCTACTGCTGTAACTCGAACTGCGCGCTGGCCATCACTTGGCCATTGATTAAAACATCGACTTGGTGGCGGCCCGGATAATAGTTGCGAGTGGTAATGGGTTTAATCGCGTGTTGTTTTTGCCAACTCGCCTCCTCACCACCACTCAACTGCGCTTGCCGCCATTTAAATACTTTGGCTCGTGTGGTGCCGTTAGCACGCTGATGGTGAATGGCGTAGTCGATCACCAACGACTGCTCAACCGCCGCACTGACCGTTAACTCCAGGCAAATGCTATCACCCAAGCGAATGCGCGCCGGCGTCACCGTAAACGCCAGCCCTTCAAGCTGCGGTTCGCCATAACCGAATACCGCCAACGTCGCTTGGTGGCCTTGTTTAATTAACGTGCGACAAGCATGGCGCAATAACCGCATGCGCTGCTCATTGGCGCCTTGGCTCCAGCATCGAGATAACTCAGCAACCAGCTCTGGGTGATCTTTGGCAATGTCATTGAGATGATTGGCAACCGAGCGGCGTACATAATCGCTGGGATCATCGCGCAATGCTTCGAGCAAGGGAATCATCGTTGAGGGTTCATCAATAAATTGTGTTAATCGCACTCCCCAAGGCAAACGTGGCCGAGTCCCCTCACTGATTAACCGGCGAACGTGCTCATCGTCGTCGTGCAGCCATTGCTGTAACGTCGACAAGGTTTGTTGCGGGTGCTGCTGTAGAAAAGGGCGAATGGCAAATTCACTGCTAAAACGTGACGTCATTTGTTTCAGTGCCGACAGCGACAGCTCTACCTGCTGCTGGCCATGCTCAGCGACGTAATCCGCCACTGGCATAATCATCCAACCACTGATACCGGGGGCATCGCTGCCTTGCCAGCCTTGCGGCGATTTAGGCGCCAGAGCAGAACATAAGATCGCCACCGCTTGCTCAAAATCAGCGGGCAAAAATTCGTGTAAGCTTTGGCGAATTAAATCACTGCGCTGTTTTAACTCCAGCGGTGCTAAATTCGGCGCCACACGGGCAATAAACCCTTGCTGATCAAAGTCGTGCCAGACTTGCTGCAACTGCTCGGCCAGCTGCAAAACGGCGTCGGCATTAAAATGTTCTTTAAACGCTTCAGGCATCAGAAAAACCAAGAAATATTGTATTGCTGCTGCATCGACTCCAAATAATGCGGCAGTGATTTTTGTTCTTCGACATCAAATACGTCATCCGATACCGTCATCGACAAAATGCGATCCAGGCGAAAGGCGCGATAGTCTTGGCGCAATCGACAATGGGCAATTAATGTCCAATGACGCACGTAACACATGATGCCCAATGGCTCGATACAACGCTGTGACGTCTGCCCTTGCTCGTCGCGATAATGCAGTTGCACACACTGCTGCTGGCGAATGGCGCCACGTAACACAGTCAAATGACGGCGAATCTCCGCGGCCAAATTTAAACTGGGCACCACCAATGCCGAGCGCGAAAATGGGTCTTTTTCAGTATCCGGGAGAATCGCTGCGACTTTGTGCAGTACTTGTTCTGCGGCTTGACACAGCGCGTCGTCGCCACTGGCACGAATTAAACTCATCCCCAAACGAATCGCCACCAGCTCATCGTGATTAAACATCAGCGGTGCCATAAGGAAGTGTCGGTCCAGCACATAACCCACCCCCGCTTCGCCTTCAATGGGAATACCCGACTGCTGCAACGCGGCAATGTCGCGATACACCGTGCGTTTGCTCACTTCCAGCAGTTGGCTGATTTGCTCGCCCGTTAAGGGGCGTCGCCGCCCCTGAAATAATGTCAGTAACTGAAACAGTCGCTCAGCCTTGCGCACAAGGTCACCTCGATTCCTGCCGAAGACGTCAAACTGTGCAGATGTTGTTTTTTCATCACCACACTGCCCTCTTCGGTCATGGCCATAAATGGTTTGGCAAATGCTTGCTGCATAAACTGCTCGCCGGCCGCGGCGGCGCTGGCTTCATCCGTCCAGACCACTAAGTCGGTCCAATGCTCGCCGTCATTGGCCACCTCACGTCTGACAAAGCCAGGCTGGCGCTGGGCAAATTTCTGGATCTGACGCTGATAATAAAGCACGTCTTTAAGCGACGCCTGGGTTTTAAACTGTACGATTTCTAAGATTGCCATGATGCGCTCCTTATCCTATGGATGCTGTGTTCTCTGACCCATTCATCATGTCAAAGGGCTGCTGACAACGCGGTGGCAACAGTGTTTGAAAACATCACAACAACAGGCTGCCTTGCTGTTGCAAACGTCGCTCACGCTCGCGCCAGTCCGGCAGCATCTGACTCATCAAGCTCTGAAAACCCGCGCCATGGTCAAAGTGACGTAGATGACACAGCTCGTGCACTACCACCAGCTCAATCAGCTCCGGCTCACACTGCATCAGCGCCATATTCAGGTTGATGTAACCCCGCTGCGATAAGCTGCCCCAACGGGTACGCATCTTTTTGACTCGCAATACGGGCTTAGTGCCAAACGCCTGAAACTGCGGCCACCAGCGTTCGATCAGCGCCTGAAAGTGAGATTTGGCTTGCTGGCGATACCAATCATCCATGGCCGCAGCAATCTCAGCGCCACTCCACTTCGCTGGCACCCATACACGTTGCTGCGACACCAGAAACTCGCCATCCGCGCTGCATACTACCGGCAATAAGCGCCCTAAAACGGGAATCGCTTGTTGCCAGCGCGTTTGCTGTTGCTGGAACTGCTGGCGTTGCTGCAGTAGCCAGCCTTGATGCTGTTGCACAAACGCCAGTACTTGCTGGCGCGACGCTCGCAGCGGAATGCGCAGGTCCACCTCACCTGTCGATGTCAGCGTTAAACGCATGCTTTTGCGCGACGATGCGCGGATATGCACCGTCACCTCGTCAGAGCCGAGCGGCAGCTGCAATGTTTGTTGGTAAGATCGTGGCATGGTATGACGAACACCTGAGCGGCTGTGTTAGCATTGGCGGCAATTTCAGGAGTATTGTATGACCGACTTAAACAGCATCCCAGCTTTGTCTGAAGAACAGCTGGAAACTCTGGGTTTGTTGCTGGAGCAAGAAGCCGAGCACCAGGACAGCTTTGATTTCTTCGCCATGCACGGGCTGCTCACCGCCTTTGCCGTCAGCCCAGTCGCCTTCGACTTGGCGCAGGTGTGGGACAGCGCCTTTGATCAGCAGCTCAGCCTGAGCGCAGAGCAGCAACAACAGCTCAAGACACTGCTGCAGCAGTTGGCGCTCGAAGTGCAGGCGTGGCTAGACTCAGGCCAGGACTTTCCTGTACCGGCAGACCTGACATTGATTGATGAAGAAGATGAGCCGCCGCTGGAAAGCTGGGCCATGGGCTTTATGACAGCCGTGCTGCTGCAAGAGCAAGAGTGGTACGCCAACCATGAAGACCAGGTCGCGCAGGGCTTATTTCCTATTATGTACGCGTCGGGTCTGTTTATGGACGAAGCTGAAAT
The DNA here is from genome assembly GCF_002237535.1 of Bacterioplanes sanyensis. GTDB lineage: Bacteria > Pseudomonadota > Gammaproteobacteria > Pseudomonadales > Oceanobacteraceae > Bacterioplanes > Bacterioplanes sanyensis_A. The sequence continues at coordinate 3,782,999 of NZ_CP022530.1, forward strand.
GGCCGACATCGACGAAGACGTGGAATTGTCTGATCGCATGTGTGGCAACATTCCAGCTGCGGTGATCGAGCTTTACCTATTGCTACACAGCGGCCAGTAGACAGCCAACGCCAAACTACGATTGGCTATGACTCTTTTAAGTAATTGAGGCTCGCTGTTGAGCCTCAATTGCCAATAACAAGCACAAGCACAAGCACAAGCACAAGCACTAAACAGCAGCACCAGCTGCTAGGCCACAAATTCTATGTGCAACCTATGGTTAGAAATCCCAATCCACATTTTCATCACACTGGCGCAGCAAATTAAGCGTTTCGGCATGACAAGCGATGCTATCCAGCACTAGGTTGCTGTTATCAACATAGGCCTTCAATAACATCCAATCGTCATCACCGATGTAATCGTCCAAACGGTCACAATCGTTGCCACAGTTCAGTGTTATGTCCGTGCTGTCGTACAGTGTTACCTTGTCGCCGCTGCTTTTTTCTAACAGCCGTCCCTGCACCACCATGTAAAAATCATTGGCCGAACCAGTGCGGTCGGTGGGCGCAGCATCGTCCTGTTTCAGTGTTGCCGCCGTCACCACATTAGCGGAGGAGCGGGTTTCAACCACGTCGATTTCAAACTCGCGGCCCCACTGGTGCTCAAAACCCTCAATATCTACCAGTAGCAGTTCCCATTTATCCGAACTGTTTAATCGATACAGCAAACACAACTCGCCATCGGCATTGCCGCAATCGCTACGAAAATGAGCGATTTCCCAACGAACGTCGCTTTTGCCATCACACACTTCGTCGTAATTATCTTGGCCGGCACTGCACTTAATCGTTTCTAACGTCAGGGCATTGCTGGCCGCTTTAAATTCCAAATCGGTCAATAAGCTGTTGTTGATAATATTCGTCAGTGCTGTGCAATCTGTGTTGCAGGTAAATACTTTATCGTCCAGATACCACTGCGCGCCGGACTGATAAACAATGCCGGTACTGGTATCGAGTTTTAGCGCAAAGGCATTGTCAGAACTGTTGACCGCCTCTTGTTTGACGATATTTAAAAAACGATATTTTTTCGCTTTGCCACTGCTGTTAAACGAGGTTTCTACTTTGAGCTGATACCGATAGCCCCATTCAAATTGGTCAAACTCCACCAGCTCGGCCGCGTCTTCACGCCAGGCGTTGGTTTCTTTTTCACGGCTGCGATAGCACAAGCGTGCAGCATCGTCGTCACACGCAACTTTGTAATAATCGACGAACAAGGTTTCTTCTTTGTCACTCCAGTGACGGCCCAACTGACACCCTTGCAGCAGCAATAGCGCTAGCAACAATGGGCCTATTTTTGTCCACACAATGGCGTCCTCCCTAGTTATTGCGCAGCACTATACCCGCATGGTTACAAGCTCAGCAACGGCGCCGCGTAGGTTTGCCACACGCGGCGCTGCACGCTTTCTGGCTCATTGGCGACCCGCTGTTGCAATAACTCACCAACATCGCTGGCCGGTGCGCCGAAATTACGATCCAACAAAGCAGCTGCAGCTTTTTGCACTTCGGTCACCGGCGTCATATCCAGAATCTGGCGATCAATAGCGGCCGCCATCAGCTCAGCAGACTCCAAGTCCTGACTGGTGAGTGGTTGGCCAAAAGACACAAAAACACGTCCTTTAAACCCAGTTAACCCGGCCATAATGCTGCGAATGTCTTCTTGAGCCTGCTTTTCATATTCACCTTGCTCAGCGACTGCCACCAATTCTCTGGCTTTGAGCACGTCACACGGGTCCCATTCGTAGTGAATGCACACCGGCACTGGGTTTAGCGCGGCAACGGCCTCGCTGAACGGCGTTTTGTCCTGCCGCCCGTACAGAGATAACATCTTCAGCACTGCGGTATCGGTTAAATCACGATTATCCTTCGCCCGCCCTTCGCGCTGCGCAATCCAGACGCCATGCCCTTGCACATTCGACTGGTGAATAAACTCAGATAGACGGCTCAACTCGTTCAGTTTTTCACGCCGGCCAGTCACACTGCGTTTAACCACAAAGCTTTTATTCAGGCGCATTAAATCAGCCACGTCCTCATCCGCCAGCAGGTTATCGCCAATGGCAATGCGACTGGTCGGCCAACCCGCTCGATGCAGCGCAAAGTTGATAAAGGTCGGGTCCATGGCGATGTCGCGATGGTTGGAAATCCAGGTGTATGCTCGGTCAGGCTTGAGCTGTTCCAAACCTCGCACTTCCACCGAGGTCGTTGTTGAAGTCAATAATCGCTCGATGTGCGGCTCTAACCAGTGTTGAAATTGCTCGACCGTTGCCAGCCCCGATAGCTCTTTTTTCAGTTTGTACTGCGCCCAAGGTTGCAACAACCGGCGCTGCCAACTGGGGATGGCGCCAAGCTGATGTGTCAGTACCGCATCCATCACCCGTTTTGAGCGCAACAAACGCTGCAATACAGGTGTCACCTCATGATCAAAATAGGGGCGAATATCGGCATATGGGTCATGGCTGCCTGGCATGAAGGGTCAAGTCTCATTGGAATCAATGATTGCGATGATACCAGCTGCAACGACGCCTGAAAGCGTGCGAACGCACAATTGCCAAACAGTTCAGAGACCTTCATTGATGCACCGGCTTGCTTTACAATCCTGAGTTAATTACTCAGCTATTTCGGAGTCCGCATGATCGAACAATGGCAACCAGCCACCGCCACTGGCGCAATCGACTCGAGCCTGTTGTTGCACTTGGCCAGCGAGTCCCATCAGGCTGAGGAGCTGAATTCAGCGCTGCTCGACACGGCACAATTGCAGCAACTGCAACAGTGGACGCAGCAACCCGAGCAGACCTGGCAAACAGTGCTGACATCGTTGGACGAGCAGCAGCTGCTGGCCATCGCTCGTTGGTATGTAAAAGCGGAAGAACACTACGGTTGGCAGGTGGGGGCCAATAATCCAGCCATTTGGATCTTTCGCTACCTGAAGCAACAGCAGCGTTTACCAGCAAAAGACGAGATTCGTGCCATCAAAGCGATGACCAGCAATCGCTACATTCCCTATGGCAAGGTGCTTTAATCCTGCCGCGCCAGTTGCATAAACTTAGGGAGTTGCTGTCGCAGCTCCTGTATGCGCACCGGTTTGGACAAATAGCCGTCCATGCCGGCTTCTTCGCAAGCGCGGCGCTGCTCTCCCATCACATCGGCCGACAAAGCCACGATCGGGGTATGGCCGTCTTGCTCTAGTGCCCGAATTTGGCGCGTCGCCTCAATGCCATCCATCACCGGCATGTGGCAGTCCATCAGCACCAAATCCACCGGCTGGTTTTGCCAATGGTGGACAGCTTCTTCACCATTGGCAGCCAACACCACGTGACAGCCAAGACGCTCTAGCATTTGAATAGCCACCTTTTGATTTACCAGATTATCCTCGGCCAACAAAATGCGCGCGCCTTCCAGATCCGAGTCATCATCCAGCTGCTCCGGGCTTTTGTCTGCTTTATCAGGCACAGCCTCCTGCACCGGCAATAAGGTGAGCTCCAGCCAAAAGCTGGCCCCTTCGCCCGGCATGCTAATTACACCCACCCGACCATTCATTAACTTGGCCAGTCGTTTGCAAATATGCAGGCCCAGCCCCGTACCAGAGGTCACGTTCGTCGCTTGTTGGCCTTGGGCGTATTCTTCAAATAAATGCAGCGCCTGGGTGGCGCCGATGCCATCACCACTGTCAGTCACACTAAACACCAAGGTGTTGCTGTTTTCGGCCACCGGTTTTAATTCAACATCGATGCTGCCCTGCTCGGTGAACTTAATCGCATTGGTTAAAAAATTCATGATGATTTGACGGATGCGCACCGGGTCTCCGCTCAAACGCGAAGCAACACTCGACGCTACCGACACACTCAACGCGATTGATTTGCCGGCACTAAAACCTTCCACCGATTGCAGCAACTCGTTCAATAACTGGCGCGGATCAAAGGCCTGCTGGTTAATGGGGAGCTTACCGGCTTCGATTTTTGATAAATCCAGAATGTCATTAATGATGGTCAGCAGATGCTCAGCGCTGTGCTGCAAAGTCTGTAGCAGTTGCTGCTGTTCTTCGTCTAGCTGCGTTTGCTCTAGTAGCGATACAGTGCCCAACAGCCCGGTCATGGGCGTACGAATTTCATGACTCATCGACGCTAAAAAACGACTGCGCGCCTGGGACTGACGCTCCAACGCTTGATAGCGCTGTTGATGAGCGGCCGCCAGCATTAACCGATCACTGACCTCTTCCACCCGCAATACGAAATAATTAGCCCCTTGAATAGGGGTCAAACAACAGCGCCACTGCTCGCCTTGCGCTGTTCTGGGGCAAGTCCAATACACACACTGCTGCGAGGCCTGTAACTGCTCTAACCAGCGCGCTAAACAATTGGGCGTCAAGGGGGCACCCTCAAAACAGGAGATAGACTGCCAACTGTCTGGAATGGGTTTATTCGCACACACAGTGCGCCCATGATGATCCAGTAGCAGAGAGAAATCAGGCGTGTGTTGAAGTTGCGCCTGCAACCAGTATTGTTGTTGCTGCAGCGACTGAATGGTTTGCTGCTGACGATAACCACGCCAGCACAGCGCAGCGACACCAAAGGCGACCAAAACAATGAGCAAAGCCAGCAGCACAATCCAGGTCACTTGCGTCATCCTTGACCTCGCTTGTCCGCTAGCGCTTCAGCAGACGCTACTGCCGCTCGCTGCTGACATCTCCGCTCAATAAGGCCGACAAGGTAGACGACTGTCGCGGCCAAGCAATGTGAGCCCAAGCCGGGTTCTCGGACACACCGTCAGCGCCGGAGCCATTGTCGACGAATACCAACAAGGTTTCGCGCCCGTCCTGATCACGCAACAAACGCTCTACCGAGTGTTGCGCTCGCCCATGACTGACCGCCACGGCGGCAGGCTGACGATCACTGACGAGAAAACCGAACTGGATTTCGTCGCTGGTCATCAACACTTCCCAGCCACTGCGCCGCACTAAAGAAGCGATTTCTGCGCAGACCGGAGTGTCGTCGGACAGCATGACCAGGGTTTTGCCCCCAGCAGCAGCTCGTCCGGTACCGGCATATGGTTGTCTTTGAGAAACTCTACGAAACCGTTCACCGGAATTCGATTGTCGCCTCGGCCCGGCAGCTTGTACGCCTGCAAATGCCCACGCTCAATCCAGCGGATTACGGTACGAAAGTTCACCCCACAGAATTTGGCGACTTCGCCTGTTGTTAGAGCTTGTTTTTCCCTCACTGCATCCACTCGATAGTTGTTGCACTCGCTTCAGTATAGATAGCATGTGCGAAATGCAAGGGAATTGTTCCCTCGCAGCGAATACGGCATCGTCAACGGCAGAATGCTAAAGTGAAGGCAGACAAATCAGGGAGAGACCTTATGGCCCATCAGTTGCTGATCGTGGACGACGAATCCGGCATTTTGCAGGCAATCCGCCGCATGTTACGCGCTGAGCCATGGCAGATTCTGGAAGCACACAGTGGCGACGAGGCTTGCCAGCTACTCAATCAGCACGCCATCGACCTGCTGATTACCGATTACAAAATGCCCGGCATGAACGGCATCGAGTTGTGTCGCTATGCCCGCCAGCACTCGCCGGCCACCTATCGACTGTTACTCTCGGGTCAAGTGGATTATAACTCCCTGCGTAATGCTTGGCGCTTGGGCGACATTCACCGTTTTGTGGCAAAACCCTGGGACAACCTGCTGCTCACCATGGACATTCGTGAAGGTTTGCGCCAGCACGAACTGCTGCGTCAGACGCAAGCCTTGCAGCAAGCCGTCGGTTCCACCCAGCCCCTACTGCTTACTGACAGCAACTGGATCATACGCTTAACCAATCAGGCCATGTGCAACTTGCTACAGTTCAGTGAAGAGGAACTGCTAGGCACCAACTTGTTTGCTCCGACCTTGTGTGACGCACCAGTGGCACTGGAGGCCGAAATCAATCGCCAGGCCGATGCCGGTGAAGTGTGGCTCGGCCTGTTTGCGCTGATGAACCAACAACAACAGCCGCTGCCCAGCTGGATGAGCATCAGCACCCTGGGGCCCTTCCGTTTGTGCATTGCGCAGCGCATGTCCGAACACATGCCAATGCCATCCGCCCCCGTGGGCGAACCCGGCACAGCGCTGCTGGATAACCAACCGCAAAGTGCCCCGGCATTATTGCTGATTGATCTGGACGCCGACCAAATCCGCGAACATCAATTGGCGCAAACCTGCTTTCAGCGAGTGCAGCAGTGCATCGGCGATGCATACGAGTTGTACGCGCCGCAAGATCATTTGCTGCGAGTCCTGATTCCAGCCGACGTCAGCTGCGGTGAAATCGAGCAGCTGCAAGAGGACATAGGAACCGACTTGCGCGATCCGCTGCCGATGTCGGATAAACCGATCAAGCTGCGTCGCTTAATGCGGGTTGAGCACTGCCCCAGCGACCAGCCTGATTGGCGGGCCTGGCTGCGTCAGCACATTGGTCTGCAAGACACCAGCCCACCGGCCAAGCACACCGACGAGATCAATCTGCAAGGCCAGCAGGTGATGCCGGTATTTAATCAGCAAGGTGAGTTGGTAGCTTTGCAAGCCCCTAGGCGTGTGCAGCAGTGGCCATCCTGGCTGGAGTCCGTGGCCGAGCTGTGCCGCACTTTGTTCAAACAACCACCGCCGGTGATCATCAACTTGGCGCAAGTGGCTGAGCTGTCTGTTGATCAGTTGTCGTGCACCAGTGCCGCCGGCTTGGACTGTTATGTGATTGTTAGCGAAGACCAACTGCTCAGCGACGACGAAAGCACCACGCAACTGCGCCAAATGCTGTATCAGCAAGATTGCAAGTTATTGGTGGCCGATTTTGGGCGCAACTTCTTAAACTCTCGCCAACTGTTGTCCATGCCTGTTTGTGGTCTGTGCTTGGCGCCGGAGTATCTTGCTCATATGCGCACCCACAAATCCATGGCACAAAGTCGGCGCTTGCTACAGCGCTTGCGTGACAACAACATGATTTTGTACGCACCCGGCGTCGACGACGCCGAAGCACTGGCAGCGGCGCATCATCAGCAAGCCGATTGGCTCAGTGGTCAGCTGCTATCGCCCGAGGTCGATGTGAGCCAACTGCAATGGTTTGCAAACGGGGATTAACATCCGCCAGCAGCTAGGTAGAATGGGCGTATTCTTTTTGGAGTACGCCAGTGAATAAAGATCAAGCTTATCATCAGATCGCTCTTGCCTGTCTGAAAACCCTACGTGAAACAACTGCCGGTGAAGCCGACGATCGCATCAGCGGCTTGTATGACGCCATCGATGAAGCGTTTCAATCACAGTTAGGCTTGCTGGCTGAAGAATTGGAGCTGTATCGCCAGCGCCTGCAACAGATTCGTGAGTTGGACCCGAAACAGCACAGCCTGGCGGACGCACAAGCGATTGCCACCCCGAATAACACCGCCCACTGATTGGCAGTAAGGAGCCGGCATGTTCTCGCCCCGCTACTGGACTTTTTTGCTCATTGTTTTCGCCGCCATTGCCTTTTCTATGTACCGACAACTTGATACCGACACCCTCGTGGTGAGCCCGTCTGACCCCAATGATTATCGCTACCTAGAGCTCGACAACGGCTTAAAAGTACTGCTGATCGCGACTTCAGAAGCAGATAAGGCCGCCGCAGCGGTGTCCGTCGACGTTGGCAGTGGCGATGATCCGGCTGATCGTGCAGGGCTGGCGCATTTTCTCGAGCACATGCTGTTTTTGGGCACAGACCCCTACCCAGATGCCGGAGAGTATCAGGCCTTTATCAGTCGTAACGGCGGCCATCACAACGCCTTTACCGCCCATCAGCAAACCACCTATTTTTTTGAGCTCGACAACAGCGCACTGGAAGATGCGCTGGATCGCTTTGCACCGTTTTTCATCTCGCCGCGCTTTGATGAGCAGTATGTGGAGCGTGAAAAAAATGCCGTTCATGCGGAATTTAAATCAAAATTAAAAGACGATTTCCGCCGTATTTTTTCAGCTCAAAAGCAAGCCATGAACCCGGGGCACCCCTATGCTTCGTTTTCAACCGGCAACTTGGATACCCTAGCCGACCGTCCTGACAGCACCATTCGTGAGGATTTATTGGAGTTTTACCAGCAGCACTACTCAGCGGATCGCATGACACTGGTGTTGGCTGGCCATTATTCGCTGGATCAACTCCAACAGTGGGCCGTTGATAAGTTCAGCGCAATACCCAAGCACAATACCGCCCCGAGACCACAGCCACCATCACTGTTTGTGGACGGTCAATTGCCTCTGGATATGAACATTCAGCCGGTCAAAGAGCTGCGTCGTTTGCAGTTTACCTTCCCGATGCCGGCATCGGCGCCTTTGTATCAGTTCAAACCGATTCAAGTATTGTCTAATTTAATCGGCCACGAAGGTGAAGGGTCGTTATTGGCGTATTTAAAACAGCAAGGCTGGGCCGAAGGGCTGAGCGCAGGCCAATCGCTGGACACAGAGCATGACGCGGCCATGGTGGTGCAGATCCAGCTGACACGCGCAGGCCTTGCTCATACCGAAGAAATCACCGCCGTTTTGATGCACTACATCGAGCTGATTAAAGCCGAACCGCTGCCTCAGTATTTGCTCGATGAACAGCATCAACTCGGAGAGATGGCGTTTCGCTTTCAAGAGCAAAGCCGCCTATCAGATTATGTCGTCAGCTTGAGCGGCAACTTGTTGCGCTTCGCGGCTGAAGACAGCATTTACGGCAGCTTCCGCTGGGACGTGATCAGTCAAACGCAATTGCAGCCATTTATCGATGCACTCGATGCCAACAACATGCTGCGCACCCTAATTGCTCCAAGCGTTGAAACCGACATGCAAGACCCACTGTATGGCACTGCCATGCGCATTCGCCCGAGCAACGTTGGCCAGCCTTCCGTTAAGCCACAAGACCTTGCTGGTTTGCACTTGCCTGTCGCCAACCCCTTTATTGCCGAGGATTTAGAACCCAGTGCCGAGCAAACGCTGGAAGTTCCAGCCCAAATTCTGGCCTCGCCACAGCGCGAAGTGTGGTTCTACCCAGAGCAGGACTTTAAACAGCCGAAGTCGCGTATCTATGCGCAATTTGAACTGGCATCAGCGCGCGACAGTGAACGCCAGCGACTGTTGGCGCATCTGTATGCGCGCAGCGTCAACGAAGCACTGAACACCTTCAGCTACCCAGCGCACTTGGCCGGTTTAAGTTATGACCTGAGCGCTAACGACCAAGGGTTACGTCTGTTAATCGGTGGCTACAGTGATAAACAGCCTGCGTTATTGGAGCAAATTCTGCAAACCATGACGCAGCTGCAAGTCGATGATGCCGCGTTTGAACGCTACAAAGCCTCACTGCAGCGTTCATTGCAGAACCGACTGAAAAACAAACCGTTTGAACTGACATTGGCCGAGCTGCGTCAATGGTTGTATCGCCCGTCATTTAACGAGCAACAATTACTGGCAGCATTGCCCGATATCAGCGCAGATGACCTGCGTGCGTTTAGTGACACGTTTGCGCAACAACTGTACAGCCGCATCTTCGTCCATGGCGGCGTTGATCAGGCGCGTGCAGAAACCATCGCCGCCTTGGTCGAGCAGTATTTACCGGCCAACCATACCAGCATTGGCCTGCGTGACGTGCTGCATATTCCAAACGGCTCTTGGCAGAAAAACCTGAATTTGGATCACCCAGACAACGCCATCACCCTCTATGTTCAAGGGGACGATACCAGCGATGCCACTCGTGCTCGCTATGCCCTGCTGGGGCAAATTCTGCGTGCGCCGTACTATCAATACATGCGCACCGAGCAGCAGCTGGGCTATGTTGTCGCAGCAGCGCCCTACCCGCAGCAGACCGTACCTGGACTGATTTTTGTGGTGCAATCACCCGACACCGCGCCTGAGCAACTGGTTGAGCACAGCGAAATATTCCTGCGTCAGTTCGCCACCACACTGGCGGATATGTCGGCTGAAGAATTTGTGAATCATCAACAGGGCCTGACCACCCGCTTGTTGCAAGCTCCGAAAAACATGAGTGAAAAAGCTGCCCGCCATTGGTCCGAGCTGTCGATTGGGCGGCAAACGTTCGATACCAACAGCGCCATCGCCAAATTGGTCAATGACATCAGCAAGGACGACATCGTCGCTCTGTATCAACAGCATTTCTCACAGCCGAACCCATCATCACAGGCGCGTTTATTATTCAGCCAAGGCGGCGACATCGATGGCTGGCAAACGTTGTCAGAGGTAGATCGCGCCAAGCAACGCACGTTTTAGACTCGCACGCACCGTGACAAACCCTCACTGTTAGATAACAGTGAGGGTTTTTTATGGGTGTCACCATGAACACAGCGGTCATCACAGGTGCAGCATCAGGCATTGGTTTAGCGACCGCCAAACGCCTTAACGCACAAGGCTATCGTTTGGCGTTGCTGGACCACAATCAAAGCCTTCTGCAGCAGCATTACAGCCATGAGCGCCATCAACAGGACGAATGCCATGCCGTCGATGTCTGCGATGCACAGGCGCTGAGCGATGCTGTTCAGGGTTTTTGCCAACGCCAAGATGGGCGGCTCGATTTGTTGCTTAACAGCGCCGGCATTTTAACCCTAGGTCGCTTTGAAGACATCAGTAGCGCTCGTCATCAGCAAATCCTCGACGTCAATGTGATGGGCACGATTAACGCGTGCCAGGCAGCTCTGCCATTTTTAAAGCGCGGCCAGCAGCCACTGATTATTAATATGAGCTCGGCTTCTGCGGTATCCGGCATTCCAGAATTGGCCGTTTACAGCGCCAGTAAATTTGCCATCCGTGGACTCACTGAAGCACTCATGCATGAACTGAAGCGCGATGGCATTCGCGTTACTGACATCATGCCGCCTTTTGTGGCCACCGACATGTTGTCCCAACAGCAAAGCGGTGCGGCGGTGCTGGATAAACTGGGGGTTGAATTAACCGCAGACGACGTGGCCGACGCCATCATGCGACAATTACACCACGCGCAAACACACCGGCCTGTTGGTTGGAAGTTTACACTGGCGTACTGGCTCAGTGAGGGTTTGCCGTCTGTGTTTACTCGACAGATTATTCACTGGCTGCAACGCTAGGGCCTGTAAACACTATTTCGATCACGCTGTTATGAGCTTGACACCCCTCATCAAGACGCAAAGAGGGATGTTTAACATGTTAAAGGATGAGCAACACAGATTTTTCAGCAAAAGCGGCATTGCGTTTCGTGAGCAGCGTATCGAAAGAAGTGTGCTTGGCATCGCTTTTCTGCAAACACATCAATCGCTTATTTAATAAGTAATGAGCAGCGAAAAGCGCGCATAGTATGAAGAGCTGAAACACGTTCATTAAGCCTACAGGTGCCTTACGCCTTGTCTAAAGTCTGATTCAACAGGCTGAGTGAGGCAGAACCAGCTGGCCCAGGGCCAGCTGAGGATCGTAAATTAATTAAACAGTGATTTGAGTTTGTCTTCCGCTTTGCGTTTTAGCTCATCACTTTTCTTATCGGCTTTTTCCTGCAGCTTGCTTTCTGCCTGCTGGCGCTGTTGTTCGACGTAGTCATCCAATTGCTTCTGCGCCAACTGCTGCAACTGTTCACTGGCGTCGGCCAGCTCGGCATCCTGCTGGTTAAAGAAATCGATTTCTTCCGCCATACCGTCGGTGTAGCGACTGATCTGCTCGTTCAAATAACGGTTAAAACGCTGCTGCAATTTTTCTTGCTGTTGTTTTAACCGAGCACCCAGAGCCGCCTGTAAGCGTTGATCCAAATCCGACCCTAACTGCACTTGCGGCTGTGAGAGGCTGCCGGAGACACCAGCGTCCATGGAGAACTCCGCTACTTGCTGCAATACCGCCAAAACTTCCTCGCTGGCGCGACTATTGGCCTCGCCAACAAACTGCGCTTGGCGGAACTGCGCTTCGGTTTGCACGCTTAAACTGCGGTTTTTCACCATCGCCAATGCGTCTACATCAACGCTGGCCGATGCCAAGGTGAGCTGTGAGCCCAATGCCCATGGCGGTAAAGACCATTGTCGAGCCGTTAGCGTCAGTGTGTCTTGCGTCGGCTGACGGCGGTGATCCAACACCAAATCTGTCGTTAATTGCTCCACTGTGGGAAATTCCTGCAAGGCAAAATTCACCCGCATCGGTTGTGGCATGACCTGCGGCTGGTGCGTTAGACCCTGGGCGCTAATTTCAATGCGCCCAGGCTGTAGGTTCGCTGTCAGTGACAGTCGGCGAATTAAAAAATCCGGCCACGGGTCGGCTGTCGGAAAGTGTACTGTTTGACCGATTAAACGCGGTGGCGGAACTGTGGTCTCTGTCGCTGTGTCTGAGCTGGAAGGCAAATCTTCCAGCGGCGGTAAAAATGGACGTATTTTGTTGTACCAATAGAGCGCATCCGCCGACCACTGCGCGACTTCATTTCCCCACAATAAGCGGCTGATATTAATCGCACCCTGACCATCGAGGGAGTACTGTTCTTTTAACATGGCCAAATCAGCCGCTGGTGCGCTACGTAGAGCTTGCAGCGACTGAGTCAATTCATCACGACTGATTTTTATCGTATCGCGAACGGCGATGACAGCATCACGATCAGAGCGCAGACGTTGTTTTAGCTGCTCCAGCTGCGCTTTTTTCTGCTTAAAGTCCTGCAGCGACTTAATCTCACCTTGCAGCAATGCCTCGACCTGCTGCTCGTATTGCTTTAATTGGGCATCGTTAGGTAACGCCTCCAAACGTTGCTCGATGTCTGGTCTGCGTGTCGCCACCACATCCCGCAAGGCTCGGCCCGCTTGATCGGTGGCCAATGCTTGGCGCTGCAGAATATCGTCCAGTGACGGTAACTGCGCCACCATCATCGGCGACTCCGCCTCACCGGCTTTCTCCGCATCACTGTCAGACGGGCCAGCCTCTGATGCTGGCAAGGCCCCAGATACACGACGCTCGGTATCAAATGCGACGTCGCTCAAATGCGCATCATCAATAATGATTTGACCAGCCAACAATGGCAGCAACGCCACATCAACCCGAACGCGACCAATTTCAATCGCATTTTCCATTGGATGCCGGCGATCGGTCACTGCAATGCCACGAATATCCAACCCCAGCGGACTGACACTGACACTGACAGAGTCAACTTCAACCAACGCGCCATTGGCCTTGGTACCCAGTGTTTCTATGGCGCTTTTCACCGTAGGGCCAGCGAGCACCATAACAATGGCTACCACCATCGCCACCACAGACACTACCGCAACCAAACCCCACCAACGAATCCATTGTTTCATCTCTTAGCCCACCGCCGACTGATACCACTGATAGAACTTACTTGCCTTCAGCGCTTGTACTATTTTGAGTTTGCGAATCCATGCCAGCCAGCGCGCCCGGTACTGCACCACCAACATACGCGTCAGCAGCGACAGAGGTAAAAAAGCCAGCAGCGCAATGGTGGTGCCACCCAGCATCAGCGTGTTGTTAAACTGCAGCACACGCCAGATACCTTGCTGATACAAGCTGGTCCATACGCCTTGCAACGATGACATCTGCAACAGCGCTGCCCCTAAGCGATCCGATAACGGATCCAACAACAGCGCCAGTAATGAAAAGCCCGCTAGGGCTGCAAAAAACGCGCTTAAATTTACCCGCAGCAGCAACACAATGGTCAGAATGAGTAAATTGTTGACGGTCCACATTGGCGTCAATGCCACCCAAAAAGCAAAAGCCACGGCCAGAGCAATCTGCCCCGGCGCCGACTCGGAATTCAGGGCTTTAAGAATTTGTGCCAGAAGATTAAGCATAACACTCAGGTCCAGACTAAAACGGCGTAGCCACCATAGTACAGATTGCCGCTGGGCGGAAGACGATAACGGTGCTCAGCAGCGCTGGCGGATTTTTTGCCTGAGCTGGCGAAGTTTTTCGCGCCGCAGCCGCACCGTTTGTAAATCTCCTTGGCTTTTTTTCAGCGCCCAACTGCGTTCACGCAACTTAGCAGTGCGACATTGATTGTCACTCCAGCTCACCGTTTGGCGACTTGCGCGTTTGCGTTTTTTCGCAGGTTTAAGCGAGGTCGACGATTTGGGCAACGCCGCGGGAACGCGCGGCATGTAGAAATTGCCATTTTGCTGCTGAATGCGCTGTATTTCCGGCGGCTCGGATGCGGACGGCCGCTGAGTGCTGGTTGATAGCTGCGGTGGCGGTTGATCACTAAAATGGACTTTGCCAGTGTCGTCAGTCCAACGGTATATGTCCGCCACCGCACTGACGGAAATAGCCCACAAACAGATCGTGAGTCGCTTCATATCAGCCTCCTTGCTGATTCGTTGTTCTAACCCAGTGGTTGCAGATGCCGCACCAGCAGCTGCAATTGGCGCCGCCCTTGCCACTCATTCACATCCAACGAGAACACGGCTTTGACGCGTCCTTGCAACGGCTGCAGCGTCAGATCGCCATTAAACCAAATGGCGTCCAACAGCTGCTGGCTGTTATCACCGGCCAGTACCAACTTTAAGTGTTTTTCTCCCACCACCCGCTGCTGCACCACATTGAATTCACCATCAAAGATCGGCTCGGCAAATGACTGCCCCCATGGCATGCCCCAGCGCAGCTGCTGCGCCAGCTCAAGGGTGAAATCCGCCGCGGAGAGTTCGCCATCGGATTGCCAGACGCGCTGCAAGTCTTCCTCTGTTAAGTGCTCGCTACATAACTGAACAAAAGCTTGTTGAAACGTTTCGAGCCCCGCGCGTTTTATCGTCATGCCAGCCGCCATGGCATGGCCGCCAAACTTAATCAGCAGCCCTGGCCAGCGTTTGTCCAACTCATCGAGCAAATCCCTCATGTGCAGCCCAGGTAACGAACGTGCTGAGCCCTTTAATACCCCGGAATCGTCATCGGCGAGGATAATCACCGGGCGATGAGCGCGCTCTTTAATGCGCGACGCCAAAATACCAATCACTCCCTGATGCCAGTCGCTTTGATACAAACACACACCCGCTGGCAGCGACTGGGACTCGGTATCAATAGCAGCCAAATAGCGCTCGGCTTCTTGTTGCATGCCCTGTTCAATGTCACGACGGCTGCGGTTCATCTCGTCTAATTGCTGCGCTAACGACCGAGCAGTGGCGGCGTCGTCGGAGAGCAAGCATTCAATGCCCAACGAGATGTCGTCCAATCGGCCCGCCGCATTAATACGCGGCCCCAACACAAAACCAAGATCGGCCGAGGCTAAGCGCTGCGGTTGTCGGCCCGCCACCTCCAGCAATGCCTTAATACCCGGCTGCACGTGGCCACGACGAATGCGGCGCAGCCCCTGCTCTACCAGAATGCGATTATTGCGATCCAGCGGCACCACATCGGCGACGGTGGCCAGTGCTACTAGATCCAGCCACTGTGCCAAATTGACATCGTTCGGCCAGCCCTGCGCCTGCAAACGCTTGCGCAGCGCCATCAACACGTAAAACAGCACCGCGCAGCCACAGGCCGCTTTGCTGGCAAACTCACAGCCTGGTTGATTGGGGTTCACAATGGCATCGGCGTCTGGCAGTTGCTCCGCTGCCAAATGATGGTCGGTCACAACCACCTTGATGCCCAGCGCTTTGGCAGCGGCCACACCGTCCACTGCGGCAATGCCATTGTCGACGGTCAGCAAGACATCCGGGCGCTGCTCTTGCGCTAAAAACACCAGCTCAGGTGACAGGCCATACCCGTGTTCGAATCGATTGGGAACCAGATAACTTACATGCTGAGCGCCAAAAGCACGAAACGCGCGCAGCGCCAGTGCCGTGCTGGTCGCACCATCGACATCAAAATCCCCCACCACCAACAAGGACTGCTGCTCCGTCACCACGGGCAATAAACAATCGACGGCGGTTTCAATGTCTTTGAGCGAGTCTGGCGGTAATAACTGCGCCAGACGATTTTCCAACTCGTCGGCGCTTTGAACGCCCCGCGCACTCAACACACGGGCAAATACAGGGTGTAAATTAGGCAATCGTTCAGCACTGGCTGAACGTCGAACTATGTGCATATCGAACCACAATTATTCTGGCGGCCGCACGCGCACGAAGCGAGCAAAACGTGGCAAACCGGTGACTGTGTCGCCATTGTATTCAAAAGTAATGCGGCTACCCAGTGGTGGTGGGTTGCGACGTTCTTCATCACTAAAGCCGGTGCCAATACGAAATCGCCGACCGTCGTCGGTCTCTACCAACAGCGCGCCGAGCATGCCGTGGTATTTACCATTGCCAGGCACATGTGCGACCACCTTGGCTTCATCGTCTTGATCGAGTTTCAGTTTTAACATGGCATCGGAGCGCTGTGCCTGGTAGCTGGCATCGGCGCGACGCAGCATCAAACCTTCACCGCCTGACGCCACCACCGCTTTTAACCGCTGCTGCAATTCCGCCTCGCCCGTCACCCGATGATGGGGCACCACCTGCAACCATGAACGGCGCATTTGCTCAGTCCAGGTCGTTAGCACCCACAGTCGCTGCTCAAATCCGGCGTTCATCTCTGGCATATCGAACAGCATAAAACGCACATCACGCCACGCCTGCTCATCTACTTGATGGCGTCGCACCAGGCCGCTCATTTCTGCAAAGCGGCCATAGCCCAGCCACAGCTCGCCATCCAGCGCGTGCTCGGGCAATGGTGCAGTAAACCAGCGCGGGGCAGCGATCGAATAGCCACCGCGCGTGCGTAGCTGGCGGCCATCCCAGTAGGCACGCACGCCGTCGAGTTTTTCGCTGACCAAATAGTGCTGCAAAGCAACACCAGGTTGATAGAGTTTGGCCAGCATCACTGGCGGTGGAGATTTTGCCGCCCACAGCGGTGCACTAAGACCGCACAGTGCCAGCAGCAATAACACAATGGCGAGACTATCCATGTGCAGCCCTCCTTGACCTAAGCACCTCATTACTCAAACAATGGCTGTACTGCCTCGCCACTGCTGGCGGGCAGATATCAGTCATAGGGATGAAAAGCGTTGATGTCGTTTTATTTATTGGGGCTCGGTAGCAATATCGACCCACACCGTCATTTGCAGCAGGTACAGCAGCCGCTGGCTGAATTAGGGCCGTTATTAGAGCAGTCTGCGGTGCTTGAAACTCAGGCTGAGGGCGACAATTTTTCCGGCACGTTTTGCAATCAACTGGTGATCCTGCGCTGTGAGCTGCCGCCAACTCTGCTCAAGCAAAAACTGCAGCGGATTGAAGTGCAATTAGGCCGCGAGCCGAAAAACCCAGCACGCAAGCATAAAGACCGCACCATCGACATTGATATTTTGGGCCGTGCCGACAGCATCGAGCACTGCCGGCAACTGCCATTAGAAGACGATTATTACCAACAGGTGCAGCGTCAGTGGTTGGAAAAGGTTTGCTCGTAGCGATTCGTCACGAAACGACCGCCATCCACTCGCATCACAGTGCCGGTTAATGAGGGGTTCGAAATCAGAAAATCGGCACTATCAATCACACTTTGGTACCCCAGCTCTTGCTTGATCAGTGATTGCGACAGTACTTTTTGGCGGTAGGCTTCGTCGTGCTCTGGCAAAAACTGAATGGGCCCAGGCTGAATCACATTCACTCGCACTTTACCTGCCCAGCGTTGCGCCATGCTCAATGACCAGTTCTGCAGTGCGGCTTTGGAAGCACAATAAACAGCAAAACGTTGGTTGGGAATATCGGCATAAATATCGCTGATATTTACCATGGCCGCACCCTCTGCCCAGGTTAGTGAACCGGTGAGTTCACTCGGTGCCAGCACATGCACATTAAAATGGCGTTGAAAATGCTCGACGCTGTCTTCTGCCGCTGCGTCGGGCTGAAAGCAACTGGCGTTGTGAATAAAAGCGTGGATCGGCCCCAGCGATTGCAACTGTTGCGATAACTGTGCAATGGCATCTGGGTCAGACAAATCGGCCTGCAACTGCGTCAACTGCGGGTGAGACTCAAGCTCTGAGCGGGTATTGTAATGTGCAATCACCTGCCAGCCTTGGGCGAGAAAATGCTCCGCCAACTGCTTGCCCATGCGCCGGCCGGCGCCAGTAATCACAATTGTTTTTGCTATGCCTTTTTCAAGGCCTTCTGCCTTACTCGTTGCCATATCAGCACCCTGTTTAAACCTGAGTGCCACATGGTAGCCAGCCGCGCGCTGACCACCAAGCAAAGTTTTTTAAGGTTTTATTGCTGTCGTGCTGCCTGGAAACCAGTGCCGGGTCCGATTGGCCACCGCCACTAACGACAGCATCACAGGTACTTCCACCAACACGCCAACCACGGTAGCCAGCGCAGCTCCTGAATGCAGACCAAAAACAGCAATGGCGACGGCTACGGCCAGCTCAAAGAAGTTAGAGGTACCAATTAAACAGGCCGGTGCGGCAATTCGATGCGGCAGTTTTAGCCAATATGCTCCAGCATAAGCCAATACAAAGATACCGTAGGTCTGCAGCAATAACGGCACGGTGATCATGGCAATGACCAAAGGCTGGGCCAGCAAGGTGTTGGCCTGAAAGCCAAACAGTAGCAATACCGTCAGCAATAAGCTGACCACAGACCAGGGTTTTAACCGCGTTTCCAAACGCTGAATTTTCTGCTCATCCTGGGCGCACAGATAGCGCGTCAATACGCCCGCTATCAGTGGAATAAGCACGTAGAGCAGTACCGACAGCAGCAGCGTTTGCCAGGGCACCACCACATCCGTCAGGCCTAATAGCAACCCAGCCAAAGGCGCAAAGGCAAATATCATGATGACATCGTTGAGCGACACCTGCAGCAGGGTATAGTTGGCATCTCCTCGGGTTAGTTGACTCCATACAAACACCATGGCGGTACAGGGTGCGACGCCCAATAAAATCATACCGGCGATGTACTCTTCTGCGGTTTGCGGATCAACCCAGCCGGCAAACACCACTTTAAAAAATAACCAGCCGAGAAAGGCCATGCTGAAAGGCTTAATCAACCAATTCACAACAACGGTTAACAGCAGTCCTTGCGGCTGTTTGGAGACATGGGCCAACGCTCGAAAGTCGATTTGCACCATCATTGGATAAATCATGCACCAAATCAGTATGGCCACCAGCAAGTTGACCTGCGCATACTGAAAATCGGCCAGCACTGAGAACAACGAGGGAAAAACGCTGCCCAATACAACGCCCAGCGCCATCGCCAGCGCGACCCACAACGACAAATAACGTTCAAAAATACCCATAGAAATTCCAGAGTGATTCAGCAATAAATACTGGCACCTACGCCAACCCAGTTATTGATGTGGATTGCCAATTTCTTCAGACAGTGACTCAATAGAAACTGTCATTTAACGCAAACTGCCATGCAACGCAGACACCATGCACTGCAGCAAATAGCTGACTGTAGATAACACCCAATTGGCGCACAGTTTAAAAACATCTGACAGCAATAAATCACAGAGACGATTGATTCACGCGCTGCATCAGAGCTTCTGCCGACTCCACCCGCTCAGAATAACGATCCACCAGATAGTCGCTAACGTCACGCGTCATCAGGGTAAACTTAATTAGCTCTTCCATCACGTCGACCACGCGCAAATAATAGCCCGACGGTTTCATGCGCCCATGCTCATCAAACTCATTAAACGCTTTCGCCACTGCCGACTGATTAGGGATCGTGATCATACGCATCCACCGGCCCAACACACGCAGCTGATTCACCACGTTAAAGGACTGCGAGCCGCCGCACACTTGCATCACCGCTAAGGTTTTCCCTTGCGTCGGGCGCACGGCTCCGAGCGATAAAGGTATCCAGTCGATTTGCGCTTTCATTACCGCCGTCATCGCGCCATGGCGCTCTGGCGAGCACCAAACTTGCCCTTCACTCCAGCTGACCAAATCACGCAGCTCTGCCACTTTCGGGTGATCCACGTCGGTGGCATCTGGCAACGGCAGCCCTGAAGGGTTGTAGATTTTTACTTCCGCTCCCATTTGCGCTAACAAACGCGCACTTTCTTCTACCAGAAAGCGACTGTAAGAGCGCTCCCGCAATGAGCCATAAAGCAGCAAAATACGCGGCGGATGAGAAGAATGCGGACGTTGCAGTGCTTCTATAGAGGGGCGCTGAAACTGTTCAGTATCAATGTTGGGCAAACCGATATCAGGCATGTGGGTGTTCTTCGACTAGTTGATGTAACGCATCAGACCACTGCTGCGGTGGCAATTGAGCAATGTCACGCAAGCGCATTACACGCTGGCGAATTTCAGCAATAACCTGATCAAACGCGGCTTGGGTATTGACCTCATCCAGCTGTAATTTAGACGGATCAGGCAGCCCCCAGTGCAAACGCAGGGCATTTCCTAACCATACCGGGCAAGCTTCGGCTGCCGCATGATCACACACCGTGATCACCACATCGGGAGCAAATGTTTGATGTGCCTGCAAAGACTCACTGCGCCAACTGCGGTGGTCGATACCCGCTCGCTGCAATGCTTGCAAAGTGGATGGATGCACCTGACCGGCAGGTTCGCTGCCAGCGCTGCGCACGTCGATCACATCCGCCGCCAAATCTGCCGTAATCGCTTCGGATAAAATGCTGCGACAACGATTGTGGGTACAGATATACAACAACTTCATCTTAGCGCTCACAACACTCCTCCTGCGTTACCGTCATCCGCTCGCGACACTGTTTTAAATAGTCGACGCTGTGTTCGCGCGTCGTCGTCAGTACTTGAGTGACCCAGGCAGGCAACTTAGGGTGTAAGCGGTAGTACACCCACTTACCACGTCGCTCATCTGTCACCAGCTGACAGCGGCGTAACTCGCTTAAATGGCGCGACACCTTGGGTTGCGCCAGCGCCAACGCGCTTTGCAAATCGCACACACACAGCTCGTCGTAGTCGCTGATCAGCAACAATGACTTCAGCCGCGTGTCATCGGCCAGGCATTTGTAAACAATCAGTGGGGACATCACACCTCCTTCATATGCGAAAAATCATATATATGAAATTTCAGATGTCAACCAAGAGCCACCCCACCTCGCTGCTCTAAGCCCACTGCTCCGGCTTCCTACAGCTGGCATTTTGATGGTCTCGTTAGTCGGCGGCGCTTCTGTAAGAAGTTACACCGTGTAACCTAACGACGGCATGGCACGGCAATACCAGTCATTATTCTGATATTATTAACAGTAGTATCTCCCTATCATTTTCATGAAAGGTACAGGAGCGTACGCCGCAGCAAAGGGACACATAATGCCAAGCCCAAACTCACAACAAAAACCAATCGATAGCCAGTACAAAAGCATCGTAAGGGCGCTCTCACTATGATTGGCGTACTGTCTTATCTCAGCCGTCAGCGTAAAAAAATGCTTGAGCACTCTCCCACAGAAAGTGCAAACAATCTGCACTTGCTAACACTGGACGAACTGGCACAGCATCAAGGCATGAGCTGTGAGACGATGAAAAACCATTTATTTCATCGTGGTTATTTGCAACAACAAGGAAGTGAATATTTGCCCACAACTAAAGCCTTAGCAGCAGGCGTTATTTGCAATAAGAATGGGCCAACCTCAGTAACGCTATGGCCAGAATCTTTTTTCGACGAGATCGAGCAGCCATATACGTAGCCCGGTGATTTATGCCGTGGCTGCCACCATCTGCATGCCAAGATTGATTTGCGTTTAACCCAAGAAAACTTCAAATAAGTTCGAGCGTCGGCACAATAACGCAGAACCATACATCACCTCGTGTCCATAAATGACGATGATAAACATCCAATTTCAGTAGAAAAAGCTGATTTTTAGCTGAAAATTAGCCTACCTGCTTGTCAGCGATTAAACTGTTTACAGCCAAGGACCGCAGCCACTCCCTTCGTCTTTGCTCCACAAGAGCAACGATCAGACGATTTCTATTCTATTGCGGAGCCGGCAACGGTCAGTGAATTGAACATCGCGCGACACAGCGCCGGGAAGTAACATGACCAAAACCATCCGCGCCACCTTGAATAACTACACCAGTTATCCTTGGACTTACGTCACCAGCCACTTACCTCCCACCAGCGAGCTGCTTGTTACCAGCCCAGACACAGCCGCAACACCGCGACCGTTCGCGGAACAAATAGCGCCGTCAGACAGTTTGACTGTTGAATTTGAACTGTTCGGCAAGCAGACCAAACCCGTGACTGGCTTCGTTCACTACAGCATTTGCAATGCGCTCAACCCCAAAACCATATTGGCATTAGACTTTAGTATTAACCCGCAGCAGTTAACGGCCGACTTTCGCATAGGCTTTCTATTCAGATCCGACCCTAGGCACCAATTTCTTGGCAGCTCACGAATCGACATTATCGAGCCCTCAGACCAGACACCGATGCGTACCTATCACCTCGCAGTCTACGGCCAAACCGTGGAACGCCCCCTGGTCAGACCAGACAAGCCCTGGGTAGCACCTGGCATGGGCTGAGCCACGACCTGCGCTGCAGCAGACTCATGAGATGCGATCCCAGCGTCGAATCAGCCATATACCTGCAGCGCGGCCCTGGTGTACGATGATCAACCAACTGTGAAAACCTATGCTTGATCAGACTCTGGCCAAGCCGCCATACGCTATAAGGAAGGGCAACGGCGATGCAAATAACTCCACAAATGCTCTATGCCGAGCACTACACCTGGGACACTGGCAAATCAAAAAACAATAACCCGCCAGAAAATGACCCGGACAAGATCAATAAAAATGCCGGTCAAGAAATGATTGCATTCTTGCAGCAAATGGCCGACGAGCTAAAGATAACTGCCAAAGCGGATATCCAATCAATCGAAATTTACCTATTGTCACGGCGCTGCAAAACCGACGACTCCAAACGTAGCCTTTTCAGAAAAGTCTGCACGCACTTTAATTTCGCTTAACACCATCCCCATATAGGAGCAGCACGAGCTGCTCCTGATAATTATTCTATGAGAGCGTTGAAGATATCTACATCTTAGGCCAGAAAACTGTCTAGTTTGAAAAAGGTTGTTATAAACCATGTAAGTATTTATCGATAAGAAAAGTCCCGCTTTCATCAAGAATCCAGGCCATGGATATCCATTGAGCACTGTCGACTCCTAAACGATCAAGAATGGTATCGGCAATCGGAGCAATAGCGCCATATTTATCATGGCGAACAATGCGCCCTGTCCAATCGATCAATTATAGAAAACCCGTTTTTTTCATCAAATACTTGGCAGGGCACCTTGCAGAGGATTGCCAACAAAACAATAAGCTTTAGCCTGTTGATTGGGATAGCTTGGCTGCTTGCGTGTTTTGGCTTTCTTAATCCGGCGTTTAACCGGCGTATGCGCCGATACTTCTGGTCTGAAAGACATATTTTTTCTCACTGGTTTCAAATCGGCATAAGCCATGCGTGCAGCCAGTGCAGCGTCATCCAGCAGTGCCTGGAACTTAAACTGTCATTCCCATCAATATTCGGGAAATATTGACACGGCTATGAAGCTTGCAACCTAGACTTCAAGAGTGAGCGACGTGATAACCGACCAAAAAACCGATCTTCTTGGTTGGCTTCTCGTGCAATGGCTTCATTTAGTACTCGCATAAACCAGCTGATGCTGGACAAGCGTGAGCGCCATTCTTCGACATAAATCTGCAGCCGGTTTTGCTCTGCGACTCCCATGGCATCGCCGCTCAAAAACCGTTGAGACAGAATATTAGCGCAAAACAGTGTGTGCCAGCGCTCGATCACCTCGGGATCGCTCCAATGGCTCGCATGCTCAGCATCAATAGAAAACGGCATGATAATAGTTGCTCATAATGGCGTAGGCTGCCACGTCAACGGCAAATACTTGTGGCAAAGACAGCAGCTTATCTTCCAGCCAGCCTCGGCGATGCTCGTAGCACTGGCCGCTCAAATGGTAATCCCCCCGAAAAATAACAGCAGCCAAAAGTAGAATTTTCTCGTAACCTAAGCGCAGGAGATTCTGCATAAAAAAATCACGCTACACAGACAGCCAGATCATGGCGATCCTTAAGCAAGCCGAGGCCGGCACACCCGTACCGGAACTTTGCCGTGAACACGGCATGAGCAGCGCGAAATTTTACAAATGGCGAGCCAAATACGGTGGCATGGATGCCTCCCTCATGGCACGTATGAAGGAGCTTGAGGAAGAAAACCGACGCCTCAAGAAAATGTACGCCTAAGAGCGCCTCAAAGCTGAGATCATTCAGGAAGCCATGGCAAAAAAGTGGTGAAGCCCCAGGCGCGGCGTATGCTGGCTCAACAATCTGTCGTTGAGCGCAAGATCAGCATTCGTCTGGCCTGTCGGATATTCGCCGTGAGCGAAACCTGTTACCGCTATCAGCCCAAACTCAGTGACGAAAACGCTGACATCGCCCACCGACTTATAAAGCTAACTGATGCAGAAAGCGACTGGGGTTTTGGGCTTTGCTTTGACTACTTACGCAACGTCGAGGGGCATCCATGGAACCACAAACGTGTTTATCGGATCTATTGTGAGCAAGCATTGAATTTACGTATTAAGCCCCGGCGTCGATTAAAGCGACAGGTGCCCGAGCCACTGAAAGAGCCCATCAGGCCCAACCAAATTTGGTCAATGGACTTTATGCACGACCAATTAGCGGATGGTCGTCACTATCGACTATTTAATGTCATCGACGACTATCGGCGTGAAGCACTGTGCACCGAAGCGGATTTTTCGTTGCCAGCCCCCAGGGTTATTCGAGCACTGAATCAGCTACTGGAATGGAGGCCGAACCCCGCTGCCATACGCTGTGACAATGGGCCGGAATTTATCAGTACTGAGTTTGTTAAGTGGGCCAGGCTGCATGGTATTCGAATTGAATACATTCAACCTGGAAAGCCTCAGCAAAATGCCTATATCGAGCGTCATAACCGCATAATGCGTTACAGCTGGGTCAGCAAGCACCTGTTTGAATCGATTGAGGAAGTTCAGGAGTATGCAACGAACTGGCTGTGGTTTAACAATCACAAACGGCCACACAAGGCCAATGGAGGCAAGCCACCTTTGATGGCAGCCTAACTTCTACTTTTAGCGTCAGTTAAAAAAGGGGAGATTACCAAATGAGCTGTACCGCAGAGAAAAGCACGCCGCACACAGCGTGATACGCAATGATAATACGGCGTGGCGTCGAGGGAGACCTGATGTTTTCTGGGCTAGGGCATAGCCGTGCAGCAGCTTAAATCAGCCTAGCCTCTGCGGAGAGGGATACCACGAGCGTGACAGCTTAGGGTGGGTGTCCGTCTAGTTGCGTCTAGTTTAGGGGGGGGGTCAGACTAGTTTATCGTCCGTCTAATCGTTGTTTCTCACAAACCTAACAACAAGAAGAAACAACGAGAAAATCGCTCCCAGCAACATTACCCCAGGAAAGATTAACTCCCAAGAGAAACCAAATTTAAGATAAATTACTCCTCCAAAGAAAACAGAAAAGAATAAACACACAAAAAAAGATTTTCTAATCCCAACCACCTCCTCCAATGAGAGCGCTGCCGCATGATCTAAGAGCCCATTGTCATTAAAAATCGAATAAGCAACATAGTAGCAGTTTCTAATCTCAGACTTTCGACGAAGAAAAAACAGAAGAACCAAAAACAGCAACAAAAAAGCAAATGGCGCAACTGGGTGCAACTGGAACGAAAACGCCATAATCGGGACAGCAGCGACAGGAGCCTTATCGATACCAAGAACATCCCTAGCCAGTGCATCCTTACAGCCAGGCTTAACCTTCATCCTAGCCTCTGGGTGCTTCCTGGTTTTAGGAAAGCAGCTCCACTCCTCACCATCTAGCTCAAAGTAGTCATCATGTGAATAAAACACACTCCCCCCGAACGTGCATCAAAAAGAAAAATCAAAGAACTCGGATTCTACAGAAACGTATTTGATTTGCACCCAACAAAGCGATGACGTGGACTGTAACGCAGTCACATACGACCCAAACACTATACTTCTGACGCCATAACACAATCGTAGGCAAGCTTTAGATTTAGAGTCAGCCTCCCCCAAATAGAATGACGGTCTCGTTTGATCTGCCACACTCGCCGCTGAGCCCCTTACCGGCTTAAAGACGTCAGAGGATAGCCAATCGAACATGGCACTCCGGCTCTGCAGAAACTGAGATCACCTAGCCGCTGCAAATCGAGCTGCCACTAGCGTGACAGCTTGGGGTGGGTATCCATATAGTTGCATGTGAGTGTTAGTTCTTTACAAGTACTTATCTAATTACCCCACCAGTCATCTTGTAAACAATAGATTGCACTTTCTCTAATTCTTGAGCCAGATCTGGATCTGATTCCTCGAACTCATGAACTGCATATGTGCCTACGTTTATCTCCTTTAATTTATTCCTGTCAGAGTTAGTATCTTGCAGGACCGACAAAAGAAAATCTAACTGGGCACCTATTGATTGGAACAATCACAAAATCAGGAGCCGCCCTTAAACGGCCACTAATTAATTTTTTTACTGTCTCAACTTTATCTATTTTTACACTCATTTAATCACCAATCTCAAAAAGTGGTTTCTGAGAAAAAAAGCTGACACCTCCCACCAGCCATTAAGTAACTTTTTCCTTTGACAGACCAAGCATCTTCAACAGTTAATACCCTACTCTTAAGTACATCAACTTTTTGAGTAGTTCGATATGGGGCTTGTATCTTAGATTCAACAACCTGTAGAGCACGATTAAATCCATCTGAATTTACCCCTAGAAGCTGTTTCACAACTTCTTTAGCACGATCATCATGCAGGCGGCGTGAAAGAAGGCTCGATACATTGAGAGCTTTCTTTCCCATCGAACCACTAATCGCCGATAATTTCCAAGCCAAGCAAAAGTGCGCTCTACTTTCCAGCGACGGTCGTACCTTCTCAGCTTTCTACCATCTTGCAGCGGCGCTTTTCTCCTGTTTCGACGATGTGGACAAATGAGATCAACGCCCCGTTTCTTTAACGCCATTCGCAGAGGATCAGAGTCTGCCGCTTTATCGTAAATCAAACGCTTCACCTTGCTCTTGCCATAGGAAACATTTAACAAAGCCTCAATCAGATTGACCTCCGCCGGTGACGCTGAGCCAAGTGTCAGCCCGATTGGAATGCCTTCGCCATCGACGACTATCATCCACTTCGACCCCTTACCACGCTTGGTTTTTCCAACACCGAGGCCCCTTTTTTTGCGGGTGCAAAACTACCATCAGAAAACGATTCTTCCCAATTTAACCGCGACTGTTGATCCAGAACGCGAAGAAGCTTACGCCAGGCTTTGACCCATGCACCTTGCTCTTCCCAGTACTGAAGGCGGCGCCAGCAGGTACTCGGTGAAGGATAGCGCTCGGGTAGATCACGCCAGCGCGCACCTGAACGTAAGACCCATAAAATGCCCTCGAAACAGGCTCGATTGCTGATAGGTTTGGGACCCCCTTTGCCACGAGGCAGGCTGGGTAAACAAGGCTCAATGTGTGCCCACTGTTGGTCGGTCAGTTCTGAGGTTGAACGTTTCATGGTGGAGGAGTTGAAGCTGATAGTTTTGATTATTATATCGGACTGAAGGTTATGAAACAGCTTCTAACTATATAGGCAAGGTAGCTGCACTCAAGGAATAACAACTCCCCTGAGGAGCACCTCGCGTCTGGAATTGGAACAGCTACTTACCACTATTGATAGTTACGATATCCACTGGCTGTGTGAAATCGATCCCAGACAATTGAGATGAAATATCTACTTCATCAAAGCCCTGCGACTTGTAGAAGTTGAAGGCAGCGTCCTGTCTTCCTCTAACATTATTGTCGGAATTCAGATCGCCAGTTCGACCATACTTCTCATTCAAACATACACGACGAGCCGCCGTAGCATCAACGCTACTGTTTGGAACCACACCACCAAAATACCCATCCAGTTGCCCAACTTTAAAGTCCTCATTACAAGCCACTGGCGTGACATCGCTCAGCGTACCAAGAGTCTGACTTGACCCTTTCACTGCCGAGCTCGCCGCCATTCACGCCCCGCCATGGTTGACGTGGCACGCGCAGCGTAAGGCAGACTGGTTAATGCACCGCGCATCATTGGCAGCAATCCCATCGCCTCAGCTCCCTCACCTAACAATATGGTGGGCAGTACTGCTGTATTCAACCCAGTTGCAACCAAGTTATAAGCGCTATTCACGCCTGTCTCGAAGAGACCAGCCCCATCTCGAGCAGAGTAAGTTGGCAATAGCTGCCGCTCTAGCAAGAAGTTGTCGAACTGCTCTAGCGCCGATAGTTCGTTTTGCTGGTTATAAAGCGCACGAACCTGAACTGCTAGCGTATCCTCCCAATCTAGATTGGTAACAGGTGCATCACCTTATTAAGCGTCATACCAGTTCAAATACTGGCCGGGTTCGTTTCAATTTGCTCATTGTCGAGCACCAGTGGCAACCCCGCAGTGATGGAAGCTGCTCAAAGTAAAGCTCTTCAACAACAGACGGCATCTGGAGGAATATTCGGAGGAGTGTTCGACCGACACCGCCGATAGACTAAATGACGCGCTTTATTCACAGCAGGGCTACAACAAAGAATACGTTAATCTGTTGATGGGTCACACAACTCAGAAGATGACGGAAGCGTACACAGATCAGCATCAACAGTGGACAGAGTGTGCTGCGGATTTGAGCTTGTGAAGCTACTGGATATTCTTAGGATTTTCGTATTTTTTCTTACGGCATTTCAGAAACAAAAACAGGCACCTGTAAGTGCCTGTTTTGTAAGGAATTCTTGGTAGGACTACCCAGATTTGAACTGGGGACCTCTACCATGTCAAAATCGCAGCCATCATCACCTAACCCATTGATTTTATTAGACTTTACCCATCTAAAAAGCTTGTCAAAACTGCTCAAATCGGCTCAATTTTGAGCGATTCCATGGGCTTTGGACTACTGGATATTCCCATCAGGATTGATGCATTCTGAAGCACTAGCTTGCTGTAATGGTAGATTTGTCCTTATGCCTTAGACGGCCATTCAAGTCATCAGCTACCGATTTAGAGCTCCTAGTTTCAATCAGATCCACAAGAGCCAAGAGGGTTTTGACCTCAGCAAAAACACATGCGCACATAAAAATAATGGCAACTATGACTTCAAATAAAACAGCACCGTCTCTACTCAACCACACCGTCAATACGAACAAAATAGCGAAGAAAGCAAAGTAAGCCATAAGCTCCCTCAGCTTCATAACCTTAGACCTAGTAAATCTCAATCCAAGAAAAACTAGGTGGTTAGGAACGAACCTCCATTCGCCAGCCACCATCTCTAGCTTTAGTTCATCCTTCTTTTCGACATACAGCTTTGCTGCTTCGAGATCCATTTCAAACCTATCAATGACCTCAGAATCAGTGACATCTGCATTCTTCCCAAAGACCTCTTTGAGCAAAGCCTCCTGATACAAGCCCTTGTAGCAGCTGATGTCTGGTGATTGAGCTGATAGTTTTGCCAACGCCTCGGATTCTCTTGTCCCTTTGTATGCTCTCACTTTGAGCATGGCGTCTATAGCACTTGGCAGGCGCATAAACATCGCTAAAACACCTACTATGATGGGAGCCAAGATTAAGATTGTTTGGTTAATATCTAATTGCATTACATGCTCTTTCATCTTCTAAGCGGGAAGTTACCACCGCAAGCTTTTGCACGCCCTCGCCGTATGCTCGCGCATAGTCTCGACAGCCCGAATAGCACTGTGAGTGCTGTCAGCTCTCGTACTCAACCTGATTCCCATCCCCTCGGTCCCGAACGCTAGTGCGATGCGGTGTCTTCAAGTGGTTATCGTTGCCTGTAATGATCACCGACTTAGGCACTGTCTTCAGGGTCACGTAGTTGTTGCTGCCGGTGATTTTGACGACTGACTCAGGTTGAGGCCGTCGTAGGGTGTGCTGCCCATTGGTGTCGATGATGATTTCTTCAGCGCCGCCGGTTGTTCTGGTTCCCACCATATCACCGTCGCTGCTGCCGCCTCCGCCGCAACCAGCCAAAGCACTGACCAGCACCCCAATGAACAAAACGTTCTTGATAGACATCGCTCCCTCTCCTTGTCTTGAATATCCCTAGCCACATGCCGCTACTGGCTTGGCTGTTAGGGCCTGCATTCTTACAGCACCGCTCCACCACGACAAGTCCCGTCGCTGAGTGTTACACCACCTAACATCAACGACCCAGCTGTGTTGCCCGCATGGAACCGTGCCGATATGCTGACAATTAGCACAACAATCAGCCAATAGTTTGAGAAATAATTTCAGCATGAGTGACAGTTTCAAAGCCGGTGATTTGGTCCAACTCAAATCAGGAGGCCCGCTGATGACGGTCGAAGCCGTGGTGGGTAATGGTCAAATTGCCTGCTACTGGTTCGATCAAGCAACCGTTAAAAACTACATCTTCAAAGATGTCACCCTGGAAAAACACGAGAAAGCCACTGGTGCAGCCACGGCTTAGCCGTGTATAAATAAACCACACAACAGCGCCGCACTGGCGCGATGCACACCAGTCGCACAAGGATGAGCACCATGATCAGAGGCGTAATCGCCCTGCTTTTGACCTTAATCGCGGGAACAGCTTACGCTGGCTGTCGAACCGAGTCCTCATGCTTCGAACCCCACATCTACCACCAGATCGACAACGGCAAGGTAGTGAGTGTTTGCACCAACTACCCCGAGAGCCATTGGAAGCATCGACGCTGCCGGATGGCCGCCAATCGCCATTTTCGCGATGAGTGCAATGAATACCGGGAAAAGGCTCGCCGAGCCAAGAGTGAATCTAAACGCAAGCGGTTTAAGCGCCTACAAGGTGCTTACTGCTCCTTCAGGTACTGATGACGAAAAGCCTCAGCAGCCAAAACCTGGAAAGGTTTGCTCTTAATGTTCATGACTTAGACTTCAGCAAAGGCTAAAACGTGACACACAGCCGAACACACCCACCAGAAAAAGCAACCACCGACACAAAAACCAACTAAAAAAGCTAAAGAGGATAAAAATGGGAATACTAATCAGCCAAGCAACTGAAGAAAACTTAAGAAAGCTGGTTCATGAAATACGAAAAACACCATCAGACGTCGAAGCAACATTCCCAAAAGGAGAGCATCGAAACCTAAGAAAAATACTACTCCACATGCACGAAAAAACAGAATCATGGAATAGAAACTGCACCATCTCTGCAAAATCCGAAGGGAGTTATTTAAACAAAGGAATATCAAGCGCCATCAATGGAGAAAAAGACGCGCTACATTTTTTAAAGCTGTCAGTATATACCTCACTAATCGAATACAATATAAAAGAAATCACCCCGGACGACGAACTAATTGAAACACAAAAACAAATCGAGACAGAGGTAGAGAAAAGTACATCTGAAGAACTAAGAATAACGATCAGAAATTTCCCGGCCAAAGTCCTAACAAACATAGTTAGGTCAAATGATTACAGGTCATTCTTGAATTTCTCAGACCTCAAAGCGGAAGCAGATGAAGCAATAGACCAATCAAATAAGTTCTTAAAAGAAACTAAAGAACAACTTAAAAACATTGAATCAAGAACAAGAGTAACCCATGAAAAGACAAACTTTATAAAATTAACAGAAGGGTTCAAATCACTTCACGAATCAAAAAAAGAAGATTTAGCAAAAACCAAAGCTTTCCTCATCGCCTTAGGGGTCCTAGTTCTAATACCTCCAACTCTTGGATTCCTTCACACTTCATTTGACATAAAGAGCATATTGGACCTAAACACAGAAATATTCTCGAGATCATTGCCACTAATATCAATAGAAATAATACTTATATATTTCTTTAGGATAGTCCTTTCAAACCATCAATCCCTAAAAGCCGAAATACTGCAACTATCTCTCAGAACAACACTTTGCGAATTCATACAAGATTACGCTAAAAACTCTAAAGATATGAAAGAGAATGATCAAAGTGCACTTGAGAAATTCGAGGCAGTAATTTTTAGTGGCATTGCCTCGAACCCTGAAAAAATCCCTAACACGTTTGATGGCTTAGATCAAATCCTTAGAATCGCCAAATCAATAAAATCAGGTGGATAAATAGACTTTAAGCCTCGAACGGTTTTTTTTGTTCCTGCTCATTGGGCTGATTTGACCACTCTCTGGCAACTCCTCCCCTGTCACCAGCCAATAAGCATACTCAGGCCAGACCTTAACCAGAGCATCAACATCAGATGCTCTCATTTCATTCTGCCCAGTTTTTACCTTATGCCAGCGCCCGGCACTAATGCCCGTTTGCTTTTGAAGCCAAGGCATTTTGACGTCTTCAACATTCGCTAATAGCACAAACCTATCGACAATCCTTTCCATATCACCAACTTCTATTTGCCCATATTGGGAAGATTTGCCTAATATAGGCAAACAGAGATTAGAATCTCTTGTCGGGTGCTACCACACCCCACGGGTTAAAAACCAAACACACATGTCGCTGTATGTCGCTCTGTGCCGATGAGTATACCAACACTCTGGCCAGAGAACGAAAGGAAGGACCACATGAACGATCGGATTCTGGCTTATCAGTGGGTTTTTACCAGTTTTGTGCCAACGGGTGACAAAAAGCTGGTTTTATACACGCACTGCTGTTCAACGGTGCCCACTCCATTGTCTGTGGCGATTCAACAGATCAACCGGAGCTTTTGAACATGGAACATCCCAACATCCACTACGTGTCGATTCCGCCGGTCATGTCGCAAGAGCAGTTTGCTGCCTTCTTGGGCATCACCCAGGACACCGTGCGCGGTTGGATTCAGACCGACACCGTGCCGAGAGTCAAAATTGCCGGTCGCAACTTTGTGAACCTCGAACTGATGTCGCGTCATTTGCGCGATGGTAAGGACATTTTTACCAAAGGCGATTACGCCGATTAGGAGGAAGCCCTCATGGTCAAGGATGTACCGTCACCCATTCCGCTGCAAAACGAACTGTTAGAGGTACCCGGCAGTGTGGCGTTATTGGAATACCAAACGGCATTCAAAAACGACAGCACACACCTGCCTGAGGTATCGCTGAGGTATTTGATTTATTTAATTCTGGATAACAAGCCAGATAACGAAATTCAGCGCTTCGCGTTGCAGATACGCAGTGATCTGAACGCCGAACGCTTAGAAACGTGGCAACAACAGGCCACACAGAACGATGGTGCATGCCATTAAACGAGCAGTAAGACGTAAAAAATAAAGCAGCCAGATAACGCTGTTAAACCATTTAAAAACCAAAAGGTATTAAACATGAACAATCAAATCATGGCCCAAGTCTATGGCGCGGAAACGGTTACCGTGGAAGGCACACGCTATTCGAAATTATGGATTGGCCAGCCGGTGACCGACCCCAATGCCCAAAATGCCAAAGGCATTGCGTTTATGGCCGTCAAGTGTGACGCCACCGTCTACGACGCGTTAAACCTGCCGTCTTACCCCGCCAATGTCACCCTCGACATTGAGCTGCGTAAAGGCAGCAAAAACAGCCTGACCCAGTATTGCACCGGCGTTCGGGTGAACGGCTCTGCGCCGTCACCGAAAGCCAAAGCTGGGTAAACCACCATGCAGATTTTGATTTGTAATGCGCCCCAGATCGACGCCAACGGCTACGCCAGTTGCGCCGCCTGGCAGTTGGCGGATTACGAATCGCTGGTACAGCAGCCAGATTTAACCCAGCTGAGCACCCTGTTCACTGAGTTTGATCCGGCGCTGTTTGGAATGATGCTCACGGCCTTCATGGTCACGTTCGCCGCTGGCCATGGCGTGGGCATTGTTTCTCGCTTGATGCAACGCACTTAACTTAATGAAGGAAATGATGATGAACATTCAAACACTCCAAAACCTGAAACAACACTCTCGCAAAGCGCTGCTCGTGACCGCCGGTACCGTGGCCAGCACCTCGGCCTTTGCCAACACCACCAACCCGAACGACACCGCCATCACCCAGGCATTCGATGCCGCTAAGAGCATGGTGACGTCCGGCTCAACCGGTCTGATCTCCGTGGTCGCGGTGCTGGTGGGTGTCGGCATCATCGTTGGTTTGATGAAAAAGTCCTGATGCTGGTGACCGTGCTGATCGGTGTGGTGTTTTGGCTGAGTTTTTTGTTCGGTTTCTACACCGGTCGCATTGCCTGATGGGGCAATTTTGAGGCCCTTCGGGGCCTTTTTTGCAGGTGCAGATTATGCGTTATCTATTTTTATTGTCTCTGTGGTTGTCATTCGATTTACATGCCTCATTGTCTGAGTCTTGCCCTTACGGCTATGAGGATGAATATAACGCGGCTCAGGGCTTTTTCACGGATGAAGAACGTTCACAATTTCCTCTGGCCAATGAACATCGAGTCTGTCATTGGGTTAAAACCGACTCAAAGGATTCCTACGGTAATTTTTTCTGGTATGCAGAGTGCGTCAACCGCCCCAATTGCGCTACCACGCCTACTGACGATACTGAAACAGGTGGTTGTTATCCTGACCAAGTAGACCCGGCCACTGGTTATTGTTTTGGTACAAAGGAATGCCCAGCGCCCGGCGGAGGTACTTACAGAGTGCCAGCCGGTTCAGCTTGTTCTGATTTTTGTCTTGGTTCTAATCCGTCTGATCCATCCAGTACGTCTCCTATCCATCGTTGTACCGGCCAGACCGGCGAGCAACCGTTGGACGGCTCCGGTTCTGATTTGACCGATGACGAATGGGCACAGCAAGAGTGTTCCACTTGGCAGTCGTTGGGCTATGAATGTGAAGTTGATCCGAATAAGCCGGATTGCGTTTGGCTTGGCAACAACGATGGCGGTTCGTTTGTAGGCACCCCTTCTTGTCGTGATGGTTCATACGATGGTGGCGATCCAGATAATTGGGATGGTGTTGAACACCCTGATTATCCAGATTCTTGTAATGACCAGTTCCAGCAGTACAAATGGCAATGCACGTTGCCCGGTTCAAAAATCACCCTGGTGTCTGCTCAGACGTGTGAGTTTCGCTGTACTCCGCCCAGTACCGATCCCGGTAATGATGGTGGCGATGGCAATCCCGATCCCGGTAACGGGGGTGGTGATGGCAATGACGACAATGATGATTCCGACAATAACAACGGCGGTGACTCGGGCGATGATGGTGACGGCAGCAACACCGGTGGTGGCAGCGACCAAGATCCAACCGGTGACGACCCATTGTCCATTGACGACTTTTCTTCCCTGCAAGAAAAAGTCGCTGAAAAGCGCGCAGAGTATTTCGAAGAGTTCGAGGAATACCGTGCCAAGTTTGCTGATCTGATCGATGTTTCGTCCGGCGGTGGCGGTTCACCCTTCGAGGACAACTACGTCGAGTTGTTCGGCGTTCAGGTCAATTTCGGTACGGCGATTCTAGAGCCGGGCCTGCGTTATTTACCCAGCATTATTCTGTTCTGCGCCATGGTTACGGGCGCATTCATTGTTTTAGGAGGTCCTAAATCATGAAACTGTTTCTGACCCTATTTTTTGTATTTTTCAGTGTTTCAACCCTGGCCGATGATTCCGGCTCAGCGGTGGAAGCACTGTCGTTGTATGAGTCCGTGTTTAGCACAGATTCCTACACTTGGATCGATACGTTTTTTGAGCGGGTCGCCGCTTGGCTGGTGCTGTGGTGGTTGGAAATCAAACTCTGGACCATTGCCTTTGGCTACGACATCGCCAAAGAGCTGATCGAGCAACTGGGCATTGTGCAGCAACTGGAGTCCTCCATTGCCGCACTCAATAACCAGACGTTCCGGCTGTTGGCCTACCTCAACATTTTTGAGGGCATCAACATCATTATGTCGTCCTATGCGACGCGCATGATTTTGGGGCTGATGTAATGACTGCCGTCATTCATCATGGCCCGCCGGGCAGTTATAAAAGTTTTGCCATTGTGCAGGACGTGGTGATCCCCGCACTAAAACAAGGCAGAACCGTGATCACCAATATTCGTGGTCTCAATTGTGTCGACACGATTGCCCAGACCATGAAAATGGATGTGCCAGACACAGCCAAACTGATCAACGTCAAACATGACAGCCAAGATGGCTTCGAGCACATGGCGCGGTTTTTTCAGTGGGCGCCCGTCGGTGCCTTGATCGTGATGGATGAGGGCCAGCGGGTCTATCCAACGCGATTAAAAAGCCTGTCTGTTTTTGATACCCCAGAGGATGAGCGCGAGCAGCTGGACAATGGCATTCAACGGCCCAGCACGGTCGAAAATGCCTTTGATCAGCATCGCCACATGAACTGGGACATTTACATCTCCACCACCAACATCGGCAAAATCCATAAGGAAGTCCGGGCCGTTGCCGAGTACGGCTTCCGTCATCGCGATCTGGCCGGTGTTTTACCTTGGTGGAAACACTGTTGGCGGGAGTTTAAACATGACCCAGAAACCAGCGGAAAATCCGTTAGTCACTACATCGGTACCCCAGTCAAACGCAAAGCCGACCTTAGAGTCTTCCAGTGCTACCAATCCACCGCCACCGGCACCGCTAAAGGGTCGAGCGAAAATAAAAGTATTTTTTCTGATCCAAAGCTTCGAGTATTTATGCTCCTGTTCGGCATTTTTTTCGCGTGGTTTTTACACAGCATTTTCTCGGCTGCGGACAGTTTTGATGACAGCGTTGCGCTGGTCGGCCAGGACGGTGGGCAAGTTATTACTGACACTGTTGGTGATGATCTTGCTGGCCAATCTGGCGCGCCTGCTGCTACGCACGATGTTGATGTAAGCCTTTCCCCAGCCGACGTCCAGCCAGCCGCCACCGAGCTGCTGCGCGGTCGTCAGCTGTATTTCACGGGCATGGTGCAAGGCATCCATTCCCAAACACTCTTTTTTGATCTGGTGAGCGAACAGGATTTTTTGAGCCTGACTCATCTGGATTTACAAGCGGCTGGATTCGTGGTGGAACGCCTGTCTGACTGCGTGGTGCGAGTCAGCACCCCGCAGCTCAGCCGTTACGCCGTCTGCAGCCCTGAACCCATTCAACGCGCCACACGCCAACCCATGTTGGTGAACGCGGCCACAGCACAATGACGATTATGAACCCGATTTACTTATTTATTTTGTTAGCAGCGGCATGCCTTGGCATGCAAGAGGTAGGCACCGCCGTAGGACGTGAGTCCTGGTGCGGTGGACAACAGCTGGCCGCTGCCAGTCTTTGTCCACGGCATGAACCTGCCCTGCTCACACCCTTAGCGCCGTTTGCGTCAGCACAGCGTGCTGACGGCCTGTCAGCCAGTGCGCCCGCCGACAAGCGCGCCGGAGCGAACAGCGACGAAGCGTCGTTCGGCGAAGCCCTGGCTCTGCAGTACGTCCCTGTAACACGTACTAATAAACCCACGTCAATCGACATACAGCTACACACAGCGACATTTTCATAAGGATTTGACCATGACCTCACTGAACCCATTTAAAGCAAAAACCTTCGAGCGTTTTGGCGATCACTTCGTAAACCAGTTCAAGACCGTGGA
Organism: Bacterioplanes sanyensis; assembly: GCF_002237535.1. GTDB lineage: Bacteria > Pseudomonadota > Gammaproteobacteria > Pseudomonadales > Oceanobacteraceae > Bacterioplanes > Bacterioplanes sanyensis_A. Next base: position 3,820,456 of record NZ_CP022530.1, read on the forward strand.
CCTATCCAGCGTGCAGTTCGTGCATAGCGGAGTGGACACCCTCAAGCAGTTGTATGGCTGCAATTTGCGCATGGAAGTACTGGAGCAGCTGGAACACCACTACCAGACCTTCGACAGCGATTTGGTACACATCAACGGCTATGACTTCTTGCTCTCCAAAGGCTCAAAAAAGACCGGTTACCAATTCATCCTGAAAAACCTCGATGCCGGTTTTGTGGTGCTGATGAAGTCGTTTTATGTGGAAGCGGACCAGAACGGTTCCCACCTTAAAATCGAAGTCACCCCGCAAAAGCTGTATCAATCCACGCCTGAAGACCTTACCCAAGAGCTGAAGCAGTTAGCCTATGTGTTTGCCACCAACGTGGTGGAAAAAGGCGTAGCGGCTCACCTGTGTACCGACATGGTGGGCTTTGAGGTTCCAGAGGATTTTGAACATCGTCTGCAAACCTCCGCACGTCGTAACTTCAAAGTGAATGGGGTCTCCCATGCGGATTTCAGTCTGTCCGATGTGTCGGTGATTTACGGATCAACGGAAACCTACACCTTCGGTCAGTCCAGTGCCGTGCAAATGTGTCTGTACAACAAAACCGAAGAAGCGAGAAAAGGCGATAAGCTGCACTTCTGGGAACCCATCTGGTCCTCAGTGATGACCGGGTTTGATGGCGACGAATTAAAGCCTGCGTATGTCGAAGGGAATACTGTCAGAAGGCTGGAATTTCGCTTCCATCACAGCGTTATCGAAGACTTTGAACGCTTCGTACAAAACGAGAATCCCAATGCTCAGATTCGCAACTACGAACAACTGCAACAGCACCTCAGTGGTTTATGGCGCTATGCCTTAAACAACTTCCGGTTGATGGACGACAAAGGCTACGTGGACCCACTGTGGCAAGCCCTGGCTGACGACGTGGTGTTCTTCAACAGTGCCGCGGACTATATCTACAAACGCCAGTACAAAAAGCCCAGCAGTGAAGTGAACCATCGTCACATCGCTCACACACTCGGCAACTACATCAAGGTGTGCGCCCGACGCAATTACACCGCCGCGTTCGTGACCAAGAAAATACTGGAATTCGACATCGAAGCCGACTTGTGCAGTTATTTTGGGCTGTTGCAGTTCGGAGAATCAGAGCATTTACCCAGCGTGTTGGGAGCCTTCGTTCACCAACGCATGATGCAACACCGGTTAAATGGGGTGGGACGATGAACCAGAAATTAATGTCTGTCTCTGAATGGCGTGATCAACGCTTTATAGGTAAACCTCCGGCTTACTCCACCGTCAAACGCTGGATTAAGAACGGTGAGTTACCGGCAAAGCAGTTGGGTGGCACTTGGTATGTGATTGTCTCTGAAGAGCAAAACACAACCGGTGATGCCTTGGTAGATGCAGTGCTTAGGGCTCAATGATGGCGAGAAAGCGTTTACGGTCAAACGATGATTTGCCCGACAACCTGTATCGCTATGGTCGAAACAATGCCTATTTTCGCTATCGACATCCAGAAACTGGCGACTATCACCCGATGGGTACAGACAAGGTGCGTGCAGTAGCAGCAGCTAAGAAACTTAACCACATCCTGGTAAAGCCCTGTGACCTGGTCAAAGACGTGCTCAGTGCCAGTGAGTCTTCAGTTGCGGCTTGTATTGATCGCTATATTGCAGAAAGACAGTCCGTTGAAGACATGAAACCCTCAACGCTTAAGCTTGAAAACTATCGTCTCAATGCCATGCGCAAAGGGTTAGGTTACTTGTTGGCCAATGATGTGAGCGTTAAACACTGCGCTGAATGGTTAGACGGTTTTCAGGGCAATGCTTACACCAAGCATCGAGGCACACTGACCAAGGTATTCGCTTTTGCCGTGGCCAAGGGCATGATGACGGAAAATGTCGCTCTGCAAACATTAACGGCACCTAAGCTTGGCAACGAGAAAAAGCGCAAGCCATTGACCAAAGAATGGTTCGACCTGATTTATCAGACCGCACCAGAGTGGCTGCAGATCGCCATGCAGTTTGCTTTGATCACACTGCAACGTCGTGGTGACATCGTCAAAGTCCAATACAGCGACATTGTCGATAACCACCTGCATGTGGTGCAAGAAAAGACTGAAAAACATGGCCATCGAGCGTTTTTAGCCATTGAGATCGGAGACAGTTTGCAAGCTCTGCTGAATCAATCAAAGGCAGTGAAACCCACCAATTGCCCTTTTGTGATTCACCGTTTGCCGGCAAGACGCATCCCCTTCAAAGGGCAACAACATCATGGCCAAATTAGTGGTGAGTACTTGGGCAAAGCATTTAGCAATGCACGGGATCAACACGAAGTTTTCAAGAACATGCCAGCACAGCAACGACCGACATTTCACGAAATTAGAGCGTTAGGTGGGGCACTGTATCTTGAACAGGGTTTTAGCAAAGAATATGTGAATCTTTTGATGGGACACACCAGCCAAAAGATGACCGATGACTACACAGATCGTCATCAACAGTGGACATCATGCGCAGCTGATTTAGACATTAATCAGTGAGCTGATAACTACTGGATAAACGTAATCTATGTATAAAATTTAGATACAGACTTTCAGAAACAAAAACAGGCACCTGTAAGTGCCTGTTTTGTAAGGAATTCTTGGTAGGACTACCCAGATTTGAACTGGGGACCTCTACCATGTCAAGGTAGCGCTCTAACCAACTGAGCTATAGTCCTGAAGATGGCGCGTATATTAGCCAGCTCGCCTGCTCGATGCAACCCCTTTGTGGCAGTTTTTTTACCACTGCGTCATTTAGAGCGATGCTCAATTCTCTAGGTAAATCAGACGCTTACCAGCAGCGTACAGACTCTGGCCAGAGCCTGCACTGCAGCTCTGTGACGAGCCCAAGCTAGGCGCCTGAACGAGATGTGCCATTCGCAGCTGGCACATGGCTGGCTGGCAGAGTCACCGCCAAACGCTGAACACTGTTGATCCAACGCTCTATCTGCTCTTCTTTGGCGTTCATTACCGGGCCAAAATAGCGCACCGAGCGAACTTTAATGCCGACAAACTCCAGTATGGTGTGCTTCAACTGCTTAACCATGGGGTTGCCTTGAAACCATTTGTGCCACCACACCGGCGTATCTAGCGTCACCACCAGCTCAGATGTTCGGCCTTTTAACAGCTGTTTGGGCCAAGCTTTACCCTCAACATACTTGAAGGCATATCCGGGCAACAGGATGCGATCGAAGAGCCCTTTTAGCCGCGCAGGCATGCTGCCCCACCAAACAGGGGTGATCAGCACAATGTGTTCTGCCCAAGTGACTAACTGCTGGGTGTTTTCTAGGTCGGGCTCCAATGCTTGGATTTCGTCGTAGCCCTGCTGCAGGTCCAGCTCGAAATTCAACTCGCTTACGTGCAGCACTTGAACGTCATGTTCTTTTTCAGCGATCTGGCGATAACGCTCTGCTAATGCGCGACACAAGCTGCTGCTTTTCGGGTTGCCGTTGATAATCAGTACTCGACTCATAATGACTCCTCATTGGGTAGAGCCCCGAATACTAAACCTTGCCCTAAGGGTCAGAGTCAACGAGCGAATGTACTAGTCAATGCAACGGTCTATGCCAGCGCCTCGCCCTTGCGCCACACAGTCCGCTATTATCTGCTGGTAATGGTCGATCTGTTCTAGCTGCTGTGCCAACAGCCGCTGCTGGCGCTGCAGCTCTCTGCGTTTAACAACCAGAAGATCGTTTAACGCAGCCCAATTAAGGTCGTTTTCTCCAGCGGACAAAGACTGCAGTTCTGCCAAACTGACTCCCAAACGTTGGGCCTGTTTTATCAGCTGTACAAATTCTAAGTGCTCGGCTGAAAATATCCGATACCTCCCCTGTCTTTTCACATTGAGCAAGCCTAGAGACTCGTATAGCCGAATGGCTCTGGCCGATACACCGCTGCGTTTTTCTAATTCGCCAATAAACATCGATTTATTACTCAATCTCTGTGTTCGACGGTTGCCAAATAATGCCTAACTGGTCGGCATATTCGTGCAATGTCCCAAGCCCCATGGTTGCCCTACGCCGGTCAACTTGCTCCGGTTGCTCTATAGGATAAAACTGCAGCGCAGCATCGCCTTCTTTTTGCAGTTGCGTGCCATAGCGCTGAGGTTTTCCTTGATTGACCAGCATACGATCGGTCAGCAAAGCCAATGCAGGTCGGTCTAGATCACCCTTATGTACCGCTTGCTCAACGAGGGGGAAAAAGCGTTGTTGAAATTCAACATCGGCATGCTGAATCACTAAAAACAGCGATCTTGCCACCACGTCATCAAACCGCTTTTTGCTCGGCCATCCCCAGGTGTTTAAAACCTCTGCTGCCCAGCGGCGGTTCCGTTCATCGAGGGCTTGTTGCTGCTGCCACAGCTCTTTAACAGCGGCAGAGTTCGATGAGTCAGAGAGCGGGTGTTGTTCAAGATGTAGTTGAAGGTAGTGTTGCAGCTGTGATCGTATGTGCTGATCTTGGTTACGAACCGCCGTCGCTTGCTGCGTTATCCGCTGGATATCGTTGTCACTAGGCAGGTTATGATGCGCACACGCCGACACCAGCACGGATATGACAACCATGAGCTGCCGCAACAACACTGCTGAGCGCTCAGGTCGCTGGCGAGCATTACGCTCTTTCGAGCATAACTTCATGCCACTCTTGCCCTTTAAAATAACGCACATTTAAATAGTCTGTGCAGACGTTCAGACCTAAACGCTGACAAAGCTTCATGGCTGCACTGTTTTGCTTCAGGGTGTAGGCATAAAATTGCTGAACTCCCCATTGGGTTTCGGCATGGCTCATCAGTGCCTGCATACTTTCGTACATCAAGCCTTTGCCTTGCCAATCTGGGTTTAAGCCAAAACCAATGGCAGCCCGCGCGTGTGCCTCCATACGAATGCACGCAATACCAATAAATCTTTTGCTGTGTTTATCGATCGTTGCCAGCTGGTAGGACATGCGTGGCTTTTCGCCGATTTGCTGAACAAACAACTGCGTCAGATAGCGGTAATTCTCTGCGCGGCAGTCCTGTTCGTCATAATAGGTTTGATAATCTGAGCGCTGCGATAATGAGACAAAGTCATCTTCGTCGCTCAAGCGCATGTCACGTAGGATCAGGCGTTCTGTGGTGAGGCAAAACTCGCTCATGCAATCTTCTACCGTTTTATGCAGGATCATACCCAATGAATAGAGAGCCTCCAAGTGAGTGTATTGATGAACACCGCAACGATGTTTTTTACATGCCAGTCTTATAAAAATACGGTCGTTACAGGCACAGCTGTCACAAACACTGCCGTCTAACATAAACACTGTCGTCTAGCACAAGCTCTGCCGACTAAAGCAAACGCTGCTGTCTGGTACAAACGCTGCCTTTAACCACCAGAGCAGCGCTTGTTGAAAGTAGCGTCTAATCTGCTTTCATTGCCTGTTTGAATTCTTGCGTCAGCTGCATGCCGCGCACCGCAGGGCCAGACAAAGCGCTGTAGCTCACGCTGACCAACATCACCAGCACCGCTGTCACTAACGCATCGGACAACCAAGCCAGTAACAACAGCAGCGCCGAGCCCTGCTCAGCCATTGGCCACACAAACGTGGTATGACCGGTAATGGCGTGGGCCGCGATGGCTGCCCAAAAACCAAAGCAATAGGGACAATGCCAAGCCTGATACAGATACGCCAATGACCGGGGTAAGCGCTCAATAAAACCACTGAACCAGCTGCCCCACTCTGGTAATTTTTCCCAAAATAACATGTGACACGACCACACCAGCAACACCAGCTGCAGACTCATAACGCCAACTCCTGCACCGGCCGCACGCCTTGTACTTCCAAAAAATCCCCTTCATCGGTGTGGTGTGTGCGGTGTGTTATGTCGCGAAAGCCGAAGTCACGCAATAAAGCCTCGATGCCGGGCAGCATTTTCAATTGTTGATGCACGTCTAGGTCACCAAAGCTCGGAGTGTTGAGATCTTCGCACAGCCAAAAACGACCGCCGGGCTTGAGTGCTTGCGTGAGCCTTGTCATTGCGACTTCTGGCTGCTGCCAATGATGCAGCGAAAATGCCGCCACAATCAGATCTTGTGATGCTGGCATGACATCCAACTGCTCGGCCCCAGCCAGCGCAAAGCTCAGCTGCTCGGGGCCGATACCGGCTTGCTGCTGACGCTTATGTGCTCGCTCAATCATGGCTGCGCTTGGGTCCAGCGCCAATACCGTCACGTTTGGCTGGCTTTGAGCCAAACAGAGACTGAGAAACCCGCCGCCACAACCGATTTCTACTATGCGATGGCCAGGCCGTACGTTTGCTAACTGTGGAATAAGCTGGTGAAACGCCAGCTGCCCCCAGCGCTCGTCATAGTCGTGCGCATGTTCGTCACTCCAGTGCGACATATGTTGATCCTCGTTGCTGATGAGTTCGGCATAGTGTGCGCTGACGGCGACGTGTCCAACAGTGCTAGAATTGGGTGAAAATCGGCTTATTTTTCGCATTCACGAGCAAAGCAGCCCATGTTCCAGCAGGTTCAATCTGGCTACGCCTATATTGACAAACTACACAATGAAGATCATCACAGCCACGAAGATTACGTCCTCACACTGCTGCTGGCTGGCTATGTCACTTTAGACAATCAACAACCGGTACTGATAACACCAGGCTGTATGACGCTGGTGCCATCTGGCACTCCCCATGCGTTGCTCAGCGGGCAAGATATGCAAGTCCATTGGCTGAGCTTTTCTCTGGCCAGTCACTTGTCTGGCGAGCAACAGGAACTGATGCGTCCATTTCAGTTGGTACGCCAGGGGGCATTGCCGATCGTAAAAATCGAACCGCAACGACTCACCTGGCTTGCTTCGGTGTTTGAGCAATTACAAATGGCTCTGGAGCAGAACTTTCCAGCCACCGTCATTAATAGCTTGGTCACTTTAATCCTACACGAAGCGCGCTGGGCCGCTCAGGTGGATCACACCTCGCTCAGCCCGGATACGCATTTAGGCAAAGCCATGAGCTTTATTGAACAGCACAGTCAAGCCGCCATTTCGTTAAAGGACGTTGCCGCAGCAGTGCATTTAAGCCCTGCGCACTTGGCAACAAAAATGAAGCAGGCAACGGGTTACAGCGTTGGTCAGTGGATTATCAAGCACCGCTTGCGCCATGCATGCGAGCGTTTAGCAGGCACCGATCATCCAGTAGAAAAAATTGTCCATATGTTAGGCTGGAAGGACGTCACGCATTTTATTCGCCAGTTTAAAAAAGCTTATGGCGTAACGCCGGCTGCCTGGCGCAGGCAGCGACGCTAATACCGATGCGACAGCAAGCGCTGTTTATTTGCAAGACCTGTATTTGCAAGGCCTGTATTTGCAGGGCCGTTTCACGCAGCATCAGCTGTTGGTAATCACACCCTGCTTCATATCATGCAGTAAATCACGCCAGCGCGCCGCTTCTTCGAAGTTCAGGTCTTTTGCTGCTTTAAACATTTTATCCTCCACTTCACTGACACGTTTAACCAACTCGCTGGCATTTAAGCTGCGCCAATCATCATCGCCGTAGGCAGCAGCCTCCTCCGCCACTTTGCGTGTTTTATTCTTACCGCGGCCTTTGCCTTTTTTACCCGGTGGCGGCGCAGCTTCCAGAATGTCTTCCACCGATTTTTTCACCCCTTGCGGGGTGATGCCGTGCTCTTCGTTAAAGCGCACTTGTTTTTCGCGGCGGCGTTCGGTTTCGTCCATCGCTTTTTGCATCGCATCCGTCACGCGATCAGCGTACAAAATCGCCTTACCGTTGAGGTTCCGCGCCGCCCGTCCAATGGTCTGAATTAACGAGCGCTCTGAGCGCAAAAATCCTTCTTTATCGGCGTCAAAAATAGCCACCAGAGAGACTTCGGGAATATCCAGACCTTCACGCAGTAAGTTAATACCAACCAATACGTCAAACTCACCCAAGCGCAGATCACGAATAATCTCTACCCGTTCTACGGTATCAATGTCGGAGTGCAGATAACGCACGCGCACATTTTGCTCCAGCAAAAACTCGGTGAGGTCTTCCGCCATACGCTTGGTCAGCACAGTGATCAAAATGCGCTCACCTTGTGCCGCGCGCTCGTTCACTTCGTGCAACACATCGTCCACCTGGCCCGTGGCCGGGCGCACTTCCATCAAAGGGTCCACCAGCCCAGTGGGGCGCACCACTTGCTCAACCACTTGGTCTTGATGTTCATTTTCATAAGCGCCGGGGGTGGCAGAGACAAATACACATTGTGGGACGATTGACTCCCACTCTTCAAAACGCATGGGGCGATTATCCAGCGCCGACGGTAGACGAAAACCAAACTGCACCAGCGTCTCTTTGCGCGAGCGGTCGCCGCGGTACATGGCACCAATTTGCGGAATCGTCACGTGGGATTCGTCCACAAACACCAAAGCATCGTCGGGGACGTAATCAAATAAGGTCGGTGGCGCTTCGCCTTCGCCGCGGCCTGACAAATAGCGTGAATAGTTTTCGATGCCAGAGCAGTAACCCAGCTCCTGCATCATCTCAATGTCGTATTTGGTGCGCTGCTCCAAGCGCTGAGCTTCGACCAGCAAATTGTTATCACGGTAATAGGTCAGCCGTTGTTCCAATTCCAATTTAATGCCATCAATGGCGTCTAAAATGCGCTGCCTAGGGGTGACGTAGTGGGTTTTCGGATAAATAGTGACGCGCGCCAAGCGACTGAGCACTTCACCGGTGAGCGGGTCGAAACTGGATAGTTGCTCCACTTCGTCGTCAAACAATTCAATGCGGATGGCTTCTTCATCGGATTCTGCCGGAAATACATCGATAACTTCGCCGCGCACGCGATACGTGCCGCGGTGAAAGTCCATGTCGTTGCGGGTGTACTGCAGCTCGGCCAAGCGGCGCAAAATGCTGCGTTGGTCAATTTGATCGCCACGCACCAAATGCAGCATCATCTTTAAATACGAGTCCGGGTCGCCCAAACCGTAAATCGCCGATACCGTTGCCACGATAATGGCATCACGGCGCTCCATCAGCGCCTTGGTCGCAGACAAACGCATTTGCTCAATGTGCTCATTGACCGAGGCGTCTTTGTCGATAAAGGTATCCGACGAGGGTACATACGCCTCAGGCTGATAATAATCATAATAAGAAACAAAATACTCGACGGAATTGTTCGGAAAAAATTCCTTAAATTCGCCGTACAATTGCGCCGCCAGCGTTTTGTTATGGGCCATCACAATGGCCGGGCGGCCACAGCGTTGAATGACGTTGGCCATGGTGTACGTTTTACCGGAACCCGTTACCCCCAGTAAGGTTTGCTTTAACAGACCGGCATCAATACCTTTGACCAGCTGTTCAATCGCCGTTGGCTGATCGCCCGCTGGTTGGTACTTGGAAGACAGTTCGAATGCTTTGCTCATCAGGATTCCAGTAGTACAGAATATGGTTTAAGATTATACGGTTTTTTTGCTGGCAGCCGCGACGTCTCATGACCTGCAAACGGCCGCTGCAGACCAATGACCTGACGCTCATTGTTTGCCCAGGCCGAGGCTGTCTCACCCACTGCGTCAAAGAGGATACACACTTTGGACCTGCAATTGTCTGATCGCGTTCAACAGATCAAGCCTTCCCCTACGCTGGCAGTAACCAATCGTGCTGCCGAGCTGCGAGCGGCTGGCAAAGACATTATCGGCCTGGGCGCCGGTGAACCGGACTTCGATACCCCGGAGCACATTAAGCAGGCGGCCATTGACGCAATCAATAATGGCTTTACCAAATACACCGCCGTCGATGGCACCCCCGCGTTAAAACAAGCCATCATCGACAAATTCAAACGCGATCAAGGGCTGGACTACCAGGCCAATCAAATTTTGGTGTCGTGCGGCGGTAAGCAAAGCTTTTTTAACCTGGCATTAGCACTGCTCAACCCAGGTGATGAGGTGGTGATTCCAGCGCCGTATTGGGTGTCTTACCCTGACATGGTGAAAATCGCCGAAGGCGTGCCTGTGGTGATTGAAACCGACCAAGCATCGCGCTTTAAAATCACGCCAGAGCAATTGCAGCAAGCCATCACCGCCAAAACTCGTTTGGTGGTGTTGAACAGCCCATCCAATCCATCGGGTGTGGCTTACACCGAGAGCGAGTTGAAAGCCTTGGCCGAGGTATTGCTGCAGCACCCGCAAGTGCTGATTGCTACCGATGATATGTACGAACACATTTTGTGGGCCGAGGGTGGCTTCCACAACATCGTCACCGTTTGCCCAGAGCTGTACGAGCGCACTTTGGTGATGAACGGCGTATCCAAAGCCTACAGCATGACAGGTTGGCGCATCGGCTATGTCGGTGGCCCGGCCAAGCTGGTGGGTGCGATGAAGAAGATTCAGTCGCAAAGTACCTCCAACCCCACCTCCATTGCTCAAGTGGCAGCAACGGCCGCCTTAAATGGTGATCAAACCTGCGTCGCCGATATGCTCAAAGCGTTTAAACAGCGTCACGATTATGTGGTCGCGGCACTGAATGAGCTGCCGGGTGTGGAATGCATCAACAGCGACGGTACTTTCTATGCCTTCCCTAGTTTTAAGGGCGCGATGCAAGCGGCTGGTATCGACAGCGATGTGGATTTTGCCGAAAAGCTGCTTAACGAAGCAGAGGTGGCATTAGTGCCTGGCTCAGCTTTTGGCACGCCAGGGCACATGCGCCTGTCCTACGCCACCTCAATGGAAGTGCTGGAAAACGCCATTGCCCGCCTGAAAGCCGCACTGAGCTGAGTGCTGAGCTCGCTGTAGCACCGAGCTGGCGCGAAGCAAAAAAGCCGATGCAAATGCATCGGCTTTTTTATTGCGCTCAGTTTAAGAATGCCGAGCTTACCAGTCCAAGGTTTCTTTAATAAATGGAATGGTCAAACGGCGCTGCGCACAGAGCGATGCCTGATCGAGTCTTTCCAGCACATCAAACAGCCCTTGCGTGTCTTGCGGCCCACGCGTCACCAAAAAGCGCGCTACTTCCTCACTGACATTCAAACCACGACGATGAGCGCGCAGCAGCACGGCTTGAACCAAATCGTTTTGTTCCAGCGGCTCAACTTGGTAGACCATGCCCCAACTCAGGCGCGAGGATAAATCTGGCAATGCCACCCCGACTCGGGTCGGCGCGGCATCGGCGGCGATCAGTAAATGGCTTTGCCGATCACGAATGCGGTTAAACAGATGGAATAAGGCTTCTTCCCAATCGCTGCGCCCGGCCACCGCCTGCAAGTTGTCCAGCGCTACCAACGGCAATTGGTCCAAACCGTCCAGCACTTCAGGGCTGTACTGCGCTAGCTCATCTAACGGCAGATAGACACTTTGATGACCCAAACCCTCGGCATAGTGACACGCCGCTTGCAATAAATGGCTGCAGCCAACGCCGGCACTGCCCCAAAGATACAAATAAGGCTCGCCATTCACCGTCCATTGCTGCTGCAGTGACTGCACCACTTGCGCATTAGGGCCATCGTAGAAATTGGCAAAGCGTGCGTCGTCGCGCAGCGATACCGACAACGTCAGTTGTTGATGATGTGTTACGGATTTAGCCACTCTACCACCCCAGGCTGACCGGTTTGCTGTAAACGGTTATCCAGTGATAACACGCCCCATACCTGCGCCCAAGGGGCAGCTAACTGCAGTTTCAGCTGCAATTGATCGCCATCGACACGCACCACCTGAGCATCGTCGATGGCGACGTTGGCTTTCAAATAATTAAGCAATGCTTGGTAGTCGGCAAACTGGCGCACGCCATTGACCAGCAGTAAAAAGCCGTTGTCTGCGGTTACCTGACGCCGCACCGCATACTGGCTGGCAAAACGATCGGCCACCACATCCGCCACCAAACGCATGGCATCGGCGGCATTACCCGCCACCGCACTGACCGGCTGCCAACGCTGTTGATGCCAAAGTTGGCCGCTGTAGCGCCACTGGCCGGCCACGGCAGATAAACGACCAGCCAACACTGCATCGCTGCGATAGCGCTCACTGGCACTTTCAATGCGATCGCTAAATAGCCCCCACACGGCCTCCACCGGCAGTGCCAACTCATCCTGCAAATCCAGTGTTGGCCACAATACTGGCAAACCACGTTCCGCCATGGCACGGTCGCCTTGCACCCGCCACAGCGAGGCGTCTTGTCCCAGCAGCAACCTTAATGGGCCATCTTCCACCGCTTGCCAGACCAGCACCAACGGCCGCGAGCGCCCCCAAACGGGCAACTGTGCTTGCACCAGCGCCTGATCAATTAAATGACTGGCAAAACGCACCTGCAGCAGCAGCGCATCGTCGACAGGATCGCGTGTGTAACTGAAGCTTTCCACCAAGCGTTGCGGGTCGGCCAGCGTCGGTTGTAGCGCTTTGCTGGCAATGGCATCACGACTGCCGGACACTTTCACCAACACTTGCTGCAACGCCTGCCCCAGCCCCTGGCGACGACTGGCGTCGGATTGATCTTCCACCATGACGTTGGCCTCATACAGGCCAGACACGGAGACGGCCTGCGCCGGTGCAATCCAAAGCACCCACAGGCTGGCAATAACGGTGAGTAGCGCTGCGATTCGCACGCATCGGCTCCCAGCTGCTCAAATTGAGCGGCTATTTTGCCACGACGTGTAAATTTAACCAGTACCTTTGTCACATCCGCTCGCCTTTCAATCGCCGTTGAACGCCACACAACTTGACCACCTCATCAGCTTTGTTGAGTTTTTGAACGCCAATCAGATAAACGGCACATTTATCTGGCGGATATGGCGACGAATCCTGCCAGCCGGGATGCAGCGCGACGGACAAATCGTTAGAATACGCGCCAATTTTGGCCCTGCTGGCACACGTGCAACAGGGCTCGCCGGTTAACCGGGCCCCGCCAGGGCCGAATCTACGAGTACATCCGCATGAGTGAAAAACAGTCCCTCAGTTACAAAGATGCTGGCGTCGATATTGATGCTGGCAATGCGCTGGTTGAGCGCATCAAGGGGGTGGCCAAGCGCACCCGTCGCCCGGAAGTACTGGCTGGCCTTGGCGGCTTCGGCGCATTGTTTGAATTGCCGCAAGGCTACCAGCAGCCGGTACTGGTGTCTGGAACCGACGGCGTCGGCACCAAGTTGCGCCTGGCGATGGACCTCAACAAGCACGACACCATCGGTATCGACCTAGTCGCCATGTGCGTCAACGACCTGGTAGTGGCAGGCGCTGAGCCGCTGTTTTTCCTCGACTACTACGCCACTGGCCAATTGAACGTGGATGTTGCAGCGGCGGTGGTCGAAGGCATCGGCGTAGGCTGTGAACAAGCAGGCGCCTCTTTGGTAGGCGGCGAAACGGCCGAAATGCCAGGCATGTACGAGGGCGAAGATTACGACTTAGCCGGTTTCTGCGTAGGTATCGCGGAAAAAGATCAGCTGATCGATGGCAGCAAAGTGCAAGCCGGCGACAAACTGATCGCTCTGGCCTCCAGCGGCCCACACTCCAATGGCTATTCGCTGATTCGTAAAATCATTGATGTCGCCGGCGCTGACCTCAGTGCCGACCTCGATGGCCACAGTATTGCCGATGCTCTGATGGCACCGACACGCATTTATGTGCGCTCGGTCCTCAAGCTGATCAACGCCAGCGATGTGCACGCCCTTTCGCACATTACCGGTGGCGGCTTTCAAGAAAACATTCCTCGTGTTTTGCCAGACGGTTGCAAAGCCGTTATCGACACCAACAGCTGGCAATGGCCTGCGGTCTTTAACTGGCTGCAACAGCAGGGCAATGTCGCCACTGCAGAGATGTTCCGCACCTTTAACTGCGGTGTTGGCATGATCATCGCGGTACCAGAAGACAAAGCCGATGCCGCGGTGGCACTGCTTAACGCCGAAGGCGAGCAGTCGTGGATTATTGGTGAACTGGCAAGTCGCGCCGACGGCGAAGACGCCGTTGAATTTGTGGGCCAGCGTGCATGATTGAAGAACGCAGCGCCGAGCAGGAAGAAAAACCTCGCCTGGTGATTCTGATCTCTGGCAGTGGCAGCAATATGGAAGCCATTGCCGATCAGGTGCGCAAAGGTGATATCGACGCCGACATCGCAGCGGTAATCAGCAACCGTCCGGACGTCGCCGGCTTGCAAAAAGCCAAAGACCGCGATCTGCAAACGCAGCTGGTCGATCACACGCAATTTGCCAGTCGCGAAGAGTTTGACGTGGCGCTGATGCGCGCCATTGATGAGTATCAGCCTGACCTGATCGTTCTGGCGGGCTTTATGCGCATCCTAACGGCGGACTTTGTGCGCCGCTACCAAGGCCGCATGCTCAACATTCATCCGTCGTTGCTGCCGCACTACCCGGGCCTCAACACCCATCAGCGAGCGTTGGATAATGGCGATGCCAAACACGGCGTTACGGTGCACTTTGTCACCGAAGAGTTGGATGGCGGCCCCAATGCCATCCAAGCCGAAGTGCCTATTTACGATGGTGACAGTGTCGATAGCTTGCGTGCACGAGTGCAGCAGCAAGAGCATGTGATCTACCCCATAGCAGTCAAATGGTGTGTGCAAGGCCGCCTGAGCACCGATGGCAAAGCCGCGTTTTTGGATGGAACACAGCTTCCAGCCACTGGCGTGGTATTGACCAGCTAAGCCGTCGCCAAGCCTGTGCGGTGACGCTATAGTGGGCGCCTCATACGGAGGTGCCCATGTTCCATCGCTACCTAACAAGTTTGTGTTTGCTGCTGCTCAGCGGCTGGTCAATGGCCGATGCCACGCTCATTCCTTATCAGGCTGACTACACCACAGAATGGAAAGTGGGCTGGTTCAGCATCGACATCGACGCGCAACGCACCCTCAAGCAGCTGCCGGACAACCAATGGCAGTTATCTTTCCATGCCGAAACCGGCGCCGCGGCACTGACTGAAACCTCGGTGTTGTCCTATGCCAACGGCCGCCTATGGCCACAACACTATCAGTATCGCGCCAGTGGCTTATTCAACGAAAACGACCGCACACTGTCTTTTGATCACACCCAGCAACGTGTCATGGATGCTGAGTTGGACGACAAAATCTACAGCAACGGCTGGATTGCCCTAGAAGACGACGGCCCGTTGATTGCACCGCACGATAATCTGACGTACATGCAGCAAGCTGCCCTCGATTTGGCCGCAGGCGCGCAAGAGTTTGCCTATCCGGTGTTTGAAAAAAACAAAAGCAAGGTCTTTCGCTTTGCCGTAGTGGCCGAAGAAACGCTGGAGACCGCCATCGGCCCCTTAGCCACGGTCAAAGTCCAGCAGCTGCGCAGCAGCAACAAACGCCAGATATTTGCCTGGTTCTCCAAACAACACAATTACACACTGGTACGCTTGGTCGATCGAAAAGACGGTAAAAAGCGCTACCAGATCGACCTGCAACGCATCGACATGCAGCCGCTCAGCGCCAATGAGCCTGACGAGCAATAACCACGCAGGTTTTTCCTGTCTGGCAGCTGACGCGCCTGCGGCCCTCGGTTACACTGCGCCACCGCACAGATTTGCCATAGGACCCCCGCATGCGACTCAGCGACCGCGACATAGAACAGCGCCTGAATGACGGTAGTATCAGCATCACACCAGCGCCCTCTCCACAAGCCATTGCCGGTATCAGTGTTGATCTGCGCCTCGATCACCGCTTTCGCGTGTTCAGCAACAACTCGGTCACGCACCTGGACCTGTCGGGCGATCGCGACCAGCTAGAGCGCGACATCGATCGCATCATGAGCAAAGAAATCGAAATTGCCGAAGGCGATGCCTTGTTCATTCATCCAGGTGAACTGGTACTCGGTGCCACCCTAGAAGCCGTGCAGATTCCTGACGATTTAGTGGGCTGGCTGGACGGCCGCAGCTCCTTGGCGCGACTGGGGTTGATGGTGCACGTAACCGCCGGGCGCATTGATCCAGGCTGGGAAGGGCAAATCGTGTTGGAGTTCTACAACAATGGCAAACTGCCGCTGGCGCTGCGTCCTGGCATGGTGATTTGTGCCATGTCGTTTGAAACCCTCACCAGCCCTGCCATTCGTCCGTACAACAAACGCGTCGACGCCAAGTATCGTGGTCAACAGGGCGCCGTGTTTAGTCGCATCGCCAAGGATTAACAGACGCCCAATCGGTTAAAAAACCAACAACATCAACAAGTTAGAAACTTTTTTTAGAAAAAAGTGTTGACACAAACGGGGCACATAAACATAATGCGCCCCGTTCCAACGAAGTTCCCCGATAGCTCAGTTGGTAGAGCAGTAGACTGTTAATCTATTGGTCGCTGGTTCAAGTCCAGCTCGGGGAGCCACTTCTTTTTTCTCTTCTGTTTCAACATCTTACGTATTGTCTACCGCGACAGCCCTGATACACTGCGCCAGCGTTTGTTTCAGGAGATCATTGTGTCCAAGCGGTTCAGCCACTCTGTTGTAAACCTCTGCCTTAGCGTGCCGATATGCCTTGCTATCAGTGCCTGCATGACCACACCAACCAAACCGACAGCCACGCCGTCACCTCAGTATTCGCAACAGCAGCGACAACAAGCCAGCGAACAATTCCAAGCGACATGGCAACAGTTTCAGACACTGACCCTAGCCAACGACCCTTTGCTGCGACAAACCCTCGGTCACAACGGCGAGTTTGAATGGGCGGATATCTCAGCCGAAGCCCAAGCGCAGCAACTGCAAGACTGGCAAACACTCAGACAACAGCTGACCGACATTGAGCAAGCAGCTTTATCCGACGATGAAAAGAGTCGCTATGACGCGCTGATCAGCCGCTTGGAGCAACAGCTGTTGAGTGCTCCGTTTTCCGCCTTGGCCCTCGATCTGACCGGCCCTAATGCTTGGCAGCGCGTCATTCCCACGACTTTGATAGCACACCACCCAGTGGAGCGCATCAGCGATGTGTATGACTATCGCGATCGCCTGCAAGGCGCCGCCGAGCTGCTGGTGCGCTGGCGCGAGCAGTGGCAACAAGCCGATCAGCGCTTTTTGCCGCCACAATCGGCTTTCGACCTGGCCATCAGCGACATTGACCGACTACTGGACGGCCAACCCTTCGCCGAGAAAGCAGCGCACCACTCGCCTCTATGGGCCGACATTCAGGGTAAAATTACCCGCCTCGATTTGTATCCCAGCTCGCAGCGTGTGCTGCAGCAGCGTTTACAGCGAACACTGGTCAAACAACTTGGCCCCGCTCTAACCGCTGTGCGCGCCGAGCTGCAGCAGCTGCGCGCGCAAGCCCCCGCATTTGCGGCGTTAAACCAACATCCCGACGGTTTGCGCTATTACCAATTACAGTTGCACGATTTCACCGACAGTCAGTGGGATGCCCAGCACTGGCACAACCTGGCGACTCAGCAGGTACGCCGGTTACAGCAGCAGTGGCTGCAAGGCGGAGAACTGGGCAGTGAGCAGCGCTTCAGCGACTTGCTGGCCGCCGCGCCACTGATCAGCGACGTTGATGCTCAGATCCAAGCGCAGCAATCTCTATTGGAGCAGGCATCCAAAGCATTGGCAGGCCGCTGGGACAGCAACGAGCTGCCAGCCCTGGCGGTGCTGGCAGAGCCTGACTTAGTGCAAGCCTTTACCGATGTCGCCCGCTATCGCCCTGGGCAGTACCGCATTAACCCGACGGCTTTGCAGGCGATGACGCACTATCAATTGATGGCCACCAGCTTGCGCCGTGGGTTGGCCGCTCACTGGCAGTTTTACAACGCCACGCAGCCTTACCAGACGGCGATGCTCACCTCCCATGCCACCGAAGCTGGCTGGCAAGCCTACGCTGCACAGCAACTGCTGCCGCAACTGGAGAAGCAGCACAGCGACTGGCGTCGTGCCATTGTGCTCAGTGAGTTGAATGATGCCTGCTTAGCCGTCGTTGACACAGGCATCCACGCGCTTAATTGGAGTCAGGGTCAGACAGAGAATTTTCTCAGCAGCCAGTGCAACCTATCACCGGCGTGGCAAGCTCACTGGTTGATGCGCATTCAGGATCAGCCAGCCGCGGCGGTTGCCGCCTTTGCCGGCTTGCAGCAATGGCAACAACTGACTGCCAGCACTAACACCGACGTTGGCGGCCTGCTGCGCCGCGGGCCGCTGCCGCTGGACACACTGCGAAGCATTACAAGCGCAGATTAACGCCGATCATCCAATAGGTATGACTTCCAGGCGTGGCTTTCACATCGACGGCGGTGCCACCGCTGCTGTCGGTGGCGCGAATCTGACGGTTGCGCAAGGTACCCAACTCGGCATTCAGCCACCAATTGTCGCGCCAGCGAAACTCAGCCCCGACGCCAATGCGCCAGTTGGTGTATTCCACATCGAACGTCTCTTTTGGTAGCGCATCGTGTTTCTCACGCCATACACCGCCACCTGGTCGAGCATGCAGATAAGTAGAAACGTCGCGCCCCCAAGGGGTCTGAATGCGCGTTTGCGGAAAGCCGAGCAACATTTCTGTACCGCCAGCGGTCTTTAGCGCCACGCCTAATACCGGCCGCGGGCTAAAATTGCCAAACTCACGATCGACCACCACACCAAACTGCCAAAAACCCAGACGATGGTCGGTTCGCCCGACCAGCTCCAAGTTAGCCGCTAGGTGATCGGAGTCGACGCCATCGAGGTCGGTCATCACCCCAGGCTCAAAGCGCACCATAAACGACGTCCCCGAGCCGCGGCGTTGTTGGTAGCGGATTGGCACGGACAACCAGTAATACTCTTTGTCAGCGGCGTTCACGCCTTTCCAGCGAAACTCGGTGCGATCTAAATGGAACGCGGTGGTCACTTGTTCCGCGCCGCGCTCGCCGCGTTCAATCGGCAGCGTCAGGCTGATGGTATTGCTGCCAAACCCCGTACCACTGCCGCTGTCGGGCTTGCCACTGGACTCACTCAACCAATGCAGGCCGGATTGCGCTTGAGCATTGCTGGCAAGCAGCGCGGTGAGCAGCAGAGTGACTGTTTTAGTTGCTTTGCGTGGATTCGTCATAGGCTTCCTGGACGCTGTTATAACTGGCCAGCGCTCCCGTTGCTTGTTCGTTATTCCGTACTTTTTCCAGCGCTGTCAGGACATCCATCACCTGATCCAGTCCTTGCAGCAGATCCTCACTGGCACCGGCGGCTTCTTGCTCAGCGCGGTAGTCGGTGATGAACGCCATCGCTTGCTGCTCGGCTTGACGCGCCTGCGGCGTTACCGCTGCGTCCATGTTGCGCAGCACATCCAGAACCTGGGCAAAACCGGCTTCCACCTCGGGCTGCGCCTGTACTGTCGAACTCATCATTTGCTGACTGAGAAAGGATTGCGCCTCGCTGACCGCTGACACTTTTTGCTCAACACCGCCCAGCGACTGGTATTCCGCGGTGTTGATCAGACCACCCTCGTACAAACGCTGGGTCAACGCGGGAATTTGATCGCTGCGAATGGTGCCAGAGAAAAATTCGGAGCTGATTTGGCTGAGTTGCTGGCTTTTGTAGGACAAAGACACCTGATCGGCGTAGCTGCGCGGCAGTCGGTCGGCATAGCGCTCAGCAGACCAAGATGCGCGGGCGTTGGCTATGGCATCGCCGCCGCTGGCCGTGTCTTCTACGCTGCCTGAGTCAGCGTTCGCCGGCGCCTCAGAGTCAATACTGGCGTCGGTGTTAGCCGCAGCACTGTTGTTGGCTGCGGAGGTCGCTGTCGCCGCAGCGCTGGTGATCAAGGGGTTGGTGGTCACGTCCATGGGCACACGCCTCATTGTCTGTTACTGGCAATATCCGCCACAGACTCCAGCAAAAGGCGAGCCAGATTGTAACGGGGTGATGGCATTGCCATCACACGCCGCTTTGGCCACCAAGTTGACGGTCACATCGGCAGCCACAACCAGTTTCAGTAGCGGCAGTGAATCGCCAAAGCGGTAAAGGCTTACCGCTCGTCGGCGGCGTCCGCTACCCGCTCGTGGCTGCGACTGATGTGCTGGCGCACACTGTGCACCCCCCAGTACACCAAACCCAGCACTACTGGCAGTGACAATCCCTTCAGCAAGTCACTGTTGATATCCAGCCCGTAGGCCTTCAAGCCCTGAAAACCAATGCCCAGTAACGACAGCATGTAGTAACCAATGGCGACCACCGACAGACCTTCGACCGTTTGCTGCAGCCGCAACTGCAATTGACTGCGGCGGTTCATCGACGACAGCAGGTGTTGGTTTTGCTCTTGGATCGACAAATCCACCCGAGTGCGCAGCAAGCTGGTGGTGCGATTGATGCGTCGCGACAAATCTTCCAGTCGGTCTCGCACCGAGGTGCAAGTTTTTATGCCCGGCGTCAGACGCCGCTCCAGAAATTCTCGCAGCCCTTGCATGCCCTCGAGCGGTTGCTCTTTGAGTTGCGTCAGACGATCCAGCACCAGATCGTGATAGGCCAGTGCCGCAGCAAAGCGAAAATTGGTATCACTGCGATGCTGCTCGACCTTGGCAGCCAACAGCGACAGCTCTTGCAGCAGCTCGCGCTCATCGCGCTCGGAGTTGATGTCAGAAATCTGCTGGTTCAGCTCGGCCAAATTGGCCTCCACCGGACTCAGCTCGTGCCCCATGCGCCGGGCAATCGGCAGTGCCATCAACGACATCAGTCGGTAAGTTTCCAGCTCAAACAAGCGCTGCACCATGCGCCCAGATTGGTATGCCGTCAGTTGCCCGCGATGGGCCACCATGCGGCCAAAGCCATCGCTGTGCAGTCGAAAGGCAGTCCACACCTGCGCTAGACCATCAGCCACATGAGCGCCGGCAACGCGCTGCCCTTCGAACCAGTGATGTAACTGTTGCTCGCTGGGTGCGTCGTCCACCACCGCCAGATTCACCGCCACCAGCAGTTCGCCGGGCATGGCCGCCAGCCAATCTTTGGGAATAAAACTCAGCGCGTCTTGTGCAAACGGCTCCACCCGATGGCAAATAAAGGTGAAGTTGGCAAATTCCAAATGGCGCTCCCAGCGCAATTCAAAGCCACCGAAGTCCTGATAGAGACACGACGACTCCGGCCCGGGCACCGGCACACTGAAGCGTCGACACAAATCCACCACATGAGCGTGCAAGGCGTCACGGTTGCCATCCAATAACACGGTAAAGTGCGCCACCTGACAGTTGCGCTCAATAATCGGGGATGGACGATTGTGCAGCTCTTCATACAGCGACGAGCGCCACGGGTGAACTTTCAGCGATACCGCCGGTGCAGCGATGTCTGGCGTACTGTCCAATAACGCGTCGTTCATGCAGACTTCCTATTAAACGTGGCTCGGCATTCTAGCCAGCATATTGCCGCACAGCCAAGCTATTGCAACTGCGGCACAACACCCTTGGCGCTGCAACCCTTGAGATTGGCGTGACAAAGTGGCGCAATACAGGCTGTATTAGCATCAGAAGTCGTTTGCCTGTCTATGGATTATTCCTGGTCTCACCCTCCCGCTCACACCTTGACTCAAACGGTAACCGCCGAGCACATCGACGTGCTCGGTCACGCCAACAATTGTGAGTATCCCAAATGGATGGAAGCGGCGGCCTGGTCACATTGCCAAGCCTTAGAGCTGCCATTCGAGCGCTGGCAACAAATCGGGTTTGCTTGGGTCGCCCGACATACAGAAGTCGATTATTGGTGGCCTGCGATGCAAGGTGACGAGCTCGTAATTGGCACCTGGATTGGTGACACGGACGGCCGCCTAAGCATGACACGGCACTATGAAATCGTACGCGCCAGCGACGGCAAACGCCTCGCCAGCGGACACACGCGCTGGGTGTGCATTAACCTCAGCAGCCAAAAACCGGCGCGTATGCCAGCAGAGTTTAAAGCGGCGTTTTTTCCTCAAGGTGTTGAATAAGACCCGCGGCAAGGGCTTCTAGCCCGTCGTTTTTGCCCGGAGTCAAACCAAAGCGAGCAATCACTAACTCATGCTGCGGCAATACCATAACGTATTGTCCATCGTGACCTCGGGCCCAAAACACCTCTGCAGGCAGCTGATTAAAACGCCGGTTGCCATCGGCTTTGATGCCATTCAGCCAAAAGCCCATGCCATAGTGTTGGTCCGGGTTACTGGCGCTGGCAGTGGTTGCTTGCTGCATCCAATGATCTGGCAAGTTACTGGCACGCTGGTGCCAGCCATCCAGCCACCATTGCCCTACCCTGAGCCATTGCCTGGCGGTCATATAGCCGTAAGACGAAGCCACCAGCGTGCCGCTGACGTCGCGCTCCATCACCGCACCAACGATGCCTAACGGCTGCCAGACATGGCGCTGCAGCCACGCATCCAGAGGCTCGCGCATCGATTGCTGCAGGATTGCCATGGCCAGATTGCTGTCGCCACTGGAATACGCCCAATGGTAGCCAGAGCGATGTCGCAACGGTCGACTGGCCACAAACGCCGCCATATCACCTTGGTGATAGAGCATATTGGTGACGTCATCTCCGGGTTGATACCACTCGCGAAACTCCAGGCCGCTGGTCATTTGCAACAGCTGGCGCAACGTCAGTTCCGGTGGCAGCTGTGCAAAGCGGGTATTGGCTGGGGTGTCAGGGTGAATCTCGCCTCGATGTGCTTGCACGCCGACCCAACTGGCAAGCAGACTTTTATTCATCGACCAACCGAGCAAAGGAGTCGTTGGCTGCACCGGCGCGCGATAGCGCTCGACCAACAGATTGCCCTGATGCGCAATGGCAATCGCCAGAGTCTGACGACGCTCATCATCGGGCTCGGCAAAGGCTTGATCCAATAGCGCATCCAACCACGCTGGGGTTGGATGCGGCTCATGTCGCCATAACGGCCGCTGTGCCTTGCCAACCAGCACGGTCGGCTCAATTGCCAATGAGGCGCTATCGCCTGTCAGTAAGGTACAGCCACGGCCTTGGATAAAACGCGCTTGGCGCTGATAACCGAGCACGCTGGCCCTCACCTGCCGGGCCGACTCGTCGACCTGGTAATCGATCCAGGCAGACAGCGGCTCCAACGCTGGCGCAATCGCCTGTTGCTGCAGCCAATCCTGTGGCAAGCCCGACACCCACAAACCAGAGCACAGTGTTTTCGCCGCGTAGCCAGCCACCACGGTACGGCCCAGGCTGAGGTATATCAGTGGCGCGGCCACCATGGCCAACGCCAGCACAAACAGCAGCAGGTGTTTTAGCACACGCATGTGACCTCCTGTCTCTATTAATGTTGCGCCGCGGTCAGTGTGCGCCTCGTCAGTGTTGCGTATTGGGCTGCTCTGCGGTCGCTGCCAGCGCCGTCGCCAGAGACTGCTGCAGTGCCGCGTCGCCTTGTTGCAGCCACTGTTGCTGCCAGTGCTGAAGCACCGCCACCGGCTGCTGCAGTTCCTGCAGCGGCAAGTCCTGACACAGCTGCTGCATGCTGACATGCTGCAAATCTGGTAGCAACACCCAGCCCTGCTCACTGTGGCGACTGACCAGTGTGGCTTGCTGCAAATGCTTTAGTTCAGCCTGGGCGTAGCGCAGATCGTCTTCTGACAATAACTGCTGCTCGTTCTGTGCGCTGGCCAGCTGCTGCAACACAGCCACTCGTGTTTCCAAGCGGCTGCTGTAAGACGTGCGCGACTTGCGTGACTTGCGCCCTGACTGATTGTCGCGTGCCAGGGCATAACTCAGCTCAGCGCCGAGCAAAATCAAACTCCAAGACAAATACACCCACAGCAAAAACAGCGGCACCGCAGCAAAGGCACCATAAATCAGCTGGTAAGAAGGAAACATGCCGATGATGTTGGCAAACAGGTATTTACCGACTTCAAATATCGTCGCTACCAACACGGCCGCCGCCGTGGCCGCCGGCAGTGGCACCTGGCAATTGGGCACCAACACATACAAACACGCAATGGCAGCGCTGCTGAACAGCCAGGGTAATATTGCCGCCACCTCCAGCCACAAACCGGTTTCTTCCGTCCACAGCGGCAGCGAGGCCAAAAATGAGCTGGCCGCGAACGCTGCCCCAAATAATAAAGGCCCGAGCGTCAACACAGCCCAGTAGCGAAAAAAGGTATTCATGCCCGTGCGCGAGCGCTCTACCTGCCAGATGCGATTGAACTGCAGCTCGATGGTACGTAGCAGCATCAGCGCCGTTACGAATAAGAAAATGGCTCCCACCCAGGTCAGCTTTCGCGCCTGACTGCTGAACTGCTGCAAGTAGCCAGAGATCACGTCGCTGCCTTCTGGCATAACGTAAGCTAACAGCTGCTGATTGGCTTGCTCTCCCCAGGTTTGCAGCGCAGGAATGGCGCTTAAAATGGAGTAGCTGACGGTTATCACCGGCACCAATGCAAACAGCGTGGTGTAGGTCAGCGCCCCGGCATCGCGGCGCCGCTCGGTCGCCTCAAAACGCTGCACGGTAGACAGTAAGATGTGGCAAAAGGAGCGCCACCAGCGGATCACGTCTTTCATGTCATTCCTTGTTAAACTAGGGCGTCAATTTTCCAACCGCAGGAAGAAGCATGAGCGAAATCCAGATCTATCACAATCCTCGCTGCAGCAAGTCGCGCCAGACCCTGGCACTGTTACAGGAGCAAGGCATCGAGCCTGTGGTGGTGGAATATCTGAAAACACCGCCCACCGCCGCAGAGCTGCACAGTGTGCTCAGCAAACTCAACATGTCGCCGCGACAGCTGCTGCGCCGCAAAGAAGCCGAGTACAAAGAAGCTGGTCTGGACAACGAGCAGTTAACTGACGAGCAAGTCATTGCCGCCATGGTGCAATACCCCAAGTTGATTGAGCGCCCGATTGTCATCCATGGCGATGCCGCGCGCATCGGCCGCCCCCCGAAGACGTGCTGGAGATCGTGTAATGGCCACGCCTTATGTGCTGGTGCTGTATTACAGCCGTCACGGCAAAACCGCCGCCATGGCACAACACATTGCTCGCGGCGTCGAACACATCAGTGGCATAGAAGCGCGGCTGCGCACTGTGCCTGAGGTATCGGCAAACTGCGACGCCAGTGAGCCTAGCGTGCCGGATGATGGCGCTGTCTATTGCAACATGGACGATTTAAAGCATTGCCATGGCTTGGTACTGGGCAGCCCAACGCGCTTTGGCAATATGGCCGCGCCGCTGAAGTACTTTCTCGACAGCACCAGCAGCCTGTGGCTGACCGGCGCCTTGATCGATAAACCGGCCGGCGTGTTTACTGCATCGTCGTCGTTGCATGGCGGTCAGGAAAGTACCTTACTGACCATGGCCATGCCGCTGCTGCATCATGGCATGGTGTTCGCTGGCCTGCCCTATCGGGAAGCCGAACTGCTCACCACCGACGCCGGCGGCACCCCGTATGGCGCTAGCCATTGGTCCGGCACCGAGGGGCAGAGACCACTGACGGAAGCGGAAACCGCCCTGTGCCAGGCGCAAGGTAAGCGCGTTGCAACACTGGCGCTGCGCCTCGCCGCTGACCAACAACACAGCACTAAAAACGCGCCAGGAGACAGCCTGTGAGTCGCAATACGCAGCTGGCGTATCGCGCCATGCTCACCTGCTATGTATTGATGCTGCTGTTGCCCTTGTACAGTACACTCAGCAACCCACCGGCACATGTCGATAGCTTGGGTGATTATGCCGTCGGTGTGCTCTGGTGGTTATTTAAAGTATTGCCCCTATTGCTGTTCATACCGGGCTTGTGGCAACGCTCACACAAGGCCAGCGCTTGGCTGTCGTATGTCGCCATTTTGGCCTTCGCCATCATCGTCGGCGTTGGCGCCAGTCCGTTGATGATTCTGGCCTCATTGGGGTTATTTCTGAGCAGCATGCTGTTTACCCGCTGGGCCAAAGCCGAGCAATCCACCACCCACAATACTTGAGAGATCGCAATGCAACTGAACGTTTATTTGTCGGGAGAAATCCACAGCAACTGGCGCGATGCCATTGCCGAAGGAGTTAAGGCTGCAGGCCTAGACGTCACACTGACCGGCCCCAACACCAACCATGGCGCCAGCGACGATTGCGGTGACGATATTCTTGGCGCCGAAGCTTCCAATTTTTGGAAAGACCACAAAGCCGCCAAGATCAATGCCCTGCGCACACGCAAATTGATTGGCGATGCCGACATTGTGGTGGTGCGCTTTGGCGATCAATACAAACAATGGAACGCTGCTTTTGATGCCGGCTACGCCGCCGCATTAGGCAAGTCCTTGATCGTTCAGCACGACCCGTCGCTGACTCACCCGCTGAAGGAAGTCGACGCTGCCGCACTAGCGGTGTGTGAAACGCCGCAGCAAGTGGTCGATATCTTAAGCTACATTCATCGCGACCAATAAAAAAGCAGCCTCTGGCTGCTGTTTTATTGCCGATCAAATGGGCTTGGGCTCAGCCCAAGCCATTGTATTAGGCTTCGTCGTCCCAATCGCCGTCGGTGTCTTCGTCGGCAATTTCTGTGAACACAGGAGCGCTGCACTTAACGCACTGGCCTTCGATATAAATGACGCCGTCGACCTCGTATTCACGCGGCTCTTTCATACCCAAGTCGGCCTCCATACACTCGTTACACCAAGTTTGCGTTAAAAACGCTTGCTGGTCTTCGGCATCGCGGGCGTAAAAGTCACGTTCAATTTGTTCCATAGCTCATCTCAACATAAGTGTCGTTTTGTCGCCGCCATTGTAGCTGTGTCGCGCCACAAAAGCTCGTTTGCACGCTGGCTTTACTGAGTTGGCGATTTCTTATCTAATGTGGCCCTTTTCTCCATTCTTAACCTTCTCAGGAGTGCCCATGGCTGGCCTGCTCGCCGATATCGATCCGGATGGTTTGCTCGAATATTCCGTGGTTTTTACCGATCGCTCACTCAATCACATGTCGCAACAGTTCCAGCAGGTGATGCGTGACATCTCGGCCACATTAAAAGACGTGTACAACGCCGACAGCGTTGTGGTGGTGCCAGGTGGCGGCACCTATGGCATGGAGGCAGTCGCGCGCCAATTTGCTCACGCTCAAGATTGCATGGTCATTCGCAACGGCTGGTTCAGCTATCGCTGGAGTCAGATCTTTGAAATGGGGGACATTCCCGCCTCCTGCACCGTTATGACTGCGCGTCGCACCAGTGACGACGCACAAGCGCCGTTTGCGCCGGCCCCCATTGAAGACGTTGTTGCCGCCATCGAAGCCAAGTGCCCAAAGGTGGTGTTTGCCCCGCACGTCGAGACGGCATCCGGCATCTTGCTGCCAGACGACTATTTAAAAGCCATAGCTACAGCAGTGCATAATGTCGGCGGCGTATTTGTGCTCGATTGCGTCGCCTCAGGCACCCTGTGGGTAGACATGAAAGCGATTGGCGTAGATGTACTGATCAGTGCGCCGCAAAAAGGCTGGAGTGCGTCGCCTTGCTCTGCCTTAGTGATGCTGAGCGAGCGCGCTCTGGCGGTAATGGAAGAGCGTCAAAGCAGCAGCTTTGCCTGCAACCTCAAGCAGTGGCACATGATCATGCAAGCCTATGAAAACGGCGGTCACGCGTATCACGCCACCATGCCTACCGATGCCCTGCTGAAGTTCCGTGACACCATGCTGGAGACCAAAGACTATGGCTTTGACAAGGTGCGCGATGAGCAGTTAGCGCTGGGTAAAGCGGTGCGCGAGATGCTGGAAAGCAAAGGCATTCGCAGCGTTGCCGCTGAGGGCTTTAAAGCGCCTGGCGTGGTGGTGAGCTACACCGATGATCCGGCCATGCAAAACGGCAGCAAGTTTGCCGCACTAGGCATGCAAGCGGCGGCCGGCGTGCCTTTGATGTGCGATGAAGGCGACAACTACCGCTCCTTCCGCATCGGTTTGTTCGGCTTGGACAAGCTGCACAACATCGAGCGCAGCGTCGCCAACTTGGAGGCAGTGATCGATCAGCTGATCTGATCACCGCCTTGGGCGCTCTAACGAGCGCTCAAAGATTGAACGATTTCAGCACAGGCGGCGGCGGGATTCTTTGCTTGCGTGATCGGACGACCAATCACCATATAGCTCACGCCTTGCTGCTGCGCCTGTTGCGGCGTCAATACGCGGCGCTGATCGCCTTGCTCACTGCCCGCTGGGCGGATGCCTGGTGTCACGGTTAAGAAATCCGCGCCGCACGCCTCGCGAATCAGCCCCACTTCTTGCGCCGAGCACACAACGCCATCGAGACCTGCAGTTTGTGTTAAGCGCGCCAGACGTTCAACCTGAGTCAGCGGCTCAATGTCCAAGCCAATGTCGGCCAAATCGGATTGCTCCATTGACGTCAGCACGGTAACGCCGATCAGCAGTGGCTGATGAGACTTCTTCTGCAACTCGTCACGTGCTGCAGTCATCATGCGCAGGCCACCCGAGGCATGCACATTCACCATCCACACGCCCAGGTCCGCGGCTGCCCCGACTGCTTTCGCACAGGTGTTAGGGATGTCGTGAAATTTCAAGTCCAAAAAGATATCAAAGCCCAGTGTTTGCAGCGATTCGACCACCTTTGGGCCGACACTGGTAAACAGCTCTTTACCGACCTTTAACCGGCACTGACTGGGGTCGAGTTGTTGGGCAAGTTCAATAGCGGGCGCAGCGGAGGGAAAGTCTAAAGCAACAACGACGGGAGAGTCGCAGGTGGGGGATGTCATAGTTTTAACCTAGCAACGGGCGGCTGCGTGGCAAAGGCACCCAAAGTCGACCAGCTTTTACAGCTCGGGCAACGCCAATGGGCTTCCGTCGCTTTGAAGCCGCAGTGATTACACACGAACCTGGGCTCGCTCTCAACAATGCGGCGCAGGATACCATAGACCAGCATCAGCTGCGATTTGTCCAGCTGCTGGCGATGGCGCATCACCAGCTCCACCAAGGCGAAAAAGCCCTGATTCGACGGCTGATGCGACAACTCTTGCAACAACTGGCTGATCGATGCCGACGCATCGCCTTGCTCAGCATCGCACTCGAGTTGCGCTATCAACGCCGGCACGTACTGTGTGCTGCGCCAATGCTCACCCAGATAGCGGCTAAGGCCATCAAAATCACCCAATTGCCGAAAGCAATCGACCATCGGTTCGAGCACATGAATGATCGACTGGCCATCGACCTCCACCGCGCGCAAGTAACAGCGAATCGCTTCGCGTAGCTCTCCCTGGCTGTGAGCCAAATCGCCTTGCACCACAAATGCACGCGCACAGTGAGAATCGACCTTGAGCGCTTGCTTGCACAGTTTATGCAGTTCGAGAAAGTCGCCCTGATGGCGGGCTTTATCGGCCAACTCACAGGCGGCGTGGGCAACACGACGGTTCAAACCATCGTCATGGGGCAACAATTTGCGCCGATACAATTCGAGAATCTGTACCCAGTCGCCCTCTTCTTCGTATAGTTCCACCAGCGCAAAGGCGGCCTTTTCCTGCACTCGCCCCTTGCTTTCCAGCAGCTCCAAAAATAACCGCTCGGCACGATCCAACAGCCCGGCATGGGCGTAATCCACCGCCAGTTCAAACTCTAACGCTTGCATGGAATGCTTGGGCAGATCGGTGCGGGCAAACAAGGATTGATGCAGGTGAATGGCGCGGTCAGCCTCGCCTTTTTCACGCAAGCTGCGGCCAAGCTTTAACAATAGATCGAGCGCTTCATCATCAATATGGGGAACGCTTAGAAAACGCTCAAGCGCAATGTCATTGGCCTCAGCCAACAGCAGCTCGACGTTGGGGATCCAGTCTGGTTCCGGAGGTTTGCTTTGCCTGGCAAAGCGATATCCGAAGCCCCAGCCAATGGCGACGCCTGCCAGCAACAGCAGGTACATCAGGGCGGAATCCATCATAGTCCAGGTTTACTGGCTCTCTCTTGCAGTTGTTTCACTTCTCGCCGTAAGCGCCGAAGCTCAAGGGATTGCCGGGCTTTACTCAACCAGGACAACAAATACCCCGCCACGGCGCCGAGCAATAACATGGCACCCAGCCACAACGACAGTGGCCCCTGAATAACCGCGCCGGTCAGTAAATCAACGTTGACCGCAGTGCTGTTATTGGCGGAAAAGGCGATGGCATACACCAACACCAGGACAAACAGCAGCATGCTGATGCCCAATTTGAGCTGTTTCATAAGTCTCTCTTCAGGCTTCCACTTCCATGGTCTGGTTGACCTGGTCTCTCAGTTCTTTACCCGGCTTGAAATGCGGCACGAACTTCCCCTTCAGCTCCACCGTTTCACCCGTTTTCGGATTACGGCCAATGCGGGGCGCGCGATAATGCAGCGAAAAGCTGCCAAATCCGCGTATCTCAATGCGGTCACCCGATGAAAGTGTCTGCGACATATGATCCAACATCGTCTTCACTGCCAGCTCCACATCTTTGCTCGAAAGCTGCGGCTGTCTGGACACAATTCGTTCGATTAACTCCGATTTAGTCACTGGATGTCCCTCCAAGCGCCCGTGGGCTGAGAATAAATCCAGCTAAATCATGCAGTTAGCTTGTCAGTTTTGCAAGCTATCAGTGTCTAAAAAATCAACAGACGTTATTTTCAGCGGTTTTTCGGCGCAAACGGGCAGCGTTTCAGCGCTTATGGGCCCGATTTCCGTGAATTACACACCGGTAGGCGAGACAAGATTGCATCACAAGCGCCAGGAGCCCTGGTCAGTGCGGCCAAAAGGGTGCCCGCCAGGGATGGCCGGCATACAACAACGCCAGGAGCGTTGATGAACGCACGCAAGTGCGGCCCGAAGGGTGGATAGCACGGACGCTATCCATACAGCAACGTAGGGAACGTTGATGAACGCACGTCAGTGCGGCCCAAAGGGTGCCCGCCAGGGACGCGGGCATAGCATGATGGCATGGAGCCAGCATCAACATCGCCATCGTCGATGGCCCAAAGGGTGCCCGCCAGGGATGGCGGGCATAAAAAAACCCGCCAAAGCGGGTTTTTTCAGAGCATCAAGAACTTATTGCTGATTCAGCTGTTCTTTAATCAGGTCACCAATGGTGGTAGGACCAGTCACTTCTTGATCTGCCTTAGCGCGTTGCTCTTTCAGAGCGGCACGATCTTCAGCGCTGTCTTTCGCTTTCACGGACAGGCTGATGGTGCGGTTCTTACGATCAACAGCAGTGATCAGAGCTT
Organism: Bacterioplanes sanyensis; assembly: GCF_002237535.1. GTDB lineage: Bacteria > Pseudomonadota > Gammaproteobacteria > Pseudomonadales > Oceanobacteraceae > Bacterioplanes > Bacterioplanes sanyensis_A. The sequence continues at coordinate 3,851,484 of NZ_CP022530.1, forward strand.
CGACTTCTTCGCCTTCGTTCAGCACGTTGCGAGCGTCTTCAACTTTGTCACGGCTGATGTCAGAAGCACGCAGAGTGGCTTCAACACCGGCGATCAGTTCGATGGTCGCTGCTTTCGCGTCAACCGCGATCACTTTACCAGTTACCAGAGCGCCCTTGTCGTTTTCTGCTACGTACTCAGAGAACGGATCGCTTTCCAGCTGCTTCACGCCCAGTGAGATACGCTCACGCTCTGGGTCGATCGACAGGATAACGGTTTCCAGCTCATCGCCTTTCTTGAAGTTGCGAACCGCTTCTTCACCGTTGTCGTTCCAGCTGATGTCAGACAGGTGAACCAGACCGTCGATGCCGCCGTCCAGACCAATGAAGATACCGAAGTCAGTGATCGACTTGATCTTACCGCTGATCTTGTCGCCTTTGTTGAACTTGGTACCGAAGTCTTCCCAAGGGTTGGTGGTGCACTGCTTGATACCCAGAGAAATACGACGACGCTCTTCGTCGATGTCCAGGATCATCACTTCCACTTCGTCGCCAACTTGAACGACTTTGCTTGGGTGGATGTTCTTGTTGGTCCAGTCCATTTCAGACACGTGAACCAGACCTTCAACACCTTCTTCCAGCTCAGCGAAGCAGCCGTAGTCAGTCAGGTTGGTAACACGCGCTTTAACACGTGCGTTTTCTGGGTAACGCTCAGTGATGTTCACCCATGGATCATCACCCAGTTGCTTCAGACCCAGAGATACGCGGTTGCGCTCACGGTCGAACTTCAGCACTTTAACGTCGATTTCGTCACCAACAGCAACGATTTCGCTTGGGTGCTTGATGCGCTTCCACGCCATGTCGGTGATGTGCAGCAGGCCATCAACGCCGCCCAGATCAACGAAGGCACCGTAGTCAGTCAGGTTCTTAACAATACCCTTGATTGACTGACCTTCTTGCAGGTTAGCCAGCAGCTCTTCACGCTCTTGTGAGTTAGCCGCTTCCAGCACTGCACGACGAGAAACAACGACGTTGTTACGCTTGGCGTCCAGCTTGATGACTTTGAACTCCAGCTCTTTGCCTTCCAGGTGTGCAGTGTCACGTACTGGACGTACGTCAACCAAAGAACCTGGCAGGAAGGCACGGATGTTTTTCAGGTCAACTGTGAAGCCGCCCTTAACTTTACCGTTGATGATACCGGTAACCATTTCATCCGCTTCGAAGGCTTTTTCCAGCTCTTTCCAGCTTTCTGCGCGCTTGGCTTTTTCACGAGACAGTTTGGTCTCACCGAAGCCGTCTTCTACAGCTTCCAGAGATACCTGAGTTTCATCGCCAATGGCTACTTCCAGTTCACCATTTTCATTCAGGAACTGGGCGCGAGGAATAACCGCTTCTGACTTCAGACCTGAGTTCACCGTTACCCAGTCGCTGTCGATGTCAACAACGGTACCAGTAACGATAGAACCTGGCTGCATGTCCAGTTCTTTTAAGGATTCTTCAAATAGTTCAGCAAAGCTTTCGCTCATGGATAATTCCTGTCTCATTGCTACACAGGTCAGTGCCTGCGCGCTGTCCAAATGGTCAGTCATTTGGAGTTAGTTAATAAATAAACTGACTGCACTCACACTGCTGACTAGTACAGTCATTTACCTCAGATCAGTCGGGCCTGATGCACCAACGCCATTACCTGATCGCAGACCTCATCAATGCTAAGGGAGGTGCTGTCGATGACGACGGCATCTTGGGCAGGTTTCAATGGCGCTACAGCACGGCTGCTGTCACGCTCATCGCGAGCTCGGATGTCTTCGATAAGGGCGGGCAAACTAGCATTTATTCCCTTCTCGGTCAACTGGCGAAAGCGCCGTTGCGCGCGTTCTTCAGCACTGGCAGTTAAAAAGACTTTAATGTCAGCTTGTGGAAACACCACAGTGCCCATATCACGGCCATCGGCAATCAAACCCGGCGCCTTGGCAAAGTCACGCTGACGCTGTAATAAAGCATCGCGAACCGCTGGCAGTGCTGCTACCTGCGAGGCCAAACTACCAACCTCTTCGGTGCGAATGGTAGTGGTGACCTCTTCGCCGGCCAAGACCACAGCAACACCATCAATACCAGGCTCAAAAGTGACGTCCAACTGCGCAGCAACTTGGGCTACCGCTGGCTCGTCGTCAAGGGCGACCGACTGGCGCTCGGCGGCCAACCCAGTGATGCGATACAGGGCACCACTGTCCAGCAGGTGCCAGTTCAGTTCAGCGGCCAGACGCGCGCACACAGTGCCTTTGCCGGCACCGGATGGGCCATCAATGGTGATGACGCTCATGCCGTCGCACCCTCTTCTACCACCTCGATGTGCATGCCGCAGCCATTGGCCAACTCAACAAAGTTAGGGAACGACGTCGCGACATTGGCGCAATCAAGAATACGAATCGGCTCTGCTGTGCGCAGCGACGCCACCGCAAAACTCATGGCAATGCGGTGGTCGTGGTAAGTGACGATATCGCCACCGCCAAACTGACCGTCGCCGCCCATGCCCTGAATCACCGCTCCGTCGTCCGTGCCTTTGGCGTCCACACCCAAGGTCACCAGACCATCGACCATGGCCTGAATGCGGTCACTTTCTTTGACCCGTAACTCTTCAGCACCGGTCAGAACCGTCTCACCGTCGGCGCAGGCAGCCGCCACAAACAACGACGGAAACTCGTCAATCGCCAGCGGCACTTGATCTTCGGGAATATGAATACCTTTCAACTGCGCGCTGCGAATACGAATGTCCGCCACTGGCTCACCGCCAACTTCGCGCTCGTTCAGCAGCTCAATATTGCCGCCCATGGCTTTCAGAATATTGATCACGCCAATACGGGTTGGGTTAATGCCAACGTGCTCCAGGGTAATATCAGAACCGGGCATAATGCTGGCCGCCACCATAAAGAAGGCCGCCGAGGAGATATCTGCCGGTACGTCGATATCACAGGCCGTCAGCTCACCGCCACCTTTTACCGTTGCCGTTGAACCGTCGACCTGTACGTCATAACCGAAGCCTTTTAGCATGCGCTCGGTGTGATCACGCGTTGGCGCCGGCTCAGTCACCGAGGTTTCGCCTTCTGCGTACAAACCCGCCAGCAGCAAACAGCTTTTCACCTGCGCACTGGCCATCGGCAAATCGTAGTGAATGCCGCGCAGAGCGCTGCCACCGCGAATCCGTACCGGTGGACGTCCGCTATCAGCGGTGTCGACATTGGCGCCCATCAGCGCCAGCGGGTCGGCCACGCGGCCCATAGGACGTTTACTCAAAGATTCATCGCCGGTCATCTCAACATTAAACTTCTGACCCGCCATTAGGCCGGCCAACAAGCGCATGGAGGTGCCAGAGTTGCCCAGGTACAAAGACCCTGGAGGTGGCTGCAAGCCGTGCATGCCAACACCGTGAATGGTGACTCGACCACGATGCGGGCCTTCGATAACGACGCCCATATCGCGGAATGCCTGCAGGGTCGCCAAACTGTCTTCACCTTCCAAAAAGCCGCTGACTTCAGTAACGCCGTTGGCCAGCGAGCCCAGCATAATGGAGCGATGGGAAATGGATTTGTCGCCCGGCACGCGGAACTGCCCGCTCAGTGCCCGGCCCGCAGAAGCGAGGTAAGAAATAGTGGCTGTTTTCATAGGCTCAACATAGGCCCTGCGGGCCAGTATTTTAGAAAAGTGGTCACGCGCCGCTTTGGCACGCGTCAGAACGCCCATCACCTGGGTCACATCGTCGGCTTCAATGTGCTGACGCAACTGTGTCAGGTCCTGCTGGAACATGTCCAACACCGCCAGGATTTGCTCGCGATTGGCAGAAAAGATATCGCGCCACATCACCGGGCTACTGGCCGCAATGCGGGTAAAGTCGCGAAAGCCGCCGGCGGCGTAATGAAAAATTTCTTTGTTTTCATGCCGACTGGCCAGAGTATCGACCAGATTGTATGACAATAAGTGCGGCAAATGACTGGTGGCGGCCAGTACTTCGTCGTGGTGCACCACATCCATTTGCTCCACTTCAGCACCCGCCACTTGCCAGGCTGCAACCACCTGCTGCAGCGCATCAGTATCGGTATGCGGCTGCGGCGTGATGATCACTTTATGACGCCGATACAGATCCGCATCGGCGGCGGCAACACCACTGCGCTCAGATCCGGCAATCGGGTGCCCGAGGACAAAACGCCCAAACTGCGCACCCAACACAGCGGCCACATCACTGGCCACAGACCCTTTTACCGAACCCACATCGGTTAAGATGGCATTGTGTTTCAGACTGGGGGCGATCTCTTCTAGCACGGAGCGAACCGCCTTAATCGGCACCGACACGATAATAAAGTCGGCGTCTGCGACCACCTCGGCTAGCTGCTCACTGTAGCTGTCGATAATGCCCAGCTGCTGCGCCTGCTGCATCGAATCCAGATTGCGATCAAAGCCGGACACCGCTGTGGTACAGCCCGCTTGGCGCAGCGCCTTGACCCAAGAACAGCCAATCAGACCTAACCCCACCACCGCGACATGCCCAAGTGTTACCGTCACGCCGCGTCGCCCTGTGCCAGCACCTCGGTCAACATATCGATAAAGCGCTTATTTTCCGCCTCGGTACCAATCGAAATACGCAAATACTCAGGCATACCGTAACCACCTAACGCACGTACGATGACACCGCGCTGCAGCAGCGCCGCATTCACGGTTTTGGCATTGTCTAACCGCACGCACAGGAAGTTACCGACCGACGGCAAGTAATCCAGCCCCAGTTGTTCAAACGCGTCTATCAGCTGTTTCATACCGAGACGATTGGCACTGACACTGCGCTGTACATGCGCCTGGTCCTTCACCGCCGCTACCGCCGCCGCTTGTGCTGCCGCATTGACATTGAACGGTGGTCGCACTCGATTTAACAGCTCTGCCAACTCCGTGCTGCTGACGCCATAACCAACACGCAAAGCGGCCAAACCATAAGCCTTGGAGAAGGTACGTGTGACTAACAAGCGTGGAAAGTCGGCCAACAGACGGGTGCCGTCTGGATAACCATCCTGGTCAACGTATTCGAAATAGGCTTCGTCGAGAATGGCGATTACGTGCTCTGGCAACTGCGCCAAAAACGCGCGAATGCTGTCTTCTGCCAACCAGGTGCCAGTAGGGTTATTGGGGTTGGTGATAAACACCAAGCGTGTACGCTCATCCACCAGCGCCGCCATAGCAGCAAGGTCATGACCAAAATCTTTTGCCGGCGCCTCACGCACCTCAGCGCCCACCGCCGTAGCATTCAAACCGTACAAAGAAAAAGCGTGCTCAGAGACCACGATGTTGTCGCCCGGCTGAACAAAAATACGGGTGACAAAATCCAACAGATCACTGGAGCCGTTGCCCAGCGTTAACTGCGCCGGCTCAACCTGTAAATGCTCAGCCAAGGTCTGGCGCAACTCAAAGCCCGCGCCATCGGGATAGCGACTCAGTGCTAATAATTCATGCACTGCGGCCTGTGCCAAAGGACTAGGACCCAGCGGGTTTTCATTGCTTGCCAACTTAACGATGGCGCCAGGCTCAAGTCCGATTTCTCGCGCTAACTCGGAGGCCGGCTTACCTGGCTGATACGGGTGTAAGGCCTGCGCTCCGGGGGAGGCCATCTGCAATAAGTTCTTCACAACACTGCCTTTGGGTAGGAGCCCAGCCATTTAAAGTCGACGGCCTTGCTCTGAATTTCTGCCAACAGAGGCACAATACGCTCATCGTCGCGATGCCCCTCAAAGTCGATAAAGAAGACATAGCTCCAAGTGCCACTGCGTGACGGCCGCGTCTCAATACGAGTCAGGCTGACACCATCGCGGTGGAAAGGCTCTAACACATGGTAGAGCGCCCCTGGTTCGTTGCGACTGGCGACCAGAATGGAGGTCTTATCATCACCGCTGCTTTGTGTCGGCTGTTGCCCAACGATCAAAAAGCGCGTGGTGTTATCGGGTTGGTCTTCGATGTTGGCGTGCACTGGCTTCAGGGCGTACAGCTCTGCCGCCGCTTCACTGGCAATCGCCGCCGCACCCGGCTCTTGGCTGGCTCGACGAGCCGCTTCGGCGTTGGACGCCACCGCGATACGCTCAACATTGGGGTAATTTTGATCCAGCCACAAACGACACTGCGCCAAGGATTGCGCATGGGAGTAGATCCGTGTGACCGACGCAGAAGGCTCAGAAGTCAGCAAATGATGGTGAATGCGCAGCGTCACCTCACCGCATATCAGCAAATTGGACTCGACGAAGCTGTCGAGGGTGTGGGTCACCACACCTTCGGTAGAGTTCTCCACCGGCACGACGCCAAAGTGAGCAGCGCCACTTTCCACTTCGCGAAACACATCAGCAATAGAGATCTGGCCTGCGCAACTGACCGCATGACCAAAGTGTTTGAGCGCCGCCTGCTGAGTGAAGGTGCCTTCTGGGCCGAGGTACGCCACGGTCAGCGGCTCCTCCAGTGCCAAGCACTGCGACATCACTTCACGGAACAAACGCGCCATGGATTCATCACCCAGCGGCCCTTGGTTACGCGCCATGATTTTGCGCAGTACTTGTGCTTCGCGCTCCGGGCGGTAAAACACCACGCTGTCGCCGGGAGAGCAGTACTTTTGCTTCACCTCAGCCACTTGCTGCGCACAGCGCGCACGCTCGTTGATCAGCTGCTGAATTTGCTGGTCGATGGCATCAATTTGATCGCGCAGCGCGCCTAACTCTTCTGCTTCGCTCATTCTGTATTACCCATGACGGCGAGCAAAATCGCCCATAAAATCGATCAGTGCATCCACCGCCGCCTCAGGCACCGCGTTATAAATGCTGGCACGCATGCCACCGACGCTGCGATGTCCTGCCAAGTTCAACAGGCCGGCCTGTTCGCTCTGCTGCAGGAACGCCGCATCCAGGCTGTCATCGGCTAAGGTGAACGGCACGTTCATAATGGAGCGATTGGCCAGAGCGACCGGATTGGCGTAAAAATCGTTGCCATCGATAAAGGCGTACAGCTTGGCCGCCTTGCGACGATTCACCTCGCCGATGGCCTCAACGCCGCCCTGAGCTTTCAGCCACTGAAACACTAAGCCCGCCAGATACCAGCTGTAGGTTGGCGGCGTGTTGTACATCGAACCGTTATTGGCTGCGGTTTGGTAATCAAACATGGCTGGCGTACCGGGCAGCGCCTGGCCCAACAAATCATCACGCACAATTACCACGCACAAACCCGCCGGGCCAATGTTCTTTTGCGCTCCGGCGTAGATCATGCCAAAGCGACTCACATCCAACGGCTCAGACAAGATGGCGGACGAGTAGTCGGCGACCAAGGGCACAGCGCCGGTCTCTGGGATGTAATCGAAGCGTACGCCACCGATGGTTTCGTTGGGGCAATAATGTACGTAGGCCGCATCGGCACTGAGCTCAAGTTCTGCCTGAGTCGGCGCCGAGGCGAAGTCGGTGCTGGCAGCCAGGTGCACATCACAATAACGTTTGGCCTCGGCGATGGCCTTTTTCGACCACTGACCGGTCAAGATGTAGTCGGCCTTCGCCTGACCACGCAACAGGTTCATTGGCACCATGCTGAACTGACTGCTGGCACCGCCCTGCATAAATAGGACTTTGTAGTTGTCCGGCACCTGCATCAACTCACGCAGGTCTTGCTCGGCTTGCTCAGCCACCGCAACAAACTCTTTGCTGCGATGGCTCATTTCCATAATCGACAGGCCTTTGTCGTGCCAGTCGGCCATTTCTTGCTGAGCTTGTTGCAGCACGTCCGTTGGCAGTGCCGCGGGACCTGCGCAGAAGTTGTATGCACGTGTCATGACAGGCTGCTCCCGTTATTCGTCGTTGCCGCTGTTGTCGTCAGTAGTGTCGTCGCCAGCCTCATCAAGCTGGGTTTGATCGCCAGACGATGCGTCGGCCTGTGTGCCGCCTTCACCGTCAATGCCCTCGTCGTCAATACCGTCGTCTTCGATGCCATCATCGGCTTCACAAATACGCTCAACACCGATCAGTTTTTCGCCATCGGCAATACGAATCAGCGTCACGCCTTGAGTGTTACGGCCCAGTTGCGACACACCGTCGGTGCTGGTACGTACCAGGGTGCCTTGATCGCTCACCAGCATAACTTCATCGCCACTGAACACCTGTACGGCACCCACCAATGCACCGTTACGCTCACTGCAGGCCATGGCGATCACACCTTGGGTGCCACGACCTTTGGTCGGGAATTCTTCCACATCGGTGCGTTTGCCAAAGCCACGCTCGGAAGCGGTTAACACCGAGCCACCCTCTTGCGGGATGATCAGCGAGATCACCTGCTGCTCATCGGCCATGCGAATACCACGCACACCTCGCGCGGTACGGCCCATGGCGCGAACATCCGACTCTTTAAAGCGCACCGCTTTGCCGGCATCACTGAGAATCAACACGTCCTGACTGCCATCGGTGATGGCCACGCCAACCAGGTGATCACCGTCGTCCAATTCACAAGCAATCAAGCCACTGGAGCGCGGACGGGAGAATTGATCCAGGGTGGTTTTCTTCACAGTGCCTTTGGCGGTGGCCATAAACACGTAGCGATCAGCGCTGTATTCCGGCACCGGCAAGATGGCAGTGATGCGCTCACCGTCAGACAGATTCAGCAAGTTCACAATCGGGCGGCCTTTTGCTGCTCGACTGGCTTGCGGGATGTCGTACACCGTCAGCCAGTACACCTTACCGGCATCGGAGAAGCACAATACGGTTTCATGACTGTTCACCACTAACAGGTGTTCAACAAAATCTTCTTCTTTCACCGCCGTTGCTGAGCGGCCTTTGCCGCCACGGCGCTGGGCCTGATAAGCAGACAGCGGCTGGGTTTTGGCGTAACCACTGTGCGATAAGGTCAATACCAGATCCTCTTCTGGGATCAGGTCGGCCATGGTCAGGTCACGCTTAACGGCAATAATTTCAGTGCGACGCTCGTCACCGTATTCCGCACGAACGGCTTCTAATTCTTCGCGAATCACCTGCATCAAGCGCTCAGAGCTGGCCAGAATCTCCAGGTACTCGGCAATTTCTGCCAGCTTCACCTGGTACTCTTCGATCAGCTTTTCGTGCTCAAGGCCGGTCAGCTTTTGCAACCGCAAATCAAGAATCGCTTGCGCTTGTGCTGGCGACAAATAATACAAGCCGTTGCGGAAGCCGAACTGCTCTGGCAGGTCGTCTGGGCGACAGGCGTCCTCACCGGCGCGCTCCAGCATGTCCAGTACGTCGCCTGGCTCCCACGCTGTGGCAATTAAGCGTTCTTTCGCTTCGGCGCCGGTGGGCGAAGATTTAATCAGCTCGATCACTGGGTCGATGTTGGCCAGTGCCAGCGCCAGACCTTCCAAGATGTGACCACGTTCACGCGCTTTGCGCAGTTCATAAATGGTACGACGAGTCACCACCTCGCGGCGGTGCTTCACAAAGGCTTCCAGCAGCTGCTTCAGATTCAGCGTTTTCGGCTGACCGTCCACCAGCGCCACGGTATTGATGCCAAACACGGTTTGCAGCTGAGTCTGGGCAAACAGATTGTTCAGCACCACTTCGGGCATTTCGCCGCGACGCAGCTCCACCACCACGCGCATGCCGTCTTTGTCCGACTCATCGCGCAGTTCGGTAATGCCTTCCAGCTTTTTGTCTTTTACCAGCTCAGCGATTTTTTCAATCAAGCGCGCCTTGTTCACCATGTACGGGATTTCGGTGAACACAATGCTGACTTTGCCGCTAGAGTCGTTTTCTTCAAACTGATGACGGGCACGCATATAAATGCGGCCACGGCCAGTGCGATAGGCTTCCACAATGCCATCGCGACCGTTAATAAAGGCGCCGGTTGGGAAGTCAGGACCAGGGATGTATTCCATCAGCTGGTCGATATCCAAATCCGGATTGTCGATCAGCGCCAAACAACCGTTCATGACTTCCGTCAGGTTGTGCGGCGGAATATTGGTCGCCATGCCGACGGCAATACCGGATGAGCCATTCACCAGCAGATTCGGTACACGCGTTGGCAGCACTTCGGGGATTTGCTCAGTGCCGTCGTAGTTGGGCACCCAATCGACGGTTTCTTTGTCGATATCAGCCAGCATTTCATGGCTCAGTTTGGCCATGCGTACTTCGGTGTAACGCATCGCCGCCGCAGAGTCGCCGTCGATGGAGCCGAAGTTACCTTGGCCATCCACCATCAGATAACGCATGGAAAAGTCTTGCGCCATCCGCACGATGGTGTCGTACACCGCAGAGTCACCGTGAGGGTGATATTTACCGATCACGTCACCCACCACACGGGCAGATTTTTTGTACGGTTTATTCCAATCATTGCCGAGCACGTTCATGGCATGCAGAACCCGGCGATGCACCGGCTTCAGACCATCGCGAACATCTGGTAAAGCTCGCCCAACGATTACGCTCATGGCGTAATCGAGGTACGACTGTTGCAGCTCGTCCTCAATATTAATTGGCAGAACTTCTTTGGCTATGTCACCCATACGTTTTCGGCCTGTTTGTGCGAATCACCGAACTGACATTGCGGCTGTGGTGATACGGTCCGTGTTGATGCCCTGAATGCGCCAGCGCGCCTCAATGGCTTGTGCAATAAAGCCCGGAATCATACCACAAATCAAAGAGATACCTAGCGAGGCAAAGGACAAGCCGGAGAGCGTCAAAGACGCTGCGCCGGGCGCAGCGGATGGGTATACTGTGCTCTCAGTTATCAACGACGAATTTGCACATGCAGGCAGACCTGATCATTCACGCTCGCTGGCTCGCCACCATGGACAGCGCAAACGGCCAACTGGCCCAGCATCAAGCCATCGTTATTAAAGACGGCAACATTGTTGCTATCGAAGCCAGTGACGACTGCCGCTGGCAGGCAGAGCACGTTGAGCAACTGAACGATCACGTGGTATTGCCAGGCTTTATTAACAGCCACGGCCATGCCGCCATGAGCCTGTTTCGTGGCATGGCCGATGATCAACCACTGATGACTTGGCTGCAGGAGCATATCTGGCCGGCGGAGGCACGCTGGGTCGACCATGATTTCGTGCGTGACGGCACGCGCCTGGCGATCGCTGAGATGCTGCTATCTGGCACCACTACCTTCGCCGACATGTACTTTTACCCACAAGCCTGTGCAGAAGCCGCGGTCGAGGCCGGTATCGGAGCGGTCATCTTTACCCCGATCATCGACTTCCCGACCAATTTTGCGCAAAACGCCGACGAGTACATTCGCAAAGCCATCGATGCCCACGACCACCATCGCCACAACCCATTGTTGACCTTTGGCTTCGGCCCACATGCGCCATACACCGTGTCCGATGAGCCATTAAAAGAAATCACCACGCTGGCCGATCAACTGGATCTACCGGTGCAGATTCACCTGCATGAAACCGCCTTTGAAGTGGAGCAAAGCCTCGAGCTGCACGGCCTTAGACCATCTCACAGGCTGGCAGAGCTGGGCTTTTTGACCGAGCGAGTCAGCTGCGTCCACATGACTCAGGTCGACGACAGCGACATCCAGCTACTGACGCGCAGCGGCGCTTCGGTAGTGCATTGCCCAGAGTCCAATTTGAAACTGGCCAGCGGCTTTTGCCCCATCCACACACTGCTGAAGTCTGGCGTGAACGTTGGGCTGGGCACTGATGGCGCTGCCAGCAACAACGACCTGAACCTGCAAGGTGAAATGAAGACCGCCGCCATGCTGGCCAAAGCCGTGGCCGGTGACGCTGCCGCCGTGCCCGCTTGGCAAGCACTGTATTGCGCCACCATGGGCAGCGCCAAAGCGCTGGGCATTGACGAAACCACTGGTTCATTGACGGTGGGCAAACGTGCCGACATTCAAGCCATTCGACTGACAGAATTACCCCAGCAACCGCTGTACGATCCAATATCGCAGCTGGTGTATACCGACGCTAGCCGTCATCTCAGTCATTGCTGGGTGGCCGGCAAAGCCAAAGTGCGCGACGGCCAACTGACCGATAACAGCCTCGACTCGTTAACGGCCATCGCCAGCAGTTGGCAACAGCGCATTCGTGCGCAGTGAAACGACGGCAGCGGCAACACCAGCCACTGCGTAAGTGAGCAATTGTGGAGAACACCATGACCGACAGACCCAACAACAACGTAGACGCAGGCGAGATTGCCAAGTTCGAAGCGCTGGCCAGCCGTTGGTGGGACAAAGAAAGTGAGTTCAAACCGCTGCACGACATCAACCCACTGCGCGCCAACTACATCGACCAGCACGCCGGGCTAGCTGGCAAACGAGTGCTGGACGTCGGTTGCGGCGGCGGTATTTTGAGCGAAAGCATGGCCCAACGCGGTGCTCAGGTGATGGGCATCGATATGGGCGAAGCGCCACTCAACGTGGCCAAGCTGCACGCACTGGAATCGGGTGTTGAGGTCGACTATCAACGCATTGAAGTAGAAACTCTGGCGCAGCAACAACCTGCCAGCTTCGATGTGGTCACCTGCCTAGAGATGCTGGAGCACGTGCCGGACCCGTCTTCCGTGGTCAAAGCCTGCTTTGAGTTGGTCAAACCCGGTGGCCAGGTATTTTTCTCCACCATCAATCGCAACCCTAAATCGTATTTGTTTGCCATCATCGGCGCCGAGTACGTACTGCGCCTATTGCCAGCGGGTACCCATGATTACAACAAATTCATCAAGCCCAGCGAATTGGCGGGCTGGTGCCGGGACACCGAACTGGAAGTGCTGCACATGACGGGCATGACCTACAACCCCATCACCAAGCACTACAAACTGACAGAGTCCGACGTCAGTGTGAATTATCTGATGGCGACACAGCGCCCAGCCGCCGCATGAGCTTGCCACGCCCAGCCGCAGTGTTGTTCGACCTAGACGGCACCTTGGTCGATACTGCACCGGATTTCTTCGGTGTAGTGAACCAACTGCGCCAGCAAGCCGGCCTGAGTGCTTTGGACGATCAGCGCATTCGGGAGCAAGTCAGCAACGGCGGTACCGCATTGACCAGCCTCACCTGGGAAATCAGCCCAGAGGCCGATGGCTTTGCAGCAAAACGCCAGCTACTGCTCGACTGCTACGAGCAGTACATTGGCAGCCGGTGCCAGTTGTTTCAGGGGTTCGAGTCACTGCTTGCGCGGCTCAATAATTCCAACATTGCCTGGGGCATTGTCACCAACAAACCACGCCGTTACACCGAGCTGCTGCTGCAACGCATGCCATTGACCAGCCCCGTAGTGGTGTGCCCGGAAGACGTCAACCATGCCAAGCCGCACCCAGAGCCGTTACTGCTCGCCGCGCAGCAGTTGCAACTGGAACCTGCACACTGCTGGTACATTGGCGATCACCAGCGCGACATTGACGCCGGGCGCGCCGCTGGCATGCCCACGCTCGGCTGCCGGTTTGGCTATGTAAGCGATCCGACGGAAGCCGACCAATGGCAAGCCGATGCGGTGCTGGATCAGCCCCAGGATCTGCAACGCCTACTCTCTCACTACTTATAAACTGCCACCGACAAGACAGCGATCATGACTGCAAACTTATCTTTATCTGGACGCACCATTCTCGTCACCGGCGCAGGCTATGGCATCGGTCGCGAAGCGGCACTGACCTACGCACGCGCTGGCGCGACTGTGTTACTGCTGGGCCGCACACAAGAAGCCCTGAATGACACCTACGATCTGATCGAGCAAGAAGGCCTACCGCAAGCGGCGGTATTGCCGTTCGATTTGGAAACGCAAGACGAAGAAGCCTTTCGTGAACTGGCCAGCCTGATTGAACAGCACTTTAACCATCTGGATGGCGTACTCATGAACGCCAGCATTCTAGGTCAGCGCACGCCATTGGAAAGCTACGACTGGAATACCTTTCAGCGCGTTATGCAGGTCAACGTCAACGGTCAGTTTGCGCTGATCAAACACCTGCTGCCGCTGCTGCGCCAAGCGCCGGCCGACGCCTCGGTGATTTTCACCACCAGCTCGGTCGGACGTCAGGGCCGAGCCTATTGGGGCGCCTACAGCGTATCAAAGTTTGCCACCGAGGGACTGATGCAAGTGCTGGCACAGGAGTTGGAAAACACCAGCCAGATTCGCGTTAACTGCATCAACCCAGGCGCCACCCGCACCAGCATGCGAGCCGCCGCCTTCCCGGCCGAAGACCCGACCACAGTGACGGCCATCGAGGACATCATGCCGCTGTATCTGCACTTGATGTCGCCGACATCAAAAGACACCCACGGCCAAAGCCTGGACGCACAACCACAGCGCGCGCCGAGCGCCTAACCTGCCTGCGGGCAATCCTTGCCGCCAGCGGCAAGGATTGCTGCCATCATCCCAAGCAGACCAGTTACGCCATCCCGCTCGGCGTTAAGCGTCAGAAAAGCGCCATCTTCTCAAGCTGTCACATATCAAGCATTTGACGCTTTTCCAGGCCAGCAAGGTGTCAAAAAAGACGATTTATTGCCACACAGCCACAGCAGAATTCATAACCAATTGATTTTTATGGAGTTTATCTTTCTTAAAAAAGTGGCACGCTAATCGCTTAGGGAGAATACAGAACACGATCAGTATGAGGTGACTCATGGTGAGTCCATTACACAGCAACGGTCGAGCAGAGCTCCGCGACGAGAAAATCGTCACCAGCATTGGGGATCTTGCCCCACGGCCCGATCTACGCCCAGAACTGCTGCTACGCCTATCCGGCAAGCTGCAAACCACACTGGAACTGCAGCAGTTGTTGGAGATTTTCTTCGATGAAATCCAGCAAGCGATTCTGGTTGATGGAATCACCTTTCATCACGCCAACAATGGCCTCCATATTAGCCAAGGAAAGCAGAGTCAGCACAGCGTTCACTATCGCTTGCAGACTCAGGGAGATTATATGGGCGACCTTAACTTTCATCGCAGCACGCGCTTTCGTGAGCATGAGCTGGCCAATATCGAAGGTCTGCTGACCACACTGGTGTATCCGGTGCGTAACGCCTTGCGCTATCACTCAGCGCTGGCAGCGGCCTTTCGTGATCCACTGACTGGCGCGGGCAACCGCGCTGCACTGGACAGAACCTTGGTACGTGAAATTGAACTGTCTAAACGCCATCAACATGCGTTATCGCTGCTGATGATCGATTTGGATTGGTTCAAGCAGATCAATGACAAGCACGGCCACAGCTGCGGCGACAAGGTGCTGCAACAAACCGTGGAGTGCATTTCCAGCTGCATTCGCCAAACCGACATGAGTTTCCGCTATGGCGGTGAGGAATTCATCATTGTATTGTCTGGCGCCAGCGCCAGTGGCGCCTTGCGCATTGCCGAGCGTATCCGCATCAGCATCGAGGCATTGCGATTACAGGGCAGCCAGGGGGACATCCAACTGTCGGCCAGCCTAGGTTGCGTTACCCTGCACGGCGATGATGATAAAGACAGTTTGCTGCATCGCGCCGATGAGGCGCTGTACGCCGCTAAAAGCGGCGGCCGCAACCGAGTGATTTGCGAAACCGACCTGCACTCAGAGCTGCCGCCAGCGAAGGCTGACTGATTAGCGTGCGGCGCGGCGGCGACGCTGCGCTGTTTGACGGACCTTCTGGCGCTTTTGCACACGCTGAAAGCGCTCTTTCTCTTTGCCGACCAAGCGGCGGCGGACTTTGCGCTCAAGACCGACCAAGTCGGCCAGATCGTTCACTTCACGCTGTTGCAGCTCCACCCAAGTGCCCACAGGCACATTGGCCGGCATAAAAATACAGCCATAGCGCACACGCTTAAGTCGACTGACTTCCACTCCCTGGCTTTCCCACAAGCGCCGCACTTCGCGGTTTTTGCCTTCCATTAACACCACATGGAACCACTTGTTCTGGCCCTCACCGTCAAAGAACTGCACGTCGGTAAAGCGAGCCAGGCCGTCATCCAGTAAAACGCCTTCTTTTAAGCGCGCGATCATGGCTTCATCGACATCACCACGCACACGCACAGCGTACTCACGGTCGACACCGGACGACGGATGCATCAGTTTGTTGGCCAGCTCACCATCGGTAGTGAACAGCAACAGCCCAGAGGTATTGATATCCAAGCGGCCGACGTTAATCCAACGCTCACCACGAGTGTGTGGCAAATGATCAAATACCGTCGCGCGGCCATCGGGGTCGGTGCGGGTGCACACTTCACCGACCGGCTTGTTGTAGGCCAGCACGCGACGGGTACGGCCCGCTTCCGCCAATTTAACGGTGCGGCCATCGACGCGCACCATGTCTTCGCGCGAGGCGCGGTCGCCCAACTGTGCCTTGACGCCATTGACGGTAATGCGGCCATCGGCAATCCAGCGTTCGGCCTCACGTCGAGAAGCAATGCCCGCATCCGCCAGCAGCTTCTGAATTCTTTCGTTCATGTTTTACTCTTCGTGGTTCGAGGCCGACTCGTCGCCATCTTGGCTCGACGTATCAGCACTGTTGTCTGTTGCAGGCTCGTCGTCCTTCGCCTGCAAACGCGCCAGCGCCTGTTGCAACTCATCTTGCGGCTCTGGCGATTCGCTTGTGTCTTTGTTGAACACTCCAGCCTCAACCTTGGCAACCAGCTCGGCGGCGGCGTTCAAATCTTGCTCGGTGTCAGCCAGCACATCAGCGCCGCGCTGTTCCACCTCTTCGCTGCTGGTGAAGTCGTAACTGCCCGGCGTAGCCTGACGCACTTCCGCATCATCACCCAACTGCAACTTGCGATTAGCGTCGTCCAACTCGCGGATTTCCTGCAAGCTGGGCATGTCATCGAGGCTTTTGAGGCCAAAATAATCGAGAAACTGGCGGGTGGTGGCGTACATTGCTGGGCGCCCAGGCACATCACGATGCCCCACCACACGCACCCATTCTCGCTCCAGCAACGTCTTCATAATGCTGGAGCTGACCACCACACCACGCACATCTTCAATGTCACCGCGCGTAATGGGTTGACGATAGGCAATCAGAGCGAGAGTTTCCAATAGCGCGCGCGAGTACCGCTGCGGCTTCTCTTCCCACAGACGCGCCACCCAAGGCGCCACTTCCGGTCGCACTTGCAAGCGATAGCCCGACGCCACCTCGACCAATTCCAAACCGCGCACTTGCAGCTGTTGCCGCAACGCCGCTAAGGCCTCACGTAAATCCGCCGCCGACGGTACCTCATGGTCCTCAAACACCGACTGCATACGCTCCAGCGACACTGGCCCACCGGCGGCGGCCAATACCGCTTCTAGAATACTGGCCAAAGGCGGTCGATCACTCACGCTCTTCCTCCTCTGCAAAGCGCTCCGACATTCTGGCTTTTACATAAATCGGGCCTAGGGTTTCTTGTTGCACCAACTCCACCAGCGACTCTTTCACCAGCTCGAGTAAGGCCAAAAAGGTCACCACTACGCCCAAGCGCCCCTCATCGCTGCTAAACAGCGTTCGAAAAGCGACAAAGTGCCCGCCCTGCAACTGCTCCAACACCTGCGACATGCGCTCACGTGTCGATAGTTGCTCGCGCTGCACTTCATGGTGTTCAGAACGTTCAGCGCGGCGCAGTACCGTGGCAAAGGCCAGCATCAACTCACGCATATCCACCTCAGGGTGCAAGCGCTCTTGAATACGATCTGGGCCATCCACCTCGGCAAGAAAGGTGTCGCGCTCCAAACGCGGCAGTGCGTCTAAGTCTTCGGCGGCGGTTTTAAAGCGCTCGTAATCCTGCAAGCGACGAATCAGCTCGGCGCGCGGGTCTTCTTCATCGCCGTTCTCGCTTTGCTGGCGCGGCAACAGCACCCGGCTTTTGATCTCTGCCAACATGGCCGCCATCACCAGATATTCCGCCGCCAGCTCCAACTGCAGCGCCTTCATCATATCGATGTAGGTCAGGTACTGATCGACGATGTCGGCAACGTTGATTTCAAGAATGTCGAGATTCTGTTTGCGAATCAGGTACAGCAGCAGATCCAGCGGCCCTTCAAATTGCTCCAGAATGACTTCCAGCGCATCGGGCGGTATGTATAGGTCCAGCGGCAACTGCGTCAGCGGCTGCCCCTGAACCAAAGCAAACGGCATTTCCTGTTGCGCGGCGACCGGGTGCGCGGGTGTTTCTGTTGCCATATCGACTCCCTTATGTGCGCCGCGATGTGACGGCAACGGCCGCCTTTGTGTTAGTCCTGAGACAGCGGATAAATACCCACCGCTTGGCGAATCTGCTGCAGCAGCGGCTGGCTGATTTTACGCGCTTTGGCGGCGCCCATCTGCAGAATGTCCTCAATGTCTTGCGGACGCTCCATCAGATCGTTGTAGCGCTCACGCGGCTCGGCCAGCTCGGCATTAACCAGCTCAAATAGCTTGCCCTTGGCGTCGCCCCAGCCAATGCCATCGGCAAACGCTTGCCGCATCTCAGCGGTTTGCTCTTCGTTGGCAAAGGCCTGCCAAATTTGGAACACGGTAGAATCATCCGGATCTTTCGCTTCACCCGGCTCCAGCAAGTTGGTTTTGATTTTATTGATGTGCTTGCGCAATTGCTTTTCAGTCAGGAACAGCGGGATGGTATTGCCGTAGCTTTTGCTCATCTTGCGGCCATCGAGCCCCTGCAGCACCGCCACGTGCTCATCCACCTGATAATTCGGCAACGTCAGCAACGGCTGTTTTTTGCTGGCAAACAGGTGGTTGAAGCGCTGTGCCATGTCGCGCGCCATCTCAATGTGCTGGATTTGATCCTTGCCCACCGGCACCTGGTCAGCATTGAACATCAAAATATCGGCCGCCATCAGCACCGGGTAATTAAACAAACCCATAGTGATGGCTTTGTCGGCATCTTCGCCTTCAGCGACGTTGGCATCCACCGCGGCTTTATAGGCATGGGCGCGATTCATCAGGCCTTTGGCGCAAACACAACTCAGCACCCAGTTCAGCTCAGGGATTTCATGAATATCAGACTGACGGTAAAACGTGGCCTGCTCCGGGTCCAAGCCGAGAGCTAACCAAGTGGCGGCGATTTCTTTGGTCGACTGATGCACGGCCTTAGGATCCTGGCACTTGATCAGTGCGTGGAAGTTGGCCAAAAAGAAAAAGGACTCGGTATCGTCGCTGCGACTCGCCGCAATCGCGGGACGAATGGCACCGACATAGTTGCCCAGGTGCGGCGTTCCCGTGGTGGTAATGCCGGTAAGAACACGTTTCTTAGTCATGATATGAGCATGCCCTGCTGTTCAGAAAGCAGGGCATGATACCGGATGGCAGCGCTTTAGAGAAACGCCGATGCGTCTCCCGCACCTTGGCGAATCACTTCGACGGTTTCGCTGGTCATGTCGATCACGGTGGTGGCTTCAAAGCCGCAGTAGCCGCCGTCTATCACCAGCTCTAATTGGTGCTCGAGGGTCTGGCGGATGTCATAAGGGTCCGACAAAGGCAACTCGTCCCCCGGCATAATCAATGACGTTGTCATCAGGGGCTCGTTCATCTCTGTCAGCAGGTCCATGGCAATGGCATTATCCGGCACACGAATGCCAATGGTGCGTTTTTTCGGATGCATCAGCAGACGTGGCACTTCACGCGTTGCCGGCAAAATAAAGGTAAAGGCGCCCGGAGTGTGAGCTTTTAATAAGCGGTATTCGCTGTTGTCGACTTTGGCAAAGTTCGACAGCTCCGACAAATCCCGGCACAGCAAGGTGAAGTTGTGCTGCGCACCGAGCTGGCGCAAACGCTGTACACGCTCCGTGGCTTGTTTGTCGCCGATGCGACAGGCCAATGCGTAAGCGCAATCCGTCGGGATCACTGCCAGCCCGCCTTGTTTGAGAATTTCTGCCGCTTGTTTGATCAATCGTGGTTGTGGATTTTCGGGATGGATCTGGAAAAACTGACTCAAGATATACTCCTGTACCGCTCAAGCTGAGCGAAAATGCTGCCAGACGGGCTCAATATCGGCGGGAAATGCGGGCATTACTCCAAGGTCCAAACCAAAACGATTGGGGCCGTGAAAATCACTGCCGCATGAGCCCAGCAGCTCAAATTCTTGCGCCAACGCCACCATTCGGCGTTGCTGGTCTGCGTCCATATTGCCATAGCTGACTTCCAGCGCACGTCCACCGGCGTCAATAAAATCACTGATACAAGCGCGTAATTTGGTGCGCGTCATTTTGTACAAATGCGCATGGGCCAACACCGCAATACCGCCAGCATCGACGATCCAGCGCACCACTTGCTCCAACGCTGGCCAATTGGCTTTAACATCGCCCGGTTTGCCAGCGCCTAGGTATTTCTTAAATGCCACCGCCATCGATGGCACCAACTGCTGGTCGACCAAATACTGAGCAAAGTGTGGCCGCCCCACCAGCTCACCGCCGGCGTAGCGTTGAATCTCGGCCAACGGAATATCGGTGTGCAAACGCCGGCTCAAACGCTCGGCAATGGTGTGCGCACGCTGTTTGCGTGCCTCCAGCTGTGCCACTTCGGCCTGTTGCATAGCGGCACTGTCGAGCTGCATATCCAAACCGACGATGTGAATCGTGGCGCCACCCCACACGCATGACAACTCGATACCAGACACCAGCTGTATCCCCAGGCGCTCAGCAGCGCCGCGCGCCTCTTGCTGCCCGGCTAATGTGTCGTGGTCGGTGAGCGCCAGCACCTCTACGCCCTGACCGGCTGCGCGCTCGACTAATGCCGATGGCGCCAACTTGCCATCGGAGGCGGTGGAGTGACAATGAAGATCGATTACTGAAGCCAAGAAGGACCTTTACCGGTTTCGCAATATGAAAGGCCATAGTATATCCTGAGCGCCACCCAGGCGAGCGTGATTATTCACCAGTCCAGCAGCCAATATGACGACTGACACGCCTCGCCCAATTGTTTGCAATAAGGATCAGCACCATGTGGTATGCCATTATCAGCGAAGATGTCGCGGACAGTCTTAACCTGCGTTTGGACGCGCGCCCGGCGCACTTGCAAAGGCTTGAACAACTGAAGCAACAAGGGCGACTATTGCTGGCAGGTCCTCACCCTGCTATTGATAGCCACGATCCAGGCGACGCAGGCTTTAGCGGCAGCTTGGTGGTGGCCGAATTCGATAGCCTAAGCGACGCGCAACAGTGGGCCGATGACGACCCTTACGTGGCCGCTGGCGTGTATCAGCAAGTGACTGTTAAGCCGTTTAAAAAAGTACTGCCATAAGCCGGTTGTTAAGGAGTAAATTGTGAAATATCTGACCAGCATCGTGCTGTTATCATTGCTGACCAGTGCTGCTATGGCGGTCGAAAAGCGCTACGTAAAAGATGAACTCTGGCTGCCACTGCGCACCGGTCCAGGGCAGGAATATCGCATTATTAAATCCCTGCAAAGCGGTGAACACCTGATTTTTGTTGAGGAATTGGCCGACTCGGATTACACCAAGGTCAAAACCGATAAAGGCGATGAAGGCTTTGTATTGACCCGCTTTCTTGACAACGAGCCAGTGGCAAAAGAAAAACTGATTTTTGCTCAGCGCGAGTTGGAATCGTTAAAAACCGAACTGGCAGAAGTACAGCAACAACGCAATCAACTGCAACAGCAGGTGACCAACGCCTCCGACAGCTCCACCACCTTGCAACAGCAAAACGAACAACTGCAGCAAGATTTAGAGCGTATTACCGCCATATCCGAAAATGCGCTGGCATTGGATGAAAAAGCCAAGCGACTGACGCTGAGAAATCAGGACCTGGAAATTCAAGTCGAAGCACTGACAGCGGAAAATAGCCAGCTGCGCTCCGACAATCACTCGACGTATCTCATTTACGGCGGCGCGCTGGTCATCATTGGTATTTTGGCCGGTTTGATTTTGCCAGCCCTGCGCGGCAAGCGCAGCAGCAGCGGCTGGGTGTAGTTAAAACGTAGGAAGCTCGGCACAATTTCGCGCTGGTTGGCACTGGCGCGGGATGGCATCAAGATATCAGCTAGCCGAGGCTCCTTCATCCGCCTGGGGTAGGTCACAATGCCCCAACGATTGCCCTTCTGCGGCTATATCGCGCACGCGGCGCTTTAAATCCGCGGCGTCAGGGAATCCGCCGTCGCGTTTGCGACACCAGATTAATTGCTCGCCCACCCACACCTGAAACTGCCCTTGCTCACCTGGCTGTAACAGTACACCGCCCAACTGGCCCTGAAATGTGCTCAACAATTCTTGTGCATACCAACCTGAGCGCAACGCCCAACGACAGCCTTCACAAAAGACAATGGTTACCGTATGTTTCATGCCACACCTAAGGAGACTAAATTATGCGCCAGTATATCGCAGCCGCCGCCTTGATGTTGGCAGCCAGCTTAGCCAGTGCCAATGACGGCAGCGCGGCCATCACAAACACAAACACAAACACAAACACAAACAATACGGACCAACAGGATGAGCTGGTCAGCGTCGACATTAAAACCAGCGCCGGCGACATTCGTTTGCAGCTCAACCGCAGCAAAGCGCCAATCACCGTCGACAATTTTCTCACCTATGTCAGCGCCGACCATTACGATGGCACGATTTTCCATCGTGTGATCAAAGATTTTATGATTCAAGGCGGTGGCTACACAGAAAAAATGAAGAAAAAGGTCACCTTGCCGGGCATTAAAAACGAAGCCGACAATGGCCTGCTCAATCAGCGTGGCACCGTAGCCATGGCCCGCACGGCCGTGGTCGACAGCGCCACCAGCCAATTCTTTATTAATGTGAAAGACAATCAGTTTCTAAACCATGGCGTGCGTGATTTTGGCTACGCGGTGTTTGGCACCGTCACCAGCGGTATGGAAGTCGTGGATGCCATTGCCGCCACGGCCACCGGAGCGCGCGATCGTCCATTGGAAAACATCGTGATCACCGATGTAATCGTCGTAGAAGAGTAGCGACCTCTCAGCACGGGCTGGCCAGTGCAGCCCGGCATTACCGATGCCCTGAGCCACGGTGTGCGCCGCTGCCTGGAGCAGACTTGGCGCTCCAAAACCGTAGGGCGCTCAGAGCAAACCAAGCTCTGCAGCGCTTGCCTAAATCAGCCAGAACAACAGTAACGGTACGGTGGCAAATGACATCAGCGTCGACATTACCACCATGCCGGCCACCGCTTGCGGTTCACGCTGATAGCGCTCCGCGAATAGAAAATTAAACACCGCCACCGGCATGGCTGCCTGCAACAACACTACGCCGCGCTCAGCGCCTTGCAAATCCAACAACCACACCACCAGCAATCCAGCCAACAGACCACCACCTATGCGCAAGCCGCTGTAAATCAGTGCCTGACGCCACTGCCGCACTTGCAGCCGCTGCAGTGAAACGCCCAGGGTAATCAACATCAATGGAATGGCCATGCCGCCCAATAGCTGCACCGAATTAAACACAGGAGCAGGTAGCTGCCAGTCAAACCACAACAGCGACAGTGCAATGATGACTGCATATAAAATGGGCATTTTCAAAAGGCCTGCGGCCCCACCCGCTTGTTTGCCACCGGCCATTAAAATTCCAACCGGGAAATGCGCCAACGACAGCACCATAAAAAAGGCCAGCGCCAGTGCCAAACCTTCTTGACCAAAGGCCAAAAAGCACACCGGCAGACCCATATTGCCAACATTGGGAAACATAAATGACGGTAAAAAGGCACGCACATCGTGCCCCAACCAGCGGGGAATAAGGCTACCGGCCAACGCCATCAGCGCCGCAATCAGCACACACGCCAGCGCGGTGCGCTGAAACGCCTGCATATCCAGCTCAACGGACGACATCACTGATAGCATTAAACACGGAGCACCGATGTTTAACACCAAACGTGAAATAAAATCCGGGTCAAATCCATGACCACTGCGCGCCCAACCAAAACCAATGGCAGCGCAGGCGAGCACCGGCGCCATAATAGAAAATATGTCATACAGCATGGCGCCATTCTAAAGTGCCGCGCCGCCCCTGTCTGCCATTCGCAGCCCGGTGTAGACTATGGTCTTTATTCAAGCACGCCAGAACTCAATTTCCGTGACTTCCGATCCCTCTAACTCCAGCGACAACCAGCCGTCATCGTTGCGCAACGCCGATTTACACTGGCGCGATGACGGCCAGCCCGTTGCCAACCAATTCGACGACACCTATTTTTCCGTTGATGACGGCTTAAATGAAACACGTCATGTGTTTTTGCGGCACAACGATTTACCGCAGCGCTTTGCTGCCCCCGACTGCCCAAAGAATTTCCGCATCATCGAAACCGGCTTCGGCACTGGGTTGAATTTTCTCGCCACCTGGCAAGCCTTTGCCGAGCACGGCCAGGGCTATTTGCATTTCACCAGTGTGGAAAAATTCCCGCTGACCAAACAGCAGCTGACTCGCGCGCTGGCTTTGTGGCCGGAGTTGGCACCGTTAACAGAACGATTACTGCAGCAATACCCGATGCTGGAGCCGGGCGCGCATCATTTGCATTGGCCCGAGCATAACGTAAGACTGACGCTCATCTTTGACGACGTCGCTGAAGCACTGCCGCAATTGCAAGGACCAGTGCACGCTTGGTATCTGGACGGTTTTGCTCCAGCGAAAAATCCACAAATGTGGAGCAATGAGCTGTTCCAACACATACGCTGGTTGAGCCACCCAGGAACGACACTGGCGACCTTCACTGCCGCCGGTTTTGTCAAACGAGCATTGCGCGGTGCTGGCTTTCGGGTGAAAAAAGTGGCCGGCTTCGGTCGCAAACGCGACATGCTTTGCGCCCAATTTGATTACAGCTGCGGCCCTGAACGGCCATTGCTGTCGCGCCTAAAGCCCTGGCAACGCCCCCCCAATGCCGTGCCTAACAGCCAACACATTGTGGTCGTCGGGGCCGGTTTGGCTGGCTGCAGCAGCGCCCGTGCACTGGCTGAACGCGGTTATCGCGTCACCCTCATCGATGGCGCTGGGATAGCGCAAGCGGCGTCGGGCAATCCGCAAGGCGGCCTCTACATCAAGCTAGCGGCTGGCGATAATGCCGTGCACAGCGACTTCTATCGCAGCGCCTTTGTTGCCGCCCTAAGCAGTGTTAAGCGGGTGCTGGGAAGCGCTGACAACAATCCGCACTGGCGCCAATGCGGTGTGTTGCAACTGGCGTACAGCGAACAAGAGGACAAACGCCAGCGCAGTTTTATCCAGCGCCAGTGCCCTTCCGCCGAACTGCTCTACCCGGTTGACGCACAGCAAGCCAGCGCTCTAGCGGGCATAGCACTGACAACGGGCGGTTTGTTTTTCCCCGCTGCAGGCTGGGTCAATCCAGTAGCCTACTGTCACGCGTTGGCACAGCACAGCAATATCGTATTTCAACAGCGCACCGTGACTGCGCTGTCGCATCAACCTCATGGCTGGCGCGTCAGCACAGAGGAGAGCGAAATCGAGTGCGACCAGCTGGTGATTGCGACCGCACACGATGCCAAGTCGCTGCTGCCTGATGCCTATTTGCCGGTGAAAGCCATTCGCGGCCAGCTGAGCTATCTAGAGGCAGGCAGTGTACCGTCTCCCAGCACAGTGCTGTGCGCGCGCAGCTATATGCCACCGGCTTACGACGGCAAGGTGTGCTTGGGCGCCAGTTACAATCTGAACGACAACGACCCAAAGCTGCGCGAACAGGACCATCAGAGCAATGTGTCGCACCTGCAAGACTTTGCCATTGATGCCAGCACAGCAAGGGTGAGCGGCGGCCGTGTGGGATTTCGTTGCAGCACACCGGACTACTTGCCTATGGCTGGGCCTGTGGTCGACACCCAGGCGTTTTTGCAGCGCTTTGCGCCTATGGTGAAAAATGCCAAGCATGTTCCAACAACGGACATGCCCTATTTAAAGGGTTTGTGGCTCAATATCGGCCATGGCTCCAGAGGATTGGCATCGGCGGCCTTATGCGCAGAGCTGTTAGCAGCGCAGCTGGATAGCGACGGTTTGCCCACCACCAACACGGTGGCAGAAGCACTGTCACCCAGCCGTTTTTTGCTGCGTGATATGGTGCGGCGCAAGATCAGCGCCGATGCAAAGGAATAACGGACAGGTCAAACGACGCGTTTGATGTTTTGCCGGCGGCGAGCACGCTCACGCGCTTGCTCGCCATTTTCACGGATTTCCCGCATCAGTTGCGACAACTCCTGGCAGCAGTGGCGAATCTCGGCCAGCTGCTCCTTCATCGCGTCGATGTCTTCGATGGCGTCGTGCACTCGGCGTCTTAGCCGCCTTTGCTCGATTTCACTGATAGGCTTCATGCGCCCCTCCAGTGCCGTTTGAGGCGTTTAATCGGGCTGTAAGCCATGCTGGCGCACGACTTCCGTTCGTTCAATGTGACAGCTCTGGCCGATCGGGTCAAATAGCAACAGCGCTTGGCCACTTTTCAGCTGTTCCAGCACTTGTGCCTTTTTCTGCTCCAAGCTGACGTCGTAGTCGCCATAGTCTGTGCCCTCTCGACCAACAAATTCCTGCAACACGCCGTCTAGGGCGTCGGCACTCAGCTGTTGATACGGAATCTCCAGCACCCCATGGTCTGGGCTGTCGTCATACGGCAAAACCAGCCTCCCGCTCCCATTCGCAGCTCATTCTTAGCTCAGCATCCGATGGTGCATGGCCACTTTCGACCGCCCAGCTAAAGGTGTGTTTGCCGGCCAGCTCGGTTTCCAAATGGACCGTCGCCGACACCCAATACATGCCTTTGAGCAGACTTTCGAACTGCCCCAGCCAGTGCTCCCATTCGTACTCCACCGCTTTGTAGGAGGCTGCAAAATGGATCAATTGCGAATGATAGGTACCGCTGAACAGATCATCACCCGGCATAGAGAACATTTCCCGGCACAACAGCGTCCATTCATCATCACTGCCGAGCGGCAGCGCCTGAATAGCACGCCAGTTGGTGCGGCGCTGTAGGCGAGCAGAAAAATCATCACCATTGGGAATGTTACGGATAACCCCGTAAACCACGGATTCCTGATCAAATCTCGACACATTGATTCCTTACTTCGGGCCTGAGCACACACCCTGTTCTTCAATTACACCTGCCAGCTGACCAGCGTATTAATGACCCGGCAGCTGTTTGCATAATAGCGAAAAACGCTTTCACAGCAAGCAGTTAGATGCGCCGCATAAGTCGACTGCAACATTCTTGGTGGTGCCCATCCGTTATCAAAAACCACGAGATACAAAAAAGCCCCGACTGGCGGGGCTTAACATCTTACTTGGCGAGCACATCAAAGATGCGCTGTTTGACGTATCGCCCTGGCGCATCTTCGATGGGTTTCAGCTCAGCATCACCAGGCTGGCGAGCGGCCACTTGTTCCATATTGCCTTGGTCCAAGACCCATTGCTGCCAATCCAACCACCAGGAGCCCTCATGGTTAGTGGCGCCTTGATACCACTCATCTGGGCTGTCTGGAATCTTCTCATTGGTCCAATAACCATACTTATTGGCTTCCGGCGGATTGACAATGCCAGCGATATGACCCGAACCGCCCAATACAAAGCGGTTTTTACCGGACATTAACTTGGCACCTGTGTACGTCGCCTGCCACAAAGCAATGTGATCTTGCGCGGTAGAGATGTAGTAGGTCGGCACTTTTATCTGGCGCAAATCCAACTTCACGCCGTCCAGTTCAATGGCATCTTTTTCAATCAAACGATTGTGCAGATACATATTGCGCAAATAGAAAGAGTGCATCGCTGCCGGCAGATTGGTGCTGTCGGTATTCCAATACAGCAAATCAAAGGCCGCTGGGCGCTCACCTTTCAAGTAGTTATTAATAAAGAACGACCAGAACAGATCGTTTTCGCGCAGGGTATTAAAGCTGAATGCCATTTGCCGGCCATCGTAGTAACCCAGCGCATTCATTTGCTTCTCTAGACCGGAAATCGCAGTTTCATTAATAAACACACCGATTTCACCAGGTTGCGAAAAGTCCGTCAGTGTGGCCATAAAGGTGGCTGCTTTGATCGGCTCTTGCTTTTTTTTCTTCAAATACGCCAGGGTCGCCGCCAATAAGGTACCACCCAGACAATAACCAATGGCATTGACCTCTTTTTCGCCCGTGGCTTTTTCAATTGCACTGATGGCCTCTAACGGCCCTTCCTTCATGTAAGCGGTAAAATCTTTATCGCGCAGCGCAGGGCCAGGATTCACCCAAGAAATCATAAAGACGGTATGGCCTTGATCCACCAGCCACTTAACAAAGGAGTTTTTATCCCGCATATCCAGGATGTAGTACTTGTTAATAAATGGCGGAATAATCAGCAGCGGACGTTTAAAGGTTTTTTCTGTACTCGGGGTGTATTGAATCAGCTGCATCAGGTCATTTTGATAGACCACCTTGCCAGGCGTCGTCGCCAAGTTACGGCCGACTTGAAAAGCGCTGGTATCAGTCATGGCCACGTTCAATGCGCCTTTAACGCTGGCTTCCATATCTTCTGACAGCTGCTCTAGACCTTTTAACAAACTGCCACCGCCAGTTTCGACGGCTTTGCGAATCACTTCTGGGTTAAGTGCAGCGAAATTGGTCGGTGACACCGCATTCACGTATTGGCGTGTGAAATACTCCACTTTCTGACGAGCATGATCGCTCAGTCCTTCCGTTTCGTGAACCATTTTAGTCACTGCTTGCGACTGCAATAAATACAATTGCTTTAGAAAATCAAAGACTGGATTATCTTGCCATTGCTCGTCTTTAAAGCGGCGATCAGTGCGCTCTGGCACAACCACTGGCTCGACTTCCTTGCCCATAAATCGCAGCAATGTGCTTTGAAAAAGCTCTTGCTGCTTTTTCATCAGCTCCATTTGATCGGCCATGATTTTTTGTGGATTCGACATCATGGCTTCGCTTAATTCACGAAACGCTTCGTTAAAATCGGTCATTACTGAAGCGGCAGGATCGTCGGCTGACGTCTGCTGATTCACTACTTTATCCATGACGCTGGTGTATTGTTCCGTGGCTCTCAGCGCCATGTCATAGAAGTCTTTAATGGCTGTCTCGACGGTTTCCTTTTGCACTACGCTCATACATCACCCTACATTATTCGCCCATAAAAAAGGCCACCCAAAGGTGGCCTTTAGTGCGGCAAAACAAACAACAAACTGGCTGCCTGCCTTGCCCGGCACCTGCCACCTGAAATCAGGCAGCAGATTTAGTTTTTGCCGATGTGGTTTTGGCAGTAGAAGTCGCGGTGGCAGACGCTGTGCTACGGGCTTCTTCCATGATGCTCTCAACCTGAGTTTTGAATTCCATCGCCATGTCCGACATAGCTTTGGCATCTTCCATGATTTTTTTGTTCAGGGCCGTGGCTGCTTCTGCCTGAGAAGCGGTGTAAGCGCGCAGGCTGTCGGTATCTTTGATATCCGCTGCCTTTTTCATTTGATCCAAGCCCATTTCCGCATAAGCCTTGATTGCGCCGAGTTGAAAGTCCGTCATCTTTTCCATGTTATCAACAAACAGAGTATTGAACTTGCTCATAGGGGCATACATGGTCTTAGCCTGCTCCGCGAATGCGTTCAAGATGTTCTCTTGCATGGTCTCGCTCCTTCAAAGGTTTTATTGCCGTAATCGGTAGTCCGATGGTAGCTGAGTATATCTTACAGTTCGATGACGACCGCCACCGAAAGTAACGACAGCTTGACCAAAATCATGCTTTCTTACTACCACCGTACACAGTGCGGGAAGAAACGTAACAATGGCAGACAGATTTGACCCTAATTGCCACATTTATTAGATAGATTTATTCTTCTGTTTTACCGGGTTTAGAACCTGACATCATATTGAACATCATGCTCTGAAATTGGCTCATGCTGTTCATGCCTTCTTTCATCATTGGCTGATACAGCGACAGCGGATCGTAGCCATCCTCACCGGATTGCATCTTTGTTAACATCTGTTCAAACAGCTCACGCTGAAATTCGGCCACGTCGGGCCAACCCATTAAGCGGCGAAATTCATCCGGCGTCATATCAAACGTTATATTAATTTTCATATTGATCCCTCTAGAGAATATCCAGCGTTTTTAGATTACGCAGTGGTGAGCCGTTTCGGCAAGGCCAACCAGGCCATCATAGCGGCAAGCAAGGCAATCAAACCAGCCGCATAAAATACCACGCTGCCACCCATAGACTGCCAAGCCAAACCACTCAACCAAGCACCGATGGCGCCGCCCAAACCAAACCCCAAACTGGAATAAACCGCCTGGCCTGAGGCCAACAAAGGCCCAGGAAAATAATGCTGTAAATAGCGCATCGATACCGCATGCATGGCGGCAAAACTAAAGGCATGAAACAGCTGCACCAATACGATCCAACTCAGCGACTCCACTTGCGCGCCGATCACCCACCAACGCACTGCGGTCAGTAGCAACGCCAGCGAAAACCAATGCCGCCAACTCAGACGCAACATCACGCGGTGAAACTGCCAGAAGAACAGCACTTCCGCCAACACCCCCAGGGCCCACAGTAAGCCAACCGGAATGCGACCATAGCCATGTTGCTCTAAATAGATAGAAAAGAAGGTGTAGTAAGGCCCGAAGCTGACCTGCAACAACAGCGTCATCAGCAAGAATAACCACACCGGCCGCTGCGCCAAACAGCGCATCACCCCACCGCTCACGGCTTGCGCAATCGAACGGCCAATGGCCGCAGGCAAGGTCCAGGCATTGAGCCAGATAACCAGCATCAACAGCCACATGACGCGCGGCAGCCAGTCCATCGACCACTTTTCCAGCAGCGCCCCCAAGACCACCACCGCCGCGATAAACCCGATCGAGCCCCATACTCGAATACGGCCATACCATTCCATCCGGCTGGCCACCGCCTGCAACGTCAGCGCCTCGTATTGCGGCAGCATGGCCGCCCAGAAGAAACCGTAGGTCAGCATAACCAGCGCCATGCCATAAAAGCTGTCGACCCAGGGCATGGCGGAAAAGCACAATAAGGTGAAAAAGCCGGCCAAACGAATCATCGGCAAAGGTGACAAATGATGCCGCCCGACCCAAGCCCAGACGTTAGGCGCCAGAATGCGCACCAAGCCAAACACCGCCATCAAAGTGCCAATTTCACTGGCACTGAAACCACGTTGTTCCAGGTACAGCCCCCAAAACGGGGCAATACAACCTAAGAGGGCAAAATACAGGGCGTAGAATAAAGAAAGACGTTTAAACGGCGGCCGAACGGCCGCCGAGGCAGAACTGTGATTCACTCGCCAGCAGTCGCCTGCGCTGGGATTACCGGCGTCGAGCAGTGCACATCGGCGTTTTGGCCACGATGACGCAACCAATGATCGGCCAATACGATGGCCATCATGGCTTCTGCGATTGGGGTGGCGCGAATGCCAACACAAGGGTCGTGGCGACCTTTGGTGACCACTTCAATTTCATTGCCGTGTGTATCGATTGAGCGACCCGGTATCACCATGCTGGACGTCGGTTTCAGCGCGATGTGAGCAATGATGTCTTGGCCGGTGCTGATTCCGCCCAGAACGCCACCGGCGTGATTGGATAAAAAGCCATCCGGTGTCATTTCATCGCGATGCTCGGTGCCTTTTTGCTCCACCACCTCAAAGCCGTCACCGATTTCCACGCCTTTGACCGCATTGATGCTCATCAACGCATGGGCCAAGTCGGCATCCAGGCGATCAAAAATCGGCTCTCCCAGCCCAGGGAACAGGCCACTGGCAACCACGGAGATCTTTGCGCCAACAGAATTGCCCTCTTTGCGCAGCGCCGTCATGTAGTCTTCCATCTCAGCGACTTTACTGACGTCTGGGCAAAAGAACGGATTGTTATGCACTTCTTGCCAATCAAACTGCTCGATTTTGATCGGGCCCAGCTGCGACAAATAGCCTCGAATCTGAATGCCTTTTTGTGCCAGCACTTTTTTGGCGATGGCACCGGCCGCGACACGCATGGCCGTTTCGCGCGCTGATGATCGCCCGCCACCGCGATAATCACGGAAACCGTATTTATGGTTGTAAGCGTAATCAGCGTGGGCCGGGCGGAATGTCTCGGCAATGTTGGAATAGTCTTTTGAGCGCTGATCGGTATTTTCGACCAACAGGCCAATCGGTGTGCCGGTGGTTTTGCCCTCAAACACGCCGGACAAAATTTTCACCTGATCGGGCTCGCGGCGCTGCGTGGTATAACGCGATGTACCGGGCTTGCGACGATCCAGATCGGCTTGCAGATCCGCCTCGCTTAGTTCGATGCCCGGCGGGCAACCATCAACAATGGCGCCCAGGGCCAAACCGTGACTTTCACCAAAGGTGGTCACAGTGAAACTTTTACCAAAGGTATTTCCGGACATAATTTAACTCGTTATTTAATCCTGCTTGAGCGACTGGCTCAAAGCATCCAACTGCTGCGCTTGCAGCACAAACACACCATGGCCACCGTGTTCAAACGATACCCAATCAAAGTCAACATCTGGGTAGGCAGCCGCCAGTGCGGGCCAGCTGTTGCCGACTTCAACCACCAACAAGCCGTCATCGGACAGATACTGACGCGCCTGGGATAACATAATATGCACTAGGTCCAAGCCGTCTTCGCCCGCCGCCAGGGCCAGTTCCGGTTCGTGCCGATACTCATCCGGCAGGCACGCCATATCATCGGCATCGACATACGGCGGATTGGAGACAATCAGATCGTAGCGACCGTCAGCGGCGGACAATAAGTCCGACTGCAGCGCCACCACTCGGTCGTGCATCTGGTGGCGCTCAATGTTGGCTTCGGCCACTTGCAATGCATCGAGCGACAGCTCCAGTAATTCGACTTGGGCATCTGGGTAGGCATAAGCGCAGGCCAAACCGATGCAGCCGCTGCCACTGCACACGTCCAAGATGCGTTGCGGCGAGCGCGCGGGCTGCCAATAAGGCGCAAAATACTGCTGAATCATCTCACCGATGGGCGAGCGCGGAATCAGCACACGTTCATCCACCAAATACGGCTGACCACAAAACCAGGCTTCGCCGGTGAGATAAGGCGTTGGCACACGTTGATTGACACGCTGCTGCAACAAATGTGCGACCTGCTGACGCTCATCTTCGGTCAGTCGCGAGGTGCGCCATTCTGCCGGCATATCCCACGGCAAATTGAGCGCGTGAGCAACCAGCACCAGCGCATCGTCCCACGGGTTGTCCGTACCATGACCGAAATACACCTCACTGGCGGCGAGGCGACTGGCGCCCCAGCGAACGAAATCCTGCAAGGTGCGCAGATCGGTAACAGCGGATTGGAGCTGGGCGTCGGTAATCATGGAAGGCGTCGGTCGCTCAACAGTAGATGGCTCAAAAAAGGTCGCCTAGTGTAAACCTTTCAGCGCCAGGCTTCACCCCGGACGCTTGCCATACAAGCTGGTGGTGCCCGCCTCTAGCGCATCCAATGCATCAGCCGCCACCAAACGCCCCAGTTCGATCATCTCGTTAGCGCGATAAAACTCATACATCTCACACGCCTCCGTCGGCATCGACACCAGCAAATCCGGTGGGTAGCCCGCCAGCTTAAACTGGCTCAATGAGGCCTGCATGATTTCGAACATTTGGTTGATGATTTCCAGCTTGCTGAGGTTCTCGCTGGCACGTTCATTGGTTTTGCTGTCCCACCACTCGCTGGCACGCGAGATGACACTATCGAGCCAGTCTTGCTTTTGTTTTTGGCTCGGCTGCTCTGCTGGATGCAGTTCTTTGGGGATCGGTGTGGTGGAGTTGAGGTCCACGGCGATGATCAAATCGGCATGGGCGGAGACGCATGGAATAATCGGCAACGGGTTAAGTACACCGCCGTCCACCAGCAAACTGCTTTTACCATTGCCACTGTCAAATGGGACTGGCGCAATCAAACTGGGAATGGCCGCCGAAGCACGCATGGCCTGAGTGAGATCACCACGCTGAAACCAGACTTCTTTTTTGCGGGTGATGTCGGTTGCCACGGCGGTAAAAGGCAACTCAAGTTGTTCGATTTGCACGTCTTCCAGTAACTCGCGCAAGATGGCGAACACCCGGTCACCGCGCACCGCGCCTTGCGACAACAGCGACAAATCCACTAAGCGCAACACATCCAAATAGCTCAGGTTGCAGCACCATTCTTTCAACTGCTGAAGCTTCCCAGCGCAATAGAAGCCGCCAACGATCGCCCCCATGGAGGAGCCCGACACCGCAACGATGCGATAGCCGCGCTGCTCTAACTCTTCGATTAAACCAATGTGGGCATAACCACGGGCGCCACCACTGCCAAGCGCCAATGCGACGGTTTTTCCGCTCGCCATCAGCGTCTCTCCGGCCAGAATACAAAGCGCAGCGACGGTCGATGTTGCTCGTCCGGCGGCAGCGTTAAAGCGCCCAAACCGGTGACGTTAACATCGTACTGACCATCAAAAACTGCAGCGCGCAGCTGCTGTGCCAAACGCTCGGAGCAGCGCATATTGCTGGCCATATCCGTGCTGTCATAGCAGTGCACCATTAAGTGCAAACGCTGCTTCACCCCAGGGGTTAGGGCTTTTAAGGTATCCACCAACACCTGACTTTGCGCCTCATCAAAACGCTCATCAGTGACAATAAAACCCGGTAGCCAGCCATAGCTGTCGGCCAGTACTTGCTCAATGCGACTGCGCTGCAACTCGTTGCCCGCCAGCGCATCACTGGTAATGATGTAATCCACATTGACCATCACCTGACGCGTTGCACGGCGCACCATGTACACCACCCAAATATCGTTGCGCTGATCACTGCGCGGGGACGTGACCACCATCACCGCCTGATCTTTTTCACGGCCGACCAAACGTCCATTGGAGAAAATTTCATTCGCCCAGAAATGACTGCTGCCGCAGTCCAACCCTTGGCATTGGTACAGAACTTCTTTGCCGTCGAGCTGATGTTGGTAGTGGCTGATCACAGACTCCAGTTCGATGCCACTGGGCAAGGCCCACACGGTGCGCTGCAATGACCCACTGATGCGTGCTTCGCGCTCACCGAAAGTGGTCGCCTGGGAGCGTTTCAGCTCGGACAAAATCACACGATAATGACTTTGCTCACTGCGACTTTCATCCTGAACTCGGGCATTAGCAAAAGGCATTAGATTGGCGTGTGCAGCCGCGCCGGCAACCAGCAGCACAACGGCCAGCCAGTGGCGCGAAAAGGCGGCAGCGATGAGACCACTCATGCATTTCATAAGCTGATAACAATCCTTTAAGAGATAGCGCCAGAGTAGCATGGGCTGTCATGCCTGACAGCAGGATTTCTGTGCAAATCGGTCAACGTAAACGGCCACGAGCAAAGCTGCGCATGCCGGCCTGGTGCACCAAGCTGTTACGCGTATGAGAGTGACAAATAGCAATGGCCAGCGCATCGGCGGCATCGGCCTGAGGATTGCCCGGTAGCTTTAACAATTGCCGCACCATAATCTGCACCTGCTCTTTACTGGCGCTGCCTTTGCCCACCACCGCTTGTTTTATCGTGCGCGGTGCGTACTCCGCTATTTCTAACTGCTGTTGCACCGCAGCCACCATGGCGACACCACGCGCTTGTCCCAATTTAAGCGCCGAGTCAGCATTGCGGCCCATAAAGGCTTGCTCGATGGCAAACTGCTGCGGACTGTATTGCTCAATCAGCTCCGTTATACTGTCGAATAGTTTCCCCAGACGCTCGGGCATGGCGCCATCGCCCAGGCGAATACAGCCGCTGCTGACGTACTCCAGCTGCTGCCCCACCGCATTGATCACACCAAACCCGGTGATGCGCGAACCCGGGTCAATTCCAAGAATCAGCACCCTATTGGCCCAACCGCTTGACCTGATCATTGGCACTGAACTGCCAGCGTTGCTGAGTACCAGCGCGCAGCACGGTCACTTGCTGCCAATTGGGCGGCAACATGACTTCCAAACACGGCGATGTCATCACTTGCGCCACCACCATGCCAGGCGCCGGCGAGCGTTCACGGAAGGTCAGCGTCAACGATTCATCATTGCCCTCTTGTGCGACCACATCAATGCCATAACCAGCGGTGGGTTTTTGCCCCAACGAAATGGTCAATGCGCGCTGTTTAACATGCACACCGACAGGCACAGCGCAGTGATTGGTCTGACTCATGGGTAATTGCATTGGGGCTTTGGGAGCGGTGGTGCAGGCACTGAGCCACAGGGCTAACACAGGTAGGGCAACGCGGTACATGAAGACTCCGGCTTGATGATCGTTTGCCTGCAGTATACGAGAAGTGCGGGGCAACGGGCACAGGCCCGCCGCCCTCTGTGGTTTAGCGTTGCGAAAAATTAGCTGGCTTTAAAAACAAACTCATGATCCTGAACGTCGGCCACGATTTTGCTGCCCGGCACAAATTCGCCGGCCAAAATGGCTTGCGCCAGCGGGTTTTCAATAGAGCGTTGGATCGCTCGTTTCAGTGGACGGGCGCCAAATACCGGGTCGTAGCCCACATCCACCAGCTGGTTAATCGCCGCCTCACTCAACTCCAGCGACAGCTCTCGCTCGGCCAAGCGCTGATGCAATAACTGCAACTGAATTTCGGCAATGCCACGAATTTGGGTTTTCTCCAACGGATGAAACACCACTGCTTCATCAATACGGTTAATAAACTCCGGCCGGAAATGACTGCTGACGATGCCCATCACCGCCTCGCGCATGTCTTCGTAACTGGTTGTCACCGAGTCATTACTGGCCAGCGTTTGAATAACATCCGAGCCTAAGTTGGACGTCATCACCAGTACGGTGTTTTTAAAATCCACACGGCGCCCCTGACCATCGGTTAGCTGACCATCGTCCAGCACTTGCAGCAAAATATTAAACACATCGGGATGCGCTTTTTCGACTTCGTCCAGCAAAATCACGGAATACGGCTTGCGGCGCACGGCTTCGGTTAAATAGCCACCCTCTTCGTAGCCGACGTAGCCGGGCGGTGCACCGATTAAACGCGCAACGGAGTGCTTCTCCATGTACTCGGACATATCAATGCGCACCATGGCATCTTTGCTGTCGAACAAAAACGTCGCCAATGCTTTGCATAGTTCGGTTTTACCCACGCCGGTGGG
This sequence comes from Bacterioplanes sanyensis, assembly GCF_002237535.1. Classification (GTDB taxonomy): domain Bacteria; phylum Pseudomonadota; class Gammaproteobacteria; order Pseudomonadales; family Oceanobacteraceae; genus Bacterioplanes; species Bacterioplanes sanyensis_A. Next base: position 3,888,427 of record NZ_CP022530.1, read on the forward strand.
GCCTAAAAATAAGAACGAGCCATTGGGGCGATTCGGGTCGCTAAGACCGGCGCGCGAGCGGCGCACGGCATTCGATACCGCCGCAATCGCCTGCTGTTGCCCCACCACGGAATCGTGCAGAACGTCTTCCATGCGCAGCAATTTTTCGCGCTCGCCCTCCAGCATTTTATTCACTGGCACCCCAGTCCACTTAGACACCACCTCGGCGATTTCATCTTCGGTTACCTTGTTGCGCAACAAGGTGAACTCTTGCGTACCAGAGGTTTCCGCCTCATTGGCCGAAGCCAGTTGTTTTTCCAGTTCAGGAATGCGGCCATATTGCAGCTCGGACATTTTTTGCAAATCACCCGCCCGGCGCGCTGCCTCTAACTCGATCCTGGCCTGTTCTAATTGCTCTTTTGCTTGCGATGCACCTTCTAATAACGCTTTTTCTTTCTTCCACACTTCTTCTAAATCAACGTAGGCGGTTCCGGCTTTATTGATTTCTTCGTTTAAATCGCTCAAGCGCTTTTTAGCCGCCTCGTCTTTTTCTTTGCGCAGCGCTTCGCGCTCAATTTTCAATTGAATTAAGCGCCGCTCCAGTTTATCCATGTCTTGTGGTTTGGAGTCGATTTCCATGCGAATCACGGAAGCCGCTTCATCGACCAAATCGATGGCCTTATCCGGCAGGCGGCGATCGCTTATGTAACGCTGCGACAACTTCGATGCGGCAATAATGGCGCTGTCGGTGATTTGCACGCCATGGTGAACCTCATAGCGCTCTTTTAAACCGCGCAAAATCGCAATGGTGTCTTCCACGCTGGGTTCGTCCACCAATACCTTTTGAAAGCGCCGCTCCAGCGCTGCGTCTTTTTCCACAAACTCGCGATATTCATCCAGCGTGGTGGCGCCGACACAATGCAGCTCACCGCGCGCCAGCGCAGGCTTCAGCATATTGCCAGCATCCATGGCTCCATCGGACTTTCCGGCGCCAACCATGGTGTGCATTTCGTCAATGAATAACACGATGCGCCCTTCTTCTTTGGCAACATCTTTTAAAACCGCTTTTAACCGCTCTTCAAACTCTCCGCGATATTTAGCACCGGCAACCAGAGCGCCCATGTCGAGTGCCAAAATACGCTTATTTTTCAGATTCTCTGGCACTTCGCCGTCGACAATACGCTGCGCTAAGCCTTCGACCACCGCGGTTTTACCCACACCTGGAGGGCCAATCAGCACCGGATTGTTTTTGGTTCGACGCTGCAATACTTGCACAGTACGGCGGATTTCATCATCACGGCCAATCACCGGGTCAAGCTTGCCCGCTTCGGCACGTTCGGTCAGGTCGATGCAGTATTTGTCGAGTGATTGGCGGTTGTCTTCGGCGTGCGCATCGCTGACATTTTCGCCGCCACGCATGTCCTTAATGGCCGCACTGAGTTGTGCACCGCTGACGCCCGCTTGGTTCAGCGCTTTGCCGGCCGCGCCTTTGTCCTGCAGCGCCACCAATAAAAAGACTTCACTGGAGACATACTGATCGCCCAGTTTTTGCGCTTCTTTATCAGCTAGGTTCAAGATACGCCCAAGCTCGGGGGCCAACTGGATGTTGCCATCCGGCGAGCTGACACGCGGCAAGTCACCCAACGCTTGGCGCAAAGCGCGCTCCAACGCGGGCACTTGCGCACCGGCGCGGCGGAGTACGTCTTTGACCGAGCTGCTCGGCTGCTCCAGCAATGCCAACAGTACGTGAATTGTATCGATGTGGTTATGGTCGTGTCCCAGCGCCAGGCTTTGGCTCTCTGCCAAAGCGTTTTGCAAGCTGGTGGTCAGTCGATCCATGCGCATGGCCTGTCTCCAAGTCGTCTTTGTCATACCAACGGATATCGGTACAAGATGAGAAGAATTCAACCCGACATCTGTAAAAATTAGTTCAGCTCACACAAACAGCCCGCACCGACAACGTTCATATCGCAACAGCTTGGGCAACTGCGCACTGATCAAAATCAAGCGGCCAAACATTTATTGGGGCACAATGCGCGCTTCACAAGCACTGACGTAGACTCCTAGGACGCTCCATTGACCGCTTCATTATCGCCCACATCTCCGCAATTGCTGCGCTTGGGGGCGCTGTACCTTCTGTTTGGTGAAGCACTGCTGGCTTTGATGGCGGCATTGATCAAACATCTGTCGGACACGTTAAGCACCGAGCAACTGTTGTTCTTTCGCAATGTCGCAGGCCTAGTGGTTTTGCTGCCGTTGGTAATACGCCATGGCCGCCAGCTCCTGCACACCGATTGCTGGCACTGGCATTTGATGCGCGGTTTGGTCGGTGTGAGTGCGATGTATTGCTATTTTTGGGCGCTGGCCCATATGCCGCTAACGGAAGCCTTTTTGGTCAAGCTGTCGAGCCCACTGTTTATGCCACTGCTGGCGTGGATCTGGCTGTCGGAGCCGGCTGGGCGGCGCAGTTTGGTGGCACTGACCGTCGGCTTTGCTGGTGTCGCGTTGATTTTGCGACCCGGCAGCGACAGCGAATTCACCATGGTGGCCTTGATTGGCCTGCTGGGCGCGCTGCTGGCAGCGTTGGCGAAAGTCACCATTCGCCGCATGTCGGCAACCGAGCCCAGCGCTCGCATCGTATTTTACTTTGGCATCATCGCTTCACTGGTTTCCACACCAGGCGCTGTGCTCAATTGGCAACCGGTATCGAACCATCAATGGGGGCTGATTTTGCTACTCGGCATCATTGCCTCCGCTGGCCAGCTGGCTTTGACCAAGGCCTACCGGCTGGCACCGACAGGCAAGGTGGGCGTGTACGCCTACAGCGCGGTCATCTACGGCGCCTTAATGGGGTGGCTGATCTGGGATGAAATTCCACGCTGGACCACTTGGGCAGGAGCCGGGCTGATCATCACCGCCGGTGTGATCAATCTGCGCCAATCCAAATCCACAAAGACGGCGTGAGAGCTGCTTCACAGCCAGACAGTTATGGCATCAGACCAAAGTCTAAGAGGCGGGCAATGCGGGTTATTATTTCCAAAAAATAAAATATACTCGTGATTGCTCCACTTTTAATTGGTTATCGTCACAGATGTCACGCATAGATTCTCTTCAAACTTTTGTTGCCGTTGTCCGCTCGCGAAACTTTACCAACGCCGCCGATGCCCTCGGTGTTACCCCTTCTGCCGTCAGTAAACAGATCAGTGGCCTGGAGGAGCGCTTAGGTGTGCGCTTGTTGAATCGCACCACCCGCTCCGTCAGCCCGACCGAGGCTGGGCAGCTGTTTTATCAGCATTGTGAGAACATTCTTGAGTCCATTACCGAAGCGGAAAAACTGGTCACCGACTTTGACGTGACCCCGCGCGGCAAGCTGCGCATTACCGCCATGTCCAACTTCGGTCGGCGTGAACTGGCCCGCATCTTTGGCGACTTTTCAGAGCGCTACCCTGACATCAGCTTTGAATTGCACATCTCTGACCGCCCCGTCGACATCGTTAAAGAAGGTTACGACTTTGCTTTGCGCATCGGCAGCTTGGAAGACTCCCGCTTAATCGCCAAGCCGGTGGCGGAGCAAAAAATCGCCGTTTGCGCCTCGCCGGCCTACCTAGAGCAGTGGGGCAAACCGGCCAGTTTGGAAGATCTGCAGCAACATCGCATTTTGGTGGTGGCCAACGCCGAATACGCGCGCATCAACTGGTTGCGTCAGTTTGAAAAGGATCACGGCTTTTCGCTATCGACAATCGAGCGCAAGCTGACCGTCAATGACATCGACCTGGTGTACGAGGCGTGCCTGGCGGGCATGGGCATCACTGCGCTGCCGACTTACATCGCCGAGCAGCATTTACAAAACGGTGAGCTGGTCGAGCTGTTTGGTGAGGTCGACATCCCAGTGCGCACCATCAAAGTGGTGTTCCCGCAAAACCGCTATCTGGCCAACAAAAGCCGGGCGTTTCTCGACTTCATTACCGCCTACTTTGACGACCAGCACGGCCAGTAAGTTATTGCGCCAGTTGCTCAGGTGCGCAACGTTCAAGGAAAACGGGCGGTATCTGGGCAATTTTGCGCTCGTCGTAATCGAAAAAAACGATGCCGATTTTGGCTAACGCCACCACTCGCTCATCGGCTTGATTTTCTACCCGATAGATAAAGTCGCAGCCGTATTTGTTGAAATCGGTCAGGCCGAGATGAAAGGTCAGCACCTCGCCGACAAACGATTCGGCTTTGAACGACACCACCAGATCCGTCACGATCAGACCCAGCCCTGCGATGTTGAACTCACCAAAGTCGTGTTCGCGCAAGAAACGCAGCCGCGCCTCGTGCAACAGCGACACCATACGATCATTGCCGACGTGGTTGCCGTAGTTGATGTCCGACACACGCACGTCCAACTCGGTGAAATAGATAAAGGCATCGGGCAGCTCAAGATCGACTCGCGACACAATAGTCTCCTGTTGAGAGTAAGAAAAAGAGCTGGCTCGGCTCGTTGGCACAGCAACGGAATTCCACAGCGACTATGGTGTCATATACGGATGGCTGCGCATTGGCGACCTGCTTCACACAGCTCACCACGCACCAGCGCCCGGGATGACACGCTTCGGCAGATCCCGTAGCATCTGGGGCAGGCATAATAACGATGCTCTGCAGTCAGCACAAACATAAGGAAACTGGCGACCATTATGCATTCAGTATTCAAGACTCTGGTGATCACCATCCTGTTGGGCACGACCATCAGCACCCAGGCATTGATTCCCGATGTTGTTCCCGGCACCGAGTTTGAGCCGGTTCAACCCACTCGCCAGCACGCTCGCGTCACCCAGCAGATCATGACGCATTTGCTGCGCGGTCATTACGATCATCAGCGCCTCGACGATCGCCTGTCGGAACGCGTTATGAACATAGTGCTGGACCAAATGGACCCTTCGCGCAGCTACTTACTAGCCGAGGACGTCGCATCCTTCCGTCGTTATCAGCACAGTTTGGACGACGCCCTCAACCGCAGTGATTTGCGCCCGGCATTTTTCATGTACAACCGTCTGCAACAACGAGTGTCTGAGCGCTTGTCGTTCCTGTTGACCGAGCTGAAGCACAACGGCGACAAATACCGTTTCGATGGTGATGAAACACTGGAGCGTGATCGCGAAGACGCGCCTTGGGCCGTCAGCAAAAAAGAGCTAGACCAGCTGTGGCGCAAACGCCTGCAAAACTCCATGCTGAACCTGAAGCTGGCCGGCAAGGAGCGCAAGGAGATCATAGAGCTGCTGGAAAAGCGCTATCAAAACCAGCTCAACCGCATTCACCAAAACACCGCCGAAGATGGCTATCAGCTGTTTATGAACGCGGTGACCCACGCTTTCGATCCACACACCCAGTATTTTTCGCCGCGTAATACAGAAAACTTCAACATCAATATGTCGCTGTCGCTGCAGGGCATTGGCGCGGTGCTGCAAAGCGAAAATGAATACACCAAGGTAGTAAAACTGGTGCCCGCCGGGCCTGCCGACAAGACTGGCAACTTGAAGCCTGCCGATAAAATCATTGGTGTTGGTCAAAGCGATAACGGTTCGATTGTGGATGTTATCGGCTGGCGCTTAGACGAAGTCGTCGATCTGATTCGTGGCCCGAAAGGCACCACCGTACGCCTGCAGGTACTGCCATCCGATGGCACCCAACAACCCAAGGTGATTTCCATCATTCGTGATGAAGTGAAACTGGAAGAACAGTCAGCACAGAAAGACATCATCGAGGTACCAAACGGCAGCGGCGGCACTACCAAACTCGGGGTGATAGATATCCCCACCTTCTACATCGACTTTAAAGGTCGCATGGAAAACAAGCCGGACTACCGCAGCACCACTCGTGATGTTCGTCGCCTGATCAACCAACTGGCACAGGAAGACATCGACGGCCTGATCATCGATTTGCGCAATAACGGCGGCGGCTCGTTGGAAGAAGCCGTCAGCCTGACCGGGTTGTTTATTAAAGAAGGCCCAGTGGTGCAGGTACGCAGCAATCGCGGCCGCGTCGAAATTCTGCCTGACGCCGACCCATCGGTTTTCTATAACGGGCCGCTGACGGTGCTGGTAAACCGCCTCAGTGCCTCGGCTTCTGAGATTTTTGCAGGCGCCATACAAGACTATGGCCGCGGCCTGGTGGTCGGTGGCCAAACGTTTGGCAAGGGCACAGTTCAATCCTTGCGCTCACTGGGTCACGGCCAGTTGAAAATCACCCAAGCGAAGTTTTACCGCGTATCAGGTGACAGCACCCAGCACCAGGGCGTGATCCCAGACATCCTCTTCCCGTCCCTGTTCGACAAAGAAAAAATTGGTGAAAGTGCCTTAGAAGAGGCGCTGCCTTGGGACGCCATCCGCCCAGCGGATCACACCCAAGCTGGCAGCATGAAAGATGTCCTGCCAGCGCTGCGCCAGCAACACCAGCAACGCATCGAAGACAATCCGGACTTCCGTTATTTGCGCCAGCAAAAAGCACTGCGCGAGGAGTTGGCGCAGCAAACGCTGCTGGTACTGAATGAAAAACGCCGCAAACAAGAACAGGAAGACATCGAGCAACGCCAACTGGCACTGGAAAATGAGCGTCGTAAAGCCAAAGGCATGAAACTGCTGGCCAGCCTGGATGATCTGGAAGAACAACAGGATAACGCCGACTCAGTGCAAGGCAGCGGTGCGCCCCCAGAAGCGCAAGCCGATACCGACACGCCGGAAGCAGAAGAAGCCAAAGAGCATGCGGTTGAAGATGCGTTATTGGACGAAGCGGGACGAATTTTGGTGGACTACATTCGCCTCAACAAGCGCCAGAAAGCGTCGTTGACCGCGCAAAGCAGCCAGCAGCCTTAGGCTGCTGGCGCCGGGCGGCTAAACCGTTGAAAAACATCAAGAAAAGTATTGACAGCCAAACAGGCCCTGAGCATAATACGCGCCACTTGAGAGGCACAGCCTAGCAAGGCACAATTTGGCTATGTAGCTCAGTTGGTTAGAGCACAGCATTCATAATGCTGGGGTCACTGGTTCAAGTCCAGTCATAGCTACCAGATTCTGAAGAGGGTTAGCAGGTAAGTATCTGCTAACCCTTTTTTCGTTTTGCAGCCGTGTTTGCAGCCCTTGGTTGAAAACACACACAAGCCACGAAAACCGCTTCGACACTCAGCCCCAGTTATTCCGCCGCGCTGTCAGCAGTGTCAAAGCAGCCAGGCAGACCGCAATCTCCCTCGTCGCTGCGACCTACCGCGCTTGCTTAGTTTCTAAACTAGCGGCGGCGATATCGCTCCGATGTGACGACAGTGACGACATGTGCTCCTGAAAAGACGTAGGTCTATCAACTGTTTCTGAACTGTTGCTCACGACAAACGCTGTGTTCAACCTAAAAGCCCTGGCGTATGCTCAGTGCCAATACAGCTTCGAGAGCTAGGCGTATACTGCCACCGTCATTCTCATCACCAGATACTCACTCATGATTAAGCACATTTGTATGCTGCCGGCACTGCTGGGCATCTTACCCGCCGTGGCCGACTCCACAGCTCATATCACCATCACAGTGGAAAACGCGTCATCGCGGCCGCAGTACGTTGAGGTCGTGGATGCTCAGTGCCCAAGCACGCGAAGCAGTGGCTGCCAAATGGCCGAGATCATGGTCAACAGCGAGCCGTGTCAGCAGAACGCCAACAACCAAGACTGCAGCCGTGCACGCACCCTGTTGCACAGCTTTGAATGCATCGACGGTGGACTGTTCAGTGGCCAGCTGGCAGCGCATCAACAAATCACACTTCAGGCCTGTGCTGGCCGCAGCGGCAAAGCCAAACTAAAAACCCGCAACAGTAAAACCAGCCCTTGGACGGTGCACAGCTGGGTAGGCAAAAACAGCGTGGTTAAAATCAAATAACGCCAATTACCTGCAACTGACTGTTTAACACCGACCGCGTGCCCCGTTCCTATGCGCCGAATCAGCAGTGACGCAACGTAGATACAAGTCATTGGGAGTCCGGTGGCGTCAGCTGCCAACGATAACGGCGGTAGGCTTTTTCCACCCCGTCATCGCTGAGTGGCAACTGCATGTAGTCACCAAGACGCCACAATTCCGTTTGATCGGCCAGATGTTCACTCATCAGCCAACCGTCTTGACCACCGTGCAGCACAAACCAATTGGTATCGAGGGAGCTTAAATCGCTGATATGACGTGAGCTGGCGCCGTAGTTGACGGTTTGTGGCTCAAGTGTGATCGCATGGCCCGACTTGTTTAACGTATCGTTACCACCGGATGCCGGGTAAGCCGGCAACCGATAGCGACGACCGAGCCAAGGAATGGCGCCCAATAGCGGGCGCTGTGGCTGAGTCAGCCAATCTCCCCACTGTTGTATTTCGTCCTGCTGGCGCACGATATCATCGTACTCGTCCAGCCACTGCGGCAATCGTTGCTGCCATTGTTGTGCCGACAGTTCAGCAAACCATTGTTGCAGCGCAGCCTTCCAGTGATCTTTGGCAACCTCGTGTTGCGGATGAGTGGCTTGGTAGTCCAACCAAGCAACGGTCATGATGCGATGAAAGGCCAATGCACCAAGGCTGTCATGCTGAAAGCGACCGTCCCAGCTGGAGAGCTGCTCGACCAATTCATGCTGCAAATCGCCACTGCGGGCCAGCCAGTCGGTCTTTAGCGCATGGGCGCTGGCTGAAAAGGTGTCCTGTTGCAGGGTTTTTAACAGCGCGACGGACACGGGTTCGTCCGCTTGCATCCACTGCACCAAACGGTCGTACCGGTCGTTGGCTGCAAAGGCATAGCCGAACGGTATTTGAGGGTTGGCAAAAGGCTTGTTGTTAGCCGAGGCAATAAATCCAGCAGCGGGATTAAACGGGTTGGGCAACTGAGTCGGCGACAACACAGTTTGAATAGTATTGTCGCTGGATTTCACCAATTGCAGTGTTTTTGACGGGTCTTTTAATATCGGCTGACCGTAAGCTGGCACCAGACCAATATTGCCCTCACGATCGGCATACAGCATGTTCATGGCAGACACACGGTATCCGCTAAATGCCTGGCGGAACTGCTGCCAGTTGGCCGCTCGTGCTACCTGCAAAAACGCACCAATCTCATCAGAACCATGCCGCCCGACCCAATCCAGCGCCACCGTAAAAGGCTGCTGGGATGGCTCGAAGTAGTTTAAATCCGTCAATATTGGGCCATGGGGTGTTTGACGAATGTCCACCGACGTATCCCACCAGGCGCGTCTCTCTATGCTGTGTCGCAGTGTTTGTATTTGCTCCGGCGCCAGTTGCGATACATCGACTAAGTGCGAGCTGATACCACGCATATTGGTACCGCCCCAGGCAATGTCACGATTGCGGCCCACGCCAATAATGGGGACCGCCGGAATCATCATGCCCACCGCCTGATACGAAGGCGAACGCCAACCGGCCAATAACCAAAAGTTGGGCAAACTCAACCCGACGTGTGGATCGCTGGCAATCATCGCAGCACCGCTGGCGCTTTTACTGCCCGACACCACCAACGAGTTACTACCAGATTTCGACAGCTGACGAATTAACGTGGCCAGCGCTGGGTCGTCGGGGTTTTCAAACGTGGCGCTATTGCTGTTGCGCCGCTTGAGCATGTCGTTAAACGCCTGTTGCCAACCCGGCTCTTCGGCGCGTTTTAAATAGCGCAAATACACTGCCCAACTGAGATCTGCGGCAACCAAACGGTTGATGCACATCAGATCGCTGCGCGTGAAGGGCGCAGGTTCAATACTCAAACTGCGCAGCTCAGCGGGCAAAGGTGAGTTCGTTGCCAACTGCTGGTCAATATAAAAATTGATACCGCTGGCAAAGCGCTCCAGCCAACGCCGACTTTCTGGCAACATTGTTTGCCACGAGGCCTCGCCGCTGGCGCACAAGTCCAGCATTCGCAGGCCATGATCGAGTGTTTTTAACATAGAGATTGGACCGCCCAAGGCGCTGACCCGACCTTGCGCCACATGACGCAGCAGCTCCATTTGCCCCCAGCGCAAATGGCCATGCACAAGGCCCAATGCAAACGGCAAATCGTCGTCATACTCCGCCGTGACAAAGGGCACTGCGTAGTCGTTCCATCGCACCACAACGCTGCCCTGCACAGGCGCAGACGCTAACGCCTCAGCGGGGAGCCAATGCTGAAAGCGTTGCTGCGATGTGAGTGGCTGCGGATGGGTCGTCAACGCCGCACAGCCAGACATCAATAACAGCACCAAGGTAGCGACAATGCGCTTGAGCAAACACTGCAGGAAACTCACTCGTTGTATTGAATCAAACACAATGTCAGCCCCTTCGTGAATGTCGCCGTGCAGCCGTTAAATACCAGCACAGCGGTCGGTTATCAGCATCGCAATGTGGATGCCAAAAATTGGGTTTGCAGCTCACTATTATACAAAGACTGTACAAGGCAAATAGGGTTCCACGCCAGCCCCATGGTCTACCCTGAGTCAGGCCAATGCCAGAAGGATATTGAGATGGACGACACCGTCGAAACTTTGCTTGACGTTATCGGCTCGCCCGCCATTGCTGTGGCAGCGTATTACCGAGGCACACAACTGATGTTGCTGGTCGGCCAAGTGACGTTGCAGACAAACAACAGCCTGATGCTGTTTGCTCCAACGGGCCATCAACTTGCAGCAGGCGAGTTGGTCACCTTACACCTCGATAATCGCACCGGCGTCGATGAGTATGATGCCGATTTACGCGTCTACCGTACCTCGTATAAAGGCCAAGTGGCGCAGGTCATTGATGATCATAGAGTGCATATTCATTATCGTGATTTCAGCTTAATTTATGGGGTGACGGAAGTGCTGTCCGGGCGCCAACCAGGCTATCAGTTCCCTGCCGACTCACGCCAAGATACGCCCCTGCCGACCACGCCGCTGAGTACCCTGCCGGTTATAAACGCAGATGAGCACGACAATAAAATCGGTGTTTTGGTCACTCGCACACCAGAACAACCACACACGACTGCCATGGCGTTTTTATCCTCTAACGAGGATGATATTTTTATTATCTCGTTTCCTTCAACATTCAAAGTACAACAGCTGCAAAAAGACCCGCGCTGCAGTTTTGCCATTGATGAGCGTGCCACCTTCACGTTTGAAAACATCATCGATTGGAATTATGTGTTAATCGATGCGCTGGCTCATGAAGTACCGGTCGATCACCCTATTTACCAACCGATTAAAGCCGCCTTTATTGATAAAAACCCTTGGGAAATAGGCTTTTTTGCCAACCCAGACGTCCGCCTTTATCACCTGCAATGCCTCAACAGCCATTGCCCGCAGCGCATGCCATAAATACAGAGCGACGGTAAACAGATTCTGGCGCGCCAATGGCCACGGCCAATGCGCGAACCGATTAATACTTCTAACAGGCTATTAAAGCTGTTGTTTAGGCTTTGCTGTCGGGCAGCATTCGACGCACCAGCCTAGACAAACTTTTTTAGCCACCAGGCTTGGAAAATATCGACATAACCACAATTTTTATCGGCCCTTTCACCCGTCAGCGACTGTTTTTTACTGCCTTATCGCGCCGGCTGACAGTTCCTTGCAATCATCCGAGCACAGTGCTGATCCAGAACAAGTATTGTCATTCAACGGGCACGCTATTCTGTCGCTACGTCACCACAGGTTTTGCACATGCTCGATTGGATCAGCTACTCCTCATTCACAGAAATAGCCGCGCTGTTGATGCTTGCCGCTGGCATTGGTTTTGTCGGTATTTTGCTGCGACAACCGTTAATCGTCAGCTTTATCGCCGTTGGTCTGCTGGCCGGCCCTTCCGGCTTGGACATTGTCCATTCCACCGAAAAAATTGAACTGCTGTCGCACCTCGGCATCGCGGTATTGCTGTTTTTGGTCGGCATTAAGCTAGACGTCAAATTGATCCGCTCGATCGGCGGCGTGTCGGTTATGACCGGCTTGGGTCAGGTGTTGTTCACCTCGGGGGTTGGCTACTTGATTGGTTTGGCACTCGGTCTGGACCACATCACCAGCGTGTACGTTGCCGTGGCGCTGACGTTTTCCTCCACCATCATCATCGTCAAACTGTTATCCGACAAAGGCGAAATAGATTCACTGCACGGCCAAGTAGCACTGGGTTTTTTGATCGTGCAAGACTTGGTGGTGGTCATCGCCATGGTGGTACTGGCGACGATTGGCATCGGCGGTGGCAAAGGCGGCGACTCACAATCCTTGTTGCAGGTCGCGCTGTCGGCCACGGCCTTGCTGTTGTTTGTGGTGATCTTTGTGCGCTATCTGGCCGACCCGCTCACGCAGATGCTGGCCAAAGCACCGGAGCTTTTGATGATTTATGCCATGGCGCAAGCAGCGATTTTTGCATCCATTGGCAAAGTGGTGGGTTTGGGTATGGAAGTCGGCGGATTGCTGGCCGGCATTGCTTTGGCCTCCACCCCTTATCGTGAAAGCATCGCGGCACGGTTAGCGCCACTGCGTGATTTCCTGTTGCTGTTTTTCTTTATCGCCTTGGGCTCGGCGCTGGATCTGTCTACTTTAGATAGCCACATCGTCAGCGCTATTGTGTTGTCATTGTTTGTGCTGATCGGCAATCCGCTGATTGTATTGGCCATCATGGGGGCACTGGGCTATCGCAAACGCACCGGCTTTTTGGCCGGGCTGACAGTGGCACAAATCAGTGAGTTTTCGCTGATTTTCATCGCCATGGGCGTCAGCCTGGGGCACCTATCGGGCGACATTCTTGGGCTGGTCACCCTGGTGGGCATCATTACCATCGCCGCCTCTACCTACATGATTACCTACTCTCATCATTTGTACGATTGGTGCGGCGCATGGTTGGGACTATTTGAACGCCAAGGTGCGCCGCGCGAAGCCAACCTCAGCAACGACAGCGAGCAGCCCTGCGACGTGATGATCATTGGCCTAGGGCGATTAGGCACAGCACTGGCCAGTGAGTTACAGCGCCAAGGTATTTCGGTACTGGGGGTGGATTTTAACCCTGCGGCCGTGAAGCGTTGTCAGATGCAAAACATTGCCACGGAATACGGCGACGCGACGGATGCCGACTTTCTAACGGAACTGCCATTGGCAGGATGCCAGTGGGTGATTGCCACCATGTCACAACAGCAACTGGGGCTGAGCGCAGAAGACACACGCAAAACCCTGTTACAGTTGATTCGTGCCAGCGGCTACGACACGCGATTGGCGATGGTCGCGCACACCGCTGAAGAAAGCGCAGAGTTACGAGTATTGGGTGTCGACCTAGTACTGGAGCCTTTTAATGATGCCGCTCAACGCACGGTTGAGCTACTACAACAAAGTCTGACTGCCCGCCCGGCACTGAGTTCTGGTTCTGGGGTCTAGTCCAGTAGCCTAGTCTTTGGGTTTATAGGAAACGGATTTATGCTGCATTTTAAACACATACTGTGTGTGATTGGTCACCAGTTTCATCTCAACTCTGCGGCCTTTCGCCGTGCCCGCTCCTTGGCCAAAGGTCAGCAAGCGCAGCTCACCTTGCTGCAGGTACTGCCGGACGTGGCGCCACTAAACGATGAAGACAGCGGACATTTACGGCAACAAGCTTGCGATCGTCGCCGCCAAGATATTCAGCAACAGCTCAGTACCCTCGACGGCGCTGCCGACATCGACGTGCAAGTCGGTGTGGGTAAGCGTTACGTCTACACCATTCAGACAGTGCTGCAGCAAGGCTTTGATCTGGTGATTAAAGTGGCCGAGTCGCCATCTTGGATCGACCGCTGGCTGGGCAGTGATGATATGCACTTGCTGCGCAAATGCCCGTGTCCAGTCTGGCTGATGCGCCCCGACGACAAAGACGACTATCACCAGATTGTCGCTGCAGTGGACTTATCCACCAGCGATGACAGCGAAGTGCAACTCAATGACGACATCGTGCAGCTCGCCAGCTCCGTGTGTTTGTCCGATTTTGCCAGCCTGGATGTGGTCAGCGTGTACGATGCACCGGAGGCCGGTTTCGTCAGTTTGTGGGCCGAAGAGCCCGATAAAGTACAGCAGCGCATGCTGGAGCAAGAGCTATTGCAGCACGAAATCGCCATGAAAGCCTTGCTGCAGCGTTTGAGCGAGCATTTGGGTGATGATGCTTATGACTACCTGCAACCGGTGCCACGCTTACGCCAAGGCGTTGCCAGTCAGCAGCTGATCGAAGAAGCCCATGCCACCAAAGCCGATTTGCTGGTGATGGGCACGGTGGCTCGCAGCGGCATTCCCGGCGTCATCATCGGCAATACCGCCGAAACTGTGTTGAGTGAGGTGCATTGCTCGGTGCTGGCGATAAAACCGGCCGGCTTTGTTTCACCCGTGAGTTGAGCAAGTCAGCATCGGCACAGCGCGCACACACCATCCATACACTGCGCCCTCTCTCGCTACAGATGGTGTCGCTATACTGACGTGACACCATCAAGCAGGAGCCATCATGCTCATTCGTTTAGTGTTAGCCCTGCTGCTAGCTCACGGTACTCAGGCCAGCGAGTTAAAAGTTGGTCTGGGAAGCTACGACTACCCACCTTTCTATTATCAGCAAGGCGATCAACTGACAGGTGCTGCCATTGATATTGCCCAGCAGCTGGCCCAGCAATTGGGGCATCAACTGCAGTTCCAACGCATGCCTTTTGCGCGTGTCCAGCGGCTACTGGCGTCTGGCGAGTTGGACATGGTGGTGCTGTTCTTTCGCACAACGGAACGCGAGCAATACGCCCTGTATCTCGACGAGCCACATCTAATAGAAGCAAGCTATCTGCTGGTTAACCCAGAGATGGGGCCGTTTCCGGAGCGCTTTAGTGGGGATTTTAACGACTGGCGTCAGTACTCCTTTTTATCGGTGCGCGGGTATTTTCACGGTACTGCCTTTGCTAGTGCTGATTTTCTCAACAAGCTAGAGGTCAATAACGAGCAGGAACTGTTGCAGCGTTTAACCAGTCAGCGGCCGATGGTTGGCCTTGGCAATAAAGCGACGCTGCAATACCACGCACGCCAACTGGGTTTGTTACAACAGCTGCAATTTATTGAACCGGCGGTGGATGTTGGCAAAGACTACATCGCCTTTTCGCGCCGCCATCCCAACGCACAAGCCTTGGCAGACAGCTTTAGCCAAGCCTTGCGAGCGTTCAAAACAACGCCACAGTATCAGCAAATACTGCAACGCTATGGGGTGAGAGGTGGAGTCGGCCGATAAGCCGGGTTCTGTCGTGGACAATCATTCGTCTAGGCCTGCAATCACTCGCAGGCTCCAGCAACCTACCCGTTCCCAGCGCGGGCCACGCCTGTAGGGAACCTATTTGGTCTTGCTTCGGGTGGGGTTTACCGTGCCACGAGCTGTTACCAGTCGCGCGGTGCGCTCTTACCGCACCCTTTCACCCTTACCTGTGCTTCGCGTTAGCAAAGCCATCGGCGGTCTACTCTCTGCTGCACTTTCCGTAGGCTCGCGCCCCCCAGGCGTTACCTGGCACCTTACCCTGTGAAGCCCGGACTTTCCTCCCCCTGCAATGCAGGCAGCGATTGTCTGGCCGACTCCGGCGGCGGACTATACCGGCAAGGCGGCACCGAGTCCACGTCAATCGCTTAGGCTGTCGCCACGCGACGGTGCAATACCTGTCACCCTAGCCAGGAGAGACGGGCGGTGGGTCCATGCTGGCAATAGGCTCCGGGCGGCGACGCTGCTCGCGGCTGAGGTACACACCAGCAAAGATCAACCCAATGCCAGCCCATTGACCCAACGTCAGCTGATCGCCCAGCAGCCAAACGGAAAACACCACACCAAAGGCCGGAATCAGGTTGACGTAACCTGCGGCCACGGTCGCTTTGACGTGACCCAAGGAGTAGTTATACAGGCCATAACCGCCCAGCGTTACCACCACACCGAGGTAAATCAAAGGTGCCCAGGTCGACCAGCCAATGCTGTCAGGCCAAGGCGACAGCAGTGCCAGCGGCAAGAAAAACAGGCAACCTATGACGGACTGCAGCGCGGTCAAAAACAGCGCGGAATAACGTTGCGTCAGGTGTTTGATCAGCAAGGTGTAACCGGTAGCCGCCACCATCGCCAGCAACTCCAGAAAGTTACCCAGCAGCGGATTTGGCGCCTGTTCACTTTGACTGCCACCTAAGGTCATCCACAACACACCAGCCAGGGCCAAGGCAAAGCCGCCCCACTGGCGCGGCACCACGTTTTCATCAAACAGCCACCAAGCCGACACCGCCACCATCAGCGGCAGCAACGCACTGACCATGCCGGCCTGACTGGCGCTGGTGTATTGCAGCGCCAACGACTCAAAGATGAAGTACAAACACGGCTCCATCGCCGCCGTGGCCAGCAACAATTTCCAATCGCCCGGATGGTAGCGAAAATCGCGGATCACCCAGCGAATCAATACAGCAAAGGCGACCAAACTGATGCTCATACGCAAAAACACCGCCACCAGCGGCGACAGGTCGCTGACCACCATTTTCATGGCGACAAAACTGCTGCCCCAAATCGCCATGGCGATAAACAAGGTGATATGGAAGCGTAACGGCGGGTGATTCATAACGACCTCACTAGCGCTGCACTGTGGTGCCCGGCAGCGCGAACAAACGAATGGGAGCGCGGTTTTATCAGGCCTTGCCTTGCAGTTCCAGAGCTTTTTGATACAGGGCTTTTTTATTGTCACCGGTCAGTTGCGCAATGATGGCGGCGGCCTTTTTCGGCGGCAACTCAGCCAGCAGCAGCTTGAACAAAGTGTCGGTGTCGATCTCACCGGCGGTGGGTGGGTTATCGTGCCCGGCCACCATCACCACAAACTCGCCTTTTTGCTGATCGGCGTCGACTTGGATAGCCGCACTGACCGACGCCAGCGTGCCGCGGTAGAAGGTTTCAAAGGTTTTGGTCAGCTCTCGCGCCAACACCGCTGGTCGATCGGCGCCAAATTCCGCCTGCATGACCGCCAGCGTCTCGACAATGCGATGCTTGGACTCATAAAACACCAGCGTGCGCGGGTCGTTCACCAAAGCGCGGATTTTCTCCTCGCGGGCGCCGCGTTTGTGCGGCAAAAAACCTTCAAAGGTAAAGCGGTCGGTGGGCAAGCCAGCGGCACTGAGCGCGGTGATGATGGCACTGGCGCCGGGCACGGGTACCACTTTGTGTGAGTGTTCACTCAGCGCTTGCACCAGACGAAAGCCTGGGTCCGAAATCAATGGCGTACCGGCGTCCGATACCAATGCCATGGAGCGCCCTTGTTGCAGGTGTTCCAGCACTTGCTGAATGCGTTCACTCTCGTTGTGATCGTGTACCGATAACAGCACTTTACGCAGCCCCAGGTGCTGCAGTAATTTCTGAGTGTGTCTGGTATCCTCGCAGGCGATGATATCGACCCCTGCTAACACACTGCGAGCACGGTCACTCAGGTCAGCCAGGTTGCCAATGGGCGTGGCGACCACATACAAGGTGCCAGCGTTAATCACTTGAGCGGAAGTCATGCGAGGAAACTCTCTTAAGGTCGGGACACGCCCGATATGGAATTCTGGTCCGGCGCTGCGCCGACTGTTACTACTTGGCCTATTGCCAACCGCGCTACTGCTGCCCGGTTGCGCCACCTCGCCGGATGTCAGCGAGCCGCTGACTGCCGTAGACAGCCAGCCATCCATTGCCCAGCAATTTGACGATGCCGCACAGGCGTTGGCCAGCGGCGAGTTTGGCAATGCCGCCATGCAATTGCAACTGCTGCAAAGCGCAGGGCTATCGCCATCCCAATGGCTGCAGTGGCATCTGCTATCTGCCGATTACGCCTTGCAACGTGGCGACAGCGACAAAGCGGGCGTGCACCTGAGCTTTTTGCGCGATCACAGCATCAGCCTGGACGACGATCAGCAACAGCAATTAGGTCTGCTGAAAGCGCGCTGGCATGAGTCCCAGGGCCAATTTTTCGAAGCCGCGCGTGAGCGCGATTTTATCAGCGGCACTCTGTCAGAACGCTATTGGCAGCAAAATCACGACGCACTGTGGCAAAGCCTGCTGCAACTGAGTGAGCTGCAATTATTGTCTTGGGCAGAAAGTTTCCCAGACACCCGCTTTGGCCACTGGCTGCAGTTGGCGGCCATCAGCAAAAACTCACAGCTGACGCTGGACGAACACCTGCAACAAGTCGAGCAGTGGCGACTGCAAAATCCCATGCACCCAGCCGCGACCACTTTACCAGGCAGCCTGGCGTTGCTGGCAGACCTGGCGGCCAACCGCCCGCAGCAAGTCACCCTGTTGTTGCCACTGAGTGGGCCGTTGGCAAAATCTGGCAGTGCCGTGCGCGATGGCTTTATGGCGGCGTATTTTGAGTCGCTGCAAAAAGGCTTTCAAACGCCCGTCGTACAAGTGTTAGATAGCCAAACCGTCAACACCATAGACGATGCCTATCAGCAGGCGCTGTTCAACGGTTCACAGCTGTTGGTGGGTCCGTTTAACAAGCTCAGCGTGCAAGCGTTGCAACAGCGCCAGCAACTGCCGCTGCCCACGCTGGCGCTGAACTACGGTGAGCGCGATCAGGAAAGCGTCGCCGCAGGCCTGTACCAATTCGGCCTGGCACCGGAAGATGAAGCGCGCCAGATCGCCGAGCTGGCTTGGCAACACGGCCACCGCCGCGCGTTGGCACTGGTGCCGCAAGGCAGCTGGGGAGAGAGAATCTATCAGGCGTTCGAGGATCATTGGCTGGCGCTAGGTGGCAGCATTGGTGAGCGACGCTTTTACCCACGCATGAAGGACTACAACCCAGAGGTGCGGGCGCTACTGAACGTCGACGACAGTCAGGCGCGGTTTAAAACCATGCGCCAGTTATTGCGCCGCCCGGCCGAGTTCGAACCGCGCCGCCGCCAAGATGCCGATTGGGTCTTTATGGTGGCGCTGCCACAACAAGCTCGGCAAATCACCCCAACACTGGCGTTCAACTTTGCCGGTGATTTGCCTGTGTATGCCACCTCTCATCTGTATTCAGGGCAACCTCAGCCCAGTAAGGATCGTGATTTGAACGGCATTCATTTTTGCGACATACCTTGGCTGCTGGAAGCCTCAGCACTGCACGATAACGTCGAAAACAGCCTGCGTAACGGCCAAGGCGCATATGCACGTTTGTACGCCATGGGTGTCGATGCTTACCGGTTGGTGCCGCGCTTACGGCAACTGGAAGCCTTCCCCAGCAGCCAACTGTTTGCCAGCACAGGCGCATTGAGTTTGGATGCACAACGACGCATTCACCGCCAGACCAGCTGCAGTCGCTTTCGCGCCGGTCGGCCGGAGCGGCTTGCAAGCGTGCAGTAGGCTATCCATCAAGCGACAAGGAGGTCGTGATGTTTTCATTAGGGCAGCGCGCCAAAGGGCAAGCCATCGAGCGCCAGGCTGAACGTTTTTTGCGCCAGCAAGGCCTTAAGCCAGTGACCCGCAACTACCAGATTCGCGGTGGCGAAATCGATCTGATCATGCTGCACGGCGAGGTGCTGGTGTTTATCGAAGTGCGTTATCGCAAGCACAGTGACTATGGCAGCGGTGCAGAGTCGGTGACCGCCAGCAAACAACAGCGCCTGCGCCGCACGGCGGAACACTATTTGCTGCAAAACCACCCCAGCACACCCGATTGCCGCTTTGATGTGGTGTCTGCCAGCGGTGACCCGATTGAATTTGAATGGCTGCAAAACGCTTTTTAGCCGCCTTCCGCCGGCTTACCGCCATGGGCATTCGGCTGCGCTCGTGAGTGCATTTTGCTGGCAAAGGTGTGTGAACCATCGCCAAATCGCAGCATCAATTTGCCATCAAGCGCGCAACAACGCAGCTTTGAGCTTTCTGCGCTGACGCTTTTTCTTTAACATAGCGCCTTTGAACGTACGGGCAGACTCCGGGAGCCTCTCTTGCAAGACCGCATCATTGGCCATTTTGGCGCCAGCATCGAAACCAAAACTCTGTCTGCGGAAGAACTGCCTCCCTACATCGAGCAAGCGGCTCAGCTGATGGTGGATGCACTGCTGCATGGCGGCAAAATCCTCAGTTGTGGCAATGGCGGCTCGGCCGGCGACAGCCAGCATTTTTCTTCCGAGCTGCTGAACCGCTTTGAGCGCGAGCGTCCATCGTTGCCAGCCATTGCCCTGACTACCGACACCTCTACTTTGACGTCCATCGCCAACGATTACAGTTACAACGAGGTGTTCTCCAAGCAGATTCGCGCGCTCGGCAACCAGGGTGATATCTTGTTGGCGATCAGCACCAGCGGCAACTCAGCCAATGTGGTGCAGGCCATTCAAGCGGCCCATGAGCGCGACATGATCGTGGTGGCACTCAGCGGTAAGGATGGCGGTCATATATCATCGCTGCTGACCGGTGCCGACGTGGAAATCCGCGTACCGGCTGATGTCACGGCGCGCATTCAGGAGGTGCACCTGCTGGTGATCCATTGCCTGTGTGATTTGATTGACTGCGCGCTGTTTGGGGAAGACTAAACCAAGCAGCGAAGCCTGGTTCAGCCCGTTGAAAGGGTGCTCGGACTATTCTTCCTCACCCTTGCGAATCAAAAACTGATACTCGCCGTTTACTTCTTTACTGCATACCAACTCGTGGCCCAGAAACGAGCAAAACTTGAGAAAGTCGCGCTGTGTCGACGGGTCCGTCGCCAACACCGCAATCGACTGGCCCACCGCCATCTCGTCAATCTGGCCATGCAGCATCATCACCGGCTCCGGGCAAAACAACCCGCGCGTATCCAGCTGCACATCCGCTTGTTCAAACTCTGACATATTCTCTCCGCTAACAGATGCTTTGGTTCTAGTGGGTTCGAGCGGCAATTTGCCCCTGGCGAATCAGTTGCCAGACGGGCCACAACGCCGCCACACACAACCCAGCAGCCAAAGCAAAGTGGCCATCATATCCCAAATGAGTGGCGCTGAGGCCGGACAACGCGGAAGCCAGCAAGCCTGCAACAATCACCAAGCAACTTTGCAGCGCGTAGTCGGACGCCTCATGGGACGGGCGACAGTAATCCATCATGACGGTGAACAAGGCCGCCGTGGCCATGCCTCCGGCCACGTGCTCCAGACCGACGGCCAGCAAAATCTGCGTCCATGGCAGCTGTGGTTGCCCACTGATGCCGACATAACTCAGCAATGCCAGTCCTTCGAGCAATAAGAAGGCTAACAGCGCCGTTTGCCGCCCCAAATAACGAATCGACCAACCGCCCACAACCGCGCCCAACAGCCCAGCGCTAAAGCCATAGGTACCCATCAACCAGCCCAGCTCCGTCAGTTGCAGGCCGGTATCTACCAATAACGGGCGCACCATCTGAGTACCAAAGGCATCGCCGAATTTATAAGTGATGACCATCAGTAGCCACCAAACGATGCCGCCGCGCGCAAACAGCTGCCGCCATTGCTGCCACACAGAATGCTCGCCGACCTGATGCGGCTTGGGTTGAAAGCGCCACAATGGCAAGGTCGCCGCCGCCAACAGCAGCGCCAGCAGCAACAGCGTGGCTTGCCAGCCCCAATGACCCAGGGTCACCACCAAACCTCCGCCGGCGATGACCATACCGATGCGATAGCCCGCCACTTGCACCGCATTACCCAGCCCACGCTGCGGGTAGCTGATGTTTTCAACCGCCAGAGCGTCGGTGGCGATGTCCTGGGTGGCCATACTCAGGTTGACCAGTAACAGCGCCGCCAGCATCCACCACAGGCCTTGATCAACCCAATAAGACATAGGCTGACTCGCCAGCAGTAGCAGCAGCGCCACAGCGCTGTAGTTCATGGCAATGATCCAACTGCGACGATGCTCGCCGGCGATCAGAGCCACTCGATCGAGCCAAGGCGCCCAGAGAAACTTCAGCGCCCAAGGCAACGCGACCAGCGAGAGCAGCCCAATCAGAGTCAGATCCATGCCTTGCTCGCGCATTAGCGCAGGCATGGCCTGGCCAAAAAAGCCGTGCGGCAACCCCTGAGCGATGTACAGCCCAATCAACGCCAGCCACTTATTCATTGCGCAAGATCCTCGCTCAGACAGCAGTGCCTATGTACAGGCGCTATAGTGATTAATCAAAAGCGGACAGATCATACTATGAAGTGGCATTACTGGCTGTTGCTGTTAGCGCTAGCGTCTGGGTCGAGTCGCAGCGAGCAAGTCGCCGTGGTAGTGAGCGAGGTGTGGCCAAATGCAACAGAAGCAGACGGCAGTGGTTTCTATTGGGACATCATCCGCCAAGCGTTCGCCAGTCAAAATATCACCTTGATCACCGATTCAGCCCCTTACCCTCGAGCCGTCCATCAAGTGCAACAATGGCAAGCGGACGCCTGGGTGGGCGCTTATGTAAACGAAACCGATAAAGCCATTTACTCCCGCCAAGCCATCGATCAAGACGACATTGTGGTGATACAACCCATCGGCGCGCGCATCGATTTACAAAATGGCTACTTCAGCTGGATGCGCGGCTATGAGTTTCAGCGCTACATCGACATTGGCAAACCGGGTTACCTGGTATCCGATCGGCGACGCGCCCTGCACATGTTACGCCGCGGTCGCGGATTGAGCGGCCATATTGATGTGCTGTCGGTGCTTGAGCCGCTGCAACAGCAAGGTGAGTTAGATCTCACCGATTTGGAAATACGCCCGCTGACCACCTTGCCTCTGCACCTTGGCTTTCAGATGAGTCCGCGCGGGAAAATGCTGCGTGACGCCTTCGACAACGGCATGCAAACACTGCAACACTCTGGTGAACTGGAGCGGCTGCGCCACCAATACGACTGGTAGCCCCCTGCCCGCTCATTCGTTGCAAACTTCACTTCACACATCAGCAGTTACTGCATGGATTTGGCTGCGCCCCACCTTTATGGTACAAAAGTACAACTTTATATAATAATAACCCCAACCGCGGGTCCGGTTATGAACCAAGACGCCTACTTCTCGGCACTGAGCACAGCATTGCACGCCGCTCATGTTGCCCGCCCGACGCTGGTCATTGATAAACAGCGGCTGGATGCCAATATTGATCATTTGCTGGAAATTATTAATCGCGGCTTCGCCTATCGCATTGTTGCCAAGTCGCTACCCAGCGTGCCAATGCTGGATTATCTGATGCGCCGCACCGGTAGCAACCGACTGATGTGCTTTCATTTGCCGTTTATGATGCAACTGGTCGAGCAATTTCCCGCCGCGGATATTTTATTGGGCAAACCCATGCCCGTGGCTGGCGCGCAACGCTTTTACGACTGGTATCAAAGCCGCGCCGAATTTTTATGTTTTGATCCGGATATCCAGCTGCAATGGTTGATCGACAGCCGCCAGCGGCTGCAGCAATACGAGGACATGGCACGGCGCAGCAATACGCGCCTGCGCGTCAGTTTGGAAATAGACGTTGGTTTGCATCGCGGTGGCTTTCAATGCGACCAGGAATTTAGTCGCGCCATAGAGCACATTGAGCGCAGCGAATTTCTGCAACTGGCGGGGCTCATGGGCTATGAAGCACACATCAGTAAAATCCCGGCCTGGCTCGGCGGAAGCAATAAAGCCTACGCTCAAGTGCAGCAGCAGTACCAAGCGTTTTGCCACGTCATTACCGAGCAACTCGGGCCTGATGCATTAGACGACTTATGTCTGAACACCGGCGGCAGTACCACCTACCCGTTGTACGGTGAGGCTGGCCCGCAAAATGAAATATCCATCGCTTCGGCCTTGGTCAAACCCACCGACTTTGACGTCGACACATTGGAGCATCACCAAGCAGCGGCCTTTATTGCCACACCGGTATTAAAGCGTATTACTGACCCAGATATTCCCATGGCAGCTGGCCTGTCGGGTTGGCTGCGACGCTTTGGGCTAATCAAACGCCAAGCATGTTTTATTTACGGCGGCAATTGGTTAGCCAGCCCGTGCTACCCAGCTAACGCCAAGCGCTCTGCAGTGTTGGGCCACTCCAGCAATCAGGAAATGTACGAACTGCCGGACGACTGTTTGCCGGACGTCGACGACTTTTTTTTCCTGCGCCCTAGCCAAAGCGAGGCTGTTTTCCTGCAATTTGGTGAACTTGCTATTTACCACCAAGGCAGCATTACCGATTGGTGGCCAGTATTAGACTACCCCAAAGCAGAGCACACTGACCCGCACACACCACTGTTTGCTCAACGTCCCGCCATGATAGAAAAAGGATAATTCCGTGACTCTCGCCGTTGCCTGTGCTTTTGTGATCGTTCCCATCCTGATTATTGTTTTATGCCAACGCATTCCTTGGCTGGATAAACTCGGCGTGGTGGTATTGTCGTTTGGTTTGGGCATTGCCCTGGCCGCCATCCTGCAACCCAACCAATGGCTGGCCGATGGCCAATTATTGGCGCTGCAAAGTCAAACCTCAGAAATTGCCATCGCCCTGGCGCTGCCACTGCTGCTGTTTTCCATTGATGTTAAAGCCTCGTTAACCATGGCCGGTGATACCGGCAAAGCCATGGCCATTGCCCTGGTGGCGGTGATTGTTACCAGTGCTATTGGTGCGGTGATGTTTCAAGGACATTTAGAGCAAATATGGCAAGTGGCTGGCATGTCGGTCGGTGCTTATACCGGCGGCGGGCCAAACATGGCGGCAATAAAAACGGCGATCGAAGCCGACGACAATATTTTTGTGACTATGACAACGTACGATATTTTAATGTCATCGTTGTTTTTGCTGTTTGTCATGACGCTGGCGAAGCCATTGTTTTCCAAATTTCTGCGCCCATTTCAAAGTCACAGCGAGCACGCCTATCACGACGACAGTGCCTTTTCTCACATGGCCGACGAAACCGCCAATGCCTATCGTGCGCTGTTGTCGCGGCAAACCCTGTGGCCAACGCTGCAAGCCTTTTTACTGGCGGCCGTTGTGGTTGGTTTGGCAGTAGTGGTTGCGGGTTTATTTCCTGCCTCGATGCAATCAACACTGACGATTATCTGCATTACCAGCTTTGGCCTGGCAGCGTCGTTTATTCCCTATGTGCGAGCACTCGCCAACAGCTTTCAATTGGGCATGTTTTTAATTCTGGTATTTTGTTTCACCATGGGCACCATGACAGACACCAGCATTATCACCCAGCTGAATGTGGATTTATTCCTCTACATTGGCTTTATTCTGGTCGGGTCGATGTTGTTGCAGGCCCTTATGTGCCGCTGGCTCGACATAGATACGGATACGTTTTTAATTACCTCGTCCGCCGCCATCATGTCGGTTCCTTTTATTCCGGTGATCGCCGGCGCACTGAAAAATCGCGACATTATCTTGCCCGGGTTTGCCGCCGCCATTATTGGTTATGCCATCGGTAACTATTTGGGGGTCATGGTGGCCTATGCGGTGCGCTATCTGACGGCATAACGTCTGAGTGGTATCTGCGGCTCGCCTCACACATCTAGCCGTTTCACAGATCTAGCCGTTTCACATATTTAGCCGTTCACACATCTAGTCGCTAGGCGCGTTGAGCAGACGCGTCCTGGCGGCGTATACTGCCGGGCCATTTTTTATCTGAGCCACACATGACGATTAACTCTGGGCTTAATGTCCTTGTCGATGAGCCGCAGCAGAGCGCTGATTGCGCAATTATCTGGCTACATGGTTTGGGGGCATCGCCCTACGACTTACAGCCGCTATTGCCAATGTTAAGACGTCATCCAACCCTTGCTCGACTGCGCGGTATGTTGCCACAAGCGCCCAATCGTCCAGTAACCATTAACGGCGGCATGGTGATGCCAGCTTGGTACGACATTCTGGCAGCCAACCCCGAGCGCGTGGTGGAGCAAACACATTTGCAGCACACCGCACAGCAGGTGCAACAATTGGTAAAAGAAGCCGGTGTGCCGGCTCATCGGGTGATCATTGCCGGGTTTTCACAAGGCGGCGCTGTTGCCTATCAAGCGGCTTTGACACATCAACAAGCGGTCGCAGGCTTGCTGTGTTTGTCGACCTATCTCGCCGCTCAGCCACCAAAACCGCGTACCGACGTGCCACTGCTGGCCATGCACGGCAGTGAGGACATGGTGGTGCCAGAGTCGCTCGGTCGGCGCAGCGTCGACTGGTGTCGCCAGCAAGGCATCGCCAGCGACTACCAGACCTACCCGCAGGGCCATGAGATTGGCCTTACGCAAATTAAGGATTTGAGCCACTGGCTGGCCAGCCAGCTGGCCTGACGCTGCAAGGCCTTTCTGGTATTCTTGCCCGCCATTTATCGCGTAGGCGGAGACTGCCATGGTCACTTTGTATGGCATCAAGAGCTGCGACACCATGAAAAAAGCTCGCACCTGGCTGGAGCAACATGGCGTTGAGTTTCATTTTCACGACTATAAAAAAGACGGCCTGCCTGAAGCACTGGCAGATCAATGGTTGCAAGAGCTAGGCTGGGAGACGCTGATCAACCGCCGCGGCACTACTTGGCGTCAGTTGCCGGAAGAAGTACGTGCGTCGATGGACAACGATGCCGCACGCAGCGCCATGTTGGCCAACCCATCCATTATTAAACGCCCGCTGTTAGATACCGGCGACGGCAAATACTTGGGCTTTAAAGCCGAACAGTACCAACAATTATTTAACCTGTAGAAGGACACCACGATGAGCGCATTTGCCCTGGCCATTGGCGTTGGCACGAAAAACAGTAATGGTGACTGGCTGGAGGTGTACTACCAGCGCCCCTTGCTGAATCCGCCTGCAGACCTGATTGCACACGCCCGCGAGACGCTAGACTATCAAGGTGGCAACGAAGCCATCGAAGCCGACGGCGGCGAACTGCTGGCCTTTGCCGACGCCATTGAATCGGCATACCCTGAGCAAGCCGCGTTGGCCCGCGCCTGCACTGAAAGTCACAAACCCGTGGTCATCACTGTGCTGGCACAGGACGAACAGGCCAGCTCCACACCCGAGGTGTACCTCAAGCTGCACTTGCTGTCGCATCGTTTGGTGAAGCCGCACGGCGTAAACCTTGGCGGTATTTTTGCGCTGCTGCCCAACGTCGCTTGGACCAACCAAGGCGCCATCGACTTAGCGGACTTGCCAGAAGCGCAATTGCAAGCCCGCCTAAACGGTGAACTGTTAAGCGTTAACAGCGTGGATAAATTCCCGCGTATGACCGATTACGTCGTACCTGCCGGTGTGCGCATCGCCCACACCGCGCGTGTGCGTTTGGGTGCCTACATTGGCGAAGGCACCACCGTCATGCACGAAGGTTTCGTTAACTTTAATGCCGGCACCCTGGGTGTTTCCATGGTCGAAGGCCGTATTTCTGCCGGTGTTATTGTCGGCGACGGTTCAGACTTAGGTGGTGGTTGCTCAACCATGGGCACACTGTCAGGCGGCGGCAATATTATTATTTCCGTCGGTGAGAAATGCCTGTTGGGCGCCAATGCCGGTGTTGGTATTCCACTCGGCGACCGCTGCACGGTAGAAGCTGGCCTGTACATTACTGCGGGCACTAAGGTGCAGGTGTTGGACGATCACCGCGAGGTGGTGGAAACCGTCAAAGCGCGTGATCTGGCGGGCAAATCCGATTTGTTATTCCGCCGTGATTCCACCACGGGCGCGGTTCAATGTGTGACCAACAAAACCGCCATTGAACTGAATAACGAGCTGCACGCTAACAACTAAGTTAGCTGTAAAAAAAGCACTGCCTGTGGCAGTGCTTTTCCTCGCTTTATTTAAAAACGTCTTTTCACTGCTGTTTCTATTGTCTGCTTAGCAGCTATTTATCCGCGCTATTTATCCACTGCTATTCATTTTCCACTTATTCACTGTTATTGCCGCGCTAACTGGGTTACGAGTTTACCCAAGGTCGCTAACGCATTTTCCACCTCGCCGTTCCAGTTCACGGCGCAATTTAGCCGCATGCACTCATCAAAATGATCGGTATTAGAAAACAAGTCGCCCGGCACAATGCTAATAGAGTGCTCATCGGCTAACTGATACAGCGTCAGCGCACTGACACCAGCGGGCAAGCAGACCCACAGAATAAACCCGCCTTGCGGCTCCGAGACCCGTGTATCGGCAGGGAAATAGCGTGCGATGGCATCCAAAAAACGTTGGCTGTTGTCAGCCAGACGCACCCTGAGCTGGCGCAAATGTCGATCATACTGCCCATTTTGCAAATACGAATACAGCGCGTGCTGACACAGACTGCTGGCTGAAAACGTGGTAAACGTCTGACTTTCGATCACTTGCTGATACCAACGACCGGGTAAACACCATCCAACGCGCAAACCCGCCGCCAAGGTTTTGGAAAATGACGAGCAATACATCACACGGCCGTCGTCATCGTAGGATTTTAATACCGACATTAAAGGCGCTTGGTCGCGGTGCACGGGAAAACCCAGCTCACCATAAATGTCGTCTTCCAATATTCCGACATCGTGTTGTTTGGCCAGCTCAACTAGGCGTCGCTGTTTATCACTGGGAATGGCCGAACCAGTTGGGTTGGCATAGCGTGCGGTTAATGCAATTAATTTTATTGGCCACTGATGCAACGCCAATTGCAATGCATCCAAGCTGATGCCCGTTGCCGGATCAGTAGGAATTTCAATAATTTTTAATCCCAACATGGCGGCAATTTGCAAAATACCGTAATAACAAGGTGATTCCACCGCAATTAAGTCACCCGGTTGCGTCGCAGCGCGTAGCCCTAACGTCACCGCCTCGGCGCAGCCATTGGTAATCACGACATCGTCCTGATGGCAACGCACCCCCACATCGCGCATGCGCACTGCAATTTGCTGGCGCAGCCCTTCTAAGCCCGGTGCAAATTGGTACGCCACGATTTGGCGGGTATTAAAGCGGCTGACTTTATTAATGTGCGTTTGCAGCTGTCGCAGAGGCAAAATCGCCGGGTCGGGAATCGCCGCCCCAAGGTTGATTTGGCGCGGCTGGTTCAGCCGCTGCAGCATATTATTAATGCGCTCTGATTTAGTGAACGCGGCCGGCTGCTCGCCACGCGACAGTGGCGGCGTTGCCGTGCCACGCTCGCTGGCAAAATGCTGGCGCGCACGCACGTAATAACCCGACTGTGGGCGAGCACGCAGCCATCCTTGATCTTCCAGCCAAGCGTAAGCCTGCGTCACGGTAGAGATGCTCACCCCCATGTGACGACTCATGTGTCGCACGCTCGGTACTTTATGGCCAACACCGTACACACCGCTGCCAATGTCTTCGATCAGTTGCTCGGCGATTTGCTCATATAACGGGGTATCTATTTGGCGGTTCAGCATGCGATGTTCTCCTTCTGACGCCCGAAACACAGGGCATTGCCATACTAACCGGTACAGTTAACTGACAACCGATACAGTATGACAGCTTTCGACCAGCACAATTGAAAGTTTGCGATGACTGTACCGACAGTTCCGTCCATGCCTGCCTCTGCTGGCGCAGCGCCCGACCCGGCATGATGGCACCTCACATTGTCAGGAGGTGCGTATGCCGCAGTCATCATCATTCCCCGCCATCGGCCAAGCACTGTTGGCCATCCTATTGTTTTCGCTCAGTGTGCCGGCGGCGGAGCTGGCGCTGGCTGAGGTGAGTGCCAATTTTATCGGTGCTTTTCGCGGCACGGTGGCGGGCATCCTGGCATTGATCGTTAGCCAATGGTGTCGTTGGTCGCTGCCGCCCAAGGCAGCGTTCAAATGGCTGCTGTTGTGCTCGTTGGGCACGGTACTGATTTACCCCTATCTGCTGGGACACGCGCTGGAGCGCATCAGTGCCGCCAACGCTGGAGTGATTTTGGCTGGGTTGCCATTGCTCACTGCCGTATTTGCCGCCGTGATGCAGCAACAGCTGATCTCACTGCGGTTTTGGGCCTGGGCCAGTGCTGGAATGGCTGCTACGGTCGGTTACTTCATGCTGCAATCCGGCGACGATTGGCAAGTACAGCATTGGCTCGACTGGTTGTTGCTGCTGGCATTATTGCTCTCTGGTGCACTGGGATATGCCAGCGGTGCGCAAGCGGCGAAACGGATTGGCGGCTGGCAAACCGTGTGTTGGGCACTGATACTCGCGCTGCCGTATTCCGCCTGGATGTTGGGTTGGCAGTTGGGCTGGCAGCTAGACCAAGCAAACGCCGTTATCTCGATGCAAACTTGGTTAGTGCTGGGCTATGCCGCCATCATCAATCAGTGGTTGGCGTTCTTGTTTTGGTATCGCGCACTGGCGCATGACACCGCCGGACTCAGCCAATTGCAACTGTTGCAGCCGGTGTTTACCCTGCTGGCGATTGCGATATTGCTTGGCCAGAGCGTTAGTCTCAGCCAATGGCTGCTATGTGGCCTGATTGTGGTGTGTGTGGCAGCGGCACTGAAGCAACGGCGCCAACCCGCCTGACGCCTTATTTACGCCGGCGGCGTGAATAAGGCGCCCGTTGGTATGAGAATTTTGGATCAGAAAACCGCTTCACCGCTGTTATCAGCGGTGAAGCGTCAGCGCGAGTCGGAGCGCTCGCGTGAGCCTGACACTGCTACGCGAAAGCCAGATATTGTTCCGATGGTAGTCATGACTGTACCAAGCGAGCTGCAGCAGTGACTGCGGGTAACTTAGCGCAGTACACTGGTGGCGCTGTTCATTACCTTGGCTGATACGCTTATGCCCACTCCTTCAAAACGCTGGTTGCTCGGTGGCTTAGCCGTGGCCCTGATTGCCACTCTCAGCTGCGCCAGCATGCCGTCATCGTCCATACTGGCCGATTCCCCTAATTTTCGCGATGGTCAGTTTCGCAATGCAGTGGCAGAAACCGAGCGCTCGGTGGCTGAGGTCATCGGCATTTTCTGGCATGTACTGACCGCCGATGAAATCATGCCGGTGCCCGACCAGCCGATTCCGGTACAACCGCTCAGTAGCGAATGGTTTAAGCAGTTACCCCAGGATGAAGACGTGGTGGTGCGCTTGGGACACTCCAGCATATTAATGTCGCTGGGCGGCGATATCTGGTTATTCGACCCGATGTTTTCTCGCCGTGCCTCACCGGTGCAGTGGGCCGGCCCCGAGCGTTTCCACGCACCGCCGCTGAGCATCAACGAGCTGCCCAACATCAAAGGCGTGATTATTTCTCACAACCATTACGATCATCTCGACCAAGCCACCATTGAGCAACTGGTGTCCAAAACAGAGCATTTTTATGTGCCGCTTGGCTTGGGCCAATACCTCACCGACTGGGGCGTAGCGACAGGACAATACAGTGAACACGACTGGTGGCAGCAGCATCAGCAAGGCGACACTACCGTTGTGGCCACGCCAACGCAGCATTTCTCTGGTCGTGGTTTGCATGACCGCGATCAAACCTTGTGGGCCTCTTGGGTACTGATTCATGGCGATAAGCGCTACTACTTCAGTGGTGACAGCGGCTATTTTGACGGCTTTAAAACCATTGGTGAGCGCTTCGGGCCATTTGATTTAACCATGCTGGAAAATGGCGCTTATAACCCGCGTTGGCGCTATGTACACATGTTTCCAGAGGAAAGTGTGCAAGCGCATTTGGATTTGCGCGGCCAACGCATGTTGCCCATTCACAACAGTACCTTTGACCTTGCCATGCACGCTTGGTTTGAACCCCTAGAGCAAGTCAGCCAAGCCGCACACCAGCATAATGTGGATCTGATCACGCCGCGCATTGGCGAACCCGTTTTTTTAAACCAACCGCAACGCTTTGCCGCCTGGTGGCGGCCGATGATGCCTGGCGCGGAGCAAGTGGCAGACGCAAGATAGCAGCGCTTGGAATTGCAGTGCTGGATATTGCAGCACAGGGGATTGCTGCACAAGAAGGAAATACGTATAAAGCCTTTTCCGTGTTAGCAATGCCCAAACATGAACAAAAGCAAACGTACCGAGATTTTTGCCCGCCTACGGGCTGAAAACCCAGAGCCGAAAACCGAGCTGGAATACAGCTCGCCATTTGAATTATTGGTGGCTGTGGCGCTGTCAGCTCAAGCTACGGATGTCAGCGTAAATAAAGCCACACGCAAACTGTTTCCCGTCGCCAACACACCGGCAACGATATTAGCTTTGGGCGAAGATGGGCTAAAGCAATACATCAAAACCATCGGGCTGTTTAATAGCAAAGCCAGCAACGTCATTAAGATGTGTCAGTTGCTGTTGGAGCGCCACGATGGCGAAGTACCGCAAACGCGCGAAGAGTTGGTCGCATTACCTGGGGTCGGGCGCAAAACCGCCAATGTGGTATTGAACACCGCCTTTCGCCAGCCGGCCATGGCGGTCGATACGCATATTTTTCGTGTATCCAACCGCACCAAGATCGCTCCTGGCAAAAATGTCGACGAGGTTGAGCAGCGGCTGATGCGCTTAGTACCGAAGGAGTTTTTGATGGATGCGCATCATTGGCTGATATTGCATGGCCGCTATGTGTGCGTGGCACGCAAGCCCAAATGTGCGGCGTGTCTGATCGAAGACCTATGCGAGTTTAAAGACAAAACCAGCGATTAGAGCAGCCAGCACGCTGCGCTCTACCGCGCTGTGTTCTACCACACTTCAATATCAGCATTGGCCTGCTGGCGAGCATTGCTTTCCATCAACACCAGCTCCTGCAACTCCGCCAGCTGGTTGTCCGACAAGACACGAATATTGAGCCCCAAGAACTGGCGCTGCTCAATCAAATGCTGCTGATAACAGTCACGATGCGCTGGCCCTTGGCCGGGCACGGTCATCGGTTGACGCTGCAATACCGGGTGAGAGCAATAACAGCAAAGCATGGCGTGGCGTTACTCCTGTGAGGTGAATCACCTAAAAAACGGAAGCGGCGCAGTTTATGGCCTAGCGGAGCACTTACAACACGCTTTCTGTCATATTTTTGTAACCGACTCCAGCCTCTGGGCGACGCAACTGACCACATAACTGACCGCTCGCCCAGCCAATACGCCAAAACACCGAGGCACTGCTACAGTTACAGCAACGACAGACCGTGGAACTCGTTATGCTCAGTGTGCTCAACCAAGTCAGTATTCGCAGCAAACATACGCTGATATCTGTGTTAGTAGCCGGTGGGCTGCTATTAACCGGTGCGCTGGCCGCCAGTGGCCTGAATCAGCTGTCTCATTTGAGCGAAATGTTGGAGCAACAACAAAAGATTGCCACCGACATGATGGCCCTGCGACGCCACGAAAAGGACTTTTTGAACCGCAAAGATCTGCAGTATGTGGAACGCTTTGAGCAAGTGCGTGATAGCGCAGCACAAGCACTGCAAGCGTTGCAGCAGCAGCTCAAAGAAAACGCCATGCAACTGAGTGAAGTGGAGCAGCTGCAACAACAGTTGCGCCGCTACAGCGAGGCCTTTGCAGCGCTGAGCCAAAAACAGCAAGTGATTGGCTTGCACTCAGAAGACGGTCTCTATGGCAGCTTGCGCAGCGCCGTGCATGGGGTTGAAACCCTGGCCAAAGACGAAGGTCAATACGAGCTGCTGTACCACATGCTGATGCTACGCCGTCATGAAAAAGACTTTATGCTGCGCCGCCAGCAAAAGTATCTAGAGCGCTTTAATAAACAAGTCACTGCATTTAACCAAGCGCTAGAGCAAAGCTTCAGCCCGCAAGAGGCGGCCATACGGTCGGGCTTGCAAAGCTATCAACGACAGTTCCAGCAGCTGGTGGGCGAAGAAGTCGCCATCGGTTTGAGCGAGAATGACGGCCTGCGCGGCAACATGCGCCAAGAGGTGCAAAAAACCGAAGCCTTATTTGACAGCCTCGGCGAGCGCCTTGGCGCCATTTTCACAGCCCAAGAAGAAAGCATTTATCAGCGCCTGCTGATGGCCGTTACCGTTATCATTTTACTCATCACTGGCCTGACGCTGATCGTCTCGCGCGCAATTCACCTGCCGATCTCGTATCTGACGAAAAAAGTGCAGCACGTTGCCAACGATCTAGATCTAACTCAGCTGATCAACCACCACTCCGGTGATGAGATTGGCGTACTGTCTGACTCCTTTGACGCCCTGATCCGCTCCCTGCGTGAAACGGTGCAGCAAGTGAAAGACAGCGCCAATACCATGAACCAAGCATCCAGCCATATGGCGTCGGTGACAGCGTCGGTCGGCAGCGCCACCCAGCAGCAGCAGGATGAAATCGGCCAAGCCGTTACCGCCATGAGCGAGATGACCAGCACCATTCAGAACATCGCCAACAACGCCAACGAAGCCGCGCGCTCGGTGTCTGATGTACACGGCGATATATCCAAAGGCAAATCCATTGCCGATCTGACCCGCGCTGAGATTCAACAGCTCAGCGAAGACATTGGCGCCGCCACCGAAGCCATTCACAAATTGCGCAGCGACAGCGAATCGATTGGCAGCATTCTGGCGCAGATCAGCTCCATCGCCGAGCAAACCAACCTGCTGGCATTGAACGCTGCCATCGAAGCGGCGCGCGCTGGCGAACAGGGCCGAGGGTTTGCCGTGGTGGCCGACGAAGTGCGCAGCCTGGCCAGTCGCACGCAAGAGTCCACCGAAAGTATTCGCGATACCTTGGCCGAATTTCGCGCTGGTACTGAGCTGGTGGTTACCACCGTCGATACATCGCGCGAGCGCAGCCAAACCGTTATCGACAAGGCGCAACAGTCGAGCGACATTCTCGATACTATTTACAGCAATATGAGCAATCTGAGCGATTTGAATACTCAGGTGGCGACCGCCGCCGAGCAGCAAAGCTATGCCACCGAGGAGATTAACCGCAACGTGTGCCGGGTAGATGAATTAGCCAATACGCTGACCCAGGAAGCCAAACAAGCCGCCAAAGCTGGTGATGAGCTGTCTGAATTGGCTCATCACCTGGGCGCTGCGGTGGACAAATTCCGCGTTTAAGCGACCGGGTAAATAACCCGGTCCTGAAAACCGGTGATCACCTCAATGCTGCCGCGCCAAGCTTGATCCAGTTGTGGGTCGCTGCTGTCGACGATCAGCGGCCGCCCTTGCAAGCTGGTGAGCTTGGTTTTGGTGGCCATCACATCAAACTGCGCTTTGCCTATTTGTGCGATGACCTCAGCGCTGAACTGCTGATTACCGCGGCCAAAAATATGCCCCTGTCCGCCCATGGCACTGATCAGCGCACGACGCTTGGGAAATTGCTGCAACAGTTGCAGAATTTGCTGCTCGGTCAAATCGCTGGCCAGCAGCTCACCGTTGATAACGGCATCCACCCCCAGCAAAGTGCCGGTAAAACCCAGCTCGACCATCACTGATTGTGTCGTTTTACCCGAGCCGATGAGATAGAGCACATCGTCTTGCATTGATTGCACATAGTCTGCCGCCATGTCCGCCAACACCAACTCTTCGGACTCTACCCCGCCCTGCTTTACCGCTTGAACGAACTGACCAACTTGCAGCACACGCATGTCACCAAAGTGCTTAGCCCGCACTTGCTGAGCGCGATAGCCGTCTTCGTCCAAGTCACGCACCTCAGCTTCGCGCACATCCACCAACCGACCGGTTAAAAAATGCGTTAATACTTCGCTGCAGGCTCTGGGAGTGATGCCAAAAACACCGGAATGTATTTTTACACCGGCAGGAATGCCGAGCACCGGCAGCCTATCTTCGACAATGCGACAAATATCGCGGGCGGTGCCATCGCCACCCGCAAACACCAAGGCATCAATATCTTGTTTCAGCAGGCTCTCGGCAGCTTTGTGGGTGTCTTCTGCCGTCGACGGGCAAGACGGCGTGACATCATCGAGCACCTGGTAACGAAAGCCTAACTCTTGCAATAAATCGGCGCCCATTTCACCGCTGGGTGTAAGCCACAAACAATGCGGTGCAAATTCTGTCAGTGGCTCCAACGCTAAACGCGTGCGTAGCGCGGCTTTTTTCTCTGCACCGCGCGCCAATGCTTCAGACACGGTCGCAGCGCCATCACTTCCTTTTAATGCCACTGAGCCGCCCAATCCGGCCCACGGGTTAATGATCAATCCAAGTCGTAACATCAGATCCAGTCACTGAGTTTAATGCCAAAACCAATACGTTCCTGATAGACGTTGTAGTCAATCAGGCTTTCACCGTAACCATTAAAATACTGCACAAAACCCTTCAGCCGATTGGTAAGCGGGAAGCTGTAATTAATTTCTACCGCACCGCGATTTTCCGACCAATTAAAATTATTGCGTACCATCATGGTGAAGGTGTGATCTTTCAGTGGATGCAACAAATACAGCTCGCCATGCCCCAAATAATCATCAATATCTGGGTTATCGTTGTCTGAGGGATCAAATGGTTCGCCGTCTCTTTCTTCTGGCACACGCCACCAAGCACGGCCATACCAGATATTTTTCCCAGCAATGGACGCCGCTTCAAAAATCACTCGATTCCAACTGCGCGACAACGAGCTGGTCTGGCCATTGGATTGATGGTTCAGAGAAATACCCACGTGCTCCAGCCAGTGATCCTGCAACTGCCAACTGAACATCAGCTCGGGTTCGTGGTTGGTTTCGCGAAAAGGTTTGGAAATATCGGAATTGTAGGCTTGCCAGAATGAGCGGTTGGTGTAACCCACTTCGATGGTACTTAAGCGGCCCAGCAAGTTTTCGGCCAATAGGTATTTAATGCTCAGCTGAAAAACGGCTTCCACATGGTCATAACCTTCTTGCTGCAGCGTGCTCTCGCCGCCGCCGGCTCGATTTAACAGGCGCTCCACTTCACGCTCATTGGGTCGCGTCTGATACGTGAAGGGCATAACGTAATTAGGGCGGTGTGGCAGCAACAGGTAAGGGTTATCTGCGGCAGCGCGCTCAACCTGAATTTTTTCCACCAATTTCGGCAACTGCCGCACGGTATCGGGGAATTCTTCTTCGTCGATGACCTCCACCACCTCAGCGCGTGTTTTGACCGGCTCATCACCGCTGTTGGCAGCTGAGCCCTCGGACATCGCCAAGGTCGACCATAAACACAAAACAGAGGTGAACAGCAATTTCATCGGGCATTCCTATAGTAAGCGCGAGGGTAAGCGCGAGCGGCGGCCTCATAGTAATGCCCTGTGAGGGGATGTCTACCGCTGACATCAAATAGCCAAGCGATCCGCCTCCAAATACGGCGTGCGGCCGGTCTGATATTCGTTTTTACAATGTGGGCACTGACGTACGTCTTTGCTGAATATCTTGCTGTGCAAGTGAATCGCCTTGTGTTCAGATTCCCAGCAGTAAGAGCAATATGGTTGGCCGTAGGGCCTGCCATCCAGGGTTTTGTAATAACCATCGCCACGGCGCCGCAGAATTTGCTTAAAACTTAGCGTGCGCTCGAGCTTGCGCAACTCTTCGTCCTTGCTGTCCAGTGCTTCTTTCAGCAAAGTCAGCTGCAACTTGGCTTCAGACACAGAACCCGACAAATCGGCCAACTGCCGACGCATATCATCGCGGCTCAGCACGTAGCCCGCTTCGCGGATGGCTTTGCCGACGTCTTGCGCCGTTTGCAAGCTGCGTAACACCGCTCCCACACTGCCTATTGCTGCCATTTTATCCCCCTGTGACAATATTCCGACATCGCGCCGTACGGTTAGAGTGCCCTAAACGCCAGTTTAGTGACGCTCAAGAGCAATTTTTGCTGCTGACAGGGGCAGCAGCAAAAACAGGGCCAGCTACTGGGCCGGCTTCAGTGAACCCGCGACCGGCAAGCTGGCTGGTAAGCGTTGTGCCAGCAGGACACTGGCCAGCACCAAGGTCATACCCAACCACTGCAAGCTTTGCAACTGCTCAGACATCAGCATCACCCCTGCCATCACAGCCACAATAGGATTCACCAAACCAAGGAATGCCAGCTTTTCGACCGCCACCGTCTCCATCGCACGAAACCAGACGAAATAGCCCAGACCCACACTGATCGGCCCCAGCCACACCATGGTCAGCGACGATGACAGCGTGACTTCCGGGAAAGGCAGCCCCAGGAACACAGCAATGGCGGTCAGCAATACGCCAGACACCACCAATTGCGCTGCCGTCAACGGCAAGGCAGCAATGCCCTGGCCTAACTTAGGCACCAACATAATACCCCACGCCATGCTGTGCGCGGCTAACAAGGCAGCCACCACACCCAGCCAGTCCGGCTGTTGCGGCGCTTGCCACACCAACATGGCGACGCCCGCAATGCCGACCATGGCCGCCAACAAACGCGGTATTCCGGGAAAGTGCCCCATCAACCAGCGCAGCAGCAGTACCTGCAGCGGTACCGTCGAAACCAGAGTCGCGGCCATGCCACCGGGCAAGCGCTGAATGGCCGTGAACAATAAGAAAGTAAACAAACCCAGATTCAGCACGCTGAGAATCAGCACATCGCGCCAGCGCTGCTGCCACACCGAGCGTGGCACCAACGGCAACAACAACACACCAGGAATCAAGATACGCAGCCCCGCCAGCCACACTGGGTCAGCCTGTGGCAACCAGCGCTGGGTCACCGCATAAGTTGTGCCCCACATTAAGGGCGCCAGTAACGCAGTCCATAGAGGTGACATAGGAAAAACCTTTAGATGAAGTATTTTTAAATAAAGATAAATTAAAAGTCGCAGACAATCAACTATCTTTATGCAAAGATAATTGCCTGAGTTTTGCCAAAGGAGAATCGGCCTTGAAAGACCACGTGGACACCATATTGGAACAATGGCAGCGCGAGCGGCCTGATATCGACTGCTCGCCAGTTGGACCGATCGGCCGCTTATCGCGTTTGTCTCAGCACATAGGTCAGAGCATCAGCGCCCACCATAAAAGCCTGGGATTGAGCAGTGGCGAATTTGATGTATTGGCGACGCTGCGCCGCAGTGGTGCGCCCTATCGGCTGACACCAACGGCGTTGTTCCAGTCTGCCATGTTGTCGTCCGGCGCGATGACGAATCGACTGAATCGACTGGAAAGCGCAGGCCACATTCGTCGTGTAGCCGACACAGAGGACCGCCGCAGCCTGTTGGTGGAGCTGACAGAGAAAGGATTAGGGCTGATCGACGAAGTCTTCGCCGCTCATGTCGAGAACGAGCGTCAGCTGCTGGCTGAGGTTCCTCAGCAGCAGCTGCAACAGTTGGATGAGATTCTACGTGGCTGGCTATCGCGGTTAGAAAGTTAACCACCGCGATAATTACTTTTCTACAAACGCCCGTTCGATGACGTAATGACCCGCTTGGCCGCCGCGGGCTTCTTTAAAGCCCATGTCATCCAGAATGCTGGTCAGATCGGCCAGCATGGCTGGGCTGCCACAGAGCATAAAGCGGTCGTTTTCTGGGTCCAGATCCGACAGGCCAATGTCCTGGGTGAGCTTGCCCGAGGTGATCAAATCGGTCAGGCGCCCTTGATTGC
Source organism: Bacterioplanes sanyensis (assembly GCF_002237535.1). Lineage (GTDB taxonomy): Bacteria > Pseudomonadota > Gammaproteobacteria > Pseudomonadales > Oceanobacteraceae > Bacterioplanes > Bacterioplanes sanyensis_A. Next base: position 3,927,670 of record NZ_CP022530.1, read on the forward strand.
GAAACGGCTCGCGCGTCACGGTAGGGTAATAAATCAGCTGCTGACTGACCATATCGCCAAAGTATTCGTTGTTGGGCAGCTCGCTTTGAATGCGATCCTGATACGCCAGTTCAGACACATAACGTACGCCGTGGGTCAGCACCACTTTTTCAAACTGCTCGTAAATTTCAAAGTCTTTGATGATGCTCAAAAACGGCGCCAGCCCGGTGCCGGTGCTGAGCAAATACAGGTTTTTTCCTGGCAGCAGGTTGTCGGCAACCAAGGTGCCCACGGGTTTAGTGCCGACCAGAATTTCATCTCCCACCGCCAGCTTTTGCAGGTGTGATGTCAGCGGGCCATCGGGCACTTTGATAGAGAAAAACTCCATCTCTTCTTCGTAGTTGGCACTGGCGATGCTGTAGGCACGCAGCAGTGGCTTGTCCTCGATTTCCAGACCGATCATGGTGAAATGACCGTTTTTGAACCTCAGCCCCTGATTGCGGGTGGTAGTGAAGCTAAACAGGGTGTCGTTCCAGTGATGGACGCTGGTAACGGTTTCACGAATCAGATTGCTCATCACAACTCTCGGACAATTAACAGATGGCGCCATAATAAGCGCCGGTCTATTATCGGTAAAACAATTAAAGCCAATATGCTTATTCGGTTTTTCTGATTATGAGATTTACCCTACGCCAGCTAGAAGTGTTTCTCGCCGTGGCGCAGCACAATCACCTGACGCGCGCCGCAGAATCACTGGCCATGTCGCAAAGTGCCGCCAGCAGTGCGCTGCGTGATATCGAGCAGCAGTTTGATGTGCAGCTGTTTGATCGTCACGGCAAACGCTTGCAGCTCAATGAGCAAGGCCGACTATTACTTCCAAAAGCAGAATCCTTATTGGTGCAGGCCCGAGAGCTGGAACAGCAGCTCAGCCGCCATAGCACCATCGGTAATATCAAAGTTGGCGCCACCTTATCCATCGGTAATTATCTCGTGGTGCCGCTGATGGCCAGCTTTATGACCGACCACCCAGGTACTCGCGTTACTCTGGACGTGGCCAACACCCGCACCATTGTCGAAGAGCTGCTCGATTTCCAACTCGATATCGGCTTAATCGAAGGCGAAATCAACCATCCTCATTTGCACATCGAGCCATGGATGGAAGACGAACTGGCGGTATTCTGCCACCCGCACCACCCATTGGCAGAACGTCAGCGACAGCTGCAACGCCAGGGGCAATCCCTTAAGCCAAGCGATGTCATCGGCCAGCCATGGATTGTGCGCGAATCTGGCTCAGGAACACGCCAGGCATTCGAGCGCGCCTTTCATGGCTGGCTGCCAGAAATGAATATTCAGCTGGAGCTGCAACACACCGAAGCGATTAAACGCGCCGTGGAGGCTGAGCTTGGCCTCGGCTGCTTGTCGAGCATTACCTTACGTGATGCGTTTGAACGCGGACGCTTGGTCGCACTGCACCTACCGCAGCTGAACATGCAACGCAGGCTCTACCTGGCCATGCACCGACAGAAGTTCAAAACCGCCGGCATCGAAGCTTGGCTGGATCTCTGTCGCGGCTATGCCAAGAACGTGGTAACTAACCAGAGTTAACCGCACAGGTGCCCGTCCATTGCAAAAGCTGGCGATACAAAAAAGCGGGGCAATGGCCCCGCTCAATGGCGTATTAAGTTTTTTGCTACCTACGCCTGCATCAACGGCCGGCTGTCCTCGTGCGCCACCAACGCTTTATAGAACGACGATGGCTGCGCGATGTTGACCGGCAAGCGCAATCGCTGGGCAATATCATCAGCGGACAACAAGCCACGAATTTGATGGCGCTGCTCATCCACCACCAAGCAATGGCGCTGCTGATTCTCTTTCAAGAACGCAATCACCTCGCCAATGGTCGCGCGCTCAGCATCGAGCAGGTCGATCGCCGGTAGGTCTTGTTTGCGCGTCATCAAGTCGCTGACACGGATCTCCTGGCGCCCGGTACGGCGCTGGCCGATGTAACGCACCATCGCCTGCTCCGACAAATCCTCGGCACTGACAACGCCGACCAAATCACCGTGGCGATCCACCACCATGCTCAATCGCATGGATGTCGCCAGCATCATGTCTCGCGCCGCGGCTGCCGATGCCGAAGCGCTCAGCGCCAACGGTTCCGACTGCATACAGTCGACATAAAAATAGGTGGCCGGGCTTTCCAGTGTCAGAGAGTCGGTCGGTAACACATGGACCAAACGGTCGTCCGGTTGTACTGAATAAAGTGTCAGTTTGTTCATCTATCTGCTCCTTGGGCCGTTGTCATCAACAGCCACGGGTACCTGTGATCAGGTGTTTATGTTCAGTGTATATAGCTACGAGCGATGAACAGACGGCGGAGCGCGAATTTGACAGGTGGAGGCAGATTGGACACGCAGATCACCGCGATAACGGCAAAAAATCAGCACCGTCGCGGCGCCAATCAAGCACTGCCACACCCAAGCGATGGCAGGTACGTCCCCTTGCGTTTCGTCCAACGAGATGTCGCTGGCGATGGCCTGCACTATCTCATGGTCATACACCGGCTCATGCAGCGACGCAGTCACGGTCAGACCAAGCAATAAAGAGAGCAGGAGCCAACTACGCATCAGATCCAGATACCAAAGCAAAGGGCGTTGTTGATAGAGTGGGGGCCAGCGACAAAGTTTCAAGCCCAGCGAAAACCCGACAGCCAAAAGATGCCGTTAGTTAATATAGCGGTGAGAAAACATGTCGGTCAGGCATGCAGCGGTGCTTCATGCGCACCGCCACAGGCAGCGGTTAGCCGCCGATTCAGCGGCTACCCGCTTGGCTAGTCGTCGCTCCATAAAACACAGTGGGTTTCCGTTTCGGTGTAAGGGCACGATGGCTGCGAGGTGTTGGCGCACGGGTCAATGGTAATGGTTAAGGTTGTGGTCGCCAGACACACCCTACCGCCGCCACTGCTGCCATCTGGACCGCTAGAACCACCGCCTTCAAAACCACTGCCGTTGTCATCCGGTGGCCCTGGATGGTCGTCCGGTTCGATGTCGCCACTGCTTCCTTGGTTCTGCAGATCGTTGTGGCGCTCCACCTGACACTCCATGGATACCCGATTGGCGGCGTCTTTAATCTGCCGATAGTGCTCCAGATCTTGCTGGGCGTAGCTGCGATCTTGATTGACGATCGGCATTAAGGTTTCTATGTCACTGAGCCGACGCCGCAGCTCCGTTCTGTACTGCTCGTCAGTGGCGGTTGCCAGTTCTGCATTGATGGCATCCATTTCATCCCACAGGTCAGTGAGCTCTTGCAGATAGTGATTGCGCTCTCGCTCAGCCATCCGAAAATTCGCCACCGCATCGGCGGCGGCTGCCATTTCCCCAGTACAGTCACGGACCTGCGCTTGTGTTGGTACAGCGCTGACCATTACGGCAGTCGCCAATAGCGTTTTCGACCATTCCATAGCGGCATTCTCCTTGCCTAATTAATCCTACCAATTCACTCCATTAAGCTCGCCAACCACTGAGTGGATTGGCGAGGAAAATCAATATAGAAAGCGTGCAAGGTAGGTGTCCAGAGTAAAAAACGTGGGGCTATTTTGGCGCGCGTTGAGATGGGCAGCTCGGTGTCATACGTAGGTATGAACAGACACAGTCTCTGAATAATCTCAAGTTTTAAAAGCCGTTTTGAATCAGCCGGCTACAAAACATGACATAAAGACACTGATTATTTTAAATTCTAGAAAAATGAGAAATTGATATAAAAAAACCCGCCAGCAGGCGGGTTCATATTCAGGGTTACGCAAACAAGGTTATAGCAGGGATCTGCCTTTTTTCGCTGCAGTACGCAAACGCAGAGCTTTAAGTTTAATAAAGCCCTCGGCTTCACCGTGGTCGTAAGCCCCGTCATCGTCTTCAAATGTCGCTGTCATTTCACAGAACAGCGTATCGTCAGATTGGCGACCCACAACGATCACATTGCCTTTGTACAGTTTTAAGCGCACATCGCCGTTGACCATGGTTTGAGTGTCATCAATGGCGGCCTGCAGCATTTTACGCTCTGGGCTCCACCAGTAACCGTTGTAAATCAACTTGGCGTAGCGCGGCATTAATTCGTCTTTTAAATGCCCCGCTTCACGGTCCAGGGTAATGGACTCAATCGCGCGATGCGCTCTTAGCAGCACGGTGCCGGCCGGTGTTTCATAGCAGCCACGCGCTTTCATGCCAACGTAACGGTTTTCAACAATGTCGGCGCGGCCAATGCCATTGGCACCTGCGATTTTATTCAGCTCTTCCATAATGGTCGCCGGCGATTTTTCCACCCCATCAATGGCAACCGGGTCGCCTTGCTTAAAGCTGATGGTGATGTAAGTCGGCTCATCCGGTGCGTTTTCCGGCGAGACTGACCACAGCCACATGTCTTCTTCCGGCTCGGTCCAAGGATCTTCCAACAAATCGCCTTCATAGGAGATGTGCAACAAGTTAGCGTCCATCGAATAAGGCGACTTTTTGCCCGCTTTATTTTCAACCGGAATATCGTGGCTCTGGCAATACGCCATCAATTTTTCACGCGAGTTCAAATCCCATTCGCGCCACGGCGCAATCACGCGCACATCGGGTTTGAGTGCGTACGCACCCAGCTCAAAACGTACTTGGTCATTACCCTTGCCTGTGGCGCCGTGGGCAATCGCCTGAGCGCCGGTTTCGTTGGCAATTTCAATCAAACGCTTGGCGATCAATGGTCGAGCAATGGAGGTGCCGAGCAGGTACTCGCCCTCATAAATGGTGTTGGCACGCAGCATCGGGAAGATAAAGTCACGCGCGAACTCTTCACGCAGATCATCGATGTAGATTTCTTTGATGCCCAGCGCTTCGGCTTTGGCGCGAGCAGGCTCGACCTCTTCACCTTGGCCCAAATCCGCGGTAAAGGTTACCACCTCACACTGGTACTCTTCCTTCAGCCACTTAGCGATCACCGACGTATCGAGACCACCCGAGTAGGCCAGCACCACCTTCTTGATGTCTGACATGCATTTCTCCAACTTGAACTGCCCGGCTATTGGGTTGCGCATGGTCGCGCAGATCACGGGCTAAGAAAAGAACGGCATTGTAACGCCTAGAATTTAATTTTGCCAGATAAGCAAATCGTCGAATTATATTCACCGACTGGCGCTGGTAAATCCTTGTCGGGCTGGCAGCTGGAAGCGCAACTCAGGCGGCAACTCCATATCCTGGCGCTGCTCCAACCGCACCGTCACCCGGCGGTTCTCCGCCCTTCCGGCGGCGGTAGCGTTATTGGCCACAGGGTAGCGACCGCCATGGAAGCGCGTGGTGATTTTTTCCGGGTCAACACCTTTTAAAATGAAGTAGCGCTCAACCGCCTCCACCCGAGCTTTGGAGATTTGTCGATTGTCGTAGCGGCGGCCTTGGCGATCGGAGTGACCGTCCAAATAAATGGCGAAAACTCGTGGATCGTTTTGCACGTAGAAGATAATACGGTCTAGCAGCGCTTTATCGCGCAGATCGAGGCCACGCTCGCCCGATCCGAAGAACACCTTAGAGCGCGCTACTTGCTCAAAATTCATCGGCAGCAGCTGATCCACACACTTGAGATAGTCCTGGTAATAATCTTTGAACATCACCGCCGATACGTGGACCTTGATGGAGCGGCCACGATCGTAATAGGTCTGATGGGCAATGGTCGGCCACTTGCCTTCTAGCAAGGCATGCAAAAACTGATTGGTGCGGCGTTTGTCCAGCACCAAATTGGGCGAATCATCGACAATACGACTGGTGCCAAGGGGTTCGCTGCGGCCACTGGGCTGCCACGGCGGCGGTAAGATACTGACCTGCGCCTGGCTGTAGTCCATCAGATTACGGTTGGTCAGCAAGCGAAACTCAACATCCTCACCGGCCTGGTGATAAAACTGCGCACGACCGTACCCCGGAATGCGTTGCTCGAACACGCATTCGAAGATGGAGCCACTCAGCGACCACTGCGTGGTTTCAACTGAGCCCCCATATTCCAGTGCCAATGCAGGGGCTGACGCCGTCATCGACATCAGCCAGCACAGCAGCCTGCCTTTCAGGGTACGGACCATAACTTCATTCTGTCGTTTTCATGCCAAGCCTACTGTATAGACGCCCGTGTATAGACACCCAAATAACGGACGGTTTCCCGGTCTGCTGAGGGTATCGGCCAAGGCTGGCGAAAGTTGAGCACTTTTGCTGCATCGGCATTTGCTTGTGCTTCCGGTACAATGCGCGCCAACTCCCTGTACCAGAGCACCGAGGTTGGCCCATGACTGATCGAATTACCCTTACCCGCCCTGACGACTGGCATCTGCATCTGCGCGATGGCCGCTTGCTAGAGCATACGGTGCCAGCCACCGCCAGGGTCATGGGGCGGGCGATCATCATGCCTAACCTGCAGCCACCGGTGATGGATGCCGAGCAAGCCTCCGACTACCGTCATCGTATTTTGGCAAAAGTACCGCAAGGTCTCAGTTTCAATCCGTTAATGGTGTTGTATCTGACCGACAACACCACGCCAGAAATGATTCGTGAGGCAAAAGAGTCAGGCCATGTCGTCGCTGTGAAGCTGTACCCGGCTGGCGCCACCACCAACTCAGATTCGGGTGTCACCGACCTTAGCAAGCTGGATGACATTGCAGCGGCGTTGGCGGAAAACGATATGCCGTTGCTGGTGCATGGCGAAGTCACTCACTCGGAAGTGGACATATTTGATCGCGAAAAGCGCTTCTTGGATGAAATCCTGGCGCCTTTGGTGGCACGCCATCCGAACCTGCGCTTGGTCGTTGAACACATTACCACCGCCGATGCGGTCGAGTTTGTGCGCTCACAAGGTGATCATGTCGGCGCTACCATTACCGTCCAGCACCTGGCGTACAATCGTAACCACATGCTGGTGGGGGTATCAAACCGCACTACTATTGCTTGCCGATTTTAAAGCGCGGTCGTCATCAGCAAGTGCTGCAGGAAGCCGCCATCAGTGGCAGCCCGAAGTTTTTCCTCGGTACTGACAGTGCACCACACGCTAAGGGCGCCAAAGAAAGTGCTTGCGGCTGCGCTGGCTGCTTTACCGCCTACGCCGCCATTGAGCTGTATGCCGAGATTTTTGAAGACCTAGGTGCGCTGGATAAACTCGAAGGCTTTGCCAGCTTCTTTGGGCCAGATTTTTATCGTCTGCCACGCAACAGCGACGAGATCACCCTGGTAAAAGAGGCATGGCAGGTGCCACAAGAAATGACCTTTGGTGACGATGTCATCGTACCGCTGAGAGCCGGCGAAACACTGCGCTGGAAACTGGATTATTGAGCCGAAGGGCCTTAATTGACTAATCGAATAGGCAAGGCATGAGCGATTCGCAACAAAAATCATTGATGGCCCAGCGCTTTCGCGGTTTTTTACCCGTGGTAGTGGACGTCGAAACCGGTGGCTTCAACGCGCGTACCGACGCGCTGTTAGAAATAGCCATGGTGACATTAGGCATGGACGAGCAGGGCTATCTGTTTCCAAAAGAAACCCTGTCGGCATTGGTGCACCCCTTTGATGGCGCCAATTTAGAACAAGAAGCGTTGGATTTCACCGGCATTGATCCGTTCGACCCGGACCGCGATGCGGAGTTTGAAATTGACGTACTGACGCGCATGTTCCAAACCGTGCGCCGTGAAATCAAACATTACGATTGCAACCGTGCGGTGCTGGTGGGCCACAACGCTCATTTTGATCACGGCTTTTTGCGCGAAGCGGTGGCTCGCAACGACATTAAGCGCGATCCATTTCATCCGTTTTCATCGTTTGATACCGCTTCCATCGCGGCGCTGGCCTTGGGCCATACCGTGCTGGCAAAAAGCTGCAAAATGGCCGGTATCGAGTTTGATAACAGCGAAGCGCACAGCGCCGCTTACGATACGCAAAAAACGGCAGAGCTGTTCTGCTACATGGTTAACCGTTATCAGGACCTGGGTGGCTGGCCATTGGCTAGCACCGAGGACAGTGAATAAATCGCATGGATTTTCATTTTTTTTATAACGAGCGCCAGCTTCCTTGTGCCAAATTATCCATGGACCACGAGGCCTTTGGCTTTTGGTTAAGCGATGACTTGGGCGACAACCATGAAGTGCTGACGCAACTGCTGGAAAAAACCGACGCACTGCTGACCGGTGAGCTGCAAGAGTTTGAGTGGCGTGGCCACGATTTTATGCTGCGTTTATCACGCGATGACGCCGATGTGATCGCCCATGAGTTACTGCAACAACACTCATTGGATGAATTAAACGAAGAAGATATGGATTTTTACGACGCCGAGTCCAGAGCCAGCTGCGGCCTTGAGGACTTTAAAGACTTGCTCATTGAGTGGCGAGATTTTCTCGAGCAGTAGAGAGCAGAATAAGGTGTATAAAAAAGAAGGCGCTAAGCGCCTTCTTTTTTGCCTATTAAGGGCGCATCAATACAAAGGTTTCGTATTCTTTCGCCGCTCTGGCATTGGCACTTAAACCAACACCGCCGCCAAAATCAGCACGCACAAACTTACCGTTGTCGGCTTTTAAAGCAATGGCATTATTGGACTGTGTTACCAGCTCAAATTGCGCCGCCACTTCTGGTGAATCAAACTTGGCTTTTAAAGTGCCAAACACATAAGAGTCCAAGCCAACGTATTGGCCACCGCGAGCGCGCAGCGCCACTTTATTCTCTGTTACAGGCTCTAAAACAAACGTTTCCCACGTACCGATGTGATCAGAACCTGCAGAAATAAAGCTATCACCGCCGCTCATGGCACGCACATAGTGGCCGTTACTGGTTTGCAGGTGCAGAGGCTCACCGAAGTATGGGAAAGGCTGGCGCTCGGTTTGGCTGGCGTCAAATTGGAATAAACCACGTACCGGATAATGATCCGATAAATCCCACTCGCCCCACAGTTCGTCATTGGTTGAGCGCGGTGCAAAAGCATTTTGCTCAGCACTGATGGGCGTTTGATGCGCTCGGCTCACCAAGGTGTAATCCAGGTACTCAACATAAGGCTGCTCGGCCCAGAAATTGGTGTTGGCATCATAGGTTTGATCATGACCGGTATTTTGCGGCTCCATGGCGTTTAACACCGCCTCCATGTAGTCACGGTCCTCTGGTAAACCACCTTTATTGACGTTGAAATCACCGGCCATCACCACGGCTTCGTTGGCAGGAATGTTCAGCGAGCGAATGTACTCACCCATTTCTAGCAGCTGCGCTTTGCGTGCATTGCGGTTAGCGTCGTCGTCTGACGACTGCGTGTGCGTAGCAAACACGTGATACGGCTTACCCAACTTGTTGATCTTGGCGTAGATTACCCCACGCGTCGCCGCGCACTGCAGACCGTCACAGGCCTGATACTTGTGCGCCGCTTCCAGCTCAAATGGCCAACGCGACAGCACGCGAGTGCCCGAACCCATCACTTTGCCCAGCTTAAAGATTTCGCTGGTTTGATACGGGTATTCAGCACGCAGTGCATCCAGCAAAGTATTGCTGGCGATGGGGTCAAACACTTCGGTCAACACCAGAACGTCATACCCCGCCATCACCTCAGGCATCAAACCTAAGCGAGTACCGACCTTTTTTGAGCCATAAATCGTTGTTGCCCAGACGTTATAACTCAGCACATTGAACGAGCCGGCATCAGCCAATTTGGGTTTTTCATCCTGCGTCTGAATCACGTAGTGCAGCTGGCCGCCGTCTTGTAACTGTTGGCCTTTGACCGCCACTTGCGCATCGAACTGCCCTAACTCCACCAGCTGGCGATGGGTTTGCTCGCCGCTAAGTTGCGGCAGTTGCCACTGATTACCCGACGCCGAATAGCTCAACTCAGTGCCTTGCAGCTGCTGGCTCAATTGCACGGTAAAATCGCCCGCGCTGAGGGTGATGCGCTGCTCGGACTGTGAATCCTCATCGCGCAGCAACACGCTCAGCTCACGCGTCGCTAACGCTGGGATCTGATCACTGAGTAAAGTGCCGTGGGAAGATGAAACCGTCATTGGTTGCAACGTGCTGTTGGTCACCAACACACGGGTTTCAAGGGTTTGAGGCGGCACGTCAGACATGGCCCAAGTGGGCAAAGCCAGAACGGACGACAGCATCAGTGCCGCTGTTTGGATATGGGTAGAGCGCATATGGCACCTTCTACTTAGACAAAGGTGCGTAATGTAACGGATGTTGCAGCGCAACGTTACTGTTTTGTTACCACTTTTTGGCTTGAGTCGGCCCTGACACCGCCAAGCAACAGCGAGGCATCAATGCCAGCGTGCTAAAGCTTCTTGCAAGATTGGCAAGGTATACGCCTGCTCTGCTTTACAGCCCTGGCGCTGCGCCGACTGAGTGAGGGTGCCGGCATCAAAAGCCAGACAAATCGACGCCGCCGGCTCTGGCACCCGCCCGTGCAAATCGGCCACCACCGACGGCGAGCTCATCACCGCCATCAACTGCTGCATCAGCCTGAGGCCGTCGGCAAACGCCAGTTGCTGCGCCATCCATTGCTGAGCCACGTAACGCGCCAACTGGTTAATCGCCTGTTCCAATGGGCTGCCCTGCTCCCTGCAGTAGACCTGCAGACCTTGCAATAACGCTGTTGGCGTAACGGCACTGTGTTGCAACTCGTTTAACTGTACTTCGCTTAAATCCATAGCGGCATTCCTAATTAGAAAGTCGTACAGATTCAGTCTACTGCAGCCAGCAAATATAACCACAACAAAATAAAGGTTTTTGACACCCCGAACATCTATTGCAGTTGGGTGATTTCCCAGCCGTCCATGCCTTGCCAGCGAATGTCGTCGCCCACACCTTTGTGCAGCACCAACTGCGCCAGCGGTGCATCGCTGCTCACCACCGTCACTGCATTGCCCTGCCACAGTAGACGTCGGCCACCGGCCAATAAAGTCAGCCACAGCCAGCGCTCCCCCTGCTGCGGATGGCAAAGCTGAATCAAAGCACCGCACGCTATTTCGTCGTCGTCATCAAACGCGGGCACGTCCCATTTCGCCAATCGAATACGCTGCTGTTGCAGCTCCAGGATGCGCTCAGACTGACCATGCGCCAGATAGGCAGCCTCCAAGCTAAGAGTGTCGTACTGGTTTTCCGGCTTATTATCTTCGTGAGCAGCGGTTTGTTGGGCTTGTGTTGCAGCGCTGATGGCGGCTTCGATTTCTTCATCGAGGCTGCGCAGCAAGGTCTGTTTGAGTTGGTCTTTATTCAAGCGGGTCATACCTGATCTGCAGGATGGACAGAGCATGGCATTATAGCGCTCCACCCTCGGAGATCTGTTATGAATCTGCAGCGCAGCACCTTTTGTCGCCCAATACGCCGCCAGCAGCTGGACATTATCGGCATCCAGCATCCTTTGTTTTCAGCAGAACTGGCGCTGCAAGGTGCGCAGTTGCTGAACTTCCAGCCCCAAGGGGATCCCCCCTGGCTATGGCTAAGCGAGCAGGCGGACTACCTTCAGGGCAGCTCGGTGCGTGGCGGCATTCCCGTTTGTTGGCCCTGGTTTGGTGACTTACGGCGCAACCCACAGGCTGTGCAACAGCATTTCCAGGGGAACGGCAGTTCAGCTCCAGCACACGGTTTAGCACGCACGGCCTTGTGGCAGTTGAGCGCGCTGAAAGAAGACGTGCACCAAGTCGATCTGACCTTGGCCACACAACAGCTCAGCCGTTTATGGCCCACCATGTCTGCACAACTGCACATCACCCTGCGCCGCGACCGCTTGGTTTTACGCCTTAACAGCCGCAATGACAGCCCGAATCCGGTGACTATCAGCCAGGCCCTGCACACCTACTTGCCGGTGGAGGACATTCGCACAGTGACAGTCGGCGGGCTGCAAGGGAATACCTACATCGATGCACTGGATGATTGGCAATCCCGCCAACAACAGGGGCTAGTTAGATTCAGCGCGGAGACGGATCGCATCTACCACAGCCAAGGGCCTTTACGCCTGCAATCCGGTCAGCACAGCCGCACCTTGGTGAGCAACAGTGCCAGTACGGTGGTGTGGAACCCTTGGATCAATAAAAGCCAACGCTTGAGTCAGTTTCACCCCGATGCTTGGCAACGCATGGTGTGCATCGAAACCACCAACGCCGCCTTTGATTGCGTTGCGCTACAGCCTGGCCAGCAGCACAGCTTGCAGCTACAGCTAACCTGACCCTGCGCAACATCCGTGTCATAAGCTCGGCATACACTGCAGCGATCAACTAGCGGGGTGTTGGCGATGGAATACAACGAGTGCCCAGTTCTGGACTCCGAGGCAGTCAACCGTGAGCACGATGAGCTGGTGCGGCTGGTCAACCAAGCCGAATACGAAGCCTTTATGGGGCGACCGGCGCGGCGCCAGCTGTTGCAACTGCAGCACTATATGCAACAGCACTTTCAGCAAGAAAACAGCGCCTTAACCGCTCTGTCACTTCCCCTAGCAGAGCAACATCAAAGCGATCATCAGCGTTTATTAGCCTTGGTGGAGCGTGCTTACAACAGCGGCGATTTGGACGAAATGCTGGAGATTCTGACCGACCAACTGCCCGACGCCATTGTGCAGCACATCGACCGCTTTGACCGTCAGGCGGTCAACTGGCTCAAACGCCACCAGCATTCTGCCGCCTGAAAATTTACATTGATAGGAACTAACGCTTAACAGGCGCGCGCCACATCCACGATGGTGCGGCGCAGCCAGCGGTGGGCATGGTGGTGCTGCAGCAGCGGCGACCACGCCATTTTTAATTCAAACGGCGGAATCTGAAACGGCGGCTCTTTTACCAACAACGAGGTTGAGCGTGCCTGCATTTCCGCCACTTTACGCGGCAAGGTCGCCACCAGATCGTTATTCAACGCCAGCAACGCTGGCATTTGGTAGTGACGAGTAAACACGGAGATTTTGCGTTTATACCCCAACTGCGACAGGGCGTTATCAACCCAGCCCAGGCGAATGACTTTTTCCGGGTCGATGCCGACACCGGCGCCCATGCCGGTTTTGCTGACCCAGATGTGCTTACTGGCAACGTAAGCTTCGAGGTCAAAATCCTCCACCGACGGGTGGTCCGGATTCACCAAACACACAAAGCCGTCTTCCCACAGAGTCATCTGATGGAACGACTGTGGCATTTCATCAAAACGGTTGATGGCCATGTCGACGCGTCCGGCTTCAACATCTTTAAAGGTCACATCGGAGGGCGTCAGCACATCAAGAATGACGTCCGGCGCTTCCGTGCGCAGACGTTTAACCAGCTCAGGCACCAGCGTCGATTCGGCATAGTCACTGACCATGATGCGAAACACCCGGTGGCTGCTGCTGGCATCGAATTCTTCCAGCGGCTGCAACGCCGCCTCCAGCTCACCCAGCGCTTTGCGAATGACCGGCTGCAACTCTTGCGCGCGCTCCGTCGGCGTCATGCCCTCGGATGTGCGCACCAGAATGGGATCTCCAAACAATTCGCGCAGGCGGCGCAAACCATTGCTCATCGCCGGCTGGGTGATGCCCAGCAGCTGAGCGGCCTTGGTGACGCTGCGCTCACGCAGCAACACATCGAGATACACCAGCAGGTTTAAGTCAATTCGATCAATATTCATTCAGCGCCTCCGATCGGGGCGCCATTATCCCTATTTCGCACGCATTCACCAAGTCGATGGCCGACATAAACTGAAGTTATGCAGGGAGATGATCTTTTATGATGTCGTAAAGCTCAGGGCGACCCGCCTCAATTTCAGCAGCACTCAACCCTTCCAGCGAATGCGGATACTTCAGCCAAGCGCTGGTCTCATGCAGGTAGTAATCCGGCACACGATCGGTCTTGTTGCGAGCCGGTTTGTAATACGGCACGGCGACGCGAATATCGTGCGGCGTATTCAAACGAGCACGGCGCTGCAGCTCGTTGACGATGGCTTCAATTGAGCGGCCGCTGTCAAATACGTCGTCAACAATCAACAGACGATCTTCGTGGGTGACGTTTTTGACCAAATAGTTGAGGCCAAACACTTGTACCTCTTTGGCTTGCTTGTCGATGTCCGGGTAGTACGACGAGGTACGAATGGCGATGTTGTCCGTTTCAATGCCGTGATAATCGAGATACTCTTGCACTGCAATGCCGATGGGTGCACCGCCGCGCCAGACTGCGATAATAAAGGTTGGTCTGAAACCGCTGTCCAGCACCTGGGCCGCCAAACGGTAGGAATCTTCCAACAACCCTTGGGCAGTCAGATAGAGTTTTTCGCTCATAAACAATCTCCGGCATTGCAATTAGCTGACCGCTTGGTCAGTGGTGTATGATAACCGGTTCACACGCTTGATCCCACTGGTACGCCACTATGCAAAAACGCTTTCTGGACGAAGAAACCCTGATTCAAGACTCTTTCCGTCTGGCTGTCTCTATTTTTGAGAGCGGCTTTCGTCCCACCTTTATCGTCGGCTTGTGGCGCGGCGGCAGCTCCGTCGGCATTTATGTGCAGGAATGCCTGCAGACATTGGGGGTGAAAACCGACCACATTTCCTTGCGCACGTCGTATCGCGGTCTTCCGGCCTATCAAAGCATGGTACAAAACCCAGAGGACATTCGCGTTCACGGAACGCAATACCTGGTGGAAAACCTCAACCATGACGACGGTCTGCTGATTGTCGACGATGTCTTCAGCACAGGTTACAACATTCGCGCCGTGATCAATCGCTTACAGAGCAAGCTCAAGCGCAACATGCCAGAGCAAGTGAAAGTGGCCACCTTGTATCAGCGCTCCAGTCATAACCGCACTGATATGTCGCCCGACTTCTGTTTGCACGATACCAACGACTGGTTGGTATTTCCCTACGAGCTAAAAGGTCTAAGCCGCACCGAGGTCGAACAGCACAAACCCTTTATGGCAGACCTGCTTAGGCCTGCCTTGCTGACTGAAAGCAAAGACGACAGCGGCGCTGAATAAGGCAACTTAAACAGGTGCGAAGCCGCTAGAACAGATGCGAAGCCGCTAGAAGGCTTGGTGAGATTTGACGGCCTTAGTGAATTCGGCGCCGCCATATACGGCTGTGCGCCTTGAGCAATACTTTATCCGAGCTTGCAGCGCACGTCTGCCGCAAACCGCTAAGCCAACAGCGAGCGTACAATCGCTCCAGTGCCAGACAGCGCCGCAATGGTCAAAATCAGAGGACGCAGTGCGCCGCCTGGCACACGATGCAACAGCCGCCCCGACAGCCAAAACCCAACCAATACACCCGGCACAGTCAGCGAAAACAGCGTCACTTCGAGCTGGTGAATAAAGCCAGACATCAGCAAGCCAAGAAAGGCGGTCGCGCTGCCAAATAAGAAAAACGCCGACAAATTGGCCCGCACCAGTTCGGCCGGTTGGCGCTGATAAATCAGGGCAATCGGTGGGCCACCAACAGCGGTGATGGTGCCCATAAAGCCAGACAAACCGCCTGCCAGTATGCTGTTACGTTGATTCAACGCCGGTTTTAAACCCGCTACACTCAGCCCCACCGCCAGCAAAATCAGCACACCAAATGCCAAACCAAAGCCAGCCGGTGACAGTCGCGTCAGCACCACCGCCGCCGCCAAGGTACCGATAGCAGCGCCCAGCATGGCGTGACGCACGGCCGCAAACCCTAAACTGGTGCGATTGCGGACCAGCATCAACACGGTCAGCACCATGGCATTCATGGTTAAGGTACCAGGCACCAGCGCGGGACTAATCAGAAACAACAGCGGCGCCGACAAGGTGCCGATGCCATAACCGGCGACGCCTTGCAGCAAAGCGCCCGCAGCAATGGCCAGATTCGCCAACAACAGCTGTAACAGCGACAGTGGCAGAGCGTCCATAGTAATGTCCTAACAATAAAAAAGCGGGCTATAAGCCCGCTTAACATAGACAGTAAAAAGCTTACAGATGCTCAACCCGAATGCGCGTCAACTGACCGACCACGCTATTGAGACCTTCGATGGCCGTCATGGCATCGTTCATAACTTTTTCCTGCACTCGGTGAGTCAGCAAAATAATTTGCGCCAGTTCTTCACCCGGTGCCGGTTCGCGCTGAATGATGGCTTCGATGCTGATGCCACGCTCACTCAGCAAGCTGGCCACGCTGGCCAATACGCCCGCCTTGTCCAGTGCTTGGATACGCAAGTAGTACGCTGTCTCGATGTCTTCAATTGGCAGCACCTGCTCATCTTCAATCGTGTTGAAGGCAAGGTGATTCACACGCGCGCTGTTGTCGGCGTCCATCGAGCGCGCCAGATCAATGATGTCAGCAACCACCGCCGATGCAGTTGGGCCCGCGCCAGCACCGGCACCAACGTACATGGTATCGCCGACGGCATTGCCGTTGACCATCACCGCGTTAAGTACACCATCAACATTCGCGATTGGACGCGAGGCCGGCACCATGGTCGGATGCACACGCAGATCGATGCCGCGCTCACTTTGACAGCTGATACCTAAATGCTTGATGCGATAGCCCAACTCCTCAGCGTATTGCACATCTTCTGTGGTGATGGTGCTGATGCCTTCGGTGTAACAGCGGCTGAACTGCAGTGGGATACCGTAAGCGATGGAGGCTAAGATGGTCAGCTTGTGAGCAGCGTCGATGCCTTCAACGTCAAACGTAGGATCCGCCTCGGCGTAACCCAGTTGCTGCGCCTCTTGCAGCACATCGGCAAAGTCACGGCCTTTGTCGCGCATTTCCGTCAGAATGAAGTTGCCGGTGCCATTAATGATGCCCGCCAGCCAGTTAATGCGGTTGGCGGCTAGACCTTCGCGCAGCGCTTTAACAATCGGAATACCGCCAGCAATGGCCGCTTCGTACATTACCGACACCCCTTTGGCCTCAGCGGCAGCAAAGATTTCGGCGCCGTGTTCTGCGATCAGCGCTTTGTTGGCGGTGACCACGTGCTTGCCGTTTTCAATCGCTGTCAGTACCAGCTTTTTGGCCACATCGTAGCCACCAATCAGTTCAACAATAATGTCGATCTCTGGGTTTTGTGCCACCGCGAAGACATCATCGGTCAGCTTGTACGCGCTGGTGTCGTAATCTGGATTTGGCTGACGAGTAGCAATTTGCTCAACAATAATGTCGCGACCAGCCCGGCGGGTAATGTTTTGCGCATTGGTAGTAAGCACACCAAACGTGCCACCACCGACTGTACCAAGACCACAGATACCTACTTTTACCGGTTTCAACGTCGCGTCTCCTTAGAGTTCAGATCAATTGCCCGAATGCTATTCAGGCCATGAATGCGGCAATGTATCACACATTGGTGGGCGCATGACAACGACCCAACCTCGACGCCCCAGCCTCTGCAACCAACAACAGCGCTCGGCACAGGATTCCATCCGCCGATGGTTGTGTTACCTTCATGGCAGGCTGCCAAGCCATCTTCAGCATAAGGAAAAGACTATGACTATTTCGTTGGTACTGACCGTCATCGCCGATGATCAACCGGGTATTGTTGAGCAGGTCGCTGCCGTTGTCAGTGACCATCAGGGCAACTGGCTAGAAAGCCGCATGGCACATATGGCTGGCAAGTTTGCTGGCATCGTGCGTGTGAATGTCAGCGAGAATGACAGCGTAAAACTGATTGCCGCCTTAGCGGAATTGCGGGAAAGCGGCATCCAAGTCAACGCCGAATCCACCGGCAACGGCGATACCCCACATGAGCGCACCACGCAGGATCTGCAGTTAAGTTTGGTCGGTAACGACCGTCCAGGCATTGTGCGTGAAGTCTCCAAAGCACTGGCCAATATTCATGTGAACGTGCTGGAATTCACCTCAAACTGCGACAGCGCTGAAATGTCGGCCGTGCCGCTGTTTCGAGCACAAGCCTTGCTGCGCGTTCCAAATGGTATGGAGCTCGACGAAGTGCAGTCGACGGTGGAAGCATTGTCCGATGATTTGATGGTTGAGCTGGGTGCGGTTGCAGCCCACTAACACGCGCTTAACAAGGCACGATTTACATCCACACAAACCAGTATTCTTGGTAAGTCAGGCCGTTAGCCAGAGTACCCAGCTGATGGCGTCTGAGAGTGAGTTCCGACCATTGCTTGAGCAAAGAAATGGTCGATAACGGTGGGGCGACCAGCTCCCCCACCGCCTCGCCCGATAACTCACACTGATCCGCTTGTATCACATCAATCGCCACCGGCACTTTCGGCAGCCCCGTGCGATTGATCAATAAACAATGCACGTGCGCCCCCGGCTTCATGATGCGTTGCAGCAGTGATGGCAGCTGCTGCCGCTGTTGCTCACTGAGATAGTTGGGAATATCCCACAGCAGCACTGCATCCAACTGCACCCCTTCGCGATAGCGCAACAGCGCCTGGCTAAAGTGGCTATTGTCGTCATCAGGGTTCAGATGATGCTGCCAAGCAACGGATGCCAATACGTCTTCCAAATACAGGGTATCGATGTGCTGATGCAGCCCCTGTAACTGACGCCCAGTTTTGCGCCCGCCGTCCAACGCCGCAGCTTGCGGCGGCAATGACTGCAACATTTGCTGCAACAGCGGCAGTGCAATCGCCTGCCCTGCGGACTCACGCACGCTGCGAGCAGACTGCGCAGCAACTGAGTGCAAACGCTTATCGCCCGCGCGGGCATCAAAGGCCATCACATACTCCAACCAATGCTCGCTCATGCCCTGCCCTTGCAGCGCCAGCTCCACCAAAGTGAAAGGCTGCAAACTGCGCTGCAACATTAACGTCGTGTGGCGCCAGCTCGGTAGCTCAACGTCACCTTCCTGTTGGCAATCAAAGCAAAAGTCCTGCAACCAGCGAAACGTCGTCGGCCGACTGGCAGGGCTGCGCCCTTTAGCTTGTAAAAGATGCAGCTTGGTGTCCGAATGAAAATGAGGCGCCAGCTGACTAAATAGGTGCGCAATCACCTCCGTGCTCATGTAACTGAGCAAGTCCCAGCACAGCACCAAGTCAAACCGCATGTCTTTGCCTTTGGGTAGCAAATGCTGATCTAACGCGGCGATGGGGTCGTCGTCAGGTTGTAGCTGATCGAGGTAATCCGGCAGGTCTTCGACATAACAAGAGCATTGGCGCGCCAGTAACACTTGTGTTGTGCCAGTGGTGGATGACCCCAAGTCCAGAACACGTGCGCCAGAAGTCAGGTGGTGCTCGACCAGAGCGGCCAGCTCTGGTGAGTAGTGCTGCATGACACCTCCCAGTGTCTGTTATCGGCGTTACGCCATCTAGGCTTTGAAGATTGCTAAGCTGAAGGCCACTAATTTGAGTGCTGCTAAGTTGAGGGTCACCAGTTTGAGAGCTGCTAAGCGGTCATCATCTCAGTCCGCCCAACCAAACTGGAGGAATCAACTTAGGCGCTCGCAAAGCGCGCGCCCAGTTAATCACCCAGTCACCGAGCCATCCGCCTCAACCTTTTGGTGGTACTTTACCGGCGTTGGCGGGATTGTGCTCCGGAGTTTTGTCTTGGGGTTTGTCCGGCGTATTTTTGGCAGCGTTTTTTTCCACCCGTGCATTGGATTTAGACTCTACGGGTTTGGTATCACTCGAGGGCAAGTGCGGATGCACCAGCTTGTCCTGAAAACCGCTGCGTCGCTCTTTTAGCTCTTCGTTGGTATCGACCATATCCATCGAACCACGGAACTTACCGCCATCGTCCAGTTGAATGCGCGGGGCGATTAAGTTGCCTTTCACCACGGCGGTACTGCAAATATTGATCAGCTCTTCTGCAAGCACATCGCCGGTTAACGAACCATCAATGACGATGTTTTGCACGTGCACATTGGCGTTCACCTTGCCTTCGCGACCAATGGAGAGATTCTGGCCACTCATACGGATGGTGCCTTCCACCGAGCCTTCTATATGCAAGTCTTCACTGCCGACCAGCTCACCGCGAATACTGATTTTTTTGCCCACCACCGACACATCACCGTGATTGGCGGGTGCTTTGTTGGCACTGCTGTCGCTGGCGGTATTTGCGGTATTGGCTGATGCACTGACCGGTGCCGACGCGGCGGCGCCTGGCAAACCAGTGCTGTAATTGGTCACGCCCGAAGTGTAGCTTTTGTTGTCGCCGTCAGCGGCGCCTTTCGGGTCGAGTGGATTGGCCATAATTCCCCCTAGGTTGACTGTCCTTAATACCTGTCACGCAGCCTGAGTGATCAGTGGCGCCACGCAAAAGCAACTTCCAGTATAGGCAGGGGGATGTAAGTTGGTGTTATTTTTATTGCGCCAACTGTGGTTTTGTTAACTCGTTCCTCAACAGGCGTTATTGCGGCAAAAATGCCTGCAAGAAAGCCTGATAATTCGCCGCACTGGCGGAGGGGCGCTCGCTGACCATTAGGGTCACGCGGCGCTCATCGGCTTCCAGCATCAATAGATCGTCTTGCAACTGCGGCCAGTGCTCGTGCAGCAATGTGAGCAGCTGCTGCCGGGCTGCAGCATTGGGCTGAGTATCCCACCACAAACCCTCTGGTAAGCCGTCATTGTCCCAAGCCGGTTGCGATACGATGCGATACTGCAGCTCGCCGGCTTTGTTTTTTCCCGGCGCCTGCAGGGTGTACGACGTGGCCGTGACATCGTCGCGCACGCCGTTTTTCTCCGACTGAGGTTTAAAAGTAAATTGACGCACTTGTAGCCCGGCTTTAATGGCATCAAAACGCAGCGTGGCCAAGCGCTGATCACGCTTGCTGGGTTTGAGCCAAAATATTGAGCCGATGATGGCCATGATCACCAGCGGTATCAGCCATACCGTCACGAGTTCATCTCCTCCAGCTCCAGCCAACGTTCCTCAAGCTGATTCAGCTGCTCTTCCGCTTGTGCCAGCGCCGCCAATTGCTGTTGTACATAATCACCGGGCTGACTGTAAAAATCCGCCGCCGAAGTTTCTGCCAGCAAGGCATCGCGCTGCTCTTCAGCATCCGCGATCTGATCCGGCAGAGCGTCCAGCTCGCGCTGCAACTTATACGACAATTTTTTGCTCTTTTTCGCTTCCGCCGGTTGGCTGGCAGCATTGGCCGCAGGCGCTGTTTTTTGTTGCGCTTGTTTTTGCTGTTGCTGCTGTTGTTGGCGCTGCTGCTTGGTGCGCTCAAACCAGTCGCTGTAACCACCAACATGCTCGTCGATATCACCGCCTGGGCTGAACACCCACAGCTGCGTCACCACATTGTCGATAAACGCCCGGTCGTGACTGACCAGCAGCAAGGTGCCGTCGTATTCCGCCAGCTTTTCTTCCAGCAGCTCTAGCGTTTCGACGTCCAAATCGTTGGTTGGCTCGTCCATCACCAACAGGTTACAGGGTTTCAAAAACAGCTTGGCCAGCAGCACGCGATTGCGCTCACCGCCCGACAATGCCCGCACCGGCGTGCGAGCGCGCTCGCCAGAAAACAGGAAGTCGCCCAGGTAGCCAATGATGTGACGGCTATTGCCATTGACGATGACGTGGTCTTTGCCATCGGCGACGTTATCGGCGATGGATTTATCTTCATCTAGCTGGTGGCGGGCCTGATCGAAATACGCAACTTCCAAGCGGGTGCCCACCTTCAGACGTCCTGACTGCGGCTGCAAGTTGCCCAGCAGTAACTTTAATAGCGTACTTTTGCCGACCCCATTCGGGCCCACCAAACCGATGCGATCGCCGCGCATCACATTGGTGGTAAAGCCAGCCACTTGAGGTTTGCTGTCATCCCAAGCAAAACGCACCTGCTCTAACTCAAACACCAACTTACCCGACGCATCGGCGCTGTTGAGACTGAGGTTGGCACTGCCCTGCAGCTCGCGTCGCTCTTTGCGCTCAACGCGCAGCTCTTTCAGTCGCGCGACACGGCCTTCATTGCGCGTACGACGTGCTTTGATGCCCTGGCGAATCCACTTTTCCTCTTCCGCCAAGCGCTTATCAAACAACGCGTTTTGTGTCGCTTCGTCTTCTAAGCGCTTTTCGCGGTACTGCAGAAAACTCTGGTAGTCGCCGTCCCAGCTGTACACATGGCCACGGTCGAGATCAATGATGCGCGTTGCCAGATTCTGCACAAAGGCACGGTCGTGGCTGATAAACACCAAGGTGCCGTTAAACTGCTTCAGCTGTTCTTCCAGCCATTCGATGGTCGCCACGTCCATGTGGTTGGTGGGCTCGTCCAAAATCAGCAACTCGGGCTCGACCACCAGCGCACGCGCCAGCATTACCCGGCGCTGCCAACCGCCCGACAGTTGCGCAAAAGAAGTCTCTGCCGGCAACTTTAACCGGTCAATCATGGCCTCAACTTTTTGCTGCCAGCTCCAGCCATCCGCCGCTTCGATTTGCGCTTGCAAACGCTCCAGCTTGGCCAGGTCAGCTTGATCTGCCAGCAGGGTTTCATCGTGGTATTGCGCAATCAGTTCACCGACGTCGCCGAGACCTTGGGCCACCACGTCGTACACCGGCGTGTCGTGCGCCTGAGGCAGCTCTTGTTGCAAGGTCGAAATGCGCAGCAAGTCGCGGCGCTGAATGCTGCCGTCGTCAGGCAGTACATCGCCTTGCAACATTTTCAGCAGCGTTGACTTGCCCGCACCGTTGCGCCCGACCACGCACACGCGCTCACCGGAGTGAATTTCTAAATCGACCTTATCCAGCAGGACATGATCACCGAAGGCCAGCTCAACGCCTTTTAATTGCAGCAACACCATGACTTTTGACATCTGTTCCAAAACAGTAAGGCGCAGCAGTATACGTCAGTGCCGTTAGGCAGGCGAACGGCGACTTTTGACATTGGCATATGCAACGGTCTGTTGTTTACTGAAGCGCCTATTTGGGCCGAGCAGCGGCTATCATGCAGGCCCCACTTCTCTTTCCAGCAAATGGACGGACACAGAATAATGACGATACGACTCAACAAAGGGCACCTGGCGGCCATTGCGCTGTTTATTGCCATGGTGGTGTGGATGCTACTGGGCACCCTCAAACCAGAACCCGAATTTACCAACCCTCGCCCGCTGGTGATGAACCAAGGCCTGACTCGCGTGCAGGTGGAGCGCATGCAAGGCCAAGCCATGGGGCGTGAAATCACTGTCTCGGCCCGTACCGCCGCCAATCGTCGAGTCGATATTCGCAGCGAAGTGCGAGCCAAAGTCATTGCCATTCATCGTCAAAAGGGCGAGCCGGTCAAACAAGGGGATTTGATCCTTGAATTGGACGCCCGCGATTGGCCAGCACGCGTCAAACAAGCCGAAGCGGCCCTGAAACAGCGCCAGTTAGAAGCACAAAGTGCCCAACGACTGCGCCAGCAAGGTCTGGCCAATGCCGCCGAGCTGGCCAGTGCACAAACCATGTTGGCCAATGCCGAAGCTGAGCTGACCAACGCACGCTTGCAACTGGATGCGACCCAAATTCGCGCACCGTTTGATGGCATCGTTGATCAACGTTCGGTCGAAGTGGGCGACTTCGTGCAAGACGGCACGGCTCTGGTAACAGTGCTCGATTTCTCGCCCTATCTGATCAAAGGGCAAGTTGCTGAAATCGAAGCCGGCCACGTGAATATTGGTGATCGCGCCTACGCCGAGCTGGTCAATGGTGACCGAGTGGAAGGCGTGATTCGTTTTATCGCCGCTGAAGCCGATGCCCAAACGCGCACCTTCCCCATTGAAATGGAAGTCGCTAACCCGTCGGGCAATATGACCAGCGGCCTCACCGCCAAGCTGCACATTCCACAGCCAGAAACTCAGGCCTACTACATTTCGCCAGCGTTGCTCATTTTGGATGACGAAGGCCGCCTGGGGTTAAAGGGCATTAATGAACAGCATCAGGTGATCTTCCAGCCGATTAACTTGTTAAAAGCCGATAACAGCGGCATTTGGATTTACGGTTTGGGCGAGCGCGCCGACATCATTACCGTCGGTCAGGGCTTTGTTGAATACGGTGAGCAAGTAGAGCCGGTCTTTCACAGCGACGACAGCCCCACCCAAATTGGCGAGCAGCACACTGACGAGACCAACAAGCAAACAGCGCTGACTGCGGGGTAACGTCATGAACAGCCTTATTGATGCCTCATTGCAGCGCAGTCGCACCGTACTGATGCTGTTTTGCTTGGTGATGCTGGTGGGGCTGGTCACCTTGATGACCATCCCCAAGGAAAGTAACCCCGACATCACCGTGCCCATCGTTTATGTGTCGGTCACCCACGATGGTATTTCCCCCGAAGATGCCGACGCTCTGATTTACAAGCCGTTGGAAAAAGAGCTGCGCGGGCTGGACGGTCTTAAGGAAATGATTTCCACCGCCACCCGGGGTCACATGTCGATTCAGCTGGAGTTTTTGACCGATGTCGACATTGACCAAGCACTGCTGGATGTGCGTCAGAAAGTCGACGATGCCAAAGGTGAGCTGCCCACCGACAGCCAAGAGCCACGGGTGATGGAAATCAACGTCGCTTTGTTCCCCGTGATGGTAGTGACCCTGGCCGGAGACATCAGCGAAAGCACCCTGTATTTGGTGGCCGAAGACTTGCAAGAGCGCCTAGAAGCCTTGCCCGGCGTATTAGAAGCTACGATTCGCGGTAAACGTGAAGAGATCGCCGAGATCATCGTCGACCCGGCGCGCATGGACAACTATGGCTTGTCCCTGAATGAACTGGCGCAATTGCTCAATGGCAATACACAGCTGGTCGCCAGTGAGGATCTGGACACAGGTGCTGGCCGCTTTGGCATTAAGGTGCCAGGGCGAGTGGAAAGCATTCCCGATATTTTGAATCTGCCGGTCAAAGCCGATGGCGATGAGGTGGTATTGTTCCGTGACATCGCCGTTGGTCGCTTGTCGTACAAAGACCGCAAAAACGCCGCCCGCGTTAATGGTCGCCAAGCGGTAACGCTGGAGATCAAAAAGCGCATCGGTAGCAATATCATCGAAACCATCGAGCAAACCAAGGCCACCATCGAGCAACTCAAACCACTGTGGCCAGCGGGCATTGAGGTGGGCGTTACTCAGGATGAATCGCGCTACATTCGCGAAATGCTCAACGACCTGTTCAATAACGTCTTAGTGGCCACCTTATTGGTGATGATTCTGGTGCTCGGCAGCCTTGGCGTGCGCAGCTCCTTTATGGTCGGTTTGGCGATTCCCGGTGCCTTCTTGATGGCGCTGATTGTACTGAGCCTGATGGGTTACACCCTCAATATGGTGGTGTTGTTTTCGCTGATTTTGTCCGTCGGCATGCTGGTGGATGGCGCCATTGTCGTCACGGAGTTTGCGGATCGCCGTCTGGCGGAAGGCGCCAGTTCACGCCAAGCCTATGCCGAAGCTGCCAAACGTATGGCTTGGCCGATCATCGCTTCCACCGCCACCACTCTGGCGGTGTTCTTCCCACTGCTGTTTTGGCCCGGCGTCACCGGCGAGTTTATGGGCTTTTTGCCGCTCACCTTGCTGTTTACCCTCAGTGCCTCGCTGGTGATGGCGTTGATTGTGGTGCCGACCATTGGCGCTTTGGTGGGTGGCACATCGCACCACAAAATTGAAGCGTTAAAGTCTATTGAAGCGGCGGAGCAAGGGCGTTTCGACGACATCAAAGGCTTTACCGGGGGATATATTCGCGTATTGCGCAAAGCGCTGCAGCGCCCGTTGTTGGTGCTGGGCATGGCCATTGCGGCCTTGTTCGGCTCCTTTGTGGTGTACGGTCAGCTGGGCCATGGTGTGGAGTTTTTCCCCGACGTCGACGCCGATGTCGGCTTGGTCGACATTCGCGCCCGAGGCAACTTATCGCTGCAAGAGCGCGAGGCTCTGGTGCATAAGGTCGAAGCACGCATCTTCGATATGGCGGAGATTCAGTCGATCTATACCGCCAGTTTTGTCTCTGCGCCGAACGAGAGCGCCAAGGACGTTATTGGCCGTATTCAAATCGAGCTGGTGAACTGGGAGTACCGTCGCAGTGCGAACGACATATTGGCCGACATCGAAGCGCGTACCGCCGATATTCCAGGCCTTGTGATCGAAACGCGCAAAAAAGAAGGCGGACCGCCGTCTGGCATGGACATTCAGCTGCAGCTGACCGGCGCTGACGCCGAATCCATCTCGGCCATGTTGGACGACGTACGAGCTTTGTTTGAGCAGGACCCAGAGCTGAAAGACGTGCGCGACGACCGCCCATTGGATGGCATCGAGTGGCAGTTCAACATCAATCGCGAAGAAGCCACCCGCTACGGCACCGACATCGCCAGCACCGGGGCACTGATTCGCATGATTACTGGCGGCCAGCAAGTGGGCGAGTTCCAGCCTGATTACAGCGATGACGAAGTGGAAATCATGCTGCGCTACCCGGCCGCTACGCGCAGCATCGATCAGTTTGAGCAGATCAACATCTCCACCCCCATGGGGCTGGTGCCACTGAGTAACTTTATGCAGCGCCAAGCCGTGCCTTTGTCCGGCGATTTGGTGCGCATCGACGGCAAGCGTCGCTATCGACTCACCGCCAACGTGGTGGAAGGCGTCAATGCGGATCAGAAAACTCGCCAGCTGGCCGAGCAACTAAAGCAGTTTGACTGGCTGGCCGCTGGTGTCGAGCCGCGCTTCCGCGGTGACGCTGAGCAGATGGAAGAAACCGGTTCTTTCTTGGTGTCGGCGTTTGGTGTGGCGTTGTTTGTGATGGCCACCATTCTGGTGACGCAGTTCAACAGCTTTTATCAGGCCAGCCTGATTATGAGCGCCATCGTATTGTCCATTGTCGGCGTACTGATGGGATTGCTGATCCGAGGAGAGCCGTTTGGCATTGTGATGAGCGGTGTGGGGGTGATCGCCTTGGCCGGTATTGTGGTGAACAACAACATTGTTCTCATCGATACCTACAAACGCTTGGTCGATGGCGGCCTCGACCCGATGGAGGCAGCGCTGCGCACCGGTGCCCAACGTATGCGTCCGGTCATGCTGACGGCCATCACCACCATTCTTGGCCTGATGCCAATGGTGATGCAGTGGAACATCGATTTGCTGAACCAGCACTTCTCCGTTGGCGCGCCCAGCTCACAGTGGTGGACTCAGCTGTCGACGGCCATTGCTGGTGGCTTGGCCTTCGCCACATTACTGACGCTGATTCTGACCCCTTGCCTGCTGGTATTGGGCGATCGCAAGAAATCGCGCCGCCTGCAAAGCGCGACTGTGTGATCTTTGAGCGGCACTGGTCACACTTCGATCAGTGCCGCCGAATTTCTGCAAGTGACTGAATTAATTTAAAAAAAAGTTAGAAAATTTGTTTGACATCAGCGCTGCTGTGAGTAGAATGCCCACCTGCTTTCGGAGAGGGTGGTTAGCTCAGCTGGGAGAGCATCTGCCTTACAAGCAGAGGGTCGGCGGTTCGATCCCGTCACCACCCACCACCGAAGCAGAAAATTTGGAATTGGACTGGTAGTTCAGTTGGTTAGAATACCGGCCTGTCACGCCGGGGGTCGCGGGTTCGAGTCCCGTCCAGTCCGCCATTACGCTAACTTTGTTAGCCTTGGTGAAATTCCAAAACCGTTTATCGACTCGATAAACGAATGTGGTAACACGTCGTTTACTGAATCGAAAATGGGTGGTTAGCTCAGCTGGGAGAGCATCTGCCTTACAAGCAGAGGGTCGGCGGTTCGATCCCGTCACCACCCACCAAAACTTGTTGATGCTTTGTGTGACAGCAACTCATCAAGACAATGTGGACTGGTAGTTCAGTTGGTTAGAATACCGGCCTGTCACGCCGGGGGTCGCGGGTTCGAGTCCCGTCCAGTCCGCCATTACGATCTTGTGCTGATGTTATTAGCCTTGATCTATGCAAGACACCGTTTGTCGACTCGATAAACGCATGCGATACAGCTTGTAGGGCATCGTTTACTGAATCGAAAATGGGTGGTTAGCTCAGCTGGGAGAGCATCTGCCTTACAAGCAGAGGGTCGGCGGTTCGATCCCGTCACCACCCACCAAAACTTTGATGTTTTCTGGCAAAGCATCACACAATGCGGACTGGTAGTTCAGTTGGTTAGAATACCGGCCTGTCACGCCGGGGGTCGCGGGTTCGAGTCCCGTCCAGTCCGCCATCTTTTCTTAAAGATTTAGACCCCTACTCTTTTTTAGAACTTCCTGCAGATAAGTACTGATTGCATTAGCCTTGGTCGCTGCCCGAAATGTCGGCCCAGTCGCGTCCCGACCAGTCCATCATCTTTTTTAAGATCCCCATTTATTTTCTAAATATGAACAAGAGCCGATCGAATTGGCATTTGTTGCAATCACGGCGAGTCCGCGGAATGCCGCCCAACGGAATGCCGTCCAGTCGTCCGACATCTTTTCTTAAAGATTTAGATCCCTACTCTTTTTTTAGGTCTTCCTGAAGATAAGCGCTGATGGGATTAGACTTGGTCGTTGTGCGATATGTCGTCCGAGGTTTTTATTAAGATTCCCTTCGCTACAACCACCACCTCTTCCTAGAAGCATTTTTTACCTCCACCCCCTAAGCCCTCCTTGAGGGATCTTATCCCTCACGCCGGGCGGGCGAGCTCCCTGCTTTGCGCATCGCAGGCCTTGATTCCTTCGCTGCCAATGCTGTGGTCGCCGCATCACAAAAAGCCTACGTCCTTGTAGCCCTTTTGTTGGCGCTGCCGTCCTGGCAGCCCCTGCGGGCACAGCCACTGCCAACTCAGGCGCCCTGCTAAGGCGCGGAAAACCTAAGCGCGAGACCGCGCTTAAAACAGAGATTGGATGTCTCGTTTATGTTCGGATGCGACAGATGATGACGTGGCTTTCAGCCGGCTTGCCTGTTTACCTGCAGGGTGGTAGCTTAATTGACAAAGAAATCAATCGGTTAGCATTTGGACTTTGAGGCCAATTGCCACCTGGATAGTAGGCGAGCACGTTTTTCCAAAGAAGAACATGACGGAAAGCAAGGTATCCAGCAAAAGCTCAAGAACTTGGTGCGGGTTTCTCGACTGATTCTATCTGGAAAAACAGGCACGCACACTATTAAGCTGTAAAGGCTATAAGCATGTATCTGAATAAGGGTTTAAAATTGTGAAAAGGAAGTTCAATTTCGATCTTTTTCGGTTAAATGTTGTTGACCTAGAAGACCTATTTTTGGAACAGAGTTCGCCGCTTCTAAGAGGCGATGCAGATATTGCTAAAGCCATTGAAGGAGCCTGTTCATCAGAGTTTGATAATGAACAGGAAACTCGAAATGCGAAGTATAAATGGAGCTTGAGATATTTTAATGATTACTCAAGTATTTACCAAAGTCGTAGAATGATATCGGTTGTTCTTGCTCGCTCTGTTCTCGAAAAAGACGGGTTGATTGTAACTGAAGATGGAATTTCAGCTGGTTCCTCAGCATCATATCCCCCGTTGGCGTCTACAATGATGTTGTTTTTCGATATGAATCGACATCTTGTTGCGGTGGAGCACTCCGGGGAGCTTTCAAATGTTTCGTGGAAGGATCATCTAGAAATAATATTAGCCGACGTTTCCTTATCACAAGGAAAGGCATCAACTATCCGCCTTGAACCCGTTCCTGAAAAGCATGAAATCATAGGCTTATTCAATAGTTTCGATCGGATTACTAGAATCAAAGCAACGCTTAGAATACCTAATCCCGAACTTACTCGTTACACCAAAAGCCTGTATGAAGACTTACGTGCAAGTGATGTTCGTGTGTACACTCAAGATATGAAGAACCCAAAGGGACTGTCTAAAAGCGAAGAGGCTCGACCATTTGCTACAGCTGTTTTAGCCCAGCAGGGCTATAAGTCAGGTGATGTTTACATTGAGGGATATCGTGATGATGGATTCGAAAGAGTTGTTTCTGGGTCAGCGGCTTCTCGCGGCTCCATAAACTCATTAAAAGACTTTGTGCGAGGTCTTAGTGCGAATTCAAAAGCCAAAGAAACTCAAAAAGTATTGAATGAAATCACTAAAGAGATAGACAGGATACATCCACCAGAGGTTTTAGCTAAAAATGAATAAAAAAATGACAATCTGGTGGGGTTATATATCAGAACCGATACTCACAACACTGATATTTTTACTGATTCTATATGCTTTCGATTCTGCTAAAGTCGCAAGTGTATTTAGAAACTCTGCAATTGATATTGCAACTTATTTTTCAAGCATTATGCTTGCGGGCTCCATTGCATTTTTATGGACTTTTTATTCAAAATCAGACACAGATTTTTCACGCTGGCTCTATGTAAAGGGTGCGTTCAATACATATCTAACCGCATATGTGGTAGCTATAGGGATTTACATATCCCTCTTGGTGCTTCTCATTTTTTGCTCAAAGATTGATTATTATCTATTTACGTTATTCACTTTTTGGTTTTTTATTCTTGGCCTTGTAAATGTTTACACATTCATCCGGAATATTATTGACCAACTTATGCTTAACATGGAGTTTAATAGAGTAAACGATCGAAACCCCTAAGAAACCGCTGCACACCGATACATACTGATACGCTCGTTTTAGTGTACCGATGCGCCTTACTTTACACAAAAAAAGTCCCCGCAAGCGGGGCATTATGCATAAGTAGATAAATAATGAACAGGAAGCACACTGAACAATCGTCGTATCGGGAGAAGTTAATCGAGCACCTCTTTGTTAGTGAGCTTTTAAAGCTGTCGCGGATAAATGGGGATTGCCAGATTGAAGTAGCTAAGCCGAAGGTGGACAACTCTGGTTACGATTTAATCTTAGAGGCCAATCGGGTAAACCCCTGCCGTCGCTAGAAACTGCAAAAATTGCAAAACATAGCAAAGGTGACAGCTCTGGAAACAAGGCTGAGCGGCCTAATATCAGAGAACTGAACAAAGCAAGTTTCATTTCTTATAAGAAAGTCTCGGATCTATACCGTGCCTTGTTTGGTGTAAACACCAACAAACCGACCACCTAGCCGCGCCCCTAGACCAAATAGCTGAACTCTCGGTTTTACGCCTAGGTTTTCCGCGCCTTAGCAGGCCGCCTGAGTGAGCAATGGCTGTGCCCGCAGGGGCTGCCCGGACGGTAGCACCAGACAACATCCTGCCGGGATGCAGGCTGTTGCCGTTGCAGTGACCACAAGGGGAGGCTGAAAGCTATCTACGTTGTTTCTGCTGCGTTGAAAAATGCCCAAAAGTGCTCACTTTCTGCGAGTAAGCTGCGCTTTTTTGTTTACTTTTCGCCTGGCAGAAACTGCCTCAATGTACGCTTTCAGTCGCTCGTCCGCCCGGCGTGAGGGATAAGGTCCCTCAAGGAGGGCATAGGATTAAGCGTTAAAAGCCACTTCGGTTGGAATAAGCCGAAAGAGAGTAAGCCAGACAACCATCTAAGCTAGTCAGTCATCAAACCGGTTGATGGCCTCACTACGCCATTTTGGCCCGGAGCGGGACTGTTAAGGCGGACGGTCTCACCCCAGAGCGGGCAGTCTTGGCATTCAAGCCCGGGCATAGCCGGGCCAATCACTGCGATTTCACAGCTAGCCCACCTAGGAGAATTACTACTCATGCTAGGCGGGCCAGCCCCTACTAACTCAGGTGCATAATCTTACTGCTGAGCAGGCTGCCAGCGGCTATCATCATCGGCGATGTTTAAATCACTAAAGGTCAATTCTTCATCGGGCTCAGCTTCGTCCAGGCCTAACTCACCACTGGTGACAACGGTAAAGTCTGCCTTGTCCGTACTGGCCAGCGACAAATTCGTGCTCGGGTACTGATCATCAACCAAGTCTAAATATTCATCTTTGATCACGATATTGCCATTGACGATGTCACCCACATACAACCACTCCAGTTCAGCTCCAGAGTAATTGCTGTCTTTGAGTATGCCTTTGAAAGTAAAAGTTTTGCTGTCATAAGGGTTTTTAAAGGTTGCGGTATAAGGAAAGTCCGCCTCGCCGTGATTAACCTTAACCCTCAACGCATAAACCGTATAACCAGGCACATTGACCGCGGCGTTATAGTCCACTCTTTGAGTGGTGTTTTCAGAGGCACTGCCGCCAACGGTTTCGGAAAAGCTGATGGTTTCTGACAAACTCCATTCCACTGAACTGGAGGCTTGCACCGCTTCGCCCACTTTAATACCCTGGGTTATTTTAACACCCATAGTGGCAGAGACGCCGCGTGTTTCACTCCAGGTATCTGTGTTGGACTCACCGCGCCAGTAGCCGACATTTACGGAAGCGCTTTGGGTGGTTGGCGTGTAGTTTTTGGCCAGTGCTTCGGCATAAAAGAACTGATCGCTGTTTTTCACCGTCGCTTGTGAGGTATCAAAGGTCAGATCGACAAAGTCCAGCTTGGACGGGCGCGCACCACAAGCACCTAAACTCCATACTTTGCCTGAAGAGGTTGAATAGGTACCAAACAGTCCGGTGACCGCATGGCGATTAGCGATGGTCACTTCTTGCCACTTGTCCCAGCCATTTGATGAGCCAAAGTACAGCTCAGAGCCGGTGTTGGTCCACAGCCGAATACGCGAAATCGAACCTTCATTTTTTTTGTAAAAGCGATACTTGTTAATAAACTCATCACCTTCCAGCGTCAAGCGCTTACCACTGCCACTGGTCTTGCCTATTTCTTCGGTCGGTGCATACAAGTATTCGATTTTCAAGCCTTTGATATACTCAACATTGCTAGAGTAAGCGGTGATCGCGGTGATTTTATCGCCGGGCTGTTTGGTGTTGAAATAACTATCACAGAGGTCAAAGTTACTGCCTTTGCCAGTTTTACCGTACTGCGAACCACGGTTGTACCAGGTATCGTCTTCAAAGTAATATTTAACGATATCATCAACCTCCGCCAAAGCAAAAGCATTCACAAAAAGTAGAGTTGAAGCGATCAGTATCTTATTCATCTATTCATCCATTTATCGTTGTTAATCAACGAAGATTGACAGTGTTGAGCTAGTGGTTTTTTGCTGTATTATCATTCGATCAGAATGACAGACCATTTACCTTGTCCTTCTAAGCATTCAAGTGGTAGCTCTCGCGCGCAGCAATGTAAACATCATCGCCAATTTAGTTGATTCTTATTGTTAGAAATCAACCTTTAGCATTGCAGCCAATCCACCAACCCTAAGATAAAAGTAGGAGAACGAGATCGCTTACCATAATGTCTTATTAATCCTAGAAGCTGTTTCATAACCTTCAGTCCGATATAATAATCAAAACTATCAGCTTCAACTCCTCCACCATGAAACGTTCAACCTCAGAACTGACCGACCAACAGTGGCACACATTGAGCCTTGTTTACCCAGCCTGCCTCGTGGCAAAGGGGGTCCCAAACCTATCAGCAATCGAGCCTGTTTCGAGGGCATTTTATGGGTCTTACGTTCAGGTGCGCGCTGGCGTGATCTACCCGAGCGCTATCCTTCACCGAGTACCTGCTGGCGCCGCCTTCAGTACTGGGAAGAGCAAGGTGCATGGGTCAAAGCCTGGCGTAAGCTTCTTCGCGTTCTGGATCAACAGTCGCGGTTAAATTGGGAAGAATCGTTTTCTGATGGTAGTTTTGCACCCGCAAAAAAAGGGGCCTCGGTGTTGGAAAAACCAAGCGTGGTAAGGGGTCGAAGTGGATGATAGTCGTCGATGGCGAAGGCATTCCAATCGGGCTGACACTTGGCTCAGCGTCACCGGCGGAGGTCAATCTGATTGAGGCTTTGTTAAATGTTTCCTATGGCAAGAGCAAGGTGAAGCGTTTGATTTACGATAAAGCGGCAGACTCTGATCCTCTGCGAATGGCGTTAAAGAAACGGGGCGTTGATCTCATTTGTCCACATCGTCGAAACAGGAGAAAAGCGCCGCTGCAAGATGGTAGAAAGCTGAGAAGGTACGACCGTCGCTGGAAAGTAGAGCGCACTTTTGCTTGGCTTGGAAATTATCGGCGATTAGTGGTTCGATGGGAAAGAAAGCTCTCAATGTATCGAGCCTTCTTTCACGCCGCCTGCATGATGATCGTGCTAAAGAAGTTGTGAAACAGCTTCTAGGGTTCGACCTGTAATAGCTGCTATTTCGAAGATAAGGCTACCATCAGATTCTAGATAGGTGTAAAATTTAGACCAATCAGATATTCTGAAAAAACGCCACACCGACCGAGACAATCACATAATAAATCCTGATAACAAAGGAATTTTTGTCATAGTTTCGGAATCAGCCGTCAGCGCTTCCAAATCAGACTATTAATAAAGCTGCCAACAATACAGCCATCCAATCTGCATGGGCACTAGTTGCGCGTCACACTTAATAGAACCAGGAGATAGAAGATGCTAATCAATAGAGCAGCCATCATTTTAAAAGCTAAGCAACCAGCCGTTGACTGGATAAATAGCGTCGAGCCAGACAAAAGAGCCGGTAGCATTACGCTTGAGGATGTTAACCTCGAGTCAATCATCTATCTTGTGCCAGAAGATATTGAAAATATTGTCTATGCAAGGGCCTGGGTAATGAATAATGCAGAAATTCTACTGGAAGAGTTTCTTGACAGCTGGTATCAAGATGACTCACTTTGGCCCTCAAGCTTCAGCGATGAGCTTTTCGAACAATGGTTTAGCATTGAGTACCACAGCATGATCATTGATACGACTGAAGACCCAATAGATAAAGAAGCAATGTAACAATTCAATGAACATTGTTTTGATCTTGCGTAGAAAGAGGTGCTAGAAGCTGTCTCATAACTTTTTTAGTACGATTCTCATGCAAGCTACGTGAAAGAAAGCTCGATACATTGAGAGCTTTCTTTCCCATCGAGCCACCAATCGTCGGTAGTTTCCAAGCCAAGTAAAAAGTACGATCCGATTTCCACTGACGATCGTATAATCTACGGCATTAAAAAACATGGTATTTTTCTAACCAAAAAGTTCTTTAAAAACCTGTTTTTAAAATCGCAGAGAAGCTCAAGCACTGAATCCCTGACTGCTTTACGATCGCCCATCTATGGCTGGATGCATCACTCAATTGATTAAAAAACATATTTCGCTCAGAACAGCTACATAAAATCTCTTACAATTGATCACTTTTTGGTGGAATGTAATCGACTACTAGTATAATCTCAATAATAACAAACCTATCAAAATTTATAGCACCGAAAGACCCAGATGCCCTAGAGCGGCGCAAGACATCACCTACCATCGAGTATCAATGCAGAAAAATCAACAAAAGAAGCATATAAATCATATTTTATCTTTAACAATCAGCGAACCTTATCGACTATATCGCCTAGCGAACTTTCAATAACCGAAACCGATGAATGCTCCATCTTTGTCGACAAAACACGCCGATACGACAATCAGATAGTGATTCATCGCGGCTATACACCCGAAAAGCTAGAAGAGCATTTAGGGTTGTTTCATAGTAGCTACTGGCCAGAAATCGCTATTGAGCCTCAAGCCAACACCCCTGAGATACAAACCTGGCTGTCAAACCGTGGTTTTTCACCAGCCTATGACCATGAGTTTTTGGAACTACAGGCCTCACATTATCAGGCTATAGCAAGCGCATCAGAGTCGATCTCAATTGAGCACTGGGATCATAGCAAGGCTGATGACTTTTTAGCCTTGCTCAAAACATCAGGCTTAGAATGTACAGACGATATTTGGAACGATAAACGATCATTATATTGTACCGACACATTCCGCTGCTATATTGCAACAATAGATGGAAAGCCTTGTGCCTGGACTACCAGTTACCTGCATAATGATCATGGAATTTTGGCCAATGCCTATACCCAAGAGAGCCATCGTCACAAGGGATGCCAGTCGGCGTTACTTCGATTCCGAATAGAAGATGCCATTTCCTTAGGCATTCAGGTATTATTAACTGATGTAATGCCAAACAGCACTAGCAGTAAAAATTGCAAATCAGTAGAAGCTGTTTCATAACCTTCAGTCCGATATAATAATCAAAACTATCAGCTTCAACTCCTCCACCATGAAACGTTCAACCTCAGAACTGACCGACCAACAGTGGGCACACATTGAGCCTTGTTTACCCAGCCTGCCTCGTGGCAAAGGGGGTCCCAAACCTATCAGCAATCGAGCCTGTTTCGAGGGCATTTTATGGGTCTTACGTTCAGGTGCGCGCTGGCGTGATCTACCCGAGCGCTATCCTTCACCGAGTACCTGCTGGCGCCGCCTTCAGTACTGGGAAGAGCAAGGTGCATGGGTCAAAGCCTGGCGTAAGCTTCTTCGCGTTCTGGATCAACAGTCGCGGTTAAATTGGGAAGAATCGTTTTCTGATGGTAGTTTTGCACCCGCAAAAAAAGGGGCCTCGGTGTTGGAAAAACCAAGCGTGGTAAGGGGTCGAAGTGGATGATAGTCGTCGATGGCGAAGGCATTCCAATCGGGCTGACACTTGGCTCAGCGTCACCGGCGGAGGTCAATCTGATTGAGGCTTTGTTAAATGTTTCCTATGGCAAGAGCAAGGTGAAGCGTTTGATTTACGATAAAGCGGCAGACTCTGATCCTCTGCGAATGGCGTTAAAGAAACGGGGCGTTGATCTCATTTGTCCACATCGTCGAAACAGGAGAAAAGCGCCGCTGCAAGATGGTAGAAAGCTGAGAAGGTACGACCGTCGCTGGAAAGTAGAGCGCACTTTTGCTTGGCTTGGAAATTATCGGCGATTAGTGGTTCGATGGGAAAGAAAGCTCTCAATGTATCGAGCCTTCTTTCACGCCGCCTGCATGATGATCGTGCTAAAGAAGTTGTGAAACAGCTTCTAGACTTTAACAGCTCAGGCATAAGACATGTGTATTCTAAAGACTAGATTGCAACCAACACATAAATATCGACACTCGCCGTCTCGATGACATCATTAATCCGATTAACCTCATAATTTTTGGGTAAAGAATATTAAAAATCCATCATCAATTTCGATATATATGGGGCTTCCTGAAAGTATTTATTACCTGGCCACGGCAAGGATGATTTTAGGAATGGGGAACTTCATCATTCCATTCCTAGTATTGTTATTTACAGACAAGCTGGGATATAGCGTCACAATGGCTGGGACTTTAGCTATGTCGGTGACAGCAGCTTATCTGTCCGGAAGCTTTATTGGCGGAAAAGCCTCAGACCTATTTGGACATAAGCTCATACTGGTTGTTGGTGAGCTCTGCGGCGCCCTACTTATATTGTCTTGTGGCTTTTTTCCTGAGTCAAAGCTTACAATACCTGTACTGCTATTCGGCGCCTATTTTTTTGTCGGCATAGCATTGCCAGCCAGCAATGCATTGATAGCTGATCTATCAACAAAAAATAATAGGGATGCCGTCATGTCCTTATGTTACTTGGCCTACAATCTAGGCTCCGCCTTAGGGCCATTGATCGCTGGTTACCTTTTCTGGAGTCACACTCAATGGATATTCTGGGGTAATGGTTTAGCCATGTTGATTGGTGCGTTAGTGGTTGCCACTCTGATTAAAGCTGGCCCTATCGACTCACACCTTAGTGATAGCGTACAGGAGAGACCTGTTGATGGTAGTGTATGGACTGTTTTAAAAGCAAGACCACATCTATTAGCCTTCACTTTTTTGTGTGGTTTACTTTGGTATTCATTAAATCAGATGACCATGGCAAGCCCGCTGTATTTGAGCCATATTTTTGGTGATAGTGGCGCAGTCATTTTTGGGAAGCTCATGACCTATGCTTGCATATTGGTGGTTGTTATTACACCCATATTAATGAAATTAACATCAAACATGGCCGAAACCATCAGCCTAGCGTATGCAGGATTGATGTTTGCTTTTGGTTATGGGCTTGTCATGATATTTCCAAGCATACCTGTTCATTTCTTTGCTTGGATTTTTCTATCAGCCGCCGAAGTCTTGCTACTCACCAAAGAGAGTGTTTATTTAGCCAACCATTCACCTTCGAGCCATAGAGGCAGAATTCAGGGAGTCTTGGTTACGTTACGAAGCGTGCTTGTCATGCCTAGCTTTGTATTAATTGGTTTTTTGATAGATTCTTATGGGTTTGACCTCACCTGGCTGAGTGTGATTGGTATTTCCATGGCGGCTTCAGCGGGGCTTTATTGGATGGCGATTCGATCCCGAAAGCATGACACCATGCCAGTAAAGTATTCCTAACAAAGCCAATCAGCCCTGTGTAGCAGTCATACTACTGA
This sequence comes from Bacterioplanes sanyensis, assembly GCF_002237535.1. Lineage (GTDB taxonomy): Bacteria > Pseudomonadota > Gammaproteobacteria > Pseudomonadales > Oceanobacteraceae > Bacterioplanes > Bacterioplanes sanyensis_A. Next base: position 3,965,683 of record NZ_CP022530.1, read on the forward strand.
CAAGTTGCGGCAGGGCTTCGCCAAGCGAAGCCAGCGCTGAAGCTGCTATCGTGTCAGCACTCTCCAACCTGAAGATCGCTTTCACAAGTCATCACGTCAAACGCCCGCTACAAATTGCCAACGCAGCCAGACCATTGATTCCAAGGCTGCTTTACGGCCGCTCATCTTTGGGCGAACCCATCACCACCATAGTAGTAATGGACTGCACCACGGCACATTCGCCCAGCACATCCGCGTGAAAGCGCTTGTAGGCCACCAGGTCTTTGGTTTCCACACGCAGCAAGTATTCATTCATACCTGTGATGTTGTGGCACTCCACCACCTCGTTGGCAAACTGCACATGCTGTTCAAAACTGAGCTGCGACTGCTTGGTATGGCTGTTTAAGCCAATGGTCACATAAGCAACAAAACCCACGTCTAGCTGGGTTTTATCCAGCACAGCGCGATAGCCTTTGATGACCTTCTTGTGCTCTAAGTCTTGCACCCGGCGCAAGGTTGCCGACGGTGATAACCCTACGCGCCCGGCCAGCTCCACATTGGAGATACGACCATCGGCTTGAAGCTCCTGCAATATTCTTTCGCTAAACTTATCCATAACTACATATTATTGTGCTATCTACCCAGATCCAACCCATATAAACACAAAATTGTGCCCGATTACGATTAATATTTCTGCATCCACTATCTATCGAGAAAACCCCATGGATTTCACTGTATTCGGGTCGCTTCTGGCATTTGCCTTTGTTTCTACCTTTTCACCTGGCCCTAACAACATCATGCTGATGACATCAGGCGCCAATGTCGGCTTTCTGCGCACGACTCCGCATATGCTCGGTATTACCTTTGGCTTCAGCGTGATGGTGCTACTAGTTGGCATGGGCTTAACGGAGCTATTTCAGCGCTATGCCATCATTCAGCAAGGCTTGCAAATTCTCTGCAGCTTGTATTTGGTGTATCTAGCGATCAAGATCGCACTTAGCCGACCATCGCAAGACAGCCAAGAATATCAGCCGATGTCATTTATGGCGGCGGCACTGTTCCAGTGGCTTAATCCAAAAGCTTGGTCAATGGCATTAACCGCCGTCAGTGTATTCAACCCTGAAGCCAGCTGGCTACAGCTAGGTTTAATTGCACTGGTATTTGCTTTAGTGAATGTGCCCTCGGTCAGTGTTTGGACTGCCGCAGGCAAGCAACTCAGCGATTGGATCAATCATCCGAGTTATGTGCGCTGGTTTAATGGTGCCATGGGCGGGTTATTGCTGCTGTCTGTGGTGCCGATGCTTTAAGGCAGAAAAACACTGTGTCAGGTTTCGAGCGACAAGAGTCAGCCCCACTCAATAATTTATAACCGGCATCGCAGCTGCTCTTTCTAGAAGCTGTTTCACAACTTCTTTAGCACGATCATCATGCAGGCGGCGTGAAAGAAGGCTCGATACATTGAGAGCTTTCTTTCCCATCGAACCACTAATCGCCGATAATTTCCAAGCCAAGCAAAAGTGCGCTCTACTTTCCAGCGACGGTCGTACCTTCTCAGCTTTCTACCATCTTGCAGCGGCGCTTTTCTCCTGTTTCGACGATGTGGACAAATGAGATCAACGCCCCGTTTCTTTAACGCCATTCGCAGAGGATCAGAGTCTGCCGCTTTATCGTAAATCAAACGCTTCACCTTGCTCTTGCCATAGGAAACATTTAACAAAGCCTCAATCAGATTGACCTCCGCCGGTGACGCTGAGCCAAGTGTCAGCCCGATTGGAATGCCTTCGCCATCGACGACTATCATCCACTTCGACCCCTTACCACGCTTGGTTTTTCCAACACCGAGGCCCCTTTTTTTGCGGGTGCAAAACTACCATCAGAAAACGATTCTTCCCAATTTAACCGCGACTGTTGATCCAGAACGCGAAGAAGCTTACGCCAGGCTTTGACCCATGCACCTTGCTCTTCCCAGTACTGAAGGCGGCGCCAGCAGGTACTCGGTGAAGGATAGTGCTCAGGTAGATCACGCCAGCGCGCACCTGAACGTAAGACCCATAAAATGCCCTCGAAACAGGCTCGATTGCTGATAGGTTTGGGACCCCCTTTGCCACGAGGCAGGCTGGGTAAACAAGGCTCAATGTGTGCCCACTGTTGGTCGGTCAGTTCTGAGGTTGAACGTTTCATGGTGGAGGAGTTGAAGCTGATAGTTTTGATTATTATATCGGACTGAAGGTTATGAAACAGCTTCTAGACAGTATCGACCTGATGGCACCCTACAGCCCGTTGTAGAGGATCTAATAACTGTGGGGGCCATTATTTTAGGGCTAAAAGAGAATCGATCACCTGATGGGTAACATATTGTTTACTATGATTAAGTTCCTTTCTTCGCAGCAAGATCGATACACTCACTCGACCAATTTATCACAACTACACCTATTCAAATCGACCAATGGAAAGCATCATAGCCGCCCTTTTTTTCATATAGACACAATAAAAAACCCGCCGAAGCGGGTTCTTTATTTGCTAGCTGGATTCATTATTTCCAAGTAGCGGTCAATGACATATCAGAACGATAGCCAGTAGTGATGGTGACCGTCCACTCACCCGCAGATGGGTTGCTAACAGAACAGCTGCCCGCAGCATTCGAGATGCTACCAGTACAGCCTTCGCCCTGAGCATTAGCCACCGTCAGGCTTCCGTTACCCGATGCGCCGCTGGTCTCCACCTCCAGTGACTTCATGCCCTCAGGCGTAGTCACCGTGAAAGACAGAGTTGGTTGACCATAGTCCCAGAACCACCAGCGATAGTAGTCTGCAACTTCCACTGTTGATGAGCCGCCTTTTGGGGGAAGCACAATACCGCCAGCGGCTTCAGCCACTGCTTTGTCAGCATCAATAATACCGCTACCACAACCTGTGCAGTTATCCGTCAGAGGATTGGTATTAGCGCGATTTTTCAGAATATTCTCAGCTTCCGTTGGCGTAATGTCTGGTTTTACTTCATACATCATCGCCACCACACCAGCGATGTGAGGAGCCGCCATCGATGTGCCAGGCTTGGTTAAATAAGCATCCGCTCGTGGACCATTCGTGCCTTCATTATCGGTAGATAAGACACCATTTGGATCATTGCGGATTCGCCATTCACCACCTGGGGCTGTTACATCCACAACGCTACCAGAGTTGGAGTAGCTCGCTTTGGCGCCGTTAATGTTACTGGCAGCAACGTTCACCACGCCATCACAGTTGCCAGGGCGAGATTTTGCGGCGTTTCGACGCTCATTACCTGCCGCGACGACAACCGTCGTGCCTTGTGCACGGGCAAAGTTAATCGCCGATTGGTAAATGCTGTCACAGTCGCCGTTACCGCCCAGGCTCATATTAATGACTTGTGCCGGATTTGGATTTGCAGGTACTCCAGGCACACTGCCACCAGAAGCCCAAACAATGCCATCAGCAATATCGGATAAACGACCACCACATTTGCCCAGCACACGTACCGGTACAATTTTGGCATCATAAGCAACACCGGCAACGCCAATGCCATTGTTGGTCACAGCAGCAATCGTTCCGGCTACATGGGTACCGTGCCATGAGCTATCGAAATCAAATGGCGGATAAGGGTCTTCGCCAGGGCCAGTTGGACACTCTCCTTTCAACATGCGATCACCTGGGTCTCTGGCATCGCTGTCACGGCCATCACCGTCAACCGAATAAAAGGTGTCAGTGATCATGTCATAACCTGGCAGCAAATTATCTACCAAGTCTTCATGCGGGCGGTAACCGGTATCCAACACTGCAACGGTCACGCCTTTACCTGTGGCACGCTCCCAAGCGTTTGGCAGGTTAATACCACCTTGCTGATCGAAATAGTGCCACTGATCGTCATAGAGCGGATCATTAGGCGAAGAAAATGCGCGCATAATGGCGTCTTCTTCAATATCAACAATCGCTGGACTGTTGCTCAGTTCCTGAATGCGCTGCGCCAACTCTTCTTCATTGGCTGCTGATACGCTGATAACGTGATAGTCGTCCAGCAGCATAGAGCGCTTATACTCTACGCCGTCCTGACGCAGCATTTGCTGCTGAGCGGCCATTACGTTCAGTCCCTGTGCAGACATGGTACGCATTTCGCCTGCACTGGGGTACTTGACAATAAAGCGCTTAGTCAACTCAGCCTGTGCGTTTGCACTCATCACTGCCATGGCCAGTAGTGAGCCTGCTAACGCTGAGCGTTTTACCAGTAACTTCTTTGAACTCATTCTTAGACTTCCTTCATATTGTCGTTTTTTAGCCTGGCCATCTGAGTGCCAGTACCCGATCAAGGTATCAATAAACATTCAAATTGCGATAGCAAGAAAAGTTAAATCTTCTGACAAACTCATCATTTTTATTATTTTATTTGGATTTTATATGACGAGAAAAAGAAAAGAAGCGCTTTTTGACTCACAAAAAATAGCGAGGCTTTTTAAGCCAAAAAAGGCAACAAATCAGACAAAAACAAAATTAGATAAAGCACTTATTAAAAACAAAAAAAAACAACACAAAGAAGCGACAACATCGCAACCAATATGCGACAAACAAAATTAGATACGAAGAATTAAAAATGCGACATAAAAGATAATAAAAGCGGCCAAACAATGATTTCTATTATAACTTTATTCCAACAAGATATAACCAACATACCCACGAAAAGGCGACATCAGAAAGACAAAAAAGCGACTTATTAATCAATAGACATAAAAAAAGCAGCCGAAGCTGCTTTGAGTGAATGAGCAATGACACGATCAGCCACTGTTCATATGGCGCATGACACCATCCTCAGTCAGAGACTCCACCATGTCTATCGCCATCACACACTGACGTTGCTTTTCTGCCATTGATGCTTGCGCTATCTGCAGGCGATAAAAGCCCGGAACTCCTGATGGATCCATTGAGCTCACCGACACACCACAGCTCGATAGCTGCTCAGTCAGCAAAGATTGCTGTTCGTCGTTCGGCCACGCATCCGCCTCGGATGTCACTTTAACAATCCAACGACTTTCCATATTCGCAGCGCACGACAAACTGATCATGCCTCCTAACAGCAGCGATAAACACTTCACTCTTTTCATTGTTTCATTCCTTATAGCGCCTAGCACCTGTTTCGCTATGCTAGCTCAGTCGTCATTGAAACCAACAAACCATGCAGGCAGCTTACCCTAGCCTGCAGACATAAAAAAAGACCCGCCTAGGCGGGTCTTTTTCCGTTGCTGTTATTTCCAGCTAGCGATCATTTTAAGGTTGCTGTTCCAACCAATGGCCTTGAAGGTGACGGTCCACTCACCTTCTGCTGGCGCGCCAATGCTGCAGCTGCCTTTCGAGTAAGTGATATCCGCCGTACAAGAGCTGCCGTTGCTGTGTGATACCGTCAACTCACCGCGACCCAGTGCGAAGAATTGTGTTTTATCAACAGCCACTTCCAGAGCAGACATACCCGCTGGCACGGTCACCGTTGTTGACCATGTAGCGTAGAAGCCATTGGTAATGTTCTCGGTCACACTGCCTGGTTCACCCACTGGGTCATCGTCCAGAGAGCTCAGCGCTGCGTCGGCATCAACAATACCAGTACCGCAACCAACACAGTTATCCGTCATGGCTTTGGTGGTGTCCATCAAAGCTTGTTCCAGCTCATCTGGAGTGATGTCTGGTTTTTTCTCGTACATCAGTGCCGCAACACCAGCAACGTGCGGCGCAGCCATGGAGGTACCTTGTTTGGTCAGATAGGCGTCCGCCTCTGCACCCTGTTCGCCAGCATTATCCGTCGACAGCACACCATTTGGATCGTTAACGATGCTCCACTCCCCGCCTGGAGCAGTTACATCGACCGTGGTACCGGTATTGGAGTACCAAGCAGTGCCGGCATTAATGTTGTTTGCCGCGACGTTAATGACGCCATCACAGTTACCTGGCGTGAAATTGTCGGCGTTGCTCTGGCTGTTACCAGCCGCGACCACTACGGTAGTGCCTTTAGAGCGAGCAAAATTAATCGCTTGTTGGGTGATGTCGCCACAGGCGCCGCCGCCACCCAGGCTCATGTTAATGACTTGCGCAGGATGACGGTTGGCAGGAATACCTTCCACCGTGCCACCGGCAGCCCAAACGATACCGTCAGCAATGTCAGAGGTATAACCACCGCATTTGCCCAATACACGCACTGGAACCACTTTGGCATTAAAAGCGACACCGGCCACACCCACACCGTTATCCGTTACCGCTGCGACGGTACCGGCAACATGGGTGCCGTGCCAGGAGCTTGGGTAATCTTGCGGTGGATAATCATCGCCACACTCACCTTTGGCCATAAAATCGCCTGGATCGGTCGCATCACCATCGCGGCCATCGCCATCCACGGACACGAACTCATCTGAGATCATGTCGTAGCCCGGCAAAATATTGGCCATTAAATCTTCATGTGGCAGGTAGCCGGTATCCAGTACCGCGACAGTAACGCCGTCACCCGTCGCTTGCTGCCAAGCGGCTGGTAAATTAATGCCCGCTTGTTGATCAAAATAGTGCCACTGATCTGCGTAACGAGGGTCATTCGGCGTAAAGAACGCACGCATCATACGGTCTTCTTCAATCGACACGACTGCGTTGCTGTTACTAATTTCATCAATACGCTGTTGCAGCTGCTGTTCGTTGTCGGCAGACACAGTAATGACGTGATAATCCGCCATCATCATAGAGCGCTGATATTCGATGCCTTGCTGCTGCAGCAAACGCTGCTGTTCTGCCTGAACATTAAAGCCTTGCTCAGATAACGTACTCATTTGGTTGGCAGATGGGTACTTAACGATAAAACGCTTGCTTAGCTCTGCTTGGGCGCTAGCGCTCATCACCGCTAATGACAACAGTGACACTGCTAAAGCTGAGTTTTTTGTAATTGATTTGTTAGAACTCACGTTGAGCTTTCCTTCTCGTATGTCGTTGTGTGATCGCCTGAGCAATCGGCTCGGTAGTCAAGGTATCAACAAATGTCATCAAACTGTAATAGGGAAAAAAACAAATCCAGTGACAATGTCAGCATTTTTAATTCTTTTGCTTAGCATCTTCAGACGCCATTTGATGGAGCAACCAAATATGTCTCATTCAAATTTATTAGGAACAAAAAACAGCCTTCATTTTTGATCAATAAAAGAACAACCATCTCAAAATCATTACTGATAAAAAAATCATCAGTGATTATGTAGTCGAATTTTCAACCACTACCCATTCTTCTATGGACCACATCAAACCATCGAACTGCTATTGAGCAGATACTGTTCAATTGTGTGACCGAGATCTAAAAGCTAAGGTTTCCTATCCCACTGTTGCAGCACCGCTTTGACGCGAATCACAAAACGTTACAAACCCCCTCGACCCTTTTATTGCAGCCCCTACAATCGCCGCCAGTTTTCACCGTGGAGAAAAACCATGAGTCGTATCTGGCTTAGCATTCTAATAACAACCTTATTAACAGCATGTGGTGGCGGCTCATCTGGCAGCGACCGCTCGGGTGATACGGATCAGGACACCATTACTCAACCTGAACGCGGCAACGACTCAGGCGGTAGCGGCGCTGACAATTCCGGCTCAGACAATTCCGGCTCAGACAATTCCGGCTCAGACAATTCCGGCTCAGACAATTCCGGCTCAGACAATTCCGGCTCAGACAATTCCGGCTCAGACAATTCCGGCTCAGACAATTCCGGCTCAGACAATTCCGGCTCAGACAATTCCGGCTCAGACAATTCCGGCTCAGACAATTCCGGCTCAGATAACTCAGGCTCAGATAACTCAGGCTCAGATAACTCAGGCTCAGATAACTCCGGCTCAGATAACTCCGGCTCTGGTAACGACGACTCTGGTAACGACGACTCTGGTAACGACGACTCTGGTAACGACGACTCTGGTAACGACGACTCTGGTAACGACGACTCTGGTAACGACGACTCTGGTAACGACGACTCTGGTAACGACGACTCTGGTAACGACGACTCTGGTAACGACGACTCTGGCAACGACGACTCTGGTAACGACGACTCTGGTAACGACGACTCTGGTAACGACGACTCTGGTAACGACGACTCTGGTAACGACGACTCTGGTAACGACGACTCTGGTAACGACGATGGCAGTACGTTTAACGGCGTTGCCCACAGCTGGGACTGCAAAGCCGCCAGCCTGGATGCATTCAGTGATGAAGATTTTGCCGCTACCGTTGCTGCAGCAGAAAATCAATGCGTAAACGGTTTGTTCTCCCTGACCGGTCCACAAGCAGCAAAAACCTTCGCGCAGCCACGGATGGAAATCGTAGCCAAACACATTGCTGGCTCATCAAGCCCGAGCGAAGCCTCAGTATTATTTTTACGCGCTGGTCTTTACGTGCAGTACTACCACAAAAACGATGTGGGGGATTACACCCCAACGCTGCGCGAGGCTATTAAACAATCACTCAATAAACTATTAAGCGATACGCGCATCACTGGCAAGGCCGACAGTTTGCTCTCTGAATCCGTCACTTTGATTGATAGCTCAGGGTTAAATACACAATTTATTGAAAAAGTTATTCAGATATTAGAATTTTTCCCAAATTCAGACACAGACAGTCGCGATCGCAAAGTCGCCACTAACAATGTATTTACAGTGTTGTTCCGAGGCCACTATCAGGACGATTTTGTCAGCGATGTGAATAAAACCCAGGCGCTGTTGTCGGCACTGGTGACTTTCGTAAATCAGCAGCAAGCTCTGTTGCAAGGCGATGATGCTTATCTGGTCGAAAATGCTCTGCGTGAATACGCGCGTTTTCTTCAACACGATGCATTAAAACCTCAACTACGCACGCAAATTAAAACCTGGCTGCAGCAGCTGCCAGAGTTTGGCGGCGCTTGGTTGGCTCTGGCTAAGGTGGCCCAGTCCTACGACGACTGTCGCGAATACGGAATTTGTAACTTTCAGAAGAACCTAGAGCAAACCGTTTTAGCCATCCGCCACAGCTGTGCCAACGTCAGTGCCGACATTCGCGCACAGGCCTTAACACAACCGCAGCGGGTTGAGGTGTGTAATATCCTCGCGGACCAATCACAACGTTTTCATCAACTGTTTAACACCGGTCAACAGCCCGTCGCAGACGATTACAACGATCGTTTGGAAGTGGTGATTTTCGACAGCTCCAGTGATTACAAACGCTATGCGGGCCTGTTCTTTGATATCAGCACCGACAATGGCGGTATGTACCTGGAGGGCAATCCTGCCCAGCAGGGTAACCAAGCACGCTTTATTGCCTATCGTGCCGAGTGGCAGGACGACTTTACCGTATGGAACCTGCGCCACGAGTACACCCACTATTTGGATGGTCGTTACAACCTGTACGGCACCTTTACTCGTTCACAAGCCTTCCCCACCACTTGGTGGACAGAAGGCATGGCGGAATACGCCACGCACCTGGACAAAAATCCGGCCGCCATCGACAGCGCTAAACGCCAAAAAGTTGCCCTCAGCGAAGTGCTTCAAAATACCTACAGCGATGGCACAGAGCGTGTGTACCGTTGGGGGTACTTGGCCAGCTGGTACATGAAAACCGAGCAAGCAGCCCGTACATTACAATGGCTCACCGCCATGCGTGAAAACCGTTTTGAAGACTATCAACGTGACCTTGAACAATTAGGTAACGCCTACGACGCGTCATTTTCAACCTGGCTGGACCAGCGCATTGCGGAGCACGATCAAAATGGAGGCAATGACGATACAGATGGCGACCACGGCGACGATGGTCACAGTCCGCATGAAAACCAGTTGATTGCCGATGAACCGCGTCGCATCAGTACCACTGGCCAGAATTATTACTTCATTCTGGTGCCAGATAACGCCCGCCATCTGCGTATTTATACCCAAGGTGGCAGTGGTAACGTCACCCTATACAGCAGCACCGACACCTGGCCGACGGCGTCAAATCATCAGCAACAGGTTGACGGTCAGGGCACGTCATCCACCTTGTTTATTGACCAACCCCAAGCAGGTTATTTGTTCTTGCAGGTAGCCGGTGACTATCAGGACGTCGACATCAGCTTTAGTTTTAATCAAAGCCAAAGCGCCAGTCGCAGCTGGTAAGACAACCGCGGGGCCAAGCCCCGCTGTAATTTTTCGGCATAGTCGTTGCAGTTCAAATGAAGGAAGTGCCGCTGCACCAGTAGCGCTACACGAAGCAACCCAGTGCACAGGAGTGACCGTCATGTCGCATGAACTGGACGACTACTTGGATTTGGACGACTACCCAGACGATGGCGATGATGCCGTGGAAATGTGAAGGCGGCATTGCTCTCGAAAACGTCCAGGGGCGATGCCGCTCCAGCGTTTAAAAGCACGTTGAAAAGCCGCAGCCGAGCCAAAACCGAGCAAATACGCAATTTCTCCCAGGGTCAGGCTGGTATCGCGCACATAACTCATGGCGAGATTGCGGCGTGTGTCGTTCAATACTTGCTGGAAGTTGGTGTCCTCACTGCTCAGTCGGCGCCGCACCGTCCAAGGCGCCATATTTAACCGCTGCGATACCGCTTCCAGCGTCGGTGTTTGACCATTTAACAGTGGGCCAATGGCGCGCTCTACCTGCTCACGAAAACTCAGCCCTAAGCGCACTCGCTGCAATTCACGATCCGCCAAGCGCTTTAGCCCTTCATAGGTAGATGCACAACGATGCAGCGAAGGCAGCGACAATGCCCAATCATGCAGCACCACCGCATTGCGCGGCGCATCAAACACCACCTCCGCAGGAAAGGCCTGTTTGTAAAAATCGCCGTAAGCTGGGCGTGAAAATTCCACCTCGACGCGAGCGATTAAATCATTGCGTCCGGTCAGCCAGTGCAGCATGGCCGCCCAACCGGCCAGCACCGAGTCGACCACAAACAAGTTAAAGGCATTGTACGGGCTGATGGAATAAAAGTGCGCAATGCCCTGCCCTTGCTCAAGACTGAACTGCGAGCGACCGCGTGAATTAAAACTCGACAACAACTCGTACTCGGTCAAACAGCGACATGCGGTACGTACGTCACTGGCACTTTGCGCCAGCAAACCCGCCAACCCTAAATGCGATGCTGAGGTTAATTGCCCCATCACCAAACCGAGTTGTGGCGCCTGACATTGCTCAATCAGATCGTGCCCGAGGCGCATAAAGCGTGGGATACTGATGCGTGCATCCGCCGACGCCAGGCGCACCTGATCGAGTTGATATTGCGCCAACAGCGGAGCGGCATCAGCGCCCAACTGCTCTGCAGCGCGCACCATCAGCTCCACGTACGCCACCGAAATATCACCGAGCTTCATCATCAGGCATCAAAGTGGTTGTCGTTATCTGTGACTTCCGCCGGTTCTTGCAACGCATCGACGTCATTCAGGTCGCATAAAAATTGATACGCCAGCGATAACATCACCAGTGATATCAAGCTGGTGATGTAAATGCCAAAGCTGGCGAGATAGGACAAAACACCAACGCCACTGTCCAGCACCAGTAGCAACATAAAAGGCGAACCCAGCAACATCGGAATTAAAAACACCACCAGTACCAAGCGTGAGCCGTTGCCACGACTCAACTCCCAAGCCTGCTTCAGTGGGCTGTGCTGCCCTAATGCAATTGCTGGCAAAGTAATGGCCAAACGAGACATCACGTACAGAGCCAGCATCGCCGTCACCACGCCCACCAACAGTACAGCGTCTTTGCCCAGCAGGGCGATACCGATGCCGGCGATGGATATCGCCAACAAAACCACCACCAGGCCAATAACGATGGAGCGCAGCAAATAGCGCCATTCATCACGTCGAAAACCGTGCAAAGCGTTGGCGTGCCAACGGTCTTGCGGCAGTAAGGTAAAGCGGTGGCAGGCGGTCGCCATTAAAATACTGATAAACAGCGACGCCAACATAAATATCAGCTGGGACGGCTGAAACACCACAGCGTCCTCCACCACGGGATACATTGCTTGTGATAACCAATCGATGGCAGCCAGCAGTAGCAACACGGGTAAAAACATGCGCATCACTTGCGTGCGTTTTTGCCACAACAAAGATGCAGCGTCAGAGGTGATGTCCACCACGGGCAAGTCGGGTTTAAGGCCCAAAGGCGATGTCATGTTTGGCTCCTGATGGTTTTAAAAGCTCCATTGTCGGTCATTGTACGAGTCAGTCAACGCAGAGCCGGTGCTCAGCTAAATAAAACGCAATCAACGGCATAAAAAAACGGTGGCATGGCCACCGTTTTTTTCTTCATCAACCCGCCGGCGGTACATCACCATGGCGATCACGATGACGTTGACGCATACGCTCCGGACGCAACAAGAAGGTTGCCAGAGCAGGCAGCAAGATCAGCGCGCCCAACATGTTCCACAAGAACATAAAGGTCAGCAGCACACCCATGTCGGCCTGGAACTTAATCGGCGACAGCATCCAGGTGCCCACGCCTAAGGCCAGAGTAATGCCGGTAAAGCTCACCGCTTTGCCGGTAGACTTCAGCGTTTCCAGGAAAGCTTCCTGCATATTTTTGCCAGCGATGATCATCACCTCAAGGCGGTTATAAATATAGATGCCGTAGTCAACGCCAATCCCCACGCCCAGTGCAATCACCGGCAAAGTGGCCACTTTTACGCCAATGCCCAGGTAGGTCATCAAGGCTTGCGACAGAATGGATGTCAGCACCAGTGGAATAATGATACAGGCCACTGCAGTAAACGAGCGGAAGGTAATAAAACACAGTACAAACACCACCACGTAAACGAAGACCAGCATGGTGTTTTGCGCCTCGGCAATCACCTGATTGGTCGCAGCCTCGATGCCCGCATTACCCGATGCCAATTGGAAACGTACCGGTACGGAGTCGATTTCACCGTTGGCAATGGCTTGTTGAATTTGCGGAATGCGCATTTCAAAGTATTTTTGCTCGACGGTATCGTCGTATTGCGCTTTAAACTCTTCCACCGCCGCGACTGCGGTCTCTAGCGTTTCGGCTTTGTGGTCGTTCAAATACACAATCACCGGCGCCATCGAGCAATCCGGGTTGATCAAGCCGCTTGGCGCACGCTGAATCGACGTGTTCAAAATGGTTTGGTTACGCGACAGCGCTGACCAGTTCAGATTGCCCTCGTTCATCGCTTTGGTCACCAGTTTGGAAACGGTCACCAAGGATGTGGTCGACTGTACGCCAGGCACATTTTCCATATGCCACATAAAGCGATCGACGGCGTCCATTACTTTAAAGTCGTTGCACTGCTCTGGTGGCGTTTCCACCATCACCACCAACACGTCAGAGCTGGTGGAATAGTGCGACACCATAAAGTCGTTATCTAGGTTATAGCGAGAGTCAGCACGCAGCTCAGGGGCGCCTTTATCCAAGTCACCGATTTTTAAGTCTTGGCTGACAAAGAAACCCACCACCGCCATGGCAGCAGCGATAATAATCGGCAGCGGTGCCACTTTGCGATTAGCAAACTGAGACACCAGTCGCCACAACACTGGGTCTGAACGTTCGGTTTTTTCTGCGTGGCGCACACCGGCTTTACTAATGCCCAAATAAGACATCACGATCGGCAGCAATACCAGGTTGGTCACAATGATCATGGCCACACCCACAGACGCAGCAATAGCCAGCTCCTGGATCACACCGATATCAATAAACAGCAAGGTCAAAAAGCCGATGGCGTCGGACATCAATGCCAGCATGCCTGGCACATACAAACCGCGGAACGCTTGGCGCGCGGCTTGTTCGCGGTTAGCGCCTTTGCCGCTTTCGATGGCAATGCCATTAATGATTTGTACGCCGTGGCTGATGCCGATGGCAAACACCAAAAACGGCACCAAGACGGAATACAGGTCAATGGTAAAGCCCAGCAGCGCCAGCGCACCCAATTGCCACACCACCGCAATCAGCGATGCGATGATCGGCACCACCGTGCCTTTCGGGCAGCGTGAATACAGATACAACAACACGGCGGTGGCAATCATGGCGGCCAAGAAGAAAAACGCAATTTGGCCTGCACCATCGAGCAAATCACCGAGTTTTTTCGGTGTACCAGTGATGTAAATACGATATTGATCGCCGCCGAACTGATCGCGAATTTTCGCTTCCAAATCGTGCGAGAACTGCTGATAACTCAGTTTTTCGCCGGTTTCCGGGTCGTATTCCACCAGTGGCACGTCAATGATCGACGAGCGGAAATCGTTCGCCACTAAGCGGCCAACCTGACCGGACTTGAGTACATTTTGACGCACTTGTTCGAGGCTGTCGGCAGAACCGTCGTAGGTGCTTGGAATCACCGGGCCGCCTTGAAAGCCCTCTTCGGTCACTTCCGTCCAGCGCGTATTGGGTGTCCATAAGGACTGCATGCCAGAACGATCGACGCCGCGAACAAAAAAGACTTCGTCGTTAATTTTACTCAGTGTCTCCATGTAGTCTTTGGTGAAAATATCACCGTCGACGGCTTCCACGGCAATTTTCACATTGGCGACACCGCTTTTCATGTCGTCTTTGTGCACCAAGTAATTTTGAATGTATTGGTGATTCAGCGGGATGTATTTTTCAATGCTGGAGTCCAGCTTTACTTTGGTCAGGCCATAGGCAAATACCGCCGTCAGCGCCGCCAAAATAATCAGCACCAGAGTGCGATTTCCAAACAGAAAACGCTCTAGCATGGGCTCTGTTTCAGGAGACAGAATGTAGTGCTCTGGCTCAGAATTAAAATGATGCTTTTGTTCACTCATTGGTGCTTATTCTCCTGACGCCATACTGATTTGGGTGTTTAACAGCTCACCCTCGGCAGATAAGCGTTTGACACCGTCTTCACCCACAAGAATGAAGCCGCCCTCACTGGTTTGCGCGACACCGGCGTACGCCTTACGCCCTTCAATAATGATGGAACGGATGTTATTGCCCACCTTTTGCAACACGATGACGGAACCGCCATTACCGACCAATACGGTGTTATCGCGAGTGCTGACGCCGCCCAACAGGGTTTGCTCACTGCCGGTACTTAATTCAGTCCAGCTGATGCCATCGTCGCGGGAGTGGAATACATGGCCACGCAAGCCAAACAACCATTGCTCATCGTCACGCTGCACCAGACCAAATAGCGAGCCTTCATAAGGTGCCAGCATTGCACGCCAGTTACCGCCCAAATCGTCCGAGCGAATCAGCGTGCCGGCTTCACCGATTAACGTCAGTGCCGTGGCACCAACAGGCTCGATGGCATTGAGGTGCATGCGATCGGGATTCGGAATGCGAGCAGAGATGTCCTGCCAAGTCTGGCCGCCGTCAGCGGTGTAAAACGCCATGCCATAGGCACCCACGGCAAAACCGCGGCGTGCGTCGTAAAACCAGACATCTAAAAACGGTTTGGTGGAGCCAGTTTCCTGATCGTACAGTGCGTCATCCAAAGCGAAGGTGGCGTTTTCCAGCTGAATTTCCGCCTCTTCAATGGCGACGTCATCGCCTTGCTCTTCCGCGCTGGCCAACTGTGCTTCGCGCGTTGCTTTTAACTGCTTGGCCGCAGCGACAATGGCGTCGTTGGCACGAAAACCTTCAAACTGTTTAATCCAGCTAGCGCCACCATCGTTGCTGTGCAAAATGACGCCATCATGGCCAACGGCCCAGCCGTATTTGCCCGATGGAAAATGCACTGAGGTGAGCGTGACTTTGACCGGCACACGCGCCTGTTGCCAGCTTTGTCCGTGATCATCGGAGTAAATAATGTGGCCATGGGCCCCCACTGCGATAAGCCGTTGGTCGGCGCGCGTCACATCCAGCAGCAATTCCTGGTGCGCCAACTCGGTAGCCATGGCTGGGGTGGCAAGCGGGTCTTGCCAAGCACTGTGGGCCGTTGGTGCCAGCATAAGGCACAGCAGTAGGCCAATGGTGAAGCGCTGCCAAGGTGCCATGCGGGCACTCTGACGGCGCTGAACCAAATCAGAAAACATATAGAACTCCGTTATTATACTAATGTCGGAAGGCGGCTAGCATATCCCAACCTGGGTAGCTTGCCTAACCGCCTGATGTTACAGAATGTAAGAGGTCAATAGGCGAATCAGGCCCATGTTTACAGGCCTACCGCGGCTATGTAAACGCACCGAAAACACAAAATAGCGTTCATCTGGTGCGTTTGAGCCAATTATTAACGCCGTCCTCGCCTACGTAGTTCTGCGGGGGTGAAGTAACGCTCACCCGGGGGCTCCTGGCTGTAATCAATGGTGCCCTCTTCCTGGTTATCCAGACCTTGCAGATGGTAACGCCCGGCTTTTAAGTCGTGGAACACGTCCATCGTGGTCCAAGTCACTGGCATCTCGTAGTAGGTTTTGATGTAGGCCATGTTCACGCGCCACAGCTCATCCGCCGCGTCGTATTGATCAGCAACGGCAATGCCCCAGGTGTCCTCATCGAGGTAAAACACTCGCCGCTGATACACATGCCGCATGCCTTCCTTCAGCGTCGCTTCCACCACCCATACGCGGTGTTTTTCATAGCGAGTGAAATCTGGGTTGAGGTGGCCTGGCTGAATCAGGTCATCGTAACTGACGGTGTCTGCGCTCAAGCGATAGTTATTGTAAGGAATGTACAGCTCACGCTTACCCAGCAGCTTCCAGTTGTAGCGGTCTGGAGCGCCGTTAAACATGTCGGTGTCGTCGGCATAGCGCAAACCATCGGCAGCAGCAATGGGCGTGTCGTAAGCCAGGTTAGGCGCCCGGCGTACACGTCGTTGACCAGCGTTGTAGCCCCAGGCTTGGCGCGGTTCATCGACCTGGTTCAAGGTCTCATGCACCAACACCGCACCGCCAGCTAAGCGTGCCGGCGCTTTGGTAAACGACAGGTAGTAGAACAGAATATTGTCGAGATCTTCGATGGTGCGGTCGGTGCGATAGTAGTTAAATTCGACTTCTTGCTGCACCGTCACCAGTGAATAATCGCCGTCGCGATGCACCGCCAGCTCCGACGCACGGCGAGTCAGATAAATCCCGCGCCAGCGAGTAATGTGATTCCAAATCGCTTCCAGACCGTTTTGCGCAATCGGGAACGGTATGCCGCCGTAGGCATACAGCAGTGCGTTACCCTCACCACCGAGCTCGGCGCGAATGGCGTTTTTGTAGGTGTTTTCGTACACCCACTCAGGCGCCGCTGCGGTACGACGGGTTTGATAAATCGGCATGCGGAAGGTATCTGGATACTTGCGGAACATGGCCTGCTGGCCTTCCGTCAGATAATCCGCGTACTGCTTCATGTTGGAGGAGGTGATGGTAAACAGCGGTTCGTCTTGCGGGAACGGGTCTTGATGGTGCTGACCGGGCTTTTCATACCCCAAAGGTGGTAGCGTCAATCCACCACGCCACGGAGGAATGTCATTGCCATTGCCAGCGCGCTCGCCGCCAAGTGGCATGAGCTCCCCTTTCAGACGGTCGGCTTGTTTTACCGACACGGCTGCCCAACTGTGTGAAGCGAAGACAACCAACGCAAGGGCGCCAGCCGCGATCCAATTATTGTTCTTCATTATGCGACCTCTTTCTTCCGCTACAGCGGCTTGAACCTCGCAGCATAAAGAAAGTTGCGTTGTTGCTCAAACGGCAACGCAGTTATGTATGGGTGCCAACGTCTGCTGACGCTGACACCCAAGCGGTCACGACAGGCTTTTGCTCACCACTTCGTACACGTCTTTAGACAGGTCTTCTTGCGATTGAATACGCTCCAACTGCGCTCGCATTAACGCCGACAGCTCTGGAATCAAACGCTTCCAACGCGTCAGCGGAGTCAGCAAACGCGACGCCATCTGCGGGTTAATGCCATTCAGTTTGATGATGGCATCGGCCAACAGGGCATAACCACTGGCGTCACTCTGGTGGAACGACACCAACGCCTGGTTGGCGAACACACCCAAAACAGAGCGCACCTTGTTCGGGTTACGCCAGTCAAAGGCTTCGTGCTGCAGTAACTGCTCAATCGATGCCACCGTGGCGCGCCTGCTGGAACCGGCTTGTACCGACAACCACTGGTTAACCACCAGAGTGTCGTGCTGCCATTGCTGGTAGAAGCTGGCCAGTGCCGCGTCGGCTTGCTCGTCACTGCCGTAATTCACCAATGACAGCAGCGCAGCCATCTGATCGGTCATGTTATCGGCCTGCTCAAACTGAGCTTGGGCCGCGGTCACGCCGTCACTGCTCACCAATGCCCAATAGCTCAGCACCAGATTTTTCAGCGCACGCTGCGCCATCTGTTGCGGCTCTGGCTGGTACGCCACTGGCGATTGCAGTTGCTGGTAGCGCTCGGCCAGGTGAGGCAGCAGGGTATTGGCGATCGCCAAGCGCACGGTTTCACGCGCATGATGAATGGCAGCTGGGTCAACCGGGGCACTGAACTCGGCAACGTAAGATTCAGACGGCAAGTTCAGCAGATAGCTGAGCATGGATTTGTCCAGCTGATCGTCTTGCAGCAGTGACACCAGCGCCGTTTGTTCGGCATCGCTCAGGCTGAAGCTACCGCTGCGTGCCTGCTCAATCCAGTGCAGCATCAGCTTCTGACCGGCATCCCAACGATTGAAACCATCGGTATCGTGCTGCAGCAGGAACAACAGTTGCTCTGGGCTTTGCTGATACTCGAGCTTCACGGGCGCGCTGAAGTGGCGCAGCAGAGACAGCTCTGGGCGCTCGCTGACGTTGTGGAAAACAAAGGTCTGCTCTGCTTCACGCAAGTGCAGCACTTGGCTGCTGGCCGTCCAGGCCTCTGCTGGTTCTACTTGCACCGGCATGTCGTTGCCAGCAGCGTCCAACAGGCCTAGTGCCAGAGGAATCCACAGCGGTTGCTTATCCGTTTGCCCAGGAGTGTCTGGCGTGTGCTGACGCAAGGTTAAAGTCAGGGTCTGGGCGTCGGCGTCGTAGCTGCTAGCGGCCTCGACCACCGGCGTACCTGCCTGCTTGTACCACAGCTTAAACTGGCTCAGGTCGATGCCATTGGCGTCTTCCATCGCGGCGACAAACTCATGGATGGTAACCGCTTGGCCGTCATGACGATCAAAGTACAGGTCAGACCCTTTACGGAAGCCCTCTTCGCCCAACAAGCGGTGCAGCATGCCCACCACTTCGGCACCTTTTTCATAAATGGTGACGGTGTAGAAGTTAGAGATTTCGATAAACGAGTCTGGTTGTACCGGGTGTGCCATTGGACCGCCGTCTTCGGCAAACTGTACGGTACGCAGCATTTGCACGTCTTCCACCCGCTTCACCGTCGCCGAGTTCATATCGGCGGAGAAACCGGCATCGCGGAACACGGTGAAACCTTCTTTCAAGCTCAACTGGAACCAGTCCCGGCAGGTGACACGGTTGCCCGACCAGTTGTGGAAGTACTCGTGCGCCACAATGGCTTCGATGCGCAAATAGGTGCTGTCGGTGGCGGTGGCTGGGTTGGCCAATACACAAGAGGAGTTAAAGATATTGAGGCCTTTGTTCTCCATCGCGCCCATGTTGAAGTCGTCCACCGCGACGATCATAAACACGTCCAGATCGTATTCGCGGCCGTACACTTCCTCATCCCAACGCATCGAACGCTTCAGGGCGTCCATGGCGTACTCGGTTTTGTCGATGTTTTGTGGCTCGACGAAAATCTGCAGGGCCACTTCACGACCACTCATGGTGGTGAAGGTGTCTTCCAATACGCGCAAATCGCCCGCTACCAGGGCGAACAGGTAACAAGGTTTAGGGAATGGGTCGTGCCAGCTAACACGGCGGCGACCATCTTCCATCACACTGTCAGCAATCTTATTGCCGTTCGACAGCATCACCGGCCACTGACCATCCGCTGCGATGATGTGAGTGGTGAACTCAGACATGACGTCCGGGCGGTCGAGGTAGTAGCTAATGCGGCGGAAACCCTCGGCTTCACACTGTGTGCAGTACATGCCGCCACTGCGGTACAAGCCTTCCAGCGCGGTATTGTTCTGCGGGTAGATGCGGTTGCGAATGGTCAGCAGGTGTTGATCACCCAAGCCGCTGAGCGTCAGTGACTCATCGCCCACTTGGTATTGCTCGGCGCTGAGCGTATTGCCGTCGAGTGCCACCGACAGCAACTCCAACTCCTGACCATCGAGCGTCAGGCTGCCCGCTGCGTCTAGCTCGTCGTTGCGGCGAATACGCAATTGCGCCGTGACGTCGGTGTAGTCGTCAAACAGCTCAACGGTGAGCTCGGTGTGATCGATCCAGTAAGCCGGAGCGGTGTAGTCCTTCAAATATTTGGTATTCGGTTGTGCATCGCGCATGCGACTCTCCTTTATGTTCCGACGCTAACCGCCACGCGGTAAGCGCTAAATTTGCGTAAATTGATCACGCCAGTATCAAGGATTAAATACTGGCCTTTCATTCCCAGTAAGCGACCACTTACTTCAGGGGTCTTATCAAAGTTGTGGCTAACGACTTTGGTCGGGTATTGCTGCACCGGATAAGCCACCTGCCACACCGACTCCAGCAACCAATGCAGTTCATCTGGATACTGATCTTGCAGCGCTTGCAGTGGCTGCTGCAGCGTGTCACGCACCTCAGCCAAGACCGCCAGCAAATCGACCTCAGCGGCTTCGCCTTTGAGCAAAGCACGCCAATTGGTTTTGTCCGCAAGGCATTGGCGCAAGGTGTCTTCCAGCAATCCGGCCAGCCGCCGGTTAGCCGTGCGGGCAATCGCCAGCGCCTGACTGGCGCCTTGGTCCAGCCAGCGAGTCGGCACTTGCGTCGCCCGGGTAATGCCCACTTTGACGCCCGATGAGTTGGCCAGATAGACGATGTGATCGCGAAAACACACCTGCTGCGCCCATTGCTCATCGCGGCAGGTGCCCTGATGAAAGTGGCACGTTTCCGGCGCCATCATGCAGCGATCGCACTGCGCTAAAGAAATAAAACAGGGGTAGCAAAAGCCTTGTGAATAGCTTTTTTTTGTCGCTCGGCCACAATGCTGGCATTGAATCTGGCCTTGGTAAGACAACCGAATGGGCTCGCCCACATGCGGGTTCAAAGTCACCACAGGTTGATCGTCTAACACCAGAGAATACTGTGCTTCGCCGCCATCACCGACCTGGATCTGCAGCTTGGAAAGCTGACCTTCAAATGTGCCCATCAGTGCAGATTCAGAGGCTGCACATCGTCATCATCGGCTTTCGAGCTGCACTGCCCGCCGATAAAACCGACGCGCTGGTCAGCAGGCACCTGGTGAGTTTCTTCGTAGTAAATAACCGCCTGCATGCACAGTTCACGCTGGTCATCGACCAGTTTGCGGCCATCTGGCCAACGCCCGGTGGCGATGGCATTTTTTAGGTTTTCATACACCTCAGGGGTGAGGGATTGAATCAGCTGATCCAAAGTCATGTGCGTACCTCTGTTAAACCTCTTGTGAAGGTCTGAGCGGCCATAACCATGCGATGGCCAGGCCAAATATCAAGCCACCTAAATGCGCACCATGTGCGGTGCCACTCAGGCCGGGAAAGAGTGTGTCTGCAAACAGGGTAAGCAGCAGCCACACGATCATCAATGGTAATAAGCCGGCGGGCAATTGATAAGACTGCCCGCGTCGCTGGCGCATCCCTACCCAGCCCAGCAGCGCCAAAGTAATTCCAGAAGCGCCGCCAAAAGCCGGCCCGGCATACCACCACTGCACTACGTTACCGAGCAAACCACTGCTCAAAACCAGCAGCATTAGTACCCAGGCACCGTCCAAGCGCTCAATGCGCCTGGCCAGAATCCACCACCAAAAGCTGTTCATCACAATGTGCAGCAAGGAGAAATGCAACAGCGCCGGACGCCAGAGTGTCCACAATCCCATGTCCGCATACGCCGACCAGTGCCAACGTTGCTGCGGCCACAGCTCGGCGCCCAGCATCAGCCAAGGCTGCCACTCGGTGCTGATTTGCATCCAGCCATACACCAGCCATAACAGCAGCAAGCCAATGCTGGACACAGGCATCGCCGTCAGGCTCAGCAGTGCTTGCCAAGCACGAGCATCGTGGGCTGGCGGTTGTTGTTGCAACTGCCCTGCTTGCCACTGCTCTAACAGTGCTTTCACACGCTCAGCGTCTTCGGCTTCAGCCACCAGCAAATGCTGCTGCCCGTCTTCGACAATGACCCTATGAGCAACTCGCTCGGCCCACAGTTGTTTGGTCAGCGGTGACAAATCGACATTAAGATCGGCCACCAACACCCGTACAGCCGACATCAGCGCTCACTCTTTTCCACCCGCACCCAGGTGAACTTACCCGGCTGCAAACGGTGCTCAGTGTCCATGCGATAGGCCACTAAGCGTCCGTATTTCACCGCGCTGTAATCAAGACACGCGATATTCGGCACAATCGGCTCAGGTATGCCCGACATCCAATAATGGCCAATAAATAATGGTTTTTGATCCTCGCCGTAATACAACAGCTGCTGCTTTTCTTCCGGACTGAGCAGCGCATGCTGGATGTCTTCCGGCAGCGGGTCTGGCTGAAAAATCACATCACTGTATCGCTGCGGTTGGTGCTGCCAAAATTTGGTGCGAAAGAACTGGCGCACCATGCCATCTTTGGCGGTCATCGAACGGCCGTCCGGCAATTTCAATGACGTACCACGCAGCGTGCGATCCAAGAAGCGGTACAAAAACGACGACGTATCGACCGACTCCGGCAGCAATCCTTTGTGCAATTGGTTGCCGCCATAGCGGGCGATAAATTCATCGATCATGGCCTGATCCCAGCAGGCATGAATCACACGGAAGTGATCAAAATCGAGAAACAACGGCAACTCGGTAAACCACTCGAGCAACTCACGAAACTCACCCGGATAATTGGCATACTGCTCTAACGTTTGCTCGACGATGAAGTTGTTGCGCTCGGTGTGCGGGCGTAAGTAGCGTTGTCTGGAGCCCGCGGGAGCCTCGCTGCAATAGGTAACCACGTTGTATTCATGATTGCCCATCACGATTTCGGCATGGCCAGCGTCGACCATATCGCGCACCACATGACAGGCCAGGCGGATATTCGGGCCACGATCGACAATATCGCCAACAAACACCACCTTGCGCTTACTGTGTTGGTAAACGCCATTACGCTTGCTGTAGCCCATTTGCTCCAGCAGGCTGATAAGGGTATTGCCACAGCCGTGGATGTCCCCAATCAGGTCATAGCCCTGATGCATACTTCAGTCTCCGACGCTGCTATTCCAGCCCAGCTTGGTGCGGCAAATTTCGTAAAAGTTGTGATTCTTAGGATGAATCAGCTTCAGTTTGTGGGCCTTCTTGCGGATTGTAACACTGTCGCCAGGGGCACACGGGGTGTGGGTCTGACCGTCGCAGCTCACGGTTGGGTAGATGTCCTGACTGGCGTCGATGACGATTTTAATTTCACTTTTGCCATCCACCACGATCGGGCGGCTGGATAAGGTATGCGGGAACATCGGCACCAATACCAGCGCGTCCAAGCGTGGATGCATGATCGGGCCGCCGCCAGATAAGGCATAGGCGGTAGAGCCCGTTGGTGTCGAGACAATCAAGCCATCGGAGCGCAGGTTGTATACAAATTGCCCTTCAATGTACAAATCGAAGGCGATCATGCGCGCCGATTTACCCGGGTGCAGCACCACATCGTTCAGCGCCGCGCCACTGGCAATCGGGTTGCCTTCGCGTTTGATTTCGGCATCGAGTAAAAAGCGACGCTCTTCTACGTACTCGCCGTCCAGCACCGACTGCACCGCGTCGCACATTTGCTCGTCTGGACTGATGTCGGTTAAAAAACCCAGCCGCCCACGGTTAACGCCGAGCACCGGAACGTTGTATTTGGCCAGTGCGCGGGCAGCACCCAGCAAGCTGCCATCACCGCCGATCACAATCACCAAATCGCAAATTTCGCCCAGCAGACTGACACCCGAGACCTGCATGCCATGCCCTGGCATCACTTCAGCAATACGATCATCCAAGATGACGTGATAGCCTTCGTCAATCAGATACCGGTTAAGGCGCTTAACCGTTTCAATGACTTTGTTGCTGTTTAGTCGACCGATAATGCCAATATTGCGGAATTCTTCCATCACCTGTTCCATGCCGGGCAGAGTATGTGTCGGTCATGATACAGGAGTTTATGACACTTGATAGATCAGTCGATGCCTCTGCCAGCAGGCTATGCCCAACTTTCCCAAGCACAACAACAGTGGTATTGGAGTGTCTGTGGCCCGTCACTGCTGGACTGCCAGTGGTGCCCGGCAAGGCCGGATTGGCTCATCATTCCCGACTCGTTGCCCGAGCAGCCGCCAGAGTTTTCCAGCTCGCGCCTCGGCTTTCGCTTTGAGCAATTGTGGCAGCAATACTTTGCGTTAATGGCCATCGATGCGCGCTTTAACATCCAAGTGCGCTCAACCGAACGCACGTTAGGCGAGCTAGATGTCATCATGCGCGCGGATGAACACGCCATGCATCTGGAGTTGGCGTTAAAGTTTTACTTAGGTTTCGGCGATGACTGGATTGGCCCCAATCGACGCGACTATCTGGCCGACAAAATTCAACATACCCAGCAACGCCAATTGCCACTGGCGCAACATCCACAAACTCAACAAAGCCTAGAGCCGCAATGGCGGCCACAGCAGAGCCAAGCCTTGATGCGAGGCTGCTTATTCCACCCCGCCGACCCTGCGTACCAAGGCCAGCTGCCCAGCGAGGTCAACCCCGACCACTGGCGCGGCCACTGGTGTCATATGCATGCAGCAGATAGGTATTTGCCAGACGGCGACTGGTACATTCTGGCCAAACCGGATTGGATCAGCCCAGTAACCGCGCCGATCAGTGTCTCACGCGATGAGGTGTTGACGTATTGTCGCAGACATTTTCAGTCGCTGGATACCGGACTGTGTCTGATAAAAGTGCCCGCGGATGGCACTGCCTTGGTGGAACAGCAGCGTTGGATGCTGATGCCAGATCATTGGCCACGCTAGCAGCTGACTCTGTTAAACACAGGCTCTTTCAAACACAGCCGCTAGCGCTCACTCAGCCCGCGCCGGCCTTGCAGGCCACCAGTGTGAATCAGTAAGGTGGTTTTATCCGCCTCGCCATAGTGCTCGTATGCGTTCAACAGCTTAGCGGTGTACACAGGGTCAAGGGCAATCCCCTGTGTGTCGTAGCGGTCGATCAACTGACGCAACGCTGTGGGAATTTTGCCAAAGCCACCTCCGTGCATGTCATCAACAATGCGCCAGCGGCCGGGTACCTGCGCGGACCAACGTCGTAGCAGCTCGCCCTGGTCAGCGACCACATTAACCACCACCAGCTCGGTGTCCTCAGGCAATCCTGTGACGATGCCTTCGGCGGTGGTACCTGTCCCCGCCGCCAGCCACACCTGCTCATAACCTGCGCACCACTGCGCCAATGGCACACAACCCTCTACACCGTGTGGCCCCGAACCACCCTCGGGTATGAGGGTCGCTGACCAGCGCTGCTGCAGCTGCGCTAAAAAATCCGCCTCATGGCGCTGGCGATAGGTGTTGCGATCGACAAATACCAGCTCCATCCCCATGCGCTGGCAGTCAGCCAGCGTGGGAGTCAGCGCACAGTCCGCATAACCGCGCACGACAGCAATCGTGGGCAGCGACAACAGCTGGCCGCAGGCTGCCAATGCATGCAGGTGATTGGAATACGGCCCACCAAAACTCAACAATGCCGACGGCTTATGCGCCAAGCGAGATAGATGACCGTGTAATTTCCACGGTTTGTTGCCAGTGATGGTGTCGTGATCACTATTGAGCCAAAGTAAGTCGGTGTTAGTGTTCAGTGATTGAACGCGTGGCGGTTGCCGCAGCAACTCAGTGAGCGGCTGCAACCAGTGAGGGCCGTCCGGTGAAGTCATGATTTAAAAACGCTTTTTCACCCCAGAATTGGGATCCAGCGGAATGCCAAACTCATCTTGCTGTGCTTGGTTTTCTTTCGACAGCTCGTTGCTGAGGTTGTCTTCCGCCACGTATTGCTCACCGCGATACAAATCCGAGGTGCGTTGCGTTAACGCGCGGATGCGCTCGTTTTTCTCAGGGTACTGCAGATCACATTCGATCAGCAGTTTTTTAGCCGCTTTAAAATAGGTGCTGGCAGTGACGACATCAGAACGCTGTGCCGCCAAATCACCTTGTGCGGTGAAGGTATCGACTTCTTTTTCCAGCAACGTCAGGCGCAAGTAGCGGCGATACTCCATGCCAGCGGACTCGGAAATCACCTTGCTTTTAATCATCGGGCCCAGGGCTTTTAACACTTTAGAAAATTGAGACTTGGCGTAGCGAATTTCGCGGTCGCTTTTCAGCACCCGCCGCCGACCGGAGTTGGATTCGATCTGCTGTTTGTAATAATCGACGTCCAGCTCATCGCTGCTGCTGGTTTCCGCGGTCGCAGGCAATTCTTGGCGATACCGTTCATACAGGTACGCCGCGCGTTCCAGCATCAGCAGCTGAATTTCTTTGTGATTATCGACGGAGATCAAAAATTCCAGCGCTTCCAACAGCTCATCGGCGCGCTGGCGAATGGCTTTGGCTTGCAAACGCTTCACATGGTTTTGCTGCTGACGTCGCCCGGCATACACCAGCCCCAACAAAATCAACGCCACCGGCAAGGCTATGGCCACGACTAAACCGATTGCCGACATTCGTTGTGTACTCCTACTTCAAAGCTCTGTCTGGTTGCGTCGGGCGCGTTGGTAACAGCGCCACACCCACTCATAAGGATAGTCAATTCGCCCACCAATCTGTCAGCAGCGCAATCAAAGTGGGCTACATTGACTACAAAGTTCAGGGGCGTCAACTTCGAGATTTGGCTGGCACTTGGCGTGCCAATTCCGTGAAAACGCCATCACAGACGCACGAGCTGGGCTTGACCCACCCCGGGGGTAAGCCTATAAAGTGTCCGCTTCGGGCTCCTGCCATGGCAACAAACAATAGGTTTAGCAAAGGAATATGGGCAAATCGCTGGTAATTGTGGAGTCGCCGGCTAAGGCGAAGACCATCAACAAATATCTGGGCAAAGACTTTGTCGTGAAGTCCAGTGTCGGCCATGTGCGCGATTTGCCGACGTCCGGGTCGGGCAGCAAGTCCGACCCCAAAGAGCGAGCCAAACAAGCGGCGCTGACGCGAAAAATGTCGCCCGAAGAAAAGGCTGCACACAAGAAACGCAAAGCCAAAGAACAGCTGGTGGCGCGCATGGGCGTCGACCCGGAACACAACTGGCAGGCGAACTACCAGGTGTTGCCAGGCAAAGAAAAAGTGGTCGATGAGCTACAGCGACTGGCCAAAGATGCTGACCACATTTACCTAGCAACGGATTTGGACCGCGAAGGGGAAGCCATTGCCTGGCACTTGCGTGAGCTGATCGGTGGCAAAGAAGAGCAATACCGCCGCGTGGTGTTTAACGAAATCACCAAAAACGCCATTCAATCCGCCTTTGAGCAACCATCTGACCTCAATATGAATCGGGTGAACGCGCAGCAAGCGCGCCGCTTCCTCGATCGTGTGGTCGGCTTTATGGTCTCGCCACTATTGTGGTCAAAGGTGGCACGCGGGCTGTCTGCCGGGCGCGTACAAAGCGTTGCCGTGCGCTTGATCGTCGAACGTGAACGTGAAATTCGCGCCTTTGTGCCAGAGGAATATTGGGAAGCTTTTGCCGAGTTGGCCACGTCACAAGGCGAGCAGCTGCGTGCCCAAGTTACGCGACATCAAGGCGAAGAATTCCGCCCAAACAACGCCGAGCAAGCACACGCGGCAGTGGCCACGTTGCAAGGTGCGAGCTATCAGGTCGCCAAACGCGAAGATAAGCCAACCAGCTCGCGTCCTGCAGCGCCGTTCATTACCTCAACACTGCAACAAGCCGCCAGCACGCGCCTGAGTTTTAGTGTTAAAAAAACCATGACGCTGGCGCAGCGCCTGTACGAGGCGGGTTACATCACCTACATGCGTACCGACTCGACCAACTTGTCGCAAGACGCAATCGACAGTGTGCGCAGTTACATCGAAGATCAGCTCGGCAGTGACTACCTGCCCGAAGAGCCGCGTCGCTACAGCTCAAAAGAAGGCGCGCAAGAAGCGCACGAGGCCATTCGCCCGTCCGATGTGGCGATTCGTGCCGCTGACTTGAGCAGCATGGAACCAGATGCACAGCGTTTGTACGATTTAATCTGGCGTCGCTTTGTCGCTTGTCAGACCACCGACGCGCGCTTTACCAGCACCAGTATTGTGTTCGCCGCAGCCGATTACGAGTTACGTACTCGTGGCCGCGTGATCCGCTTTGATGGCCATTTGAAAGTGCTGCCATCACAGGGCAAAGGCGATGACGACATTTTGCTGCCCGATGTTCAGCAAGGCGACGTGCTGCAATTAAACGCCATTGAGCCGAAGCAACATTTCACCAAGCCATCGCCACGTTTTTCTGAGGCGGCGTTGGTGAAAGAGCTGGAAAAACGCGGCATTGGCCGACCATCCACATACGCGTCCATCATTTCGACCATTCAAGAACGTGGTTACGTCAGTCTTAAAGGCCGACGTTTTTACGCCGAAAAAATGGGCGATATTGTTACCAGCCGTTTGTGTGAAAGCTTCTCCGATCTAATGGATTTCAGCTTCACCGCCAATATGGAAGAAAAGCTGGATGACATCGCCGATGGCGATGTCAACTGGACCCAAGTGCTGGACGAATTTTATGGCGGCTTTCAGTCACAGCTGGAACAAGCCGAAGGCGACGACGGCATGCGCCCCAATACTGCCGTCGATACCGACATCGACTGCCCCGCGTGTGGCCGGCACATGCAGATCCGCACCGGTTCGACTGGCGTATTCCTCGGCTGCTCTGGCTACAACTTGCCGCCGAAAGAGCGCTGCACCCAAACCCTGAATCTGATTCCGGGCGAAGAAGCGATTGAAGCAGAGGAAGATGAAGAAGCCGAAAGCCGTCGCCTGATGGACAAAAAACGCTGCACCCTCTGTGATGCCGCTATGGACAGCTATTTGATTGACGAGCAGCGTAAACTGCATATCTGTGGCAACAACCCAGATTGTGCTGGCTTTGAAGTCGAGCAAGGTCATTACAAGATCAAAGGCTACGATGGCCCAACGTTAGAATGTGACCGCTGTGGCAGTGAAATGCAGCTCAAGTCTGGCCGCTTTGGTAAGTACTTTGGCTGCACCAACAGCGAGTGTAAAAACACCCGCAAGCTGTTGAAAAATGGTGAGCCAGCGCCGCCAAAAATGGACCCAATTGCAATGCCGGAGCTGGCCTGTCAGAAGGTCGACGACACTTACGTGTTGCGCGATGGCGCCGCAGGCTTGTTCCTAGCGGCCAGTCAGTTCCCGAAAAATCGTGAGACCCGTGCGCCTTTGGTAGCGGAATTGTTGTCGCATCAAGCGGAGCTGCCGCAAAAGTACCACTATTTATTGGATGCGCCGCGTGCAGACGATGATGGCAACCCAAGCGTCATTCGCTACAGCCGCAAAACCAAAGAGCAGTATGTGATGAGCGAGGTCGAGGGCAAGGCGACCGGCTGGAGTGCGTATTTTGTCGACGGACAATGGCAAATTCAGCAAAAAGCCAAAGCGAAAACCAGTAAAAGTAAGAAAAAATAGTGACCCAAACGCTCATATAAATCGGAAATAACGCTGATAGCGGCCACCAAACACCATTGCTAGGCTGATTTCTCCACCAAGGAGGAATCACCTATGCAATGGATTAAAACTGCAATTCTCGCTCTATTGGTTTGCTCAGCGGCGGCTTACGCCAATCCAGAGAAGACCGAACAGCTCATTAATATCAACACCGCCAGCGTCGAGCAGCTCAGTGCATTAAAAGGCATTGGTGCGAGCAAAGCCCAAGCGATTGTGGCCTATCGCGAACACCACGGGAAGTTCGCCACCACCGACGACCTAACCAAAGTAAAAGGTATTGGTAACGCGACGTTGCAATCCAATCGAGCGCAGTTAACGGTCGAATAAATAAAAAGAGCCGCTACTGCGGCTCTTTTTTTGCCAGCAACTGCTGCTGCCAGGCCATCACATCCTCAGCATTAAAAGGCCAATCTAGAGATTCGCCTGATGCCTCATCCAGCAACACAGGAATGCGCTGCGCAAACTGCTCTAACCACTCACTGTGTTCCACAATGTCCTGCTCGAACACATCAACCCGAATGTATCCGGCTAACGACACCAGCACTTGCCGGGCATCGTCACATAAGTGGCAGCCTTCGGTGCCCAATAACAGCCAAGCCATGGCGCAGTTCCCACAAAAAACCGCGAGTATACCTAGGAAAGTGCATCACTGGCCAAATCGCGCTGCGCCAACGCCTGATCCAAACCGTCCGAAAAGCTCTGCCAAATCGGCATACGCGACTCTTCTGGCAACAGCGCTGACATCATATCGCGCAGGCTTTGCTGTGGCTCAGCCAACGGGTTTGCCCGCTGCAACGCCTGCTCATAGGCCTCGCTATAAGCTGCCAGCGGCGCTTGTACCGCCTGCAACGGCTCGGGCAGTTCGGGCTTTTGTGCTGGGTAAAACGCTTGCCGTGCAACACTGGCTTGCTGGCGTAAATCCAAGCTCATCGATGCCAGTTGCTGACCGTCAAAGCCCAGCGACATGGCCTGCTCCAGAGCGCCGCCCAGATCACCGGCGAAAAACTGCTCGGATAAGGAATACACATCGGCAAACAAGGTATCCAAGGCGCTGCGCTCTTCGTCACTCAGCTGCCCTTCAACACTCATTTGAAAGCCAAGCTCTGCACTGCTGCGTAACGACAGTCGATTGTCGCCCACACTGGCTTGAGCAGAGCTGGACTGAGCAAAGCTAACACGCACACGATCACCATCACGTGTCACCACCTGCAAACTCATTTGGTTACTGACCGACAGCTGCGCCGAAGAAGAGACCGCCTGTTCGGCGGGTGCAAACAGCTCGGCTGATGGGTCCTCTGCCAATGCATCAAGGCCAGCGTCCACCAACTCGCGTCCTGCGGCAATCTGGCTTTTCAGTTCATCGTCCAGCATGCCCATGCCGTCGAGCATGTCTTGCGCTTGGCGATAGCCCTTTTCGATTCCCTCGCGCGCCGCATCGAGGCGCTGCTGTAAGCGCTCACTATCGCCGCCTTGCGCTTGCAGTTGCTGTAACCCGCGCTGAACGAAGTTGAGGATATTGGCAGCTGTCTTTTCGGCGCTTTGCGGTTCAGAGCGTACGATGCCAGCCACTTTGCCAACAGCGCTATTATCTGCAGCAGGCGCTTCGGTGCGAGCAGCCGGGGAAGACGAATTGAGTGACGAACGAGCGTATGCGGACGGGGGAATTTGAATGGCCATAAGCACCTCCTGATGCAGCTTCTTCAGTATATCGGCGAATCAGGAGGTGACTTGAAAGAAATCCAGGGCAAAAAGTCAGTATGACTACAAAACGCTCACTCAGTAGCTGATGGCGCCTTGTTTGAAGTCATCACTCAGGTCCGTTGGCCAGCACGCCTGGTGCTCATCGATGGCCTTCAATACCTCATCGCTGCTGCTGTGTTTGAGCTCCGTGTGGCGCAGCGTTTTGTAGCACGCCTTGAGTGCTTCAGCGTCCATCGCCATTAACTCGGCATTGCTGAACACCCCTGCTTCAGCCAGCGCACGCCGGGCATCGCTTAAATCTGCTTGCGCGGCCAAGTGTTCCACCAAAGGCTGGATAAGATTGTTACTGTGATTCATCGTCGGCTCCCTTTGCCAAACCATCAGGTTATACAATGGCCTGTTCGCACTCAGAGAGCCAGTAACTGCAGAAAAGACAGCTGTGATTAGTACTCAACAGCTTTAGCGCTGTGGGCGCGCTTGCTGGTGCGATATTCCACCGGGGTTTGATGGGTCCAGCGCTTAAAAGCACGGTAAAACGTGCTCGGCTCTGAAAAACCGGTCAGATACACAATTTCATCGATGCTTTCGTCCGTGTCGGCCAGCAATCGCTTAGCCAGGTTGCAACGATAGTCGGCCAACAGCTGGTTAAAATTTGTGCCAGCTTCGGCCAGTCGAGTGCGCAAGGTGCGCGCCTTAATGCCCAGCCGCGACGACACCGACTCCAACGTTACCTGACCGCTTTCAAGCATTTCACCAAAGGCTTTGTACACCTGACTAACGATGTCTTGGCGCTCCAGCCGTGCGACATGTTCACTGGCCAAGCGCTCATGCAATTGCAGCAGCTCTGGCTCGGCCAATGAGGACGGCAATGCTAGTAGCTGCCGGTCGAAGTACAACCGGTTTTCCGCCATGGAAAACTGAATCGGGCAGCCAAACAAACGTTGATGTTCGCCAGTCGATGCCGGTGCGTCATGGGAAAAATCGATGCGAGCCGGGGCAAACGCGTTGTCAGTGACAAACTGAAAGAAGCGCACCAACCCAAGCCCCAAGCATTCGTTCAGCTGCCTTAAACCGGCCACACGGCCACTGCTGCTGTCGACCTGAATGTAAGCCAGACCGTCGGCTTCACCAATGGTGGACTGCGATGCATCGCTGAGCAGACGCTGATAATTCAATGCACGGGTGAGGCCATCTCCGAATGTCGCACTGGAAAGAAACAAGTATTGCAACACCTGGCCGCTGTAGACCGGCATGTGCTCACCCAAATGCAGCCCGATATCGGCGTCTGCAGTCTCTTGCTCCATCACCTGCCAGAACATCAGTTGCGCCTCGTGCGGGGTGCGCACATGACGATCCTGGAGCAACTCCGGCGTGACGCCCAAGCGCTTCATCATATGCTGCTGATCCAATCCCATACGCTGCATGGCCTGGAAAGCCAGCTGAATCATGATGCCCGAGTCGCGCAGTTCCGCCATTCCGCCTGACATAAGTGCTTGAAATTCCTGAAACAGAAGCTCGATTTTGCCAGATAAGCCGGACAGAGCAAGCGCCAATTGACTGTTCTGACAACGGCCTTGGTTGGCCACTGCCAATGGCGCGATGCACAAGACGCCTACACTGAAGAAAAAAAGAGAATCACGCCATGCACCTCGCCACTCCCATGCAATATCACCAACCGCCCGGCTTATGGTCACAATATGTGCGCGCACTGCTCGCGCGTGGTAATGGCAAACCAGTGCCGCCCATGCCATCACTGGAAGCAGCCTTAATCCGCCAGCGCTGCGACCCAACCAAAGTGGCCGAGTACGCTAAGGTATGCGGTTTTAATCAGCACACATACTTGCCATACACCTACCCACACATTCTGGCGTTTCCACTGCACCTTGAACTCATGCTGCACCCGGAGTTCCCATTAGCACCCATGGGACTGGTGCATGTACGCAACCAGATCACACAGCACCGGCCGATTGCCGTCACCGAGGCATTGGATATCCGCTGTTTTCTTGGCGCCAGTCAGCACAGTGACAAGGGTCTGGAGTTTGATTGCGTGACCGAGGTACGAGTGATGGGTGAACTGGTGTGGGAAAGCGTCAGCACTAACTTGGCACGCAGCCAGACGGCCAGCAGCAAGAAAAAAACAACTCCGCCCACACCTGCAGCCTTCGATCATCAACAAAGCTGGCATCTACCCAGCAATCTGGGGCGCCGCTATGCGCGGGTATCTGGCGACTCCAACCCGATTCACCTGTATCCGTTCAGCGCGCGTTTGTTTGGCTTTAAACAGCACATTGCCCACGGCATGTGGACCAAAGCCCGAACCGCCGCAGCACTGACCAATATGGTCGACATGAGCCAGGGGCAACTGACGGTGCAGTTTAAACAACCGATCTTTTTGCCCGCCGATATCGCTCTGCATTACCAACCGGAGGGCAGTAACGTTAGCTTTGAGGTCCGTGCACAAAACAGCCGCATTCACATGACGGGCCACTGGCAAGGCCACTGAGTCTCCCACGTCACAGCCTCGCCCAGCGATGGCGAGTGCTGTGCACCACTGGTATGATCCTTCAAGCGCCCACCGCGGCCAACAATAACAACAATGACTTCTCACGGGATCGCCCATGGCACCTTTCAGACTAGTAGCCGCAAGCCTGTTGCTTTGCTCGGCCTCGAACCTCTATGCCGATGGAGGCTTTGTCAGCCTGCAAACCGGCATCACCGACTCACAAGACATGGACAGCTTTGGCACGCCAGTCAAAGTGAACTTTGGTCCGAACATCACCGATAGCCTGGCACTGGAGTTTGGCCTGCTGGACATGGGTGAAGCGGGCTACGACGACCCTAGCATCGACTTCAGCGAAGCCGACCGCGAACAAGCCCCGGTATTCAGAGGTGTTGGCAGCGGCACAGTGTCTCAGCAAAGCGCGAATGACGACGAGCCTGCCTCCAGCACCTATCGCGGCCTGAGTACCATTCGACCACAAGGCTTTTTGGTCATGCTGCGCTACCGTATTCAGCTACTCGAGCAGCTCGATTTTTTCCTCAAAACCGGCGCTAACATCTGGTCTGGCGATTATCAGCAAACTGAAATCACCGCTCAGGTCGATGCATCAGGCGAACCTGTCGTCACTCAGGTAAAAGGCAAACAAGGCAAGGCCTCAGCCGTAGATCAGATCACCGGCGGTGGCTTTATCTGGCATGCTGGCAACGGCTTTGCCGCACGGGCAGAGCTGGTCACCACCGCACTGGACAGCCAGGACTTTGAACGGGTTCGCTTTCAGCTGGTCACTCTAGGAGTACACTATGAATTCTGACCCTATGCTCAATAAAAAGCCTTGATCGGCGAAAACGCTTTCTATATATACCTGCGTCCCTGGCCTTTACCGGGCCCTGATGACGCTGAGAAAGTGTGACTGGGGTCACGAGGATCGAAATTTATTGTTGGCCGGTTACAACAAGACGCAATATGTGACAGATTTTGTCACCCACGATAACTATAATGGTTATTATTAGCCAAAAGGGTGGCAAAACACGCCACTACCGGTCGCTCAACATGGTGAATACAGTCCGACGCCTATGAACACGGAACAAGGTTACATATCTACGGCCCTGATTAGGCCACTGCTGGACGTTGCCGGACCAGCCTTCTTCGACGCCGATCACGACGATGACGCTGCGATCCAGCGAGTGTTGAAGCATCTGCGTGATCCCGACGGACGCGTCAGCGTTCAAGACGCTGACCAGCTGATCAGTCGCATCATCCGCCAAACCGGCAATGAAGCCCTGTGTGTGCAACCGGCACACAAGTTCAGCGCCCATGGTAGTTGTCAGCTGCAACACCTGTTTTTGTGCTGCAACACACTGCGCGAAGCACTGTATTACATGGAGAAGTTCTCTTCTCTGTTGTGCGATCAACTGGAAGTGCAGGTGACCCGCACACGCGACAACATCATCAAAGTGAAGCTGCCAGTGCCAGACAATTTCATTCTGGCTGCAGAGCGCCATCGCAGTGAAATTGTGATCAGCACGCTGTTAAATTGGCTACGCCAATTGTGTGGCCAAGATCTAGCAGTTGAAAGCATCGCACTGCCCTTCCCTGCAACCCAATACAGCACGCAATACGAGCGTCAGTGGCGCAGCAAAATTGAGTTCAATAGCGATGAGTGCTCCATCCAGTTCCACAGTCGCTGGTTAGACGAAGGCTTGCACAACACCAACCCTCATATTCTCAATATGATGAAGCGTGAGGTAGAAGAGCAATATCGCAAGCTGGCCCGCTCGGGCTCATTGGCTGAGCGCATCCGTAAAGCCCTGGCGCAAAACAAAGTACGTCTGAATGCCAACCAGCAAGAAGTGGCCGACTATTTTCATATCAGTGCACGGACATTGAATCGTCACCTACATAAAGAAGAGACGTCACTTAAGCAAATCGTCACGCAGGTGCGGATTGAAACTGCCAAGCGCATGCTGATTGACAGCAATGACAGCATTGAGCAGATTGCTCTGCACATTGGTTTATCCGGTCGTCGCACGTTGGATCGCATTTTCATCAAAGAGATGGATCAAAGCCCAGCGCAGTATCGCCAAAACCATCGCAGCATTCCTACCACGCCACATCTGGCGGTCAACGCTTAGTCTGTGCAGGGCAACCGCCCTGCTGACCTCTAAATCAAGCCGCGCAGACGCGCACCCTGCAATGCCGCAACCGTCATTGCATCGGTAATCTTGCCGTCCATCACCCACTGCAATGCAGTGGTGGCTTCTATCCTCTGCACTTGCAGTTGCTCGGTTTCCTCAGGTGCAGCAGCACCTTGCGTCAGACCTTTGGCCAGATAGATAAAGCCCTGTTCGTCGGTGACGGAGTTGCTCAGATGCAAGGTTTGCAGCAGCTGCCAACTCTCGGCAATCAGCCCGGTTTCTTCGGCCAATTCGCGCTGGGCACAGGCCAGCGGCGCCTCTCCCAGAGGTGCGCCCCCCATGGGCAGTTCCCAATGGTATTGATCCACTGCAAACCGATATTGGCCGACCAACCAGGTAAACCCTTGCTCATCAATGGGCAAGATGGCCACCGCTTTGGTTTTAAAACGCACCACGCCGTATATGCCATCCTTACCTGCCGGGTTAATCACGTCATTGTGCTCCAGCGACAGCCAAGGATTGTCGTAGACCTGAGTACAACGGCGTACTTGCCAAGGGTTTTCTTCACTCACCGCTAATCTCCTTCACTGACCACTGTTAACCGCTTGAATAAAAGCCAGTGCTCGTTGTTCCATCCAATACGTCTGATCGGTACTGCGCGTCACAAACCCAACATGCCCTCCATAGCGCGGCTGTTCCAGGTGTAAGTAGCGTGATGCGCGAGCAATCTCAGTCGGGTAACAGGCCTTGGCTAAAAACGGGTCATCTTTCGCATTGACCAGCAAGGCAGGCACTCGAATATTCTTAAGATGATGGACACAGCTGCTTTGCTGCCAATAATCGTGGGCATCTTCAAAGCCATGCAAAGGCGCGGTGTAACGATCATCAAACTGCTTAAATGTGCGAATCTGGTGATAACGCTCCACCGACACCAACTCGGGAAAACGCTGCGCCTTGTCACTCATTTTGCGCTGTAAGTCGCGCAGGAAGCGCCACATAAACACACGATTACGCCGCTTGGCCAGCTGCTCGGCGCTACTGCGCAAATCACAAGGCACCGAAAACGCCACCACACTGCGCACAGCGGCATCCAAGCTGTCGCGACCAGCATGCAACAAACTCAAATTACCGCCCATGGAGAACCCCACCAAGTGAATAGCTTGGTAGCCTTGCTGGCGAGCGCATTGAATGACAGCCGCCAAATCCTCCGTCGCACCACTGTGGTAACTGCGAGGTAAGCGATTCGGCCGGCCACTGCAGCCACGAAAATTCCAACTCAACGCATCCAACCCTTGCCGGTTGGCCTGCCTCATCACCCCGAGCACGTATGGCCGACGCGAATGCCCTTCGAGACCATGCGAAACGATCACCAGCTGATCGCCAAAGCCACGGCTCCAGTCCAAATCGAGAAAGTCGCCGTCATCAAGCTCAATGCTTTGGCGCTGTAAATGCTCGGTTGGCAAGCGCCGAAACAACGTCGGGTAAATGCTTTGCACATAACCATTAGCAAAACCAAAAGGCGCCTGGTAGGCAGAATCAAGCAGCGGCATAAGTCCTCCATAGCACTGCGCTATGGTAACCGTCAGCCGGCGTTAATGAAGGGTTGTTTTTGCCAGTCGCAGCTTAGAAGTGGCTGTCTAGGTACTTGAGGATTTTATCTGGACTGTAGAGCCAGTGTTCTTTTTGGCCATCGGCGATGCGCAAGCACGGCACTCGAGGCTGGCCACCGCCACGCACCAGCTCATTACGGAAGGAGTTGACCCGGTCCACATCCTTTTCCACCACACGCAGACCCAACTTGGCGCAGTGACGCTTGACGGAGATAGACGAAGGGCAAGAGCGGCAAAAGTACAGCTGCATGCGACGCGACTCTCGATTGAGACGACTTTGCTCGCGCTGATCGCGACTGACCGGGCGTACCGGCACAACACGATCCATCAGATTCAAAGCCATGCCCTTTATTTGCCGGGTCAGATTCATAGATACCGCCATAATTTTGCTAACCGTCATCAGGACGTTACAAACATGTGAACCGAGCGGCATTTTAGGGAAGCGAATTTAAATATCCAGCCTTTTTGCGAAAAAAATCACATTGTCGCTATACGAAGTAAAACTCAGTAATGACGGGCGCTGCAGCGGAGAAGTGGGCATAGAAATTGCGGATAAATTTGAGTTTTATCCGCGTTCTTTTTTATGACTTAGAGGTATTAAAACTGGTCAAATTGTGGCCACCAAACCACGTTCCGACAGCAACAACATTGCCATCATCAGCAGTATCACCAGGGTCAGCACCCAACGGGTAAACTGACACGCTTTGCAAGGTGGCTTTGCCATCAGTTCATCCAGCGATTGCGGTCAAACGATGGAATGTCGGTCCAGCTTTCCCAGTGCATCCACACCGCCGTGGCTTTGCCAACAATGTTGCGCTCGGGGACAAATCCCCAGCTGCGACTGTCGGCGCTGTTGCCGCGGTTGTCGCCCATCATAAAGTAGTGCCCTTCTGGTACCGTCCACTGACCTTCAGGACCGGCCCAAATAACCTCTGCACTGGTGCGCATATCGCGCGCTCGCACCCACTGGATATCGGCGTCGTGCTCGCCCAGGGTTTCCTGCGCTAGGTAACGTACTGGGTTATACACCGGCACACCGCCCAGTTCCTCGGTCGCCACTTCCTTGCCATTAATGGTCAGTTGGCGATTGCGATAAACGATCTCATCACCGGGCAACCCCACGACGCGCTTAATGAAGTAGCGTGGATCGTCTGGCGGAAAAAACACCATCACATCGCCGCGCTCTGGCATGCCAATCGACACCAGTTCGTTGCCAAAGACCGGCATACGCAGGCCGTAGTGAAACTTACTGACCAGAATAAAATCGCCTTTAACCAACCCCGGCTCCATCGAGCCAGATGGAATTTGAAAGGGCTCGGCAACAAAAGAGCGCAATACAAACACCAGCGCCAGTACCGGAAAAAACGACTTCGATTGCTCAATAATAAACGGCTCTTTCACCGTTTCATCAAAGTGGCTGGATTGCTGAGCGCGACGTTTGCCAAGCCAGAGTTTATCGGCGGCTGCAATAATCCCGGTCACGGCCGTAGCCACCATCAATACCAGGGGAAAATCGATATCCATAATGTCGTCGTACTCACTGTTGTCGATTTGCTTGCTGGGCATTCTAACCGCCCACCCCCGTGCTGGCGAGAAAAGCCGCCCGTCCGCATACAACTCGGCGGGCTTTGGCTAGAATACTGGGCACTATGACTGTGATACGCACCCCAGACGGCATCGAGCTGGCATACGAATGTTTTGGCCAGCCACACCACCCCAGTGTCATCTTGATAATGGGCTTGGGTGCGCACATGCACATTTGGCCTGATGCGCTGTGCCAGGCGATTGCCGAGCAAGGCTATCAAGTGCTGCGTTTTGACAATCGCGATGTCGGCCGCTCCAGTGCCTTAGCAGAACACGGTACTCCCAGTCTGCTGCGCACTTGGCTGCACACCAAACTCAAGCGCAAGCCGAACATTCCCTATACGCTAAAGGACATGAGTCGCGATGTAATTGCGCTGATGGACGCGTTGGATATCGACAGCGCACATTTGGTGGGCGCCTCCATGGGCGGCATGATTGCTCAGATTCTGGCAGCCAAGAAGAAAAAACGCGTACGCAGCCTGACGTCGATTATGTCGGCAGCGAGCAGCCCAGGATTGCCTGACCCTAGGTTAAAAGTCCTGCTGCAGTTGGCCAAACGGCCGCCACCTTACAATCGTGAAGCCGCCGTGCGTTACAACATGCGTATGAATCGACTGATTGGCAGTCCGGGCTACCCATTGGACGATGAGCAATTACGCGAACTGGCAGAAACCAGCCTGGCGCGCAGCAATGACCCCGCCGGCTTTAAGCGTCAGCTGGTGGCCGTCACCGCCGCCGGAGATCGGCGTCCCATGCTAGGAAAAATAAAAGCTCCCACGCTGGTGATTCATGGCTCTGACGACCCGCTTATTCCGCTGCGCATGGGCATCGATACCGCCGCTGCCATTCGCAAAGCAAAACTGAAAGTCATTCATGGCATGGGACACAATTTGCCGCCGGCTTTGGTGCCACGGCTAACCAAGTTATTGGCCAAGCATCTGAAAAGAGCCGAGAAAAAATGGCAGAAAAAGCAGCTCAAACTGCACAGTCGATCAGCGCCGCTAGAGCTGGTCAGCGGCGCTGATGGCATTCCTCAAAAACGACTGGGCGGCTGATAACCGGAAAACTGGCGCGCTATATCAGCGGCGTAGTTGTCCGTCATACCAGCGATAAAATCGATCACACGCATGTACGCCTGATACAACGACCAATCGGCTTGCGGTGCTGAGCGCCCCATTAATTCCAGCACGCGGTGATTGCGAAAGGTCGCCTCACCACGCAGGATTCTTTCCTGTGCAGCGCTTAAAAACGCTTCCAATAAAGTGCCAAGGGTGGAATACGAACCAATTTCTACCGCCAGTTTGCGGCCATCACGAAAGATACGCTCTCGCGCCAATTGCTTGGCCGCAGCCACCACCTGCTGCACCGGCGCTGGGCAATAGTCGATAATATCGCCTTGCAGTTGGCCTGTGAGAATCTGCGTTTCGTGTTGCACAAACGCATGGCTCACCGCAGCGACCATGGATTCCATCACCTGGCCGCGCAACATCTGCAAACGCCGCCGATCATTGTCAGCTTGTTCCAGTTGCAGGCTTTGCTCTGACCAGTGCTCCTCCAATAGCGGCTGCAATAGCTGTTCGACTTCAGCGTATCGCAGTAGCCCCATTTCGATGCCATCTTCTAAATCGATCAGGCCGTAGCAAATATCGTCAGCGGCTTCGAGCAAATACACCAACGGGTGGCGCGCCCAGCAGTTGTCACTGACCTCCAACATACCCAGTGCAGTAGCCACTTCCCGCAAAATCGAAAGCTCGCTTTGATAACAGCCAAACTTTCGCGCTTGACCCGTCAGTACCTGATCGACGCTCCATGGGTATTTCAAAAACGCTCCCAAAGTGGCGTAGGTCAGGCGCATGCCGCCATCAAAGCGGTGATACTCCACTTGCGTAACCAGACGAAAACCTTGCGCATTGCCTTCAAACGTCTGCAGGTCGGCCCGCTCCAGAGTGGATAGCGGCGCCAAAAAATGCTGATTTTCTGGTGCCTGAAACCAGTGGCGAATGGCATCTTCACCGGTATGGCCATAAGGCGGGTTACCAATGTCGTGCGCCAAACAAGCCGCCTGCACCATGGCACCGACATCGCTGGCTTCGATGCCAGCAGGTAAGCGCTGCGCCAATGCCTGGCCGACACGCGTGCCCAACGAGCGTCCTACACAGGCCACTTCCAGACTGTGGGTTAAGCGTGTGTGAACATGATCATTTTCCGACAGTGGGTGTACTTGGGTTTTACGATCGAGGCGGCGAAATGCCGAAGAAAACACAATGCGGTCGTAGTCTTTGTGAAACGGCGAGCGCCCTAGTTCGATGTCCAGGCGACCTTGTGGTTCGCCGAAACGCTGCGGCGACAACAATTGCTGCCAGCTCATGGCCTGCATAACACGTCCTTTGCCGATGGAGTCGGCTTATTAACGCCAAAGCCGAGATGAGTTGCAATTACTGCGCGCATTCAGCACAGATGGAACAGTCAATGACACAAATAGCACTTATCATTTAAATTGTGCCATCTATGCTGGAGCTGTTTTTGAATCACAGCGGATACCCCTATGAGCACAGCAGCATTATTTAATCCGATCCAGCTAGGCCCTCTGCAGCTGAACAACCGTATTGTTATGGCGCCAATGACGCGCACTTTCTCGCCCGGTAACGTGCCCAACGACTTAAATGTCGCGTATTACGCACGCCGCGCCGAAAACGGAGTCGGCTTGATCATCACCGAAGGTACCTGTGTTGGACACCCCGGTGCCAATGGTTATCCGCGCGTTCCCTTTATTCATGGCGAATCAGCGCTGGAAGGCTGGCGTAAGGTAGTGGCCGCCGTGCATGCCAAAGGCGGTAAAATTGCCCCGCAACTGTGGCATGTAGGCGCGATTCGCAAAGCCGGCATCGAGCCTGATCCAGAAGTGCCGGGCTACAGCCCGTCTGGCCTGATCGCTCCGGGCAAAGAAAATGGCGTGGCCATGAGCAAGCAGGACATCGAAGATGTCATCAATGCCTTTGCCCAAGCAGCCGTCGATGCCAAAGCGGTTGGATTTGATGCTGTGGAAGTGCACGGCGCACACGGTTATTTGATCGATCAGTTCTTCTGGGCCGGCACCAATGAGCGCGACGATGAATACGGCGGCGATGCTGTGCAACGTACACGATTCGCTTGCGACATTGTGCGAGCAATCCGCGAGCGCGTAGGTGATGAGTTCCCGATTATTTTCCGCTTTTCACAGTGGAAACAGCAGGATTACAACGCACGTCTGGCCGATACACCGGAGGAGCTGGCGGCCTTCTTAGCGCCGTTGGTGGAAGCCGGGGTGGATATTTTCCACTGCTCAACACGACGTTTCTGGGAAACCGAGTTTGAAGGCTCAGAGTTGAACCTCGCCGGTTGGACCAAAAAACTCACCGGCAAGCCAGCCATTACCGTCGGCTCCGTTGGCTTAAATGCCAGTTTCATCGACGAAGATAAGCGCGACATGGTCGATGCCTCTGGTGTTGCTACCGCTTCTATTGAGCAGCTGGCACAGCGCCTTGAAGCTGAGGAGTTTGACATGGTGGCCGTCGGCCGCGCGCTGCTGCAAGATCCGGACTGGGTCAACAAAGTCAAAGATGGGCGCTTGGATGAGCTGCAGGATTACAGCAAAGAATCGCTGACGCAGCTGGTGTAAGAAAACGTGAGCCAATCAGTGCCAGCTCGGCACTGATCGGCTCTCAAGCTGCCCGATCTAACACACGATAACGTGTTGCTAGCCGCGGCAACTTGGCTCAAGACATGCCGTTGCCAAAATCCGCCAAACCAGCAGTCAGCTGCTCGCGCAGCGGCGCCAAAGCACCGGCGTAAGTTAATAATTGATCAACAGCGTAGCGGCTGCGTTTGTCTAAATATTCGTCGCTGTCGCGTCCAGATTGTCCGCTCCACAAGTCATTGGCATCGCGTAAAATCAAATGCTCTGGCAAAAACAGCAAACGAGAGTTTTTGTAGCCACTGCTGCGCAGCTCGGCAATGACAAAGGCACCGCCTACTGAGCCAGACACCGCCACTAACAATACCGGCTTGTGTGCCAACTCCTCTTTGCCAAGCCACAGCAACAGGTTTTTCAACGCCGCCGGCGCCATGCCATGCCACTCTGGCACGACAAATACAAAACCGTCTGCCGCGTTGGCTTTGGCGCGTGCACTGGATACAAATTCGTCGTCTGCCTGGGCGCCGTCCCACAACGGCAATGGCTGCTCGTGTAAATCGATCAGGCTGGCGTTGCCGTCTAAATAGCGCTGATTGAGCAGGTCGCTGATACGACGGCTATTGGATTCGGCGCGCTGACTGGCGCTGATGATACAAATCTGGCTCATACAATTAATACTCCACTGAATAACTTGGGCGTTGCTGCATACGTTGGTACCAGGCATGAATGGCAGGGTGCTCCTCGCCCGCTTTGATTTTCACCACACGGGCAAAATCCAGCGCGCACACCGCGGTGATGTCCGCCACACTAAACGCATCGCCGGCGACATACTCATGGTGTTGCAACTGCTGCTGCAAAATAGCTAGGAAATCACGCGCCTGCTGACCAGCCACCTCACCATAGGCCGGTACCGGCGTCATGCGATCGGCAAAATAGCCGCTGGTATGCTGAAAACAATGCGCCACCGGCAACATAAAACCAAACTCTACGCGTCGATCCCACATATCAATGCGGGCACGGCTGGCAGCATCAACACCAGTAAGCAGCGGCGAACCGGAGTATTCATCGAGATAGCGGTTGATCACCGCCGCTTCTGACAAATAGCTGCCGTCGTCCAGTTGCAGC
The DNA here is from genome assembly GCF_002237535.1 of Bacterioplanes sanyensis. Lineage (GTDB taxonomy): Bacteria > Pseudomonadota > Gammaproteobacteria > Pseudomonadales > Oceanobacteraceae > Bacterioplanes > Bacterioplanes sanyensis_A. The sequence goes on from NZ_CP022530.1 coordinate 4,009,647, forward strand.
AGCGGAACTTTGGCCATCGGATTGTGCTGTATGAAAGGTGGCCGCAAGTTCTCACCGTCAGCCAAATCCAGATAGATGATGTCCAGCTGCAAGTCTTTCTCAGCCAATAACATCAAAGTCCGGCGCGGGCTGGGTGCCCGCCGAGCGCTATAGAGTTTCATCTCAGTGTCCTGTGACATAACAGGCACTGTGATAGCACAACGGACAACAAAGACCCAGTGTTGCCGACAGCAACACTGAGTTATGGTGCGAACACCCTAGTATGAAGAGGCTGGCTAAGCCGCCAGCGAGGGCCAGTGTTTAACTGGCCTGACGACGGGGTTTGTTGCGGTTAAACTTCTTCTGGCCATCGCCGCGGCGCGGACCCTTATTGCCATCACGACGTGGTGGACGACCACCTTCCGGCACTTGCTCTGGGTTATAGGCTTTCAGGCCCAGTGCTTTGCCGCACACGCGAGCACGCTTCAGCGTTTGCAAGGTTTCCGGTGGCATGCCAGCGGGCAGATCGATCACCGAGAACTGACCCAAGATTTCGATATGACCGATGTATTTGCTGTCCAGCTCGGCTTCGTTAGCCACAGCACCAACTAGGTTGCCAGGGCGCAAGCCATCGTCGTAACCGATGGCGACTTGGTAGCGCACCATGTCGACGTCTTTCATGCCTTTTAATGGCTTAGGCTGTGCTTCTGGCAACGCTTTACGACCACGTTCGCCGCGCTCACCGCGTTCCGGACGCTCGCGATCACGCTCTGGACGCTCGCGGCGCTCTTGCATGCGTTGATCGGCTTTTTCGTCCAAGAACAGTGGCTTATTGCCTTGCAGCAAAGCCGCGGCAGCGGTGGCCAAGTCCAGTGCATCGAGCGGGTGCTCACGCAGCAGCTCTTCGATCATTTCGCGATACAGCTTGTTTTGTTCTGGCTTCACCGCATCCATCAAACGGCCCATAAAGCGCTGACGACGTTTGTCGTTGACGTCTTTAGCCGTCGGCAATGGCATTTCTGCAATGGTTTGACGGGTGGCTTTTTCAATGTCACGCAGCAAACGCTTTTCGCGTCCGCGAATGAAGGCAATGGCTTCACCATCACGACCTGCACGGCCAGTACGACCGATACGGTGCACGTACGACTCCGTATCGGATGGAATGTCGTAGTTAATTACGTGACTGATGCGCTCGACGTCCAGACCACGCGCCGCTACGTCCGTCGCCACAATAATATCCAGCTGACCACGCTTGAGCTTGTCGACGGCTTTTTCGCGCAGTTGCTGCGGAATGTCACCGTTCAACGGCGCACAGCGAAAGCCTTGAGCCTGCATGTACTCAGCGACCTCTTCGGTAGCTTGCTTAGTGCGCACGAATACCATCATGGCGTCGAAGTCTTCGACTTCACAGATACGCAGCAAAGCATCGTTTTTGTGCGCACCGGCCACAAACCAGTAGCGCTGACGAATATTGGCGTTGGTGGTGGTTTTGGTTTTGATTTTAACCTGTACCGGATCTTTCAAGTGCGTTTCAGCGACCTGCTGAATTTCACGCGGCATGGTGGCTGAGAACAACGCCACCTGACGCTGGCGCGGGGTGTGTTCCAGAATCCAGTTCACATCATCGATAAAGCCCATGCGCAGCATTTCATCGGCTTCGTCCAGTACCACGGCTTTAATATCAGCCAGGTTCAGGGTGCCGCGGCGCAAGTGATCCATCACTCGACCGGGTGTACCAACCACCCATTGAGGGCCACGCTTCAGTTCGCGCAGCTGGCTGCCATAGTCGGCACCACCGTAAACAGCAGAAACACCCACACCTGGCATGTATTGGCTGTAGCTTTTAACCGCCTGCGCCACCTGCTGCGCCAATTCACGCGTGGGTGCTAATACCAACACTTGCGGTGACGGTTGTTCAGTTTGCGTGCGCGCCAAAAGCGGCAAGGTGAAAGCAGCGGTTTTACCGGTACCGGTTTGTGCCATACCCAGCACATCACGCCCTTCCAGCAGAGACGGGATACTGTCTGCTTGAATCGGTGATGGTTCTTCGTAGCCCAAAGTTTCCAGTGCACGAAGAATAGAAAAAGGTAAGCCCAGGCTAGCGAAGCCTGTCGTAGTGTCGGTCATGAAAGATCCTGCTGTATTGTCAAAGAGGGTGGGCGTGGCCGTTCTCACACTCTGCGCAACACGGCGGGCCCGACTCGGGGGTATTTCAAAGGCGCGGGAGTGTATCGAAAAATGCCGCCTAATGCCCGTCTTATTTTCATTGAGTGCGCTAAAGTCAGGCAATCTAGCCCTCGCAGGCTATTTATTAACGACTCAATACAAACCGATCAGCAGCTGCTAGGCTAAGCACAGCGCACTACTAGTCCAAATTATGAACATAAAAACGCGTATTCTGTTGTCTGCGGTCGCGCTCCAGCTGATCGGTTTTGCTGTGCTGATCTACCGCAACAATGCTCACATCAGTGACACGGTATTAGACGACAGCCATCGCCAGTTCCTGCAATCCGTTGACATGGCAGTCAAACACTTCAACGACGCCTCTGATGTGATGGAACGGATGGCGGCGGGTCTGGCACGCTCCGGAGAGTTGCTGCACCAACAGCGTCAATTGCTGAACCGCAGCGTCCTGGAGAACCAATCGCGCCAATTGCTACTGCGCACCTTCGACGATTTTGACCAAGCCATTGGTGGTGGCATCTGGTTTGAGCCCTTCGCCCTGAAACCCACACTGCGCTACTTTGGGCCGTATGTTTTTCATGCCAGCGATGGCCTGACCTTCAGCTGGGAGCTGAGCAACGCTGACTACGACTATCATCAGCAAGATTGGTATCAGCTGGCATTACCACCCGGCTGGGACCGGAGCCTGCGCCGTCATGCGCCATTTTACTGGACGCCGCCCTACGTCGACCAAGCTGGCAGCGAAGCGCTAATGATGACTGTCGATGCACTGATGTACGATGCCAATCAACGCCTAATAGGCATGTCTACCGTCGACTGGGCGTTGGGCCATGCGCGTGATTATGTGCAGCAGCTTGCTCCCACCCCCAATAGCCACAGTTTTATGTTTCATCCCGCCAGCCAGATGTCGGTGCTCGATCAAGGCAACGCTGAATTTACCCCTCTGGGGCAACTCAGCGACTGGCAGCAAAGTTTGATGGCGATCGAAACCGGCTCTTTTCATCAGCTGGTGCTGCCACAAACTGGCAATGAATACTTTATTTACGCCGGTAAAACAGATACCGGTTTTGTGCTTGGCTTTGCCGTGCCCAAGGCCGATCTGATTGCCACAACCCAAAGCTACACCGCTCACACCTTGCCCATCAGTGCGTTAATCGCCGCGCTGTTTGCTGCCGCCATGCTGCTGATCCTGCGCCTGTTGTTTGGTCCATTCGACACCATTTTGACCCTGCTGCGCTCGACCGTCGCCTCCAATCAAAGCGGCAACGATGTGCCAGTGCAGCCCATTCGTTACCAAGGCAATAATGAGTTCTCAGCCATCATCAGCACCTTCAATACGCTGGTGAAGCAAGTACAGGAATACAGCCAGCAAGTGGCGACCAGCAACGCCGCTCTGCTAGAACAGCAGCGCACGGTGGAAGAGCTCAACAGCAGTTTGGAGCAAAAGGTCACACAGCGCACTGAGGAGCTGCAGCAAAAGAGTAGCGAGGCGCTGGAGTCATTACGGCAGCTGAAGCTGACGCAAAATCAGCTGGTGCATATGGAAAAGCACGCCGCCTTAGGCGACATGGTGGCAGGCCTGGCGCATGAAATTAATACCCCGCTGGGCATTGGCGTCACCGCCGTCAGTGCGTTGGAAGACTACCTGGAAGAGCTCAACAGTCAGTATCAAAGCGATCAGCTGAGCAAAACGCAGCTGCGGGATTTCATCAGTTTTGCCGAAGAAAGCATCGACATCACCGGCGATAACTTAAGGCGTGCAGCCGATATGATCGGCCGCTTTAAACAAGTGGCAGTCGATCAGGCCAGCGAGCAGCGTCGTGACTTTGAGGTTGGCGACTACCTGCAGTCCATCGCCAGCTCGTTGCGCCCCAATTATAAGTACCGGCCAATTGACGTGCGCTTTGAGGTGGCCGAACGCATCATCGTTTCCAGCTACCCAGGGGCCTTGGCGCAAGTCATTACCAACCTGATGATGAACTCCCTCACCCACGCTTTCGATCCGGATCAAAACGGCACCATATTGCTGCGAGCCGAGCGTCAGGACGACAAACTCATTATTCATTACAGCGACGACGGCAAAGGCATGGACGCCGAGGTACTCGAGCACCTGTACGAGCCGTTTTTTACTACCCGCAAAGGCAAAGGCGGCAGCGGCCTGGGAGCACACATTATTCACAACCTGGTCACTGGCCAATTGCATGGCACCATTGAGGTTACCTCAGCTCCCGAGCAAGGCTGCCACTTCACTCTGACATTGCCCTGTAACCCACCCAGTGCTGGCGTATAATCGCGGCCACCACTTCATGTCGAAGTGCCCCTTACAGGAACCGTTATGTTACAGGTAAACCAATATTTTGATGGCAAGGTGAAGTCCATCGCCTTGCAGACCGAGACCCTGCCAGCCACCGTCGGCGTCATGAGTGCGGGTCAATACCAGTTCTCCACCAGCCAAAAGGAAGTCATGACCGTGGTGTCTGGTACGATGACAGTGCGCTTACCGTCTGCTGACGACTGGCAAACCTTTGCTCAAGGTGAATCCTTCACGGTTGCCGCCAACGTCAGCTTTGATGTCGACGTTGCTGGCGACACCGCCTATTTCTGCACCTACGAATAACCCAAACAGCAGCCGTCACCCCGGCTGCTTAGCCTGTTGCTGGCAATAACCACGGCTGCAATTGATGCACGGGGACGGGCTGGCTAAACAGAAACCCTTGGTACACCTCACAGTGGTGATCACGCAAGAACATCAGCTGCTGCTCACACTCCACGCCTTCCGCCAGCACCTGCAGCCCAAGCCCCTTTGCCATATTGATGATGGTTGAGGTGATCACCCGCCCGTCGTCTTCCGCCAGCCCGGTGACAAAGCTGCGATCAATTTTGAGCTTATCGACCTTATAGCGATGCAAATAGGCCAGCGACGAATAACCGGTGCCAAAGTCGTCGACCGCCAGTGAAATGCCCAGCTCTTTCAGTCCGGCGATGGTGCCCAGTACCGCCGGTGTCGGTTCCAGTAGCGCGCCTTCGGTGATCTCCAGCTCGAGCCAGCTGGAGTCAATGCGGTAGCGTTGCAACAGCAAGCTCAGAGTTTCTACCAAGCCACCCGCCACAAACGTTGGTTGAGTAATGTTGACCGCTACCGTCAACGGCCGCACGCCACGCTGCTGCCAATGGGCAATTTGCTGACAAGCCAATGTCAAAGCACAGGTATCCAGCTCGGGCATCAGGCCGTTGTCCTCGGCTACCGGTAGAAAGCGCCCTGGCGCTATGATGCCATCGTCCGGGTGCTGCCAGCGCATTAACGCCTCAAGGCCGACCACGCGGTTGCTTGCCATGCACACCTGCGGCTGATAATAGAGCTGCAACTGGCCGCCACGCTGCAACGCATGGCGCAACTGACTGCCCAGCTCCAGGCGATCGCTGGCAGCGCGAGTCATTTCATTGGAGTAGAACTGATAGTGGTTACGGCCGCGCTGTTTGGCGCGGTACATTGCCACATCGGCATTGCTGAGCAGCTGCGTCACACTGTTGCCGTCGTCCGGATACAGAGTGATCCCCATGCTGGCGCCAATCATCAACTCCTGACCAATGCCCAAGTCAAATGGCTGGCACAGTAAGCGCTTAATGATGTCGGCAATCTTTGCCACATATTCACGCCCCTGCACCTGCTCAATCATGACCATAAAATCGTCGCCGCCCTGGCGCGCGACGGTATCCGAATCACGCAAACGACGTCTCAGCCGCTGAGCAAACTGCTTTAACAAACGATCACCCGCCGGGTGGCCGAGGCTGTCGTTGATGTGTTTGAAGTGATCTAGATCGATGGCAATCAACGCCAGTTGTTGGCCATCATGACCGTGCTCAATGGCATGCTGCAGGCGCTGTATCAGCAAGCGCCTATTCGGCAAGTTAGTGAGCGAGTCGTAGTGCGATAACTGTTCCAGCTGTTGCTCTGAGCGGCGCTGACTGGACATATCGGTAAACACGCCGACATAGTTGCCAGTTTTGCCAAGCCCATCCTGCACTGCGGTAATGGTTAACCACTGCGGGAAAATTTCACCACTGCGCCGGCGGTTCCAGACTTCACCGCGCCATTGCCCGGTGATCGACAGCTGGCGCAGCATATCCTGATAAAAACGAGCGTCGTGGCGACTGGATTTCAGCACGGCAATGGAATGCTGCAACACCTCGCTTTCATCGTATCCAGTGATGCGACTGAACGCTGGATTGATGGCCTCAATCATGCCGTTGGCATCGGTGACCACCACGCCTTCATTGGTGGATTCCAACACCTTAGCGGCTTGCAGCAAGTGGCGCTCTCGCACTTCCTGCTCGGTGATATCTTGCAACGAGCCATAGCGCGCGATCGCTTGGCCACTGTCGTCAGTGATCACTTCCGCCATGCCGTGCAAGGTGCGTTGTCGCCCATGCTGATCGATGATGCGATAGGTGAGATCGGTTGCTTCCCCGCGCCGTACGCTGTCGTGTAACTCGTGGCGCACACGCTGGCGATCATCAGGGTGCAAATGACGATAAAAGTCGTCAATGGTCACCAAACGCTGATCTTCGTCCAGGCCAAAAATGCGCGCCGTCTGCTCAGAGATGGTGATCTGGCCACTGACCAAATCGTCAAACCAGCTGCCGATGGAGGCCAATTTCTCGGTGCGCCGTAGCAGCTGCTCACGCTGGCTAAGCTGCTCCATTACTCCAAGGCGATCCACCATCAGGTAGCACAGGTGGGCAAAGGTCGATAACAGCTGCAAACAGGCGCGGCTCAAGGCCTCGGACTGGGTATTCTGGAAAATAAATAACAGGCAGCCACCGTCTACTTGGCGGCCAACCACCGGCACCAATATCACCTGTTGTGCCTGCAGTGCGGTCAGCACACATTGCTCGGCTTCCAGCTCGGTTTCGGTGGCGAACTGGCGTACCGCCGGGCGCAGCACCAAATGACACCATTGCTCGCGCTGTTGCAACAGCTGCCGTACCCGCACACCAAGCGGCTCGGTCTGTTGCGCGGATAGCACAAAACGTCCTTCTTCTCGGGTATCCGCTGGTGGACACAACAACAGTGCCGCATCCGTGGCGCGTAACCGCTTGCGCAAATGCTTCAAAGCGGTGGCGATGTCCGCTTCGACGGTTTCATGACCTGAGGTCAGAAATACACGCGTCGCATGATCCAATACGGTTTGCAGCTGCTGCTCCAGTGCAGCATGGGCGTTTAGTTGACGTGTAGAAGGGTCAATCATGGCGCTGGGAACACCCCTCAACCATGAATATTGGATAACACATAGGCGTGCAACATAACTCGATCGGCGTCGTTCATCTCATTGAACTGCACACCAATACTGCAACTGCCCTCTTCTTCCTGATAGGAGCGCACTAACGCATTCACGGTCACGATGCGCTCAACCCCACTGACTTCCAGCTGCGCACTGATGCGAATGTGGTCGCCGCTGGCAACGGGTAAATGCTTGGCGGTGACGCGCGCGCCACCGATGCTGAGGTCGTTTATCAGAGCCGAGCACTGGCGTTCAAACTCTGGCCCATGATGGATGGAAACAATCAAACGCACCTTGGCACGCACGCTTTTGCGCACCTCTCCAGTCACGACTGTGTCCGGCATTGCCAAATGAATATGAGCATAGGGCGCGCGTGATACGTGCAGCACCTCAGTACGAAAGGCACAGGCGCTATTCACCTGAGGCGCAAACAACCTGACGGCCAGTCCCATGCCGAGCTTCAAAGTCATGGGTGAGCCATTAATGATAGGGGTCGTCACAATGATGCTGTGATTAGGGCGGTAACCCAGCAGAACGCTGCGGTCTCTTTCGCTGGAGTAACCGTCAAACTCCAGCTGCATGGGTTGCCCAGGCAATAGTTTCAGATCTTCAAACCGAGCCAAACTGTGGTCCGCTCCACTGCAGATACGCCGTCATATGCGCTGTGTTCTCATACCTTAGCGTCACTGTACACCTGAACAAGGCGAAAAGGGTCAAAAGGTGTCGCGATGGCACGAATATACCACCTTACTAACAGAACAGATAGCCAGAACAGATGTCGCCGGACGGGTGCCAATGTTGCTCAACAGCCACACCAGTGCGCTTGTCAGCGCCAGCGCAGCACAGGCAAAATTGACGTCACTCTATACCGGTGAACAGAACGATGTGGAAAAACGAAGACCTGATACACCTGGTGACGACGCCCATGCCATTTGGTAAGTACCAGGGGCGCGTGTTGATCGATCTGCCAGAAGCTTATCTGCTATGGATGCAACAGCGCGGCTGGCCCAATGGCACCCTGGGACAGTGGTTGGCGCTGGCATTGGAGATCAAGATCAATGGCCTGGAATCGCTACTCGAGCCCTTGCGCCAGCACAAACCTATTCACCGCACGCACACTTCGGGGGAATACCACTGATGCTACGCCTCGGCCTATTAGAAACCGATGAGCTGTACGACGACCTGATTGATGACTACCGCTCTTATGGCTGGATGTTTCGACGCTTTTTTGAGGCACTGGGTGCGAAATGGCAATACCGGCACTACCACATTCAGCAGGGGCAATGGCCGCAACAATGGGACGAGTGTGATGCCTGGCTGATTACCGGTTCTAAAAGCGGGGTCTACGACGACGCGCCCTGGATTCCACAGTTGCAACAGTGGATTCAACAGGCATATCAGCAGCAACAGCGCTTGCTCGGTATTTGTTTTGGCCATCAGATTCTCGCCCACAGCCTGGGCGGCTTTGCGGGCCAGAGCCAGAAAGGCTGGGGCATTGGCGTGCATACCACGCACATTGAGCACAGGCCATTGTGGTTGAACGACGATCAGGCGCACATTCGTTTACTCTACAGCCATCAGGATCAAGTAGAACGCTTACCGCGCGAAGCCAGGCGCCTAGCCGGCAGTGACTTCTGCCCCAATGCCGCGTTTTACATTGGCGATCAGGTACTGGGTTTCCAGGGGCACCCGGAGTTCACTCGAGAGTATTTGCAGCGCCTCTTGCCAAGACGCGTCGACAGCATCGGAGCACAAACGCTGCAGCGCAGCTTCAATGGCCTGGATCAGGCCACCGATGAGGAGCGCGTTGGGCGCTGGCTCATCAGTTTCATCGAGCAGCGCTGACTACAGTTGGTGCGGCTCCAGATCCAGCGACACTAAGCGCCGGCCGTGTAACACCATCTCACCGCGGTAGCGCTCGGTACCATGGCCGGAAGAGAACTCAAAGCAGTAGCGCCGCTCAAGGTTCCAGCGACCGGGGTCGAGCCAGCGACCGGCCAGTAAGCGCCAGCCACACATGTACAAGGTGTCGTCCAACAGCTGCAATTGCAGCTGCTGGCAATGGCGCCGCAAAATAAACAACGCCATCATTTTTGCCTGTTGCTGGCGTTGCCACAATAGCCAGGCCAGCCCGGCAGACACCACCAGCAGTAACAAAGTCCAACTCATAACCGGTTCCATCCGGTGTTATCGATGATGCTCAACAAAGTCGTCAACAACGGCCTGTTCTTCGTGCAAGTCATCCGCTTCCGCCTCATGCGGTAAAATCAGGTTAAGAACAATAGCGACCAAGCCACACAAGGCAATGCCTTGCAGGGTCCAATCCTTCGACCCAATGGCCATGCCGCCAATACCAAAGACCAAGGTGGTGGCAACAATCACCAGATTGCGCTGCGCCGCCATATCGACGCGAGCTTTCACCAATATGTTCAAGCCTACACTGGCAATCGAGCCAAACAGCAGCACCAAAATGCCGCCCATCACGGGTGCTGGGATGGTTTGCAAAAACGCACCAAACTTGGCGATAAACGCCAGCACAATGGCAAACACCGCCGCCCAGATCATCACCACAGGATTAAACGCCTTGGTCAGCATCACCGCCCCAGTCACTTCTGAGTATGTGGTGTTCGGTGGTCCACCAAATAATGACGCCGCTGAGGTGGCTAAACCATCGCCCAGCAAGGTGCGATGCAAACCCGGTTTTTCGACGTAGTTTTTACCGGTCACACTGCCAATCGCCAAAACGTCACCAACGTGTTCAATGGCCGGCACAATGGCAATGGGCAACATAAATAAAATGGCGGCGAGATGAAACTCTGGCGCCACAAAATCCGGCACCGCCAACCAGCTTTTTTGCTCGACTGGGGTCATATCGACCATGCCAAACATCCACGCCAGCGCGTAGCCTACCGCCACACCGGCCAAAATCGGAACCAGACGGAACAGACCTTTACCCAGAGCTGACACCAGCAAGGTCACCAGCAAAGCGCCCATAGAAACGATCACAGCATCGGTATAAGGAAACAGCTCAGCGCTGCCGTCACCGGTTTTCCCCATCGCCATATTTACCGCAATGGGTGCCAAGCCAAGGCCAATCACCATGATGATAGGGCCAGTCACAACGGGTGGCATCAGTCGGTGTAAAAAGCCCGGGCCTTTCAGTGCCACCAAGGCTGCCAGTGCGATGTACACCAAACCCGCACAAAACAGCGACCCCATGGTCGCAGCCATGCCCCAGGTGTCCACGCTGTATGAAATCGGCGCGATAAACACAAACGACGACGCCAAAAAGACTGGCACCGAGCGCTTGGTCACCAGTTGAAACAACAGCGTACCGATACCGGCGGTAAACAGCGCCACAGATGGATCCAAGCCGGTAATCAGGGGCATCAGCACCAAGGCACCAAACGCCACAAACAGCATTTGCAGACCCGCAAGCACAGTGCGCCAGCCCTGTGCAGTAGATAAGTTGCTCATAATTGCCGACCTGTATTATTGAGTGCCAAAGATTTTGTCGCCGGCATCGCCCAAGCCCGGAATGATGTAGCCGTTTTCGTTCAAGCGCTGGTCGATGGAGGCGGTATAAATGTCGACATCTGGGTGTGCTTTTTGCACCTTGTCGATGCCTTCCGGCGCGGCAACCAGCACCAGTGCACGAATGCTGGTGCAGCCAGCTTGCTTGAGCAGGTCAATGGTCGCAATCATCGAGCCGCCAGTGGCCAGCATGGGGTCTACCACCAACGCCATGCGCTGGTCGATATCACCGGCAAGTTTGTCGAAATAGCTGACCGGCTCCAGGGTTTCTTCGTCGCGGTAAAGGCCAACCACGCTGATTTTGGCGCTTGGCACCAGCTCCAGCACCCCATCTAGCATGCCAAGACCGGCGCGCAAGATGGGCACCACGGTGAACTTCTTACCCAGAATACGCTCCGCCTGGATATCGCCACACCAGCCATCAACCGTGTACTTTTCCAGCTCCAGATCTTTGGTCGCTTCGTAGGTCAGCAGGTTACCCACCTCACCGGCCAATTGGCGAAAGCTGCGGGTGCTGATGTCTTTAGCACGCATCAGGCCCAACTTATGTTGCACCAGTGGATGACGGATTTCATGAACGCTCATTGGCTTTCCCCCTGCGATTGGTATTGGTATCGGCAAATTCGGCGCGCGATTCTCGCACATGCGCGGCGCTGGGCGAAGCAATTCGAATAACTGAGCGGTCAGATTTTCCGGCATAATGGGCCGTTGTCACTGTATTACCTGTCCGGAGAGCCACCATGCGCCGCGCCTGTGCCCGCCATATTCTCGTCAAAACCAAATCGCAAGCCATGGATCTGAAACAACAACTGGCCAAAGGTGCCGATTTCGCCCAGTTGGCAAAGCGTCATTCGCAGTGCCCATCGAAGGCCAATGGCGGCAGTCTGGGAGAGTTCAATCGCGGCGAAATGGCCAAAGCCTTCGACGATGCGGTGTTTAAAGGCCCTCTGTTACAAATCCAAGGGCCAGTGCGCACCCGCTTTGGCTATCATCTGATCGAGACCATTTATCGAAGCTAAACGCCGCCCGTGCTACACTCGCGCGCTTTATTTTTTCTGCACACAGGCACCTGACTCACTATGGCCGAACTCGGACGCACCAACACCCTCACCGTGGTCGAGCTGGCCTCACAGGGGGCTTACCTGGATGACGACGATCAACAACCTATCTTACTGCCGAATAATCAATGCCCAGAGGGCATTCAAGTGGGCGACGAGTTGTCGGTGTTCGTGTATCTGGACTCCGATGACCGTTGGATCGCTACCCGCCAGCGCCCGCGCGCGCAGGTGGGGCAAGTTGCCAACCTCGAGGTGAAAGATGTCAACGCCATGGGTGCGTTTCTCGACTGGGGGCTGGCCAAAGACTTGCTGGTGCCGTTCTCCGAGCAAAAGCAAAAGTTGCAGGTTGGCCAGCAGTGCCAGGTCTACGTCAGCATCGACAACACCGGTCGCCTGATCGGCAGTACTCGCCTGAATCGTTTTATCAAAGACGAAGCCAAAGCCCAGTGGCCAGGCGCTGATGATCCCTACAACAACGGCGATCGCGTTAAGCTGTTGATCAGTCAGCGCACCGACCTTGGTTATAAAGCCGTGGTCGACGACCAGTTCTGGGGCGTGTTGCACAACAACGATGTACGTACCGCAGTGCGACCTGGCCAGCGTCTGACCGGCTTCATCAAGCGTGTACGCGATGATGGCCGCCTGGACTTAAGCCTAGAGCCCGTCGGCAAAGACAAAGTTAATCTGCTGGCAGACCGCATTCTCGACAAGCTCAAACAGCAAGATGGCAGACTGTGGCTGAGTGATCAAAGCAGCCCGGAAGAAATCGAGCAGCAGCTCGGCGTATCAAAGCGGGCGTTTAAAGCCACCATCGGCCGCCTGTTAAAGCTGGGTAAAATACGCATCGAAGATCAGTCCATTGCCCTAAACGACGCTGAGCCTGTGGCGGGCCGCCAGCCACAAGGGCCAAAACCACCGAGTAAACAAGCACGCGCCGCCGCTGAGCAATTAAAGCAGCAAAGCGCCGCCCAAACGCCGAGCAAGAAGATTTATCGTAATCCTCGCAAAAGCGCCAAAACACTCTCTCTTTCATCTAAAAAGTCTAGTTAAATCAGGATTTTACCGTGATAACGACCGCCAACATCACCATGCAGTTCGGTGCCAAGCCGCTGTTTGAAAACATTTCCGTCAAATTCGGCGACGGCAACCGCTATGGCCTGATTGGTGCCAACGGCTGTGGCAAATCCACCTTTATGAAAATCCTGGATGGCTCGCTTGAGCCATCGGCTGGTTCCGTCAGCATCAGTCCGGGCGAGCGTCTGGGTAAACTGAACCAGGATCAGTTCGCTTTTGAAGAGTTTATGGTGCTCGATACCGTGATGATGGGTAATCGCGAACTGTGGGCCATTCGCCAAGAGCGCGACGCCATCTACGCCAACCCAGAAGCGAGCGAAGAAGACTACATGCGCGCCGCTGAGCTGGAAGGCGAATTTGCCGAACTGGACGGCTACACTGCCGAAGCCCGCGCCGGGGAGCTGCTACTGGGTGCTGGCATTCCACAGGAATACCACAATGGCCCTATGGCTGAAGTGGCGCCAGGCCTGAAAGTGCGGGTGTTATTGGCCCAAGCTCTATTTTCCAGCCCTGACATCTTGCTGCTCGATGAGCCGACCAACAACTTGGATATCCATACCATTCGCTGGCTGGAAGGTGTGCTCAACGACATGAAGTGCACCATGATCATCATTTCCCACGACCGTCACTTCCTCAACTCGGTGTGCAGCCACATGGCCGACATCGATTACGGTGATATCAAGATTTACCCAGGCACTTACGACGACTTTATGATCGCGTCCACGGCGGCACGCGAGCGCTTGCAAGCCGACAACGCTCGTAAGAAAGCTCAGATTGCTGAACTGAAGCAGTTCGTCAGCCGCTTCTCTGCCAACGCATCAAAAGCCAAACAGGCCACCTCACGCGCCAAGCAAATCGACAAAATTGAGCTCAACGACATCAAACCGTCGAGCCGTCAAAGCCCGTTTATTCGCTTTACCCAAGAGAAAAAACTGCACCGCCTGGCACTCGAGATCACCGAGCTGTCGCATGGTTACGATGGCGAAACCCTGTTTGCCAATACAGATTTAATGGTCGAGGCCGGTGAGAAAATTGCCGTGATTGGTGCCAACGGTGCCGGTAAAACCACCTTCCTGAAATGCTTGGCTGGTGTGCTGGAGCCCAACCAAGGCACAGTCAAATGGGCTGAGAACGCCGATGTGGGTTATTACGCTCAGGATCACGAATACGAGTTTGAAGGCGGCCAGAACCTCTACGACTGGATGGAGCAATGGAAAACCCAGGAACATGACGATCAGGCTGTACGCGGCAGCCTGGGACGTTTGCTGTTTAATCAGGACCAAATCAAAAAATCGGTCAAAGTTTGCTCCGGTGGTGAAAAAGGCCGCTTACTGTTTGGCAAGCTGATGATGGGCAATCACAACGTCTTGTTAATGGATGAGCCGACCAACCACATGGACATGGAGTCTATTGAATCGCTCAACCTGGCGCTGGAGCTGTACGAAGGCACCTTGGTGTTTGTCTCCCATGACCGCGAGTTTGTATCCTCGCTGGCCACCCGCATTATTGAGATCAAAGACAACAAGATCGTCGACTTCCACGGCAGCTATGACGAGTACCTTAAGTCGCAAGGGCTGGAATAAAACCCTGCACAGCGCCACCAGATCAAAAACGCCGGGCTTTGCCCGGCGTTTTTGTTTTTATTGCCTTTGCTGCCCTGTCTTTGCCGATCTACCTTTGTTAACGCTGCCCTTGTTAACTCTGTTTTTGCCAACCGTGCTTTTGCTAGCGCGTTTTTATCACCCTGGCCGCTGCCGCCCTTGATTTTTGCTCACATCAACACAAATATACGATTCATATATAAAAGATAACGGATCAGATAATGGGTATCGTAAAAATCAACGACGAGCTGCACGACGATCTGCGCGATGCCAGCCAGGCCATGTCGCGCTCTATTAATGCCCAAGCAGAGCATTGGCTGCGCCTTGGCATGCTGGCCGAGCTCAATCCTGAGCTCACCTACCCACAACTCACCCGCTTGTTGCTACAGCATCCACAGGCCTCACTGCAGGATCTACTAAAACATGCCAGTTGAATTAAAGTCGCCGCTGCAGCTGCAGCGCATGCGCCGCTCAGGCCAGCTGCTGACTCAGGTGTTCGATATGCTCGACGAGCACATGCAGGCGGGTATCAGCACCATGCAAGTGAATCACTTGGTAGAGCGCTTTATCATCGATGAGCTCAAAGCACGCCCGGCCAGCAAAGGCCAGTACGACTACCCTTATGTGTTAAATTCTTCGCGCAACGAAGTGGTGTGCCATGGCATGCCCAGCAGCGATGAATATCTGCAAGACGGCGACATCATTAATATCGATATCACGCTGGAAAAAGACGGCTACATAGCCGACTCCAGCAAGATGTATTGCATTGGCCAAGTATCAGACGCTGCGCAACGCTTGGTAGACACCACCTACGACGCTCTGTGGGCCGGGATCGATGCCGTCAAACCGGGTGCTCGTTTGGGTGATGTTGGCCACGCTATCCAGAAACTTGCCGAACGCGCGGGCTACAGTGTTGTGCGCGAGTTCTGCGGTCATGGCATTGGCCAGCAGATGCACCAAGCCCCCGAGGTATTGCACTACGGTCGCCCCAACACCGGTTTAGTGCTGCAACCCGGCATGACCTTCACCATCGAGCCCATGATCAACCAAGGCAAACGCCGACTAAAACATTTGGACGATGGCTGGACTGTGATCACGCGTGACAAGCAACTGTCCGCGCAGTGGGAGCACACCTTGGCAGTGACCGAAGACGGGGTCGAAGTGCTAACCCTACGCAAAGACGAAACGCGCCACCCAGGCTCCATAACAACAGTTTAATCAGTAGTCGCAACGCCTGAATTCACAAGGCTTTCAGGCAATTTTTGTGAGCACATTCACGAGCTATTGTGTTACTTTCTGTGTCAGATCAAGTCCAATCCAACCAGTTCACATCCCGCTTAGGTGACGTCTTTTCTCTTACCGTTGGCGTGCTATAGTCCCAGTACTTACAGATTCAAGGACTCATAATGCACCGTGTCACTCGAGAGGAGTATCCGATTGATTCTCTGCAGCGCCTGGTCAATGGCGTCACGTTTTTCAAAGACCTGATTCAAACCGACAGTTCACAGTTTGAGCTGTTGATGAGTGTGTCGCAGTTCGTCACGGCCGACCCGGATGAAACCATCATTCATCGCGGCGATGATGCCGATACCCTCTACTTTTTGCTGCGTGGCCAGCTGATTGTGCTCAGCGACGATGACAGCACCGAGGTCATCAATGAAATCAATCCAGGTGAAATGTTCGGCGTTATGGCCATGTTGCTGAATCATCGCCGCTCCGCTTCGATTCGCGTCAAAGGCCGCAACGCACTGCTGGCCGGCATTGATTACCGTCACGTGAACGACGTCGACGACTTTGGCACCTTTACCTTGGCGACCAAAATCAGCTTCTTCCGCATGCTGTCGAACAATCTGCGTTGGACATTAGAGCGCAACAAGATGGAAGTGCCGGACCATCCGCTGGTCAGCCGCTTGCGCAAGCTGCCTCTCTACACTGGGCCGAAAAACACCGTTGAAGAGCTGCATGCGCTGAAAAACTTATCGCATCAATTGGCCGAGCTGCTGAGCGACTGGAATGCCAGCACCAATGCCGCCAGCGGCGACTGGATGAGTTTCTGACGATTTGAGCCAGTGCTTGCTGGCTTTGTCATCAGGGTTTAAATACCACGATTTGTTCCTTCATTGACGGCCACGGTGGCTTTACAATAGCGCGGCATTTTCTTGCCCGAATGAGTGACCCATGCCTGACTTTCTCCCCTATGTGCTGATTTCTTTAGCACTTGTAGGACTGCTTGCCGTTGTTTTAGAAGAAGTAATTCATATCAACAAGGCGCAAGTGGTGCTCTTCCTCGGTGCCCTGTCGTGGGTTTTGCTATTCATGTTCACGCCGGACGCTGACCACCACCAGCGTGTGCGCGCCGGATTGGATGAAAACATCGCTGAAATTGCCAGTTTATGGCTGTTTTTACTCGCTGCGATGACCTTTGTTGCTTACCTCAACAAAAAAGGCCTCATCGAAAGCATTATCTATAAGCTGCTGCCGCAGCAAATATCCGAGCGTAAACTGCTGCTGCTGACGGCGCTGTTCGCATTTGCCTTTTCATCGCTGGCCGACAACATCACCGCCACCCTGGTTTCCATCGCGCTTATTTTGTCGCTGAGATTGCCTGCCAAAAAGACACTGCGTTTCTCGACCGTGGTGGTGTTTTCGGTCAACTCGGGCGGCGTTGCTATGATCACCGGCGATGTCACCACGCTGATGATCTTCTTGGCTGGCAAAGTCAGCATCACCAATTTGTTGCTGCTGTCGGCACCGGCTTTGCTGGCAGTACTGGTATTGGCCGCCTTACTGGCTCGCCCATTGACTGCGGTGGCCACCATTGACCGTCAGCCCAGCGAAGTACAGCGGGTCGATGTGGTCATTGCCGTGGTCTTTTTGATGACCATTCTCAGCACGATTCTGTGCAACGTGGTGTTCGATATACCACCGGTACTGAGCTTCCTGACGGGCCTGTCGGTTATGTTCTTGGTAGCGCGCGCATTCGGAGAAGACACCGAGACTCACCCTATTCTCAACTACATTCGTCAGATTGAGTTCGATACCTTGTTGTTCTTCCTCGGTATCTTATTACTGGTCGGCTCGCTGAAAGAGATTCATGCGCTGGATACCTTCGTGCGCCTGTACGAGTTCTTGCCGGCCTGGGCGGCCAATTATCTGATGGGATTGCTATCAGCCATGATTGATAACGTCCCGCTGACAGCGGCGCTGCTGAAGGCTGATGTGACCATGAGCTTGCAAGAGTGGATGAGCCTGACGTACGCCGTGGGTGTTGGTGGCTCTTTGCTGATCATTGGTTCAGCGGCCGGGATTGTTGCGATGAGCAAAATCCCCGCCCTGACCTTTGGTGCTTACCTGCGCTACTTTGCAGCTTTGCTAGTCGCTTACAGCGTTGGCTACGCCGCCGTGCTGCTGCTCGGCCAGTTCGTGACCCGCTGAGCGAAAGCGCTCGTACAAAGACTGCAGCGGCGCCAGGTTATGGCGCTGCTGATTAAGCCACCCTTGCAACTCCCCTGGCATCGACTGCGGCCACGGCACATCAAAACCGGCTGGCTGAAACAGTGGTGCCAGTAACGACGCTGCGCTGATATCCGCGCGGCTGAACTCAGGCCCAGCCAAGAAAGGACCCTGCTGATACGCCTGACCCAGCTCATCTAACGTATGTTGTAGGCGTTGCTGTGCCGCAGCGGCAGTGCGCTCATTGATACGCATCCAACGGCGCATGCCCTTTTCCACCTTGCCAAATCCAAGGCGCAGCAACCAACTGACATGCCAAGGTTGGCGATAGCTCAGTAGTGGGATAATCAGGGATGGCTGCTGCAACAGATAGTGATAACACAGCAGTCGCACATCCGGACCAGTTTCATCGTCTAAGCGCTGTTCCCACTCTCGGGCGATGGCCTGGTGCTTTGAAGAAACTGGCGTCAGCCTGTGTTGCGGATATTGCTGTTCGAGATAGTCAATGATCTCGGCCGAGCCTTGAATCTTCAGACCGTTGTCTATCAACAATGGCACGCTGCTGCTGCCCGCCAGTGAGCGAATGGTGCGTACATGGCGCCCCGGCAGTAAATCCTGCACCTCGTAGTGAAGACCTTTGTAGTCTAAGGCCCAACGAACTTTTTCACAGAAGTGGGATACAGGAAACTGATACAGTCGCATCTCGGAGCCGTTCCTTGCCAGAATAAAGCGCTCACCATAGCAGACGCGACTCGGCGATCAAACGTTTATTCGGCTCACAAGTGGCTGATCCGATCATAGTTTTGTTGCGCCTCGACGTTGCCAAGATCGGTACTAGTGCACACCTGGCTCGCAGAACCATAACCAGCCGCACTGATGTCGAATGCAAATTAGGGGGTAGAAATACGAATCTCCAGACCTGCACCATTGATGCTGTCCAGAAATGGGGTCTCTTCTGCGGTTTCAGCTTCTTCCCAATACAAGCGACCGGATAAGCTGATGCCTTGATCAGATTCGACCTTAAACAGGTTGGGCAGGGCTCCGCTGCGAGGGTTGTAGTTGTGTGGCATCTGCAGATCTTGTGGAAGGGTCAGATTGAGCGGCAGTTTGGCGGCTTGAGCATGGCGGTCGACCGCATCTAAAACCGGATTCTCAGGCTGCTTGGGGTCACGAGATGCTGCTTGCTCAGCGCTGGCCACAGGTGCATTAGAGGTCGAGCTCACTTGCGCGGCTTCGTGTTTGTAGCCACGCAAAATGGGCTCTGCAGGCTCACTGCAGCCCAAACAAAACAACGCCAATAACCAGCTCACTGACACTCCACGTATTCGCATTCGTTTAAGGCACCATCCTCGACTTCTTCATGACGTACTAGGGTCACTTGCAACTTCACCACACCGACGGCTTCGGTATCCAGCTCGATCCAACCGGCTTGCTGAGGCAGTACCTGTATCGATGGAGTTCCCAGTGTGATCAGCTCTTTACCATTGTCTGACTGAATGGTGCTGTGAATGGTGTAGGAGGCGTCCTGGTTTTCTTCCACCTGCAGCGCCAAGCGGTAGCCGCCTTCGCCGCGCTGTTCATACTGGCTACTGTCACCTTCCAGTATCACATATGAGGCCGTGGTCATCAGTTGTTGAGCAAAGTACAGACGCGTATCGACTTGATACACAGACATAGCTAAAGCGCTGGCGGACCATAGCCACAATGCACTGATTAACCCGTGTTTAACAACCGACATAACTGTAGTTCGCTGAGGTCAAAGAAAAGCGCTACTGTACCGGAATCCAAGCGGATGTCATCCCCTAGCGACACCAACGAAAATCAATTTTGTGATCCAGCTCCACCGCCACACAGGAACTGCTTCCCACACTGGCAAAGGCCAATGCTTGGTCTTCATTATCGACCAAAACTGGCCACAGTGGCCTTAGCCATACAGGCACCTGCCAACTCTGCCACCACTTCTTCAGCGGCCGGGTCGGACGCCCATATGGCTTAAAGGTTCGTTGCTGCAACGCCTTTGCGGGAATCACTTGGGCTCCCTCTGGAACTCGGCCATGCAAACCCAGTTGGCCGCCCGCCCAACTGATCGTTTGCTGCTGCTCGCCGCTGAGTTTCCACGCATCCGGAACGGCCTGCGGCCGGTAGACGTAAAGTTGCTGCTGATGGCGCTGCCAGCGCCATTCACCCAGTTCCCCAGCTGGCTGACGATCGGCTGCGCCGGTCACACTTGCCAGCAGATCCTGCAAACGAGCGTCCGTTAAGTTGGGCAAGTTATTTTGCTGCCACCATAAGCGCACTAAGTATGAATGCAGTGAATCTGGCTGCTGCCGCAATTGGTCGAGGCGCAAACAGGTCGCAAGCGTACCTGGCCACAAACTAACCTCCGTTAGTGGCAGCAACTGTTGTTGCAATAGCAGTGTCAGCACGTCAGCATCCTGCTGCAGGCGTTGCACCGTGCGTGCTGCTGAGCGCTTTGCGTGTGGGAATTGTTGCCAGATAGGCGGCAACCCTACATTGCGCCACCAATTGCGCGTAAAGCAAATGTCGGTATTAGACTCGTCTTCAATCCACGACAGCGCGTGCTCCGTGGCATAGCGGTGCAGCTCTTCGCGACTGCATGACAGCAAAGGACGCAGCAGTTCTGCCTGTGCAAACGAGCGCTGGCGGCGCATGGCTGCCAAACCATGTACGCCACTACCACGAATCCAACGCTGTGCAAACGTTTCAAGCTGGTCATCCTGATGATGGCCGAGCAACAGCGCATCGCCGGCTTGCAAAACATCAGCAAATACGGCGTAGCGTGCGTTTCTGGCGGCTTCTTCCAGCCCACTGTGCTGCGCTGCTAAATCGACCTGATACAGCTCGAATGGCACTCGCCACTCAGCGCACAGATGCTGACAATGATCAGCCCAAGCATCAGCGTTGGGCGATAAACCATGGTGCACGTGTATGGCCTTCACGCGAGCGTGCAGTGGCGAGTTGACGAGCCAATGCAGCAACACAGTCGAGTCCAGACCACCGCTGTACGCAACCCAGAGGGAACCGGCCGGCGCCGCTTGCTGCAACCATTGCAGGGTTGCCTGCTGGCTACTGGAACACCAGCTCAACGGCCTGGTCTCCGTAGGCGTACTTCAGCTCTTGCAGTTGCTCATCACTAGGGTCGATGCGCCATTGGTCAGCCAAACGAATATCACAGCGGGCAACATCGTTGTGATATTCGAGCACCACCGGGCACCCCTCATGTCGTTGGTGCAGACGCTGACTTAGCTGCTGACAAAAGTTATCGCCCATATCCTGAGCCGCAACCCGGATTCGCAGTGCTTTGGCATAAGTGAGACGCGCTTGGCTGATTTCCATCGCGCTGCGGCCGTTGGCCTTTAACCCGCCGGAGTAATCGTCATGGCTGACCTGGGCTTCCAAAATCAGCACCTTATCTTTGGCCACCAGCTCGCGTACTTGCTCGTACACATCGGAAAACAGCGCCACTTCAATTCGACCGCTGCGATCATCCAAGGTCACAAAACACATATTGTCGCCGCGCTTGTTCTTCATTAACCGCAAGTCGACAACCAAACCGGCCAGTTTTTGCGGTGCTTTACCTTCTTGCACCTGCGACAGCTTGGTTGGTACCAGTTGTCGAACTTCGTGTTCATATTCATCGAACGGATGTCCGGTTACGAACAATCCTAACGTATCTTTTTCACCCGCCAAACGTTCCTTCAATGGCCATTCACGAACACGGCGATGACGCTCGTACGGGTCACTGGAGTCCGCTGTTTCCGCTTCGACTTCACCAAACAAATCCATCATGCCGGCGGCTTCATTGGCGGCATTTTGACCGGCATTCTTGAGTGCATCTTCGATGCTCGCCATCAGCACGGCACGGGGAGCGGCGCGTTCCAAATTGTCAAACGCACCACAGCGCACCAATGCCTCTAACACCCGTTTGTTAATGCGCCCATGATCGATACGATCACAGAAGTCGAACAGATCTCGGTATGGTCCATCTTGGCGGCCAGCGATAATGGCCTCTATCGGCCCCTCGCCCACGCCTTTCACCGCCCCAAGGCCGTAAACGATGGCGCCTTCTTCGTTCACGGTAAAGCCGAAATGACTTTGGTTGACGTCTGGCAACACCAACTCGATGTTCATTTCGCGGCATTCTTCGATAAAGGTCACGACTTTATCGGTGTTCTGCATGTCCGAGGTTAGAACCGCCGCCATAAACGGCGCCGGATAGTGTGTTTTCAGGTACAGAGTTTGATAAGACACCACAGCGTAAGCCGCTGAGTGCGACTTGTTAAAGCCGTAACCAGCAAACTTCTCTACCAAGTCGAAGATCTTCATCGCCAGATCGGGATCAACGTCCTGGCTAATGGCACCAGTGCGGAAAATCTCACGCTGCTTGGCCATTTCCTCAGGCTTTTTCTTACCCATGGCGCGGCGCAGCATATCTGCGCCCCCTAGGGTATAGCCCGCCAAGGTTTGGGCGATCTGCATCACCTGTTCCTGGTAAACGATCACGCCGTAGGTCGGCTCTAGAATTTCTTTTAGGCTGTCATGCTGGTAATCGGGGTGTGGATAGGCAACTTGCGCACGGCCGTGTTTACGGTTGATAAAGTCGTCCACCATGCCTGACTCCAGCGGACCAGGACGGAACAGCGCCACCAGAGCGATCATGTCCTCGATGTTATCTGGCTGCAGGCGTCGAATCAGATCCTTCATACCACGCGATTCCAGCTGGAACACCGCGGTGGTTTGCGCCGATTTCAGCAAGTCGTAGGAAGGCTTGTCATCGAGCGGAATGGCGTTGATATCCAGCGGCGCCTGCCCTTCTTTTGCCCGTAGACGGTCGATGGTCTCTAACGCCCAGTCGATGATGGTCAGCGTACGCAAGCCCAGAAAGTCGAACTTTACCAAGCCGGCTTCTTCCACGTCGTTTTTATCAAACTGAGTGATTAAACCGGCGCCACCCGGTTCGCACGCGGTGGCAGAAAAATCCGTGAGCTTGGTCGGTGCAATCACCACACCACCGGCGTGTTTACCGGTCTGGCGAGCGATACCCTCGAGCTTGAGCGCCATTTCCCAGATTTCCTGGGCTTCTTCGTCTTCGTTCAAAAACTCTTGCAGGGCGCTTTCATTGGCCAGTGCCTTTTCCAGCGTCATGCCCGGGTCGCCCGGGATCAACTTGGACAGTTTGTCGGCCAGGCCAAAGGATTTTCCTTGCGCCCGGGCAACGTCTCGCACCACCGCTCGAGCGGCCATGGTACCGAAGGTCACAATTTGTGATACCGCTTCGCGACCGTAGTTATCAGCCACGTATTCGATCACCCGTTCGCGATCTTCCATGCAGAAGTCGATATCGAAGTCCGGCATGGAGACCCGTTCTGGGTTCAAAAAACGCTCGAACAGCAGATCGTATTCCAGCGGATCCAAATCGGTAATTTTCAGCGCATAAGCCACCAAGGAACCCGCACCGGAGCCCCGTCCTGGACCAACCGGAATATCCTCATCCTTGGCCCACTGGATAAAGTCCATCACGATCAAAAAGTAGCCGGGAAAACCCATCTGAATGATGATGTCGAGCTCAAACTTCAGGCGCTCATCATAGGGCGCGCGTTTTTGCTGATACTCTGGATCGGCTTTATCGAGAATCTTCTCAAGGCGCTCTTCCAAACCCACCTCAGAAATACGACGGAAAAACTCGTCTTCCGTCATGCCCGTTGGAATCGGGTAGTCTGGCAAGAAGTACTTGCCCAGCTGCACTTCGACGCTACAGCGCTTGGCAATTTCAACGGTGTTTTCAATCGCCGAGGGCAGATCCTTAAACAGCTCACACATTTCAGCACTGCTGCGAAAGTACTGCTGGTCGCTGTAGTCACGCGGTCGGCGCTTGTCGTGCAGCGCAAAGCCCTGACCAATAGCGACCCGCGTTTCATGCGCTTCAAAATCCTCCGCTGTCATAAAGCGTACATCGTTGGTGGCTACCAGCGGCATCGACAGCTTAGGTGCCAGCATCACACCCGCCTTGACGATCGCTTCATCACCAGGATGCCCCGTACGCTGCACTTCGTAATAAAAACGATCACCGAAGGCTGCCATATACTCCCGCGCTAAGGCTTCGGCATCTTCCAGCCGCCCTTTAAGAATACGCTGGCCGATATCACCGTCACGGGCGCCAGATAGGATCACCAGCCCCTGATTGTCTTGCAATAACCACTGCCGTTTCACTTGCGGTAAGTCGTGGTGCTGATTCTCCATAAAAGCACGGGAGATCAACTCTCGCAGCGTGAGATATCCCTCGGAAGACAAACACAGGGCAGTCACCCGAAAGGGCTGGTGAATGTCGTCTGGGTTCTCTATCCACAAGTCAGCGCCGAGAATGGGCTTCACACCATTGCCCAACGCTCCTTTATAGAATTTCACCAAGGCATACAGATTCACCTGGTCTGTCAGGGCCACCGCCGGCATCTGCTCCGCGACGCATTTCCCCACCAGCTCCTTCACCCGAATGGTGCTGTCATAGAGGGAGTATTCAGAATGGACGCGCAAATGCACAAACGGTGTCGACATATGGGGAGGCAGCACTGGTCAGAGAACAACTTGCTATTTTAACAGCCAGTGAGACGATGGCCATCAACAAAAGTGTGGGCAGACGAGCATGCTACCCAACGGTAAGGTATGATGGCGCACGTTTGACTACGCTAGGATGGGCGCCTAACCCGGCGGCAGGATACGTCAGCTACTGAGAAATACTTCATGCATCGCACTATGTTTGATACTCCGGTCATCAGCCATCTGTTACGGGCCGGCTCCTCTTTGTATTTGAGGTTGAAAGGCTGGAAAATTACCGGAGAGATTCCGCGAGATCTTCGCAAGTGTGTCATGATTGCCGCACCGCATACCAGCAACTGGGATCTTCCCTACATGCTGATGATCGCTTTCGTCATGCGTACCCCGATTTACTGGATGGGCAAAAAGTCCATTTTTAAACCACCGTTCAAACATTTAATGATGTGGATGGGCGGCGTGCCCGTCGATCGTTCAAAGTCGAATAATATGGTGGATGCTTCCATCGCCACCATTAAAACCAATGATCGGCTATTTTTGATCGTGCCACCGGAGGGCACACGCAGTAAGGTCAGTGACTGGAAAACGGGTTTTTACCACATTGCCAACGGCGCTCAAGTGCCTATTTTGATGGGCTTTTTGGATTACCAACGCAAAACTGGTGGTGTATTAGGGACCTTTAAACCCACTGGAGATGTGCAACAGGATATCGCCGATATTCGTAAACATTATGCCCATATCGCGGGGCGAATAACGGATAAATACCAAGCCTAATTATCCGCTCTAATGCTCAGTCACAAGCCCTCACACGGAGGGCTTGGATGATTAGTAATCGCTTGATCGACTTCGGCTTAACGAACACTCACTGTTTTTCAGTGCAGTCCACGCCTCTATCTTTTCTTACTCAATGGCAACGGCCAGACTGCTCACAGCTTTTTAGGTAACTTTAGCCAGCTCGCTCAAATTCAAGCAGACCGCAAGTTGGTATTGCACGAATTCTAGCGCCGAAAAGACAAGCGGCCGTCATTGTTTATTCCATCTTTTATATCTTTTATTTTCTTAGCCGAGCCTATGTTCCTCACGCCACTTTTGGGTGGGGCGCAGGTTTACGGCCCTATATTGTCTGCTGCTCTCAATAAACATCACTCTCGAGTTTACTGAGCATGTTTAAGGGCGTTTGTCCGCAAGGTCATTATCAGCACCGATGCTGGCGAGCACTAAACACCCATAGAAAGAGGGAATCGGCCAGCCATAAAAACGTTGGGGGATCTTATATCAGCCTGACGGTAACGCCACGATAAGCGTCTGCCGGAATACCACTAGAAGCCATGGGAGAGGAGGTAAATAGCGTACGCTAACGTGGCTTTGAATAAGCTACGCCATGACCTCGATAAGCCTAGGACGGTGTTCTATCTGGCATGACCATGATTGTCAGCGAACAAAAACGAAAAAACCCCGATAGCGTTAGCTACCGGGGTTTTGAATAAGAGCTTGACGATGACCTACTCTCACATGGGGAAGCCCCACACTACCATCGGCGATGCTGCGTTTCACTTCTGAGTTCGGGATGGATTCAGGTGGTTCCACAGCTCTATTGTCGTCAAGCAAACCTGTATGAAGTGTTGTCGTCTTACGTATTCCGCGACGTGACTTCAAATAAGGTTGGATACATGAGTGTCTTGAGAATTCTCTTGCGAACCGGCGGTGCCTGTTCGTATTTCTTGGCTTGTTGCTGAGTTTTCAGCAGCCCACCCGAGTTTGGGTGTTATATGGTCAAGCCTCACGGGCAATTAGTACAGGTTAGCTCAACGCCTCACAACGCTTACACACCCTGCCTATCAACCAGGTAGTCTTCCTGGGCCCTACAGGGAACTCGAAGTTCCAGTGAGATCTCATCTTGAAGGAGGCTTCACGCTTAGATGCTTTCAGCGTTTATCCCGTCCGAACGTAGCTACCCGGCAATGCATCTGGCGATACAACCGGAACACCAGAGGTTCGTTCACTCCGGTCCTCTCGTACTAGGAGCAACTCTTCTCAAATCTCAAACGCCCACGGCAGATAGGGACCGAACTGTCTCACGACGTTCTAAACCCAGCTCGCGTACCACTTTAAATGGCGAACAGCCATACCCTTGGGACCGGCTTCAGCCCCAGGATGTGATGAGCCGACATCGAGGTGCCAAACACCGCCGTCGATGTGAACTCTTGGGCGGTATCAGCCTGTTATCCCCGGAGTACCTTTTATCCGTTGAGCGATGGCCCTTCCATACAGAACCACCGGATCACTATGACCTACTTTCGTACCTGCTCGACGTGTCTGTCTCGCAGTTAAGCCGGCTTATGCCATTGCACTAACCTCTTGATGTCCGACCAAGATTAGCCGACCTTCGTGCTCCTCCGTTACTCTTTGGGAGGAGACCGCCCCAGTCAAACTACCCACCACACAGTGTCCTCGATCCAGATAATGGACCTGAGTTAGAACCCCAAATTGACCAGGCTGGTATTTCAAGGTTGGCTCCACCAGGACTGGCGTCCTGGCTTCAAAGCCTCCCAGCTATCCTACACAAGCCAATTCAAAGTTCACTGTGAAGCTGTAGTAAAGGTTCACGGGGTCTTTCCGTCTAGCCGCGGGAACGCAGCATCTTAACTGCGAATTCAATTTCACTGAGTCTCGGGTGGAGACAGTGTGGCCATCGTTACGCCATTCGTGCAGGTCGGAACTTACCCGACAAGGAATTTCGCTACCTTAGGACCGTTATAGTTACGGCCGCCGTTTACCGGGGCTTCGATCAAGAGCTTCGCAGATGCTAACCCCATCAATTAACCTTCCGGCACCGGGCAGGCGTCACACCCTATACGTCCACTTTCGTGTTTGCAGAGTGCTGTGTTTTTAATAAACAGTCGCAGCCACCTGGTATCTTCGACCGGTCTCAGCTTACGGAGCAAGTCCTTCACCAAAACCGGCGCACCTTCTCCCGAAGTTACGGTGCCATTTTGCCTAGTTCCTTCACCCGAGTTCTCTCAAGCGCCTTGGTATTCTCTACCTACCCACCTGTGTCGGTTTAGAGTACGGTTTCTTTGTAGCTGAAGCTTAGAGGCTTTTCCTGGAAGCATGGCATCGACCACTTCGGACTCCGTAGAGTCACCGTCATCACGTCTCGGCATTAAGAACCCGGATTTACCTAAGTTCTCTGCCTACCAGCTTAAACACGGACAACCAACGCCGTGCTGGCCTAGCCTTCTCCGTCCCCCCATCGCACTACAAACAAGTACAGGAATATTAACCTGTTTCCCATCGACTACGCTTCTCAGCCTCGCCTTAGGGGCCGACTAACCCTGCCCCGATTAACGTTGGACAGGAACCCTTGGGTTTCCGGCGGGGATGTTTTTCACACCCCTTATCGTTACTCATGTCAGCATTCGCACTTCTGATACCTCCAGCCTGGTTCACACCTTGACCTTCAACGGCTTACAGAACGCTCCTCTACCATGCACAAAGTGCATCCGTAGCTTCGGTGTACAGTTTGAGCCCCGTTATATCTTCCGCGCAGGCCGACTCGACTAGTGAGCTATTACGCTTTCTTTAAAGGGTGGCTGCTTCTAAGCCAACCTCCTAGCTGTTTTAGCCTTCCCACATCGTTTCCCACTTAACTGTAACTTTGGGACCTTAGCTGACGGTCTGGGTTGTTTCCCTTTTCACGACGGACGTTAGCACCCGCCGTGTGTCTCCCGGATAGTACTCACTGGTATTCGGAGTTTGCAAAGGGTTGGTAAGTCGGGATGACCCCCTAGCCTTAACAGTGCTCTACCCCCAGTGGCATTCGTCCGAGGCACTACCTAAATAGTTTTCGAGGAGAACCAGCTATCTCCGGGCTTGATTAGCCTTTCACTCCGATCCACAAGTCATCCCCTGGCTTTTCAACGACAGTGGGTTCGGTCCTCCAGTTGATGTTACTCAACCTTCAACCTGCTCATGGATAGATCGCCCGGTTTCGGGTCTAATGCTAGCGACTGGACGCGCAGTTAACACTCGGTTTCCCTACGGCTCCGCTATTCGCTTAACCTTGCCACTAACATTAAGTCGCTGACCCATTATACAAAAGGTACGCAGTCACCGAACAAAGTCGGCTCCCACTGCTTGTACGTACACGGTTTCAGGATCTATTTCACTCCCCTCACAGGGGTTCTTTTCGCCTTTCCCTCACGGTACTGGTTCACTATCGGTCATCTGGGAGTATTTAGCCTTGGAGGATGGTCCCCCCATATTCAGTCAGGATATCACGTGTCCCGACCTACTCGATTTCACTTCAAATAAGTTTTCACATACGGGGCTATCACCCACTATGGCCGCACTTTCCAGAGCGTTCTGTTAACTACATTGAAGCTTAAGGGCTGGTCCCCGTTCGCTCGCCGCTACTAAGGGAATCTCGGTTGATTTCTTTTCCTCGGGGTACTTAGATGTTTCAGTTCTCCCGGTTCGCCTCTACAACCTATGTATTCAGTTGCAGATACCTGCCTTATGACAGGTGGGTTTCCCCATTCAGAGATTTCCGGATCAAAGGTTGTTTGCCACCTCCCCGAAACTTATCGCAGGCTACCACGTCTTTCATCGCCTCCAGATGCCAAGGCATCCACCGTGCACGCTTAGTCACTTGACCATATAACCCCAAACCGTCTCGACATTTACAAGCTATGAAATGTGAAACTTTATGGTTGGGCTTACTGATTAATTACGGGTAGTAATTAATCAAATCAAGCAACCGCCGGTTCGCTTGAGAATTCTCATTCTCATGTATCCAAATTTTTAAAGAGCAATACAGGGCCGAGCCTTGTATTAAAAGCATTAAAGCAATTCGTGTGAGCACTTAGCTGAGATGACTAGAGCATCGTTTAAGGAGGTGATCCAGCCCCAGGTTCCCCTAGGGCTACCTTGTTACGACTTCACCCCAGTCATGAATCACTCCGTGGTAACCGCTCTCCCGAAGGTTAAGCTAGCTACTTCTGGAGCAACCCACTCCCATGGTGTGACGGGCGGTGTGTACAAGGCCCGGGAACGTATTCACCGTGACATTCTGATTCACGATTACTAGCGATTCCGACTTCATGGAGTCGAGTTGCAGACTCCAATCCGGACTACGACGTACTTTGTGAGATTAGCTTCACCTCGCGGCTTCGCAACCCTCTGTATACGCCATTGTAGCACGTGTGTAGCCCTACTCGTAAGGGCCATGATGACTTGACGTCGTCCCCGCCTTCCTCCGGTTTGTCACCGGCAGTCTCCTTAGAGTCCCCAACTAAATGATGGCAACTAAGGACAAGGGTTGCGCTCGTTACGGGACTTAACCCAACATTTCACAACACGAGCTGACGACAGCCATGCAGCACCTGTCACTGCGCTCCCGAAGGCACCAAGGTATCTCTACCAAGTTCGCAGGATGTCAAGAGTAGGTAAGGTTCTTCGCGTTGCTTCGAATTAAACCACATGCTCCACCGCTTGTGCGGGCCCCCGTCAATTCATTTGAGTTTTAACCTTGCGGCCGTACTCCCCAGGCGGTCTACTTATCGCGTTAGCTTCGTTACCAAAGGATCAAGTCCCCCGACAACTAGTAGACATCGTTTACGGCGTGGACTACCAGGGTATCTAATCCTGTTTGCTCCCCACGCTTTCGCACCTCAGTGTCAGTATCAGTCCAGGCAGTCGCCTTCGCCACTGATGTTCCTTCAGATCTCTACGCATTTCACCGCTACACCTGAAATTCCACTACCCTCTACTGTACTCTAGCCTGCCAGTTTTGAATGCAGTTCCCAGGTTGAGCCCGGGGCTTTCACATCCAACTTAACAAGCCACCTACGCGCGCTTTACGCCCAGTAATTCCGATTAACGCTTGCACCCTCCGTATTACCGCGGCTGCTGGCACGGAGTTAGCCGGTGCTTCTTCTGTCGGTAACGTCACACTTGAGGGGTATTAACCATCAAGCTTTCCTCCCGACTGAAAGTGCTTTACAACCCTAGAGCCTTCTTCACACACGCGGCATGGCTGGATCAGGCTTGCGCCCATTGTCCAATATTCCCCACTGCTGCCTCCCGTAGGAGTCTGGGCCGTGTCTCAGTCCCAGTGTGGCTGATCATCCTCTCAGACCAGCTACGGATCGTCGCCTTGGTAGGCCATTACCCCACCAACTAGCTAATCCGACGCAGGCACATCTGATAGCGCAAGGTCCGAAGATCCCCTGCTTTCCCCCGTAGGGCGTATGCGGTATTAGCAGTCGTTTCCAACTGTTGTCCCCCACTACCAGGCAGTTTCCTACGCGTTACTCACCCGTCCGCCGCTCGTCAGCAGATAGCAAGCTATCTCTGTTACCGCTCGACTTGCATGTGTTAAGCCTGCCGCCAGCGTTCAATCTGAGCCATGATCAAACTCTTCAGTTTAAAAAGTTTCGATTGAAGGAATATTCAATCTAAATCTTGCTCAAGAATAAAACTGACTTAAATTCTTAAATAAATTTTCGACGAGTTCTTACTTGATAATGCTTTGTCTCCAGAGCATCCCAGTAAGCACCCACACGAATTACTTAATGCTGATTTTTAAAGAACACTGCCAGATCTTTCGATCAAAGCGGGCTGCGTATTTTAATGAAGCAGCCTTGAATGTCAAGCGATTTTTTAAGTTTCTTTCGAAGCTTGTCGCTGACCGACCTGGAAGAAACCCTCTCAGATCGAGAGGCGCATTATACAACGCCTTTCTGGCTTGGCAACCGTTAATTTCAAATATTTTCTAGTGAGATCAACGAGTTACCTAACCGACCAAAGAGCTCACCGAGCTAGCTGGCCTCGAATCAAGGCGGCGTATACTACACTCAAAAACCAAAAGGTCAATGCCTTGTTTCGATATTTTTCAGTGCTTAGTGAGATCGAATAAAACTCTCTAAGCCATTGAAAAACAGGGGCTTCTTGCCCACCTGCCGCGTCACAGCGATCAGGAGCGGCGCATTCTACAGATATCTGAGAGCCGATCAACAGGTTTTTGAATCTTTTCAGTTAGGGCGTTTTAGCCACTCCAACAAAGCACGTATACTGACATCCGGAATCGCCGATTCCCTGACTTGGACTGTTTATCCGTTTCAGTACATCTATATAGAAAGAGGTTCACCATGGCCGACAAAGCCGTCGTCATCTATTCCGGTGGAATGGATTCCTTCACCATTTTGAACAAAGCCAAACAGCAAGGACATGAGCTGTACGCCCTGACCTTTGATTATGGTCAGAAACATAAGAAGGAAATTGAGTTCGCCAAACGCGTGTGCAGCGAGCTGGATGTTCACCACAAGATCATCGACATCACGGCGATCAACCAATTGCTGCAAAGCTCGTCGCTGACATCCGACAAAGACATTCCAGAAGGTCACTACGAAGATCAGAACATGAAGTCGACGGTCGTGCCGAACCGCAACATGATTTTGTTGTCGCTGGCCATTGGCTATGCCGTTGATATTGGCGCTAGCAAAGTCTTTTACGGCGCCCACTCGGGCGACCATGCCATCTACCCCGACTGCCGCCCAGAGTTTGTGCTGGCCATGAACGACGTTGCAAAGCTGGCTAACTATGAACCGGTCGATATCGTGACGCCTTATCTAAACAGCGACAAAATTGAAATATTAAAAGATGGCTTGGCCATGGGGTTGGACTATGGCAAATCCTGGACCTGCTACAACGGTCGTGAAAAAGCCTGCGGCAAATGCGGATCGTGTGTTGAACGTTTAGAGGCGTTTGAAAAGAATAACGCAGCAGATCCACTGGCATACGAGGCCAGTTAATGGCGGCTCAGTACCGGATCAAAGAGATCTTTTATACCCTGCAAGGAGAAGGCGCTCAAGCTGGGCGCCCTGCCGTGTTTTGCCGTTTCTCCAAGTGCAACTTATGGAATGGACGAGAAAGCGGTCGCACGGCGGCTGTGTGTAATTTTTGCGATACCGACTTTATCGGTACTGATGGCCATCTCGGCGGCGTCTACGACCTAGAGCAGCTGGTCGTGGTTATTCAACAGCAGTGGCCAGGTTCTACAGCGAATGGGCAAGGCAAGCCTTATGTCGTCTGTACCGGTGGCGAGCCGGCGCTGCAGTTGGATGACGAGCTGGTAAGCGCGTTGCAGCACGCTGGGTTTGAAGTGGCGATTGAAACCAACGGTACATTGCCACTCGCCAATGGTATCGACTGGGTTTGCCTGAGTCCAAAGGGCGAGTCGGAACTCGTTGTAATCGAGTGTGACGAGCTAAAGCTGGTTTACCCACAAGCTGACGCACCACCAGAGCGCTTCGACTACATACAAGCTGATCACTATTATCTGCAGCCGATGGCCGACTATCAGCCAGTCGTAATCAGCTCGGATAAATTGCAGGGCGCTGCCGATAGCTTATCGACTAGCAATACGCACAAAGCCTTGAGCTATTGCCTGAAACACCCGCGCTGGAAGCTCAGTTTGCAAACCCACAAGATGATTCGTATCGAATAAGTCTTACGGCAAAACAAACGCTACCTTGTGTTTTAGCTCCCCAGCTTCATAGCGTTCATGCACTGCCGCCACATCGGCGGCAGGCGCTTCTTCAGCTTCTGCTGCACTCACTAAGCCAAGATCCACCCACTCAGCCAACTGCTGTAAAAAAACACCATGATCAGCTCGCCCGTTACCGGTTAATAACGGCAGTAGCATAAACACAGCGTGCAAGGTCAGCCCTTTGGCGTGTGCTTGACTTAAGTCATAAGTGTTACGTGCATTGATGGTGGCAACGTGCCCACCTGGCCTGGCGGCCAGCAGTGCATTCAACAGACTTTGGCCACCAAAGGTGTCCAACACCTTATTAAAACGAGCCCCCAGCTGCTCGACGTCATTGTGGTGATACGCCTCAACCCCCAGTGAACGCAGCTGCTGCTGACGCGCTTCGCTACCTGCGGTGGCAGTCACCTGAGCGCCCTGCAAACGCGCTAGTTGGATGGCCATCCGCCCGACACCACCGCTACCACCCATGATCAATAAAGAATCATTGCTATGCAGCTGCAATCGTTGCAACGCTTCATGGGCGGTAATCGCCACCAGTGGCAAAGTCGCCGCCTGTGCAATGGAAATAGACTGGGGGGCTTTGGCTAACAGATGAGCATCGGCAGCCACATACTGGCATAAGGTGCCGCTCGAGCCCGCAACGCCACCAATACAGCCATAGACTCGGTCGCCGACAGCGAACCCTGCGACTTGCTTACCCACTTTGATGACGTCGCCACAGGCGTCGCAGCCGGGTACCTTGTTGTCCGCAGCGATCGGTGCCAGCCCTGCTCGTATTTTGCTATCAATGGGGTTAAAGCCAGATGCCAATACTTTAATAAGCACTTCATGCTCACCCGGCTCGGGCATCGCCAACTCTGTGGCTGCAAGCACCTCTGGACCGCCTGTCTGCGGAAAATACCACCCAATGTTCTGTTGCATGCGTCACTGCCCCCGGTTGTCTACCGGCAGATCATACCGCTGAACCCCTTCTCACTGTAAATAGAAACAGCAGAATCATAAGCCTGCGAAAATAATTTATGGGATAACGAGCTTCGAGGCCAATCGCGATAAGTCTGACTATCACTCGACTAAAACACAGCCGCAGATGAATAAGATTCTTCTGAGATTATAATATCCGAATATTGATCGGATTCGTTTACATTGAAACCACCCTTTCGTATGATCTTCACATCGGGCAGCTCAGCTGCCCGATTGCGTTTTTAAGTTTATCTAAGCCGTAGCTATGGCCAGATAATTCCAAATCCATGCGTCACATGACGTACTGTTGGCAATGCGTGACCAACGGCCATCGACTCCGTTGCGATGGTGCATATTGAAGGAAGTGAGCAACGTGAGACACTTTTTGACCCTGCTGGATCTGACCAGTGACGAACTCAATTGGGTAATAGAAAGGGCAACCGAGTTAAAGCGCTTTCAGCAACGCCAGCAGCTGCATGAACCACTCAAAAACCGTGTGCTGGGCATGATCTTCGAAAAATCATCCACCCGTACACGCGTGTCTTTTGAAGCGGGCATGGCACAACTTGGCGGCAGTGCGATTTTTCTCTCACCACGCGATACCCAGCTGGGTCGTGGTGAGCCGATCGAGGACAGTGCACGCGTGTTATCCCGTATGGTCGATGTGATTATGATCCGTACCTTTGATCACGATACGGTGGAGCGTTTTTCTGCGTTTTCGCAAGTGCCAGTCATCAATGCGCTAACGGACGACTTCCATCCGTGTCAGCTGCTGGCCGATATGCAAACCTATCGCGAGCATCGCGGCAGCATTCAAGGTAAAACCGTGGCCTGGATTGGCGACGGCAATAATATGTGTCACTCCTATATTAACGCCGCACGGCAGTTTGATTTCCAACTGCGCATTGCGACGCCAGAAGGATTCGAACCCTCGACACACCTGTTAGATAGCAATCGTGACCGCGTGCAGTTGCTGCGCTCACCCGAACAAGCCGTGCAAGGCGCAGACATGGTCACCACCGACGTCTGGGCATCCATGGGTCAGGAGGATGAGCAACAACAACGGCAGCAACAATTCGCAGACTATCAAGTGTCAGAGGCTTTGCTCGATGAAGCCAATGACGACGTTATCTTCATGCATTGCTTACCGGCACATCGTGGCGAGGAGATCAGCCATACGTTATTGGACGATCGCAGATCCGTCGTTTGGGACCAAGCCGAAAATCGCCTGCATGCGCAAAAGGCGTTATTGGAGTTTTTGCTGTCTCAAGAGGATTGATGGGCAGCATTGATTGCGGCCAGCGCTTCCATCTCAATGCGGTTACGACCGCGGCGCTTGGCCTCATAGAGCAAATGATCAGCACGCGCCAGCAACTTCTCTACACATTCGCCCACACGAAACTGAGCAACGCCCATGGACACCGTTAAAGGCAGCTGTTGCTCGGAAAATGCGCCATCAATAATGACTTGTCGAATGCGCTCAAGCACTGGCGCAGCCTCGACCAGATCCACTCCGCTTAACAGCAGCACAAATTCCTCTCCACCGTAGCGCGACGCCATATCCGCTTCACGCACACTGCGACGCAGCACCATGGCCAATTCCGCCAGCACTTGATCTCCTATGCTGTGGCCATGACTGTCGTTGATATGTTTGAAGTGATCGATGTCGATAAAAACAGCAACAAATGACAGACCCTCACGGTCCGCCAAAGCAGCGTGTTTTTCCATCCCACGCAATAAATAACGGCGGTTATACAGACCGGTTAGCTCATCCGTGACGGCCAACTCTTCAATGCGTGCCAACGCTTGGCGCAACTCGCGGTTTTTATTGCGATGAGCGTCTCTGAGTTGAGTGAACTCGCGGGCCACCACCACAAAGCAAAACAAGCTGGCGGCAAACGCCACTGCCAACAACCACTCCAAGTCTGCCTGCCAAAAGTCCCGCCCGCTGCCCTGCAATAGCGCCAGCACAGAACCATAACAAGCCACAGTGACTAAGGTCACCGCAAGAAAACCGCGCCAAGTGAGTTGGAACATACCAAACGGCAACACAGTCACGTAACCCAACACCAATAGAGGACGCATGGCCGGAGCCATCCACAAAAACAGCGACAAAAAAGCAATGCTCAACAACATGAATGGAATGGTCAGGCTAGGGTCTTTGTAGCGCCGAGAATAGCCGCTGGCCACCATAGCCAGCAAGGCGACTTGCAGCAGCCAGTAGCCGGCAACAAGGCGCCACAGCTGAACGTCCGTTAGTTGCGACAGATCCAAATAGTGACCTAGACACAACAATATGGTGTAGGACAACGCCCACACAGCGGCATACCAATGGCGCCGCAGAATATCCCGCTGCAATTGTTGCACGCTGCCGTCCTTGTATGTTTTTCGTCCATTATACTGAGCTAACCCATCGCCACTATGTCCATGGACGCAAAGCTGGCAATGCCCAGTGGTCATTCCTGACTATTGCACACGCGACGAACGGCGTCCAACCAGCCCTGGTATAACTGATGCTGTTGCTCCACCTCGATTTGAGGCGGGAACGAGCGCTGTTGCTGCCACAGCTGGCTGATATCATCTAACCCCTGATAGATGCCAACCTGCATCCCCGCCAATACCGCAGCGCCCAAGGCTGTGGTCTCGGTAATACCTGGCCGTTGAATTTCGACCCCGAGCACGTCAGCAAGAAATTGCATCAGCCAGTCGTTTACCACCATGCCACCGTCCACACGCAAACGCGCAGGATGAACGCCATCGGCTTTCATCGCTTCCAACAAATCACGGGTTTGGTAACAGACCGCTTGTAGACCAGCGGTGACAATTTCCTTAATGCCGGTATCACGCGACAGTCCCAAAATAGCTCCGCGAGCATCCGGGTCCCAATAAGGAGCCCCCAAGCCTGCAAAGGCGGGTACCATATACACAGGGTTGTCGTAACCGGTTTGCTCGGCCAACAGCTGAGTGTCACTGGCTTTGGCGATCAGTTGCAGAC
Organism: Bacterioplanes sanyensis; assembly: GCF_002237535.1. Classification (GTDB taxonomy): domain Bacteria; phylum Pseudomonadota; class Gammaproteobacteria; order Pseudomonadales; family Oceanobacteraceae; genus Bacterioplanes; species Bacterioplanes sanyensis_A. Next base: position 4,046,891 of record NZ_CP022530.1, read on the forward strand.
CATCGCGAATCCACTGAATGGTGGCGCCGGCCATAAAGATCGAGCCTTCCAGGGCGTAGGTAACGCGATCATTGAGACGATAAGCCACGGTGGTGAGTAAACGATGTTCCGAGTGCAGTGCTTGCTCGCCGCTGTTCATCATCACAAAGCAGCCAGTACCGTAAGTCGACTTGGCCATACCGGTCTCGAAGCACGCCTGCCCCACCAGTGCGGACTGCTGATCACCGATAACACTGCCAATCGGTATCGAGCGCCCGAACCAAGACTCATGCGTGCTGCCAAAATCATCGCTGCTGTTGCGCACATCTGGCAATAAACTGGCTGGAATATTGAACAGTGCCAGTAGCTCATCATCCCAACACTGCTGGTGGATATTAAACAGCAGGGTGCGAGAGGCATTGGTGGCGTCAGTGGCATGCACAGCACCGCGAGTTAGTTGCCACAATAAATACGTATCTACGGTGCCAAATGCCAGTTCACCGCGTTCAGCGCGCTGGCGCGCTCCTTCCACATGATCGAGAATCCAAGCAACCTTGGTGGCTGAAAAATACGGGTCTAATAAAAGGCCGGTGCGTTGCTGCAGCCAAGGCTCCTTGCCCGCTTGCTTTAGCTCGCTGCACATGTCCGCAGTGCGGCGATCTTGCCAAACAATGGCCGGATAAATCGGCTCGCCCGTGGCCCGATCCCAAATTAAGGTGGTTTCACGCTGATTGGTAATGCCAATGGCGGCAATGTCGTCGGCAGACGCACCGAGCTGGTCAATCACCTGTTGTGCCGTAGTCAACGTCGACTGCCAGATTTCACTGGCGTGATGCTCGACCCAACCGGGTTTGGGAAAGTGCTGTGGAAACTCTTGTTGCGACGATGCCGCCATACTGCCATCGATATTGAATGCGATGGCGCGACTGCTGGTAGTACCTTGATCCAAACTGAGAAGGTAGCGAGACATAATTCACCTCTTATTGTTATTGGCGGCAATAGTACTCACCCGAACGCTCACCCACCAGTGGTTTTGTCCTTATATATGAACGGTTATAATGTCACTCCATTTCAAAATGAGCTCTGTTAATAGTGCTTGATCTCAAACACTTACGCACTTTGGTGGCGTTGCGTGATGGCGGCACGCTGGTAGAGGCCGCTAGGCGCTTACACTTGACCCAGTCGGCGCTGTCTCACCAGCTAAAGGATCTGGAGGAGCGCATTGGCACGCAGCTATTTGAACGCAAAAGTAAGCCACTGCGTTTCACACGTGCAGGGCTGGAGGTGCTGCAACTGGCGGACAGCGTACTGCCACAGATGCGCGCCTGCGAACGCAACTTACAAAAACTGGCGGCGGGCCACAGCGGCCGCCTGCATATGGCGATTGAGTGCCACAGTTGTTTTGAGTGGTTGATGCCTGCCATCAATGAATTTCGAGACCATTGGCCCGACGTCGAGATAGATCTCAGCACCAGCTTTCACTTTGACCCCATGCCAGCGTTGTTGCGCGGCGATATCGACTTGGTGGTGACCTCAGACCCAGAAGAACACCCAGCGATTCATTACCAACCGCTGTTTCGCTATCAATCCTTGCTGGCCGTTAGCCGCCAGCATACGTTGGCGCAGGTGAAGCAAATATCACCGCAGCAGTTGATGGAAGAAACGCTGATTCATTATCCGGTACAGCGCAGCAAGCTGGATGTTTTCACACGCTTTTTAGACCCAGCCGGCATCACGCCAGCCGCCACACGAGAAACCGAGCTAACTCTGATGATGGTGCAATTGGTGGCCAGCGGACGAGGAGTCGCCTGCTTACCCAGCTGGGCGTTGCATCCTTACCTGGATGCGCAATTGGTGACGGCCTGCCAACTGGGAGAAGGCATTTGGCCGACGCTGTACGCGGCGGTTCGAACAGACCAGAAGGACAGCCATTTCATCAAAGACTTTATTGCCCAGGCACTGGAAACTTGTTTGAGGGATTTACCCGGCGTCACCGCCGTTGAAGAGCTGTAAACGGATTGCTGAGATAGAAACCCCAGGCATAAAAAAGGGGCTCAAACGAGCCCCATAAAAGCGAATAACTTCGCTACATTCTCACCACGTCTCCTAGGGATACGCATCGCCATAATGGCCCGAACAAACAAGGTTGTCTGTTACAGCTCTAGGGGTTTGTGTAACCTTTTGTACAGCCTGACAGCTATCTACGTTGCCCCATAAAGTAGTGCCGCCTCACCCACTCAATCGTGATGTCGCCGTGGCCAGATCAGGCTGAACTTGGCACCGCCTAAATCATCGCTACGCGACACCATGGCCCGGCCACCATGCCAATAGATAATGCGCCGTACAATGGACAGACCCAGTCCGTAGCCGCCAGAGCTGCGTGTGCGACTGTCATCCAAGCGGGCAAAAGCGGTAAATACTTTATCCCAATCCTGTTCCGGAATGCCCGGACCATCGTCTTCCACATCCACCCGACAGGTATCTGATCCTATGGTGCAACTGACGTTGACGCGATGCTGGGCGTAACGCAAGGCGTTGCCCACCAGATTCTGAATCGCCCGGTGCACGTATCTGGGCTCGACCTCTGCGTACAGCGCCTGCTCCACTGCTTGGCCCACATAGCGTACTTGAATGGTTTCAGGCGGGCGGGCTTCTTCAACCACCTGCAAGGCCAAATCGGCGACGTTGGCTTTTTGGAAGTCCAATAACGGGCCGCCCTCTTCCAAGCGCGCATACGTGAGAATTTCATCGATCAGCTCATCCAGCTCCTGGATATCCGCATCCATACCGCCCAACTGTTTACTGACAAATGCATCGTCGAGCACACTGTCTTCAATGATTTGCAGACCAAAACGAATCCTAGCGACGGGCGTGCGCAACTCATGGGAAACCGCCCGTACCATTTCACGCTGAATAGAAATCAGCCGCTGAATGTGTTCTGCCATTTTATTGAATGCTTCACCAAGGCGCTGCACGGCATCTTGCCCGTGCACCGCCACCCGAGCATTCAGATGCCCTTGGGCCAGTCGACTGGTCGCTTGCTCCAGTTTGCGTAAACGCACTTCAAACGAGTTCACCACCCAATAGACACCCAGGCCAAGCAACATAAAGCCGATCACCGCCACCACTAAAATGGCTTGCCAGGAATACGGGTTGAACGCTTTGATCGGTCCAAGGCGCAGTGCCTGCGGCTGACCCGGAATTTTCACCAACGCTTCTGCTTGATGACCTTCAATCGCAATGCGCACCAGTACATCGCCGTATTGCATACGCGCATAATCGCTGTCCGACAGAAACAGATCCTCCATCGCCACCACGGACAGCGGAAAACCAAACTCAGGCTGCATGCGCGATAAAAACTGCGCCAGCGGCTCACCGCTGCGTTGCCAATCTTCCAGCAGCAAGTACGCCGATGCCTGCGCTTGCACGTCGGTAACCGTGTGCAAGCCGACGTTCAGTACCTTGCCATCCCCCATATGGCGCAGCACCTTGGCAGCGCGACCATCGTCAGATGTTTTGATCACCACACGACCTCGCTGTAAGCGCAGCTGTTCGTAGTGGTCTTTGCTAGCATCGCTCAGCTGTGAAATGCTCAGTTGTGCATCTAAGCGTCGGGCCAGATCTGGCAGCGCCGCCGGGTCCTGCTGCAAACGTTGAGACAACAACACCAGAGTGCCGTTAACAATGTCTTCATTGAATTGAGCGGTGCGGACAAAGTTAATCAGCTGCAAAGCGGCAGTGCACAGAAGACCCACCACCACCAATGCAGCCAACAGCCCGGCGTAGACGCGAATGAAAATAGGGAGACTCCGCTACAGCTCTTTGACGAACAAATACCCTTTGCTGCGCACGGTTTTTATGCGCTTAGGATTCATTGGGTCGTCACCGACTTTCGGTCGAATCCGCGAGACCCGCACATCAATCGAGCGGTCTTGGCCGTCGTATTCGATGCCACGCAACTGATGGAAAATTTCTTCCCGTGTCAGCACACGCCCGGCACTGCTGCACAATAGCCACAGCAAATCAAACTCGGCACTGGTCAGATCGATGCTTTCACCGTTAAGCCAAGCTTCACGCATGGCGTTATCAACCACTAGGTTGCCAAACGTTAGACGGTTGTCGTTGCTGAGCTCATCGCCGTCCACCATGGTGGTGTCACGCACGCGACGCAGTAAGGCGCGAATGCGCGCCAACAAAACCCGCGGACGCACCGGCTTCGCCACGTAATCGTCGGCGCCCATTTCCAGGCCCAACACTTGATCCAGGTCTTCGGTGCGTGCAGTCAGCATAAGAATGGGGCCTTTGTAATAAGGCCGAACAATCCGACAAACGGCAAGGCCATCCTCCCCTGGCAACATCAAATCCAGCACCACCAGGTCGGGTTGTTCGTTTTTAATGCGTTCAATGGCGCGGCTGCCATCGCCCTCGACGGACACTTGCAAGCCATTGCTTTCCAAATAGTCCTTGGTGAGCGTGGCCAGCCGTTCATCATCCTCAACAATCAGAATGCGCCAGTTTTCTTCTGCACTGCCCGTTTCGTGGTTACGCATGACCTTGCTCGTTCCCCTATGAGTATGACCAAATTGGCAATGCTATTACTTTAGCTTCAGATACGCACGGTTGCACTGCCTATACCGCACGGATCATCCAGGCGCTGCCGCAACGTCTGACGGGTGTTAATTTTGTGTCCACTAATGGCTAACAACTTATCCACATCACAGAAATCCATACCCACAATATCTTGGGGTTGAATTCACCCCTGCACCGCATTATCTTGTGTCTCACTCTCTTTTTTTGCTTTTGCGTCAGCCACTTAGGCAGTGTTAATCCACACCTTTGCGGCTGCGTCAAGCAGTTTACGGATGAATAGATCCTTCACGGATCGAAGGGGTCCAATCCTTGAATACAGGCACACAAACCATGAACACTCAGCTCCGAGTCGCCAAACGCGACGGGCGTCAAGAATCTCTTGATCTGGACAAAATCCACAAAGTTATCACCTGGGCCGCCGACGGCCTGGATAAGGTGTCAGTATCCGAAGTGGAGCTCAAAGCCCATCTGCAGTTTTACGATGGCATTCCAACGGCTGAAATTCATGAGACCCTGATCAAGGCAGCGGCTGACCTGATTTCTGAACAGGCACCGGACTACCAGTACTTGGCAGCGCGCCTGAACATCTTCCATTTGCGTAAAAAAGCATATGGTCGTTTTGAGCCACCAGCGCTGTTTGACCACGTCACGGCGATGGTAGAAGGCGGACGTTACGATCCGCATTTGCTAGAAGACTATACCCGCGAAGAGCTGGAAGCGATGGACGGCTTTATTGATCACAGCCGTGACATGAACTTCAGCTACGCAGCGGTCAAACAGCTCGAAGGTAAGTACCTGGTTCAAAACCGCGTTACCGGCGAGGTATTCGAAAGCGCACAGTTTTTGTACGTGCTGATTGCAGCCTGCCTGTTCGCCTCTTACGACAAAGAACGTCGCCTCGATTACATCCGTCGTTTTTATGACGCGGTGTCCACCTTTAAGCTGTCACTGCCAACGCCGATTATGGCGGGCGTACGGACCCCGACACGCCAGTTCAGTTCTTGCGTCTTGATTGAGGCCGGCGACAGCTTGGATTCAATCAATGCTACTGCCGCCGCGATTGTAAAATACGTTTCACAACGCGCGGGCATTGGTATTAATGGTGGCCGCATTCGCGCACTGGGCAGCCCGATTCGCGGCGGTGAGGCATACCACACCGGATGTATCCCGTTTTACAAGCACTTCCAAACCGCGGTGAAATCTTGTTCACAAGGCGGTGTGCGTGGTGGAGCGGCGACCTTGTTCTATCCGCTATGGCACTACGAAGTAGAAAGCTTGCTGGTGCTGAAGAATAACCGCGGTGTAGAAGAAAACCGTGTACGTCACCTGGACTACGGCGTGCAAATTAACAAGCTGATGTATGAGCGTTTGATTAAAAACGGCAACATCACCTTGTTCTCACCGTCTGATGTGCCGGGCCTGTACGACGCGTTCTTTGAAGATCAAGCGCTATTCGAGCAGTTGTATGTGAAATACGAAGCCGACGACAGCATCCGCAAACGCACATTAAAAGCCGTCGATTTGTTCTCTGCCATGATGCAAGAACGTGCCAGCACTGGCCGTATCTATGTACAGAACGTCGACCACTGTAATACCCACAGTCCGTTTAATCCGAAAAAAGCACCGGTACGCCAGTCGAACCTGTGTCTGGAAATTGCCCTGCCAACTCGCCCGTTGACCGACGTTAACGATGCGGAAGGTGAAATTGCACTGTGTACGCTAGCGGCCTTTAACTTAGGCGCGCTTAACGAGTTGGACGAACTGGAAGAGCTGTCCGATTTGATTGTCCGCGCGCTGGATAGCCTGCTGAGCTATCAGGACTACCCCGTACCTGCGGCTGAGCGCGCCAGCTTGTCGCGCCGCACACTGGGTGTTGGTGTCATTAACTACGCCTACTATTTGGCGAAAAACGGCGTGAAATATTCCGATGGCAGCGCCAATGGCCTGACTCACCAAACATTCGAGGCCATCCAGTATTGGCTGCTGCGCGCGTCGAACAAATTGGCACAAGAGCAAGGGGCTTGCAGTGCCTTTGGTGACACCACCTACGCGCAAGGACTTTTGCCAATCGACACCTATAAAAAAGACGTCGATTCCTTCTGCGACCAAGCCTTACAGTACGATTGGGAAAGCCTGCGCGCGGACATTGCCAAGCACGGTTTGCGCAACTCAACACTGACCGCATTGATGCCTTCAGAGACGTCTTCGCAAATCAGCAATGCCACCAACGGTATTGAACCACCGCGCGGCTACATCAGCGTTAAACAGAGCAAGGACGGCATCCTTAAGCAAGTGGTGCCGGAATACGATCGTTTAAAAGAACAATACGAATTGTTGTGGCAAATCCCGAGCAACCAAGGCTACTTGCAACTGGTCGGCATTATGCAGAAGTTTGTGGATCAGGCGATTTCCGCCAACACCAACTACGACCCATCGCGCTTCGATGGCAAAGTACCGATGCAGCAGTTGCTAAAAGATTTGCTCACCGCCTACCGCAACGGCTTGAAGACCTTGTATTACCACAATACGCGTGACGGTATGCAAGATCCGCAAAACGAGGCGGAGGACGATTGCGCAGGCGGTGCTTGTAAAATCTAATTGTTCGATGTGTCCCATGCTCGCTGACCGGGCAATGGGCTGTGCAGCGCCGCAGAAAACTCTGTGGCGCTGTTTTTAGTTGACGGGCACGGGTCAGGGCCCCCTCTAGAATTAATTATTGGTATGGCATACACGACCTTTAATCGAAACGAATTTGATACTTTTGCGCAGCCGATGTTCTTTGGTGAACAAGTGAATGTGGCGCGCTACGATCAGCAAAAACATAAGATTTTTGAAAATCTGATCGAGAAACAACTGTCCTTTTTCTGGCGTCCAGAAGAAGTCGACCTGACCAACGATCGTAAAGATTTTTTGGATTTACCGGCCCACGAGCAACATATTTTTGTCAGCAACCTGAAATATCAGACGTTGCTGGACTCGGTTCAAGGGCGCTCCCCCAATGTCGCGTTGCTGCCTGTCGTGTCTCTGCCTGAGTTGGAAACCTGGATAGAAACCTGGTCGTTCAGTGAGACCATTCACAGCCGCTCTTACACGCACATTGTGCGCAACATCGTGCCTAATCCGGCGGAAATATTTGATGACATTACGAAGAATGATTTTATCGTTCGCCGCGCGATTTCTGTGACTCAGTATTACGACGAGTTTATTGAGCTGTCGAATTACTATTTGCAACTGGGTGAAGGCGTGCATGAAGTCAATGGTCAGCCCATTGAAGTGAGCATGCACGAGCTGAAGCGTCGTTTGTACCTGACCATGGTATCGGTGAATGTCCTCGAAGCTATCCGGTTTTACGTCAGCTTTGCCTGCTCCTTCGCCTTTGCTGAGCGTGCCAAGATGGAAGGCAACGCCAAAATCATTAAATTGATTGCCCGCGATGAAGCACTGCACCTAACCGGGACGCAACACATTCTGCAAATTATGGCGCGCGGTAAGGACGACCCTGAGTTTGCGCAAATCGCAGATGAGTGTCGCGATGATGTGGTCAGAATTTTCGCTGAAGCAGCGCAGCAAGAAAAAGAGTGGGCGGAATATCTGTTCAAAGATGGCTCTATGATTGGCCTGAACCGGGATATTCTGTGCCAGTACGTGGAGTACATTACCAACCAGCGTATCAGTGCTCTGGGTTTTGACCCTATTTTTGATAACACCATAAATAACCCACTGCCATGGATTAACGCTTGGCTGAACAGCGATAACGTCCAGGTGGCGCCACAAGAAGCGGAGATCAGCTCTTATCTGGTGGGCGCTATTGATAGCGAAGTCGATACCTCAGATTTTGGTGACTTTGATCTGTGATGCCGCTTGTGAAGGATAACAATGGCCCAGAGGCTTTTGACCTAGACGGCCAACCGCAACAGACGCAACCCGAGTTTGAGCTCGAGCCCGAGCAGGCAGATAGTGAGCCTGCACCGGCTCAGGCCGAACTCTACCTGCCGGACCATAATCCAGAGCAACCCGGTGACACACCGCAACTGCCACTGTCACCAGAGTTGTTACCGCCCAAGCACGCCGTACAGCTGGCAGATGGGCGTGCCATCTTGTTTCAGCATGCTGGGTCGTTATTGGAATCCATGGAAGCGCAAGACATCGACGTGCACTACCAATGCCGTGACGGCTACTGTGGCAGTTGTCGCGTGCAGCTGCTGGAAGGCAATGTCCATTACTCCAAAGAGCCACTGGCGTTTATCGACGACGGTGAGATTTTGCCCTGCTGCTGCATTCCCACCAGCGCGCTTAAAATCAAACTCTGACCTGCGTTAAATCAATAGCGAAGGCATCACTGAGCCGTATGCTGGAAGCCTCAACTACAAGGAGATCCAGCATGGCACTGATTCGCATCACTCCCAACGTCGCGATGGTTCGCATGAATGCCCGTGAGCATTTGGAAGAAATTCCGGGTGACTTTTACATCAATTTAGACACCTTGGTGGAAGCGCGTATGCGCCCAGTGCGCGCTGAGCACGACGGCGACTTTTGTGCCGATGTACTGCTGGTAATGGAAAATAAAACGCACGAATTCTTATTCCGCAACAGCCCGGCGGGCAACAAAGCCAAAGATGCACTAACGCTCTACTTGAATGGGCTCAGCATCAACGTTGACTGATCAGGGGCGAAAGCCCCTATACATTCCTTATACAAACCTTTCCTCAAAGCACAGGGTGCGATAATCTTTCAGCTTTTATGACTTGAGGGATTTGGCATGAGCCTGAACTTACCAGCCATTGGTGATAATGCACCGGACTTCACCACCCTGAACCAGCGTGAAGAACGTGTCTCACTGAGTGATTTACGCGGCAAAACCGTTGTGTTGTATTTCTACCCCAAAGCCATGACACCCGGCTGTACCACGCAAGCCTGCGGCATCCGCGACACCCAAAGCGAGTTTGAACAGCGCAATGCCGTGGTTTTAGGCATCAGCCCAGACGCTCCTGCACGCCTGCAAAAGTTCATCGACAAACAACAACTGAATTTCGACTTATTGTCCGATGAGGACCATCAAATTGCCGAGTTGTACGGCGTTTGGGCCTTAAAGAAGTTCATGGGCAAAGAGTTTATGGGAGTCCATCGCCTGACCTTTATCATCGATGCCGATGGCAAGCTCGCCCACATCATCGAAAAAGTGAAAACCAAAACCCATCACGATGACGTGTTGGCAGTACTCGACTCGCTTTGATCACCCTCGCGGCGCACTTCACTCGGTGACGCCGCAAACCACCGATGGCAAGCGCGAGTAAAGCTGCTGCCCGACAGTCCCACTTGCAAGGCGATATCCGTCACCCGTTCCTGTGTTTGCATCAGCAAGTAACGAGCGCGCTGCTTGCGTCCGTCATCCAGCATCTCCTGAAAGCTCAATCCTTGCTCACTCAGCCGCCGTTGCAGAGTTCGTTCACTGATGAATAACGACTCCGCAAGCTGTGCTCGAGAGACATCCAAGGTATCGCGTTGCTGCAGCCAGGCCATCACCTGCTGATACAGATCCGGAGCTTGCAAGGCCTGCAGTTGCTGCTCCAGCATATGCTCGTGCATGGCCGCCAGTTCAGTATCCTCAAGTGCCAACGGCTCATCCAACCAAGTGCGATCAAATACCAGCGCATTGCGCGACTGATCAAACACCAGTGGACAGTCAAAAATGCGTTGATAGTTGTCGATCTGAGCTGGCGCAGAGTGAGTGAACTCGGCCTGCATTAGCGGAATACGCTGACAAGCCAACCAATCCGCAAAACCGCGCAGCAGCGCCATCACTGCATCCACTTGATGGCGACTGAAATTATCGGCCTGCGGCTGATAACAAATCGCCGCCTGCTCGCCTTGCTGCACGATCTGAAAGCGGCCGCCGTCACTTAAAATGCGCGTGTAACGAATGGTCTTTTGGAAAGCGTCGTTTAGGTCTTTCGAGTGTAATAGCACCAAGGCAAACAGCTGAAACTGTGCAGGTTTGACCCACTCGCCCATCGCCAGTCCAAAATCTTGCACCGGCGAAGCCTCCTCCGCAGCGCGCCATAACCTCAGGGTTTTGTCCAAGCCGATACGCGTTTGCCCAGACAGACAAGTAGGAGTAAGGCCAGCGCGCTGCATCAATAAGTCGCTGTCCAGACCGAGCTGCTGCGCCGCCATCAACAGGGCTTTTATCCATAATACAGAGACAGTTTTTACAGTTGTCATGTCACATTGTCCGCCAAAGACAACATCAAAGGCTCCCACAGGCAAGATTGCTGCGCCAGTTTTTCTTATGATGATTATGTCAATGCTGCAGCATAACAATAACGAGGTGAGGTATGACGAAAAAAACAGCCGATCAATGGTTCTCCGAATACGGAGAAAGCCATCAAAACCCACTGAATAAGCTTATCCATTGGATTTGCGTGCCCTTGATCTTCCTGGTGATTATGGGACTGCTGTGGGAAATTCCAGTACCCGGCTTTATGGCGGCAGTGCCCTACCTCAACTGGGCAACCTTATCTGCCGTAATTGTGGTCGGATTTTATTTAAAGATGTCACCCAGTTTGGCCATCGGGTTGGGCCTGTTCACCCTTGCTTGCTACGTTGCGCTCGCTTGGTATGAGCGCCAGTCAGGCCTGCCAAGTTTATGGCTGACCTGCACAGTAGGCTTTGTCGTGCTGTGGGTATTTCAGTTTATTGGCCACTACATCGAAGGTAAGAAACCGTCTTTCTTTAAAGACATACAGTTTCTTTTGATTGGCCCGGCCTGGCTGATGGGCTTTATCTACCGCCGCTTAGGCATTCCATATTCATAACCATCATCGTCTTGAGCTAACAACACCTAAAGCCTTGCCCCTAGCCATACATGGTCGGGGGCTTGCTTTTGTAGCAGCTGTGACTACCGCAATAAATGATGATGTTACGGCCTTTGTCCCGCGTATGTATCAAATACAAGTCGGTAAATTCTCTGGTTCGCTCTAGCAGACTGGCATCTTGCACGGTCTGAGCGAGGTAACGGTGTGGCGTGTCGTCACGAGAAGCGTTCCATACTGGTGACAGAGTCAGCATCAGCGCTAACCCGAAGACAGCTGAGTGCATCGCTGTTCCTCCCAGTCATTTGATCACAAGCCAGATACAACAAGGCCCTGAAACCAGTATAGGTTTCAGGGCCTTATGCGTAGGAACGTTTGGTTATAATGCGCCAGGTCTGGTGTGTGTCAGTGAGGTCGTTTCAGCGATACCAGTAATTCTGCTTCACCTCGAGCCATGCCGCAGTTTTCGACCAACTCCGCGGCCGAAGCTCCCATGCCAGCCAAGCGTGATGCCTGGTGATAAATACGATCATCTGCTTGAGGCGCCAACGCCGACTTTTGTACTTTTTGCAGACGACCTTCCAATTCCTTAACCCGACGCCCCATGCCAATGGCACTGCGACTGATGGCCTGGTGATTGCCATCAAGGGCGGCGATGCGTCCATCCAACGCCTTAAAATCACGCTGCTGTTGGCGGTGCAGTCCGCAAAGAACCAACCCTACCAGCACGAGTAACCCCATATTTCCCGCTAACAACCAATGCAACAGCGACCAAGACGCCATAGGAACCTCCTACAAATTGTGCAGATCGTTCCACTCTTCGTCCGACATCATTTTTTCCAGCTCTACCAAGATCAACAGCTCATCATTCTTATGACAAACTCCTTGGATAAACTTGGCACTTTCATCATTGCCGACGTTCGGAGTGGTCTCAATTTCAGATTGACGCAGGTAAACCACCTCCGCCACCGCATCCACGAGCATGCCGACTACTTGGTTCTCCGCTTCGATAATCACGATCCGGGTTTGGTCGGTCGTATCTGCTGACGGCAGACCGAAGCGTAAACGGGTGTCGATGACTGTCACGACATTGCCACGCAAGTTGATGATTCCCAACACGTATGGCGGCGCACCAGGAACCGGGGCTATTTCCGTGTAACGCAGCACTTCTTGCACCTGCATCACGTTAATGCCGTACGTCTCATTTTCGAGACGATAGGTTACCCATTGCAGTACCGGATCTTCCCCGGTCTTATTTCCGGCTATCGCAGACATATTACATCCTCGCTATGAAAGGCTCTTGCCGGGATCGTTGCCACTACCCGCCAACCTTTCATTACTATAGAAGAGAGCACAAAGTGTACCAGCTGAATTAAGTTTTTTTACCGGCCTGAATGGAGGCCAGCATTCGACCGTCAACCCTTACGTCGCCTGCAGTCGTTGCTGCTCTAACATGGTGAGCAAGCCGGGCACATCCAACAAAGCACACATTTCAGAGATGACGGTTCCGGCAAGCCATTGACGCTTACCCTTTTCACCACGCCATTTGATTGACGATTTTTGCAACGTGATGGTGTCACAGATTTCTTGGCATGCCAGAGCCCAAGGGGTGCGATCCAACTGGATGGCGTAATCGAAGCCGTCACGCGCCAGCTTCATACCACGCTCAGGCATGATCAGATCAGCACTGTCTACGATACTTAAACGGACATCGTCTGACTGCCACACACCGATCGCCCAGCTGACCTGGCCAAATAAGGGAGTAATCTCAGAGGACAGCCGATGTACTCCGCCTAACACAGGCAGCGGAATAGCCAGCTTTAGGCCAGAGACTTTAAAGATAAGACACTCAACGCCCTGGCTGCTGTTCCAGTCCAGCTCAACAATGCCCTCACCTGGCGGGGCTGTTGCTGGCAGGGCTGGGGCCGGCGCAGCTGGCTCGACTGCTGTCACCACCTCCTCGGCCGGATCTTCATCTATCGCAGGGGTTTCTTCCGGTACTTCAACGATAGGCTCTGCCACGGGAAGTTCTGCCGCAACAGAGTCGTCAACCTCAGGTGTAACCTCTGGAGCAACCGGGCGAACCTCCGTTGCGGTCACCAGCAATTGGTCCAGATAATCCTGCAGCACCCCATCAACTTGGTTGACGGTGCGGGTCGAGCGTATCGACTCAGCCATAACGACCACCAATATGAAGGCGACAGTAGCCTAATACAGCACTGCGCAAACGACCTGGTAGCAGATTCGGTAGAGCACACACAAAATACAACGCTTGGCTAAAGTGCGGCACTCCAGCACTTAAAGATGACAACACGCATAGGCGCTGCCCGCGCTCAATGCTGTCCTTCGGCTTCGTATCCAGATAGGGCGATACGGCTTGCTGCAGTTTGTCGTCCCAGCTGTCGCTCTTTGGCGAAGTGAGCAAACTGTCGAAGTAGGCGTTCAGTGGATCGGCCGTGTTCATGCGGCATCCTCTTGCCGCTCAAGATCACGCAGCAAATGACGGTATGCTCTGACACCGCGGCTATCTGCCTCCAGTTGATGGGGAAATACGCCTTCATGACTGGCGTCTCGCAAGCGCGTATCGACAGGAATCGACTCCTCCCACAGCGACTCACGGTACTCTTTGCGCATTTCTCGTAACGTGGTTACCGACGCCAGCGTTCTGCGATCAAATAAGGTCGGCACGATGGTATAGGGTAAGCTTCGGTTCTGGGAACGCATCACCATCTTCAACGTATGGATCATGCGCTCCAGTCCTTTCATGGCCAGATGCTCGGTTTGCGTCGGAATCACCAGGCGCTGACAAGCCGCCAATGCGTTGACCAGCAGCACACCCAATATTGGCGGCGTATCTAACAAGACATGGTCGTATTCGTCCCACAGCTGCGCCAGGCTGCGCGCCAGTACCAGTCCCATGCCATCCTGACCGCTAACCTGGCGCTCCAGTGTCGCCAGCGAGGTGGTGGCCGGCAGTACATGAATATGTTGATGAGATGTGGGTTTCAGCACTGACTGAATAAATGCTTTGTCTTTGTGTCGTTGCTCAAAAAATAAATGATAAAGGCTGCGTTCCAAGCTATCTGGGTCGTGTTTGAAATAACTGGTCAACGAGCCATGCGGGTCTAAATCAACCAGCAATACACGCTTCCCTTGCTCGGCTAAAAGCCCTCCCAAGGTTACGACGCTGGTCGTTTTACCGACACCGCCTTTTTGATTAGCTATTGACCAGATACGCACCTGACTGTCCTCGACGTTAGAATCTTGCTTTATCCACGATAAGCAAAAATCGTGTCAATTTATTATGGTTTGGGCCTGGACCAAGGCGCTGCCTGATCGTCCTGGGTCATATACAGCACCACACGTCTATTTTGTTGCCGCGCTTCATCCGTGGCTCCCGGCTCTGCAGGGTGATAATGAGACAACCCCATCGCCGCCATCCGCTGCGGAGCAACGCCATACAACACCAAATTTTGTACCACAGACGCCGCTCGTAAAGCCGAGATTTCCCAGTTGGTAATGCCTGCGCGCGTCGGCGTATCGTCGGCATGCCCTTGCACATTAATCGGATAAGGCCATGGCCTTAACTCTTCGGCAATACGCTGCAATAACGGCAATGCAGAGTCGCGTATACGGGTTTCACCCGGCGCAAACAAAACATCAGCATTCAGCGATACAGTGATCCAATCCTCCTCACCTTCCACCACTATATCGTCCGTTTCCTGGATTAGTTGAGCGACTTGTCGAATATCTGCCACCAGCGGCAACAACCCATTTCCATCATTAAAAAGCGATGTATCCAATGGCGGTGGCTCAGGCATGGCATTGGGTGGGGTAAATAGATTCTGAATACGATCACGGATGACCTCCCCCTCCTGCTCATCCACCAGCTCAATGGCGTACATCATGATGAAAAAAGCACAGAGCAAGGTCATGTAGTCGGCATAAGAGACCAACCAACGATGGTTATCTGACACTTTGCCATTTCGACTCACAGGGTAATTCCTTGCAGGCGATAGCGCAGCACAGCAGGGTTTACCCCCGAACGGATACTTAATATGCCCGCCACCATGGCACGCTGATAACGACCACGCAGTGATACCATCTGCCGTAATCGACTGCTCAAAGGAATCACCACAATGTTAGCGGCTGCTACACCATAAAAAGTCGCAACAAACGCCGTGGCAATCCCAGCCGCCAGCGTGTCCGGCTGTTGAATACTGGACAGCACTTGCATCAACCCCAGCACAGCACCCACGATTCCCAGTGTCGGTAGATATCCGGCAAGTTGATCCAGGTGATCAATCAGTTCATTGTCGCGCTCTTGCTGTGTTTGGATTTCTAGCTGCAAGGAGCGGTCAATCAATTCATCGTCGTAGCCGTCTGCCAACATGGTCAACGCTCTTTGCAGCAATGGCTCAGACTCGGCGGAGGCAAGCTGCTCCAGTGCCAATACGCCGTCCTTGCGCTGAGCATTGGCACACACGCTCAGCTTGCTGATTAAGGCATCGATCGACAAAGAAGGCGGCATAAACAGCCAAGAAATGATGTTGAGCAAGGGTGACCAATGCAACACGGGAATCTGCGCTAGGGTAGCCAAACCCGCACCACCAAACACAATCAGTGCTGCCGGCCCGTTCAGTAACAGCGACGCGCTGCCACCCTCAAGCGAAAACCCCAGCAGTACCGCCAGTACAGCTAGGGCAACCACCGCCAACGACCAGCGGTCCATTATCCAATCTCAGCAGATAACTTGGGTCCAATATCTGGAAGGGCAAGAATTTCATCAGACAATCCTTCCTTGATAACGGCCATTGGCATTCCGAAAATAACGCACGTCTCTTCGTTTTGTGCCCAAACCGTCGCACCTTGTTGTTTCAACAGGCGTGCGCCTTCTCTGCCATCGGCGCCCATGCCGGTAAGTATCAGTGCAAGTGTGCGTCGCCCATAGTGTTTGGCAGCGGAGGCAAACGCAATATCCACACTGGGCCGATAATTAACCCGCTCGTCACTTTCGCGAATATGAATCGAACCGCCATTGCGCTTATCCACCATCAACTGCATACCGCCGGGCGCTACATACACATGACCTGCTTCTATGCGCTCACCATCCTCCGCTTCTTTAACTGACAGTGGGCTCATGCGATTCAAACGCTCAGCAAATGCTTTGGTAAACGAACCTGGCATGTGCTGAATAATGATAATAGGAGTACGAAAGCCCGCTGGGATGGTTTTAAACAGCGATTGCAGCGCTGCAGGACCACCGGTAGAGGTACCAATTACCACCAAATCAACCTGACCTGACAGCGAGCCACGCTTAACAACCGCAGGCCGAGGTGGCGGAGTACTTTCAGTGAGCGCACGCCGACGGCTGTTGGCCACCGCGGCAATTTTATCGGTTAAGGTTTGCCGTATTTGCGCACTGTTTTTTGCGATAGCGTCAAAGTTTTTCGGTAAAAAATCTAAGGCACCGGCTTCGAGAGCGTCCAAGGTAACGCGGGCGCCTTCAAATGTCAGCGACGAGAACATCAGTACCGGCACAGGACGTGACTGCATGATGTTACGCACGGCCGTAATGCCATCCATCACCGGCATTTCATAGTCCATGGTGATGACGTCGGGTTTTAATTTTTCATTTTGTTCCATCGCTTGGCGACCGTTGTCTGCCAAGCCAATCACTTCCATACGAGGGTCGGAATTAATAATCTCTGACACCCGGCGTCGGAAAAAACCCGAATCATCTACCACCAGCACACGTATGGTCATGCGGTATACTGCTCCTCTCGCGTTAGGCTGCGCTCATTGCCTTGGTCGCATAACGACTCAGCATGCTAGGAATATCTAAAATTAATGCGATTCGACCATCGCCAGTAATGGTGGCACCAGCCATTCCTGCCGTACCATGCAGCATGCGCCCCAGCGGTTTAATCACCACCTCTTCTTGGCCAATGAGCTGATCAACCACAAAACCAACACGCTGCGTTCCGACGGAGACCACCACCACGTGTGCTGACTCGTCTGCCTTGGAATAGGATTCTCCTTGAATTAGCCAACGCTTGAGGTGGAACAAGGGGATCGGTTTTTCGCGTACCACCACCACTTCTTGGCCATCAACAATATTGGTTTGTGTCAGATCCAGATGGAAGATCTCGTTGACGCTCACGAGTGGGAAAGCGAATGCCTGATCCTTCAGCATGACCATCAACGTCGGCATAATCGCCAGCGTTAGAGGTACTTTGATGCGAATCGCGGTACCACGACCTAACTCAGAATCGATATTGATGGTGCCGTTTAGCTGCGTGATCTTGGTTTTCACCACGTCCATGCCAACGCCGCGACCAGACACATCGGAAATTTGTTCTTTGGTAGAAAACCCCGGCGCAAAAATCAGGTTGTAACACTCGTTAGGCGTTAAGCGATCAGCGGCGTCCTGGTCCATCAAACCTTTTTCTACGGCCTTGCGACGCAATACATCCGCATCCATTCCGCCGCCGTCGTCCTGGATCACCAGCAAGATGTGATCACCCTCCTGTTCAGCAGACAGCACCACGGTTCCAACCCGGGTTTTACCTTTTTGCTCACGCACGTCGGGCATCTCGACACCGTGATCTACCGCGTTACGCACCAAGTGCACCAAAGGATCGGCCAATGCCTCAACCAGGTTTTTATCCAGGTCCGTCTCTTCACCGCGCAGTTCGAGATTGATCTCTTTTTTAAGCTGCCGGGCCAAGTCACGAACCACTCTAGGGAAGCGCCCGAACACTTTTTTAATCGGCTGCATCCGGGTTTTCATCACCGACGTTTGCAGATCGCCGGTTACCACGTCCAAATTGGCCACCGCCCGTGACATGGATTCGTCAGAACTCTCCAACCCCAAACGCATGAGGCGATTACGCACCAACACCAGCTCACCGACCATATTCATAATGTCATCGAGGCGCTTGGTATCAACGCGCACCGTCGCTTCTGCAGCGGGCTGACTTTCACGCTCAGGCTTGCGCGCTTCCGCTTTCGCAGCCGGTTGAGCTTGAGGTTTGGCAGGTTCCGGCTTAGCCGCCGGTTGAGCAGGAGGCGGTGTCGGTTTTTCAGCGGGTTTTTCGGTCGGTACTTCAGCGGCCGGCGGTGCTGGCGAGTCTGAGTCGGGCGCCCCCGCGTGCTTGCCTTTGCCATGCAAGCGGTCCAGCAGCTCTTCAAACTCGGAATCTGTGATTAGGTCATCACCGCCACCGCTGGCAGCAGGAGCTGGCTCATCACTGCTCGCCGGAGCCGTAGCATTGCTGGCATCAGGATCAGCGCCGATTTTGCCTTTACCGTGTATTTGATCCAGTAGCGCTTCGAACTCATCCTCAGTGATTTCATCATCACTGTCAGAATCGCTGCCATCAACGTCGAAAAACTCGTCGGTTGCAGGCGCTGCTTCTGCCGCGGGTGCCTTATCACCGTTTTCATCCAAAGCATCTAACAGTTGCTCGAATTCATCATCCGTGATGTCGCCAGAATCGCTGCTCTGAACTGGCGTCGATTCGGCAGGTGCAGGAGGCTCAGGCTCCGGGGGAGGCTCGGCAGCAGCGGCAGGTTCAGGTGCTGGAGCGGCACTGGCAGGCTTGGCCAGCTCATGCAGTCGTTCGATCATGGCAGGATCGGCTTCTTCCGGCATTTGCCCAGATCGCACTGCAGCAAACATGTCGTTCACCGCATCTAACGCCTGTAGCACAACGTCCATAAGATCCGAGTCGACTCCACGCTGACCGTTGCGTAATGTATCAAACACGTTTTCGGCGGCATGACAGCAGTCCACTAACGGATTCAACTGCAAAAAGCCCGCTCCGCCTTTGACCGTGTGAAAGCCACGAAAGATGCTGTTCAGCAAGTCATGATCATCTGGCCGTTGTTCAAGGTCGACCAACTCCTCCGACAGGCTTTCGAGAATTTCCCCAGCCTCTACCAGAAAATCCTGGAGAATTTCTTCATCAGCATCGAAACTCATCCGTTGGCTCCTCTAAAAACCAAGACTGGACAGTAGATCATCAACTTCATCCTGACTGCTCACCACGTTTTCACTGTCAGTATTCACCTGTGGCCCTTCAGCGGCGATGTTAGCCACAGCGGTGTCGACTGGTGGTTCGACCACCGCCTCCTTCGGCTCTTCATGCGCGACTCCGGTCAGGGAGTCCAGCGTTCCCGCCATCGCCACTAAATTAACCAAGCGATCCTCTATATCGCGCACGAGCTCTGCCACTTTCTGAATAATTTGACCCGTTAAGTCCTGAAAATCCTGAGCCAACATAATTTCAGATAAATTGCCCTGCACCAATTGGCTCTCGCTTTGAGTTTGTTGCAAGAACACCTGAATTTCCTTAGACAATTGACGGAACTCGTCAGGCTTTAACTCGCGCTGCAAAAACCTTTGCCATTGCTTGGACAGCACCTCGGCTTGTTGGTGAATGTCGGCAATCTTGGGCAAGCTGGCATCCACCAAGTCCATGGTTTTATTGGCCGACTTATCGGTCATCTGTACCACGTAGGTTAGTTTATCGGTCGTATTCGCAATTTCTGAACCCGCACCAATGGTATCGATGTTGAGATTTTTGATGGATTCATGCACCGCACGAGTCAGCTTGCCCACTTCCTGGTACAGGGTCCGATCACGAATCTCATTTAATTTATTGATCACCGAAACCGCATCACTGAGCCGACCACTTTCGACTTCGGTGATCATTTGCTCTGCAAGATTGCGAATTTCCGCCGTCACCGCCTCGTCAGCGGGCAGCGCTGTATTATCGTTATCAGGTTGATTGTCGGCCATGTGCCCGCCTATATCCGTCAGCCTTCGACTCGCTCAAAGATCTTATCGATTTTTTCCTTGAGCACCGCCGCAGTAAACGGCTTCACCACGTAACCGTTTACACCCGCCTGCGCTGCAGCAACGATTTGATCGCGTTTGGCTTCCGCCGTCACCATCAACACCGGCAAGTGTTTTAGCTTGTCGTCGGCGCGCACGTGCTTCAACAGATCCAGGCCAGTCATGCCCGGCATGTTCCAATCGGTTACTAGGAAGTCGAAATCTCCGGCCTGCAGCATCGGCAATGCAGTATTACCATCGTCTGCTTCCTGGGTATTGGTAAAGCCCAAGTCCCGCAGCAGATTCTTCACGATGCGTCTCATTGTCGAAAAATCATCCACAATGAGAATTTTCATATTTTTATCCAAAACGACCTCCACTAAGTCGACTTTGCATATTCCAAGTCGTTCCTAAGGGTTATTGTAGACCGTGTCAGCGCTTTATCCATATGACTGTAACGTAGGCGCTAACAGGCACTGCTGTTAGTCTGACAGCCAGTCACCCAAGCGGCCGCGCAGGCGATGAGCGGCTTGGCTGTGCAGTTGGCTGACCCGCGATTCACTAACGCCGAGCACGGCGCCAATCTCTTTCAGGTTCAGCTCCTCGTCATAATACAATGCCAGCACCAACTGCTCACGTTCTGGGAGTTGGCGAATGGCTTGCGCTAGGTGTTTTTGAAAGTGCTCGCGCTCAATGCCATCGAGCACATTGGTGGCAGGGTCATCGACATTGGCGGTGTCGCCATTTTCAGTGACTTCTTCGTAACTGAATAGACGACAGCCCGCGCTGTCTTGCAAAATAGAGTGGTATTCTTGCTGTGAAATGCCGAGGTACTCGGCTACTTCAGTATCGTCTGCATCGCGGCCCTTAGCGCTTTCTACTGCTTTAATGGCTTCGGTTATGCGCCTGGAATTACGATGAACCGATCGCGGCGCCCAGTCTCCGCGGCGTATTTCGTCTAGCATGGAGCCACGAATTCGAATGCCTGCATAAGTTTCAAAGCTGGCACCTTTAGTGCCGTCGTACTTGCGCGCGGCTTCCAGCAAACCAATCATACCGGCTTGTAATAGGTCATCCAGCTGGACGCTATCCGGTAAACGCCCGAGCAGATGATGAGCAATTCGTTTCACCAACCCTGAGTGCTCTCGCACCAAACGATCGGCGTCATTTTTCTGAATGTCTGAGTACACCAGGCAACTTCCCGCCGACACAGATCAGGCTCCTGCTTCTTGCACCAGCCGATCAACAAAAAATTCTAAGTGGCCGCGTGGAGTAGAAGGCAGCGGCCATCCATCCACTTTCTTCGCCAAGGCTCTAAACGCCGTCGCCGCTTTAGAACGGGGGTAAACGTCCACCACGGCTTTCTGCCGCTGTACCGCGCGGCGTACCGCATCGTCCTGCGGTACTGCACCAACATACTGCATGGCCACATCCAAAAAGCGATCCGTTACCTTGGTCAGTTTATTAAATAACACATTGCCTTCCTGCGGGGACCTCACCATGTTGGCAACCACACGGAAACGGAACACACCGTAGTCGCGATTCAACAGCTTAATCTGCGCATAGGCATCGGTGATAGACGTCGGCTCATCGGTCACCACCACGATGACTTCTTGTGCCGCTCGAACAAAGCTCATGACGGTGTCAGAGATGCCAGCAGCAGTGTCGATTATCAACACGTCAATATCATCACCAATATCACTGAATGCTTGAATCAAGCCCGCATGTTCCATGCTATTCAATTGCGACAAGCGCTGTGTACCAGACGACGCAGGCACAATGCGAATGCCACCAGGACCGTGCACCATGATATCAGCTAAGTCGCAGTCGCCTTGCAACACGTCTTCGATAGTGCGGTTGGCATTGACACCGAGCAAGATATCGATATTTGCCAAACCCAAATCAGCGTCCAACAACACCACCCGGCGACCGATTTCAGCCAGGGCAATGGACAGATTCACTGACACGTTACTTTTGCCAACGCCACCCTTGCCGCCGGTCACGGCGATTACTTGTACGGGATGCTTAGCCATAGTTAGCTATTGCTCCTAAATTCACTGTATTTGCCAACTCAACGTGCAGCCATGGCCATTTCTGGCGCTTGCCACCGTGTTCTAGCCATGCGAGCCATTTGCTCCGCCAAGCGCACCAGCTTGTCGGCATCCGGCAGATGAACGTCGTCTGGAATGTGCGGCCCATCGGTAACCAGCGTCAGCGGCAGGCCTGTCAGCGCAGCCACACTCATGGCCGGCCCAAGACAAAAACATTCATCCAATTTGGTAAAGATGCACCCATGCAACGATGCCGATTTAAAGTGCTCATAGTTCTCCTGCAAGCACCGCCCTTGACTGGTTAAAGGCAGTACCAGCAGCTTCTTCACCGTATTGCCACATGCCTTTAGCATAGACAATTGTTCTTTAAAGTGCGTGTCCTGACTGGCCAGTCCGGCGCTGTCGATCAGCACC
The DNA here is from genome assembly GCF_002237535.1 of Bacterioplanes sanyensis. Taxonomy (GTDB): domain Bacteria; phylum Pseudomonadota; class Gammaproteobacteria; order Pseudomonadales; family Oceanobacteraceae; genus Bacterioplanes; species Bacterioplanes sanyensis_A. The sequence goes on from NZ_CP022530.1 coordinate 4,069,579, forward strand.
AGCTTGGCCTTAGCCACTTTCTTCAGCAGCTCCGGCAAGCTGCCATCCTGGGGTGCTCGCAGACAGCGTACGCCAAGAATTTTGGCAAAGGTTTTCAGCTGATCATGCGCAGCAATGCGGTAGTTATCCAACGTAATCATCACCACCGACTCAGCGCCGTGGCGAATCACAAACTGCGCCGCCATTTTACCAATGGTGGTGGTTTTGCCAGCACCGGTTGGCCCCAGCAGGGCGTATCGGCCACCCCGCTCCAACCAGGGCAAACCCTGAACGGGCAAATCCTGCTGCATCAGCTGCAACGCTTCGCGCCAGCTGTCATCGACACTGTCTTGCGGCCGCAAACGACTGACCACGCGATCTGCCCACGCCGGCTCTATGCCAACATCCTGGCACCGTTGCCACAATTGTGATTGTTGCCAAGTCATCGGACGGTCACTGTCCCAAGGGCTGCCCTGATGACTCACCAACCAGTTTTTCAATTCCTTCAGCTCACCAGTCATGCGCTTTAACTCAGCATCATCGAAGGCTTTAGGCTGCGTGAACTGCTCACGCACTGATTGCTCTCGTTGACGATGGGCACTGTCGTCCGCCGCAGGGCTTGGCCGCAGTTGCTGACGTGTTTGCTCCAGCTCACGCTGAAGATTCAATTGACGCTCTACCTCGGCCTGGGCACCGGCATCACCAGACTGGTAATCGGTCGCCGCCACCACTTCAAAACCATGATCGACCTTTTTGCTCGACAAAATAACGGCATCGCTACCCAGTTCCTGAGTAACCTGCCGCAATGCCTGTTGCATATTTACTGCAGTGATGCGTTTTACTTTCATGAGCTTCGGCCTTTCTCAGTTAGCCATTCTGGCTGCCAACGGTGGCAACAATGGTGATGCTTTTGTTGTCCGGTATTTCCTGATAAGACAGTACATGCAGCTGTTCTAGACTGTTACGCACGAACGCCGCCATGCTAGCCCGCAGCTGTGTTGTCACCAGCAATACTGCAGGACGTCCAGCCATTTCCTGATTCTGTACCGCTTCTGCCAGTGATCTTTGCAATGTGTCTGCCATATTCGGCTCCAATACCAAACCCGTCGGAGACGTCGGTTGATTGCCTTGTTGAACTGTCTTAAGCAACAATTGTTCCAGCGATGGATCCAGCGTCATCACCGGCAGCTCATCCTCATTGCCAAAGATGTTCTGCACTATCATCCGAGCCAGAGCTAAGCGCGCGACGGAGGTCAAAGCGGCGATATCTTGACTCTGCCCAGGGAAATTCGCCAAAGACTCGGCGATGGAGCGTAAATCGCGAATCGGGACTTGTTCGCGCAGTAGGTTCTGCAGCACCGTCAGCAATTGGCTAATGCTCACGGTGTTAGGCACCAGCTCTTCGGCCAGTTTAGGAGAGGTCTTCGCCAGCATGTCGACCAGCTGCTGCACATCCTCGTGCCCCAGTAGCTCATGGGCATGCCGTTGCAGCTTTTGGTTAATGTGTGTGGCGACCACCGTGCTGGCATCCACCACGGTGTAACCCAGGGTTTGAGCTTTGTCCTTTTGGCTGGCGTCAATCCAGAAGGCATCTAAGCCAAAGGCCGGATCACGAGTGGCAATGCCATCGATCTTGCCGAACACCTGTCCAGGGTTAATAGCCAACTCGCGTTCAGGGTGAATCTCTGCTTCCGCCAATGTCACCCCCATCAAGGTGACGCGGTATTGGTTGGGCAGCAGATCCAAGTTGTCGCGGATGTGCACCGACGGCATCAGAAAACCCAATTCCTGCGACAACTTGCGACGAACCCCTTTGATACGACTCAGCAGCTGGCCGCCCTGATTTTTGTCGACCAAAGGAATCAGTCGATAGCCAACCTCCAAACCGACGCGATCCACCGGTTCAACGTCGTCCCAGCCCAGCTCTTTGACTTCCATTTGCTGCAACGCTGCCTGCGCCTGCTCTTGCGGCGCCGCCAGCGCTTTGCCACTGCTGCCCTCCGCTGCGGCTTCTGGGCGGGCACTCGAACCGGACAAACGCTGGGCGATCTTATCGCCCAGCCCGCCGCCTTCTTTGCGCCAATGAATCCAGTAAGCAACGGCGCCAGCCACGGCCGCCGCCGACAAAAATACCGTGTGCGGCATGCCAGGGACGATGCCCATCAAGAACATCAACCCAGCCGACACACCTAATGCTCTGGATGAGGCGAACATCTGACCAAACACCTGCTGGCCCATGTCTTCGTCATTGCCGTTACGTGTCACCATGATGGCGGTGGCGGTAGACAGCAGCAGTGACGGAATCTGCGCCACCAAACCGTCACCGATGGCCAGCAGGGTATAAGCCTCCACCGCATCGCCGAGCGTGAGCCCGTGTTGGCCCATGCCAATGGCAAAACCACCAACGATGTTGATGATCAAAATCAGAATACCGGCGACCGCATCGCCTTTTACAAACTTACTGGCACCGTCCATCGCGCCGTAAAAGTCGGCTTCGGCGGCAATGTCCGCACGGCGGGTTTTGGCTGCATCGGCGTCGATCAAGCCAGCGTTCAAATCGGCATCGATCGCCATTTGTTTGCCGGGCATGGCATCCAAGGTAAAACGCGCTGTTACTTCAGACACCCGGCCCGCACCCTTGGTCACCACCACAAAGTTGATGATCACCAAGATTAAAAACACCACCAAACCAACGGCGTAGTTGCCGCCAATCAGTACTTCCCCAAAAGCCTCGATCACTTTACCGGCGGCAGCGCCACCTTCATGGCCATTCAGCAGCACAACTCGTGTACTGGCCACGTTCAATGCCAGGCGCAATAACGTTGCCACCAGCAATATGGTGGGGAAAATCGCGAAGTCGAGCGGCCTGCGGGCATAGACGCTGACCAGCAATACAACCACGGATAAGGCAATGTTGAAGGTGAAAAAGGTGTCCAGCAGAAACGGCGGCAATGGCAAGGTCATCATGCCCAGCAACACCAGCAGCATCAGCGGGATGGCCAAACTGGTATTGCTGAGCGCGCCAAAGGCCGATTTAACCTGACTAAACACTCCGGATGCTGCGGCCATAAGGCGTACCGTCAAAAAACTAACTTAAAACGCCTTACTGCAAAAACCTTTCCTACTTTTCACAATCGAGCAAAGGATCAGGCTTTGGAGCCATCGGGGTTGATTTTCAGGTCCCTGGGAATGGGCATATCGGGCTTGCGTTCTGGTTTCGGCCCACGGCCTTTGGCAAACATGTCCATTTGGTAGACGTAAGCCAAGACCTGCGCCACCGCCACATACAAACCTTCTGGAATTTCTTCCCCCACTTTGCCATGCGCGTAAAGAGCCCTGGCCAGTGGGGGTGCCTGCATTCTGGGGACGTTATGCTCGCGAGCGATTTCCTGAATTTTTTGCGCCACCTGGTCGGTGCCTTTGGCCAGCAATAGCGGAGCTGTCATGGCGTCGGCCGAATATTTCAATGCCACGGCGTAGTGCGTTGGGTTGGTGATCACCACATCAGCATCCGGTACGTCCGCCATCATTCGTCGCTGCGCTACCTCACGTTGCAGCTGGCGAATTTTTGCTTTCACTTCCGGCTTACCTTCGGTCTCCTTGTACTCGTCCTTGATTTCCTGCATCGACATGCGCAGCTTTTTCGTGTGGCTATAGATCTGCCAAGGCACATCGGCAATGGCGATCACCAAAGTAGAACAGCACAGCGCCAGCACACTCCACAGAATAATATCCACCGACCCCTTAATGGAGGGTTCAAGTGCTTTGCGCTGCAGATTCATCGACTCTTCAAAAAAGAACGCCAACACCAGCCAAGCGACAGCGCCCACCACCAGCACCTTGGCCCAGGCTTTCACCAACTCCACCAACGAGTTCATCGAAAACATGCGCTTCAGACCTTTGAGCGGATCGAGGCGATCGAGCTTGGGTGTAATGGCTTTGGTAGAAAACAGCCAGCCGCCGATTCCCAATGGTCCAGCGATAGCAGCGATCAGCACCAATATCATCCAGGGCGCCAAAGCGTAGACAGCGTCTTCTAACGAGGCACCCAGATGACGCCCCAGAACACTGGTATCGAACACGGCTTCGCGCTCGATAACAAAGCCGTAGCGTGCAATGCCGTTCATGTAGTCGGCCATCCAAGGACCGAAGGCAATGAGGCCTGCGGCGCCAATCACCAGTACCGCCGTGGTGGCCAGCTCCTTAGAGCGCGGCACTTGTCCTTCTTCGCGCGCTTTCTCAATGCGCCTGGCGGTGGGTTCTTCGCTTTTCTCTTGGCCGCTGTCTTCTTCTGCCATGTCAGCCTCGCGTTAGCTTTTTCAGGAACTCAAACATAGCGTCCATGTAAAAATGGAACCCCTGAGCCATTTCACCTATGTTCAGCCACATGATGAACAGACCCACGATCATGGTCACGGGAAAACCCAAGGCAAAAATATTCAGCTGGGGTGCCGCGCGAGTCATCACACCAAAGGCCAGGTTCACGATCAGCAATGCCGTCAATGCCGGCAATGCAATCACCACCGCGGCAGCAAACATCCAACCACTCCATTCGACGATCATGCCAAAGTCGGCGGCGTCCAAACCGTCGAACCCTACCGGCAGGGTATGAAAGCTATCGGCCAAAATTTCCAACATCACCAAATGGCCATCCAGAGACAGAAACACCAAACTGACCAAAAATAAAAACCATTGGCTGATGACCACCACCGACGCCCCTTGGGCTGGGTCAACGGTCACAGCAATACCCAAACCGGTTTGCATCGCGATCAGTTGCCCGGCAATGACGTAGATTTGCGTCACCAGTTCCATCACAAAGCCCATGGCAATACCGATAAGTAATTGCTGCATGATGATCAACATGGACGCCAGAGAGATGGGGTCTACCTTCGGCATGGGTGGTAACAGGGGCGTCATCACCAAGGTCACGGTGACGGCCAGAAAAATACGAATGCGCTGCGGAACCATGCGCGTTCCGATCAGAGGCATCACCATCAGCAGGCCACTGATCCGGGCAAAAGGATACAGATAGCGGCTGACCCAATGCCCGACCTCCAGGGCTTCCAGTTCCAGCATGCGCTAGCCGATGATAAAAATAATGTTGGTATAAATATCGCGGGTAAAGTCCAACACCGCACTGACAGCCCAAGGGCCAAAGGCGATCATCGCCAGCAACGTCACCACCAAACGCGGCAAAAAACTCAAGGTTTGTTCATTAATTTGTGTTGCGGCCTGAAAAGTACTCACCATCAAACCAATAATCAGACTGGGGACAATCATCACCACCACGATTATCAGTACCAGGTACAACGCGTGGGAGAACATGTCACCGATTTCAACTGGATTCATCGCTCATGCACTCCTCGTCATCGCTTGCAGCCGATTATGCCGGTTAAATAGTGCCAAAACTGTTGGCCAGCGTTCCCATTACCAGCGCCCAGCCGTCGATCAAGACAAACAACATGATCTTAAACGGCAGCGAAATAATGATGGGGGACAACATCATCATACCCATGGCCATCAAAATACTGGCAACGACTAAATCAATAATCAGAAATGGAATAAACAGCAAAAAACCAATTTGAAACGCCGTTTTCAGCTCGCTGGTGACGAAGGCAGGGATCAGAATGTGCAGCGGTGTTTCTTCCGCACTGCCAATGTCGTCGCGACCGCTGATGCGAATAAACAGCTGCAAGTCGTTCTCACGGGTTTGTGCCAGCATAAATTCATGCATTGGCACTGTGGCGCGCTGCAGCGCCTCCGCAGGGGTAATTTCTTCATTCAAATAAGGCTGCAGTGCCTCTGCGTTGATCACACGAAAAACGGGCATCATGATGAACAGCGTGAGAAACAAGGTGAGACCCAGCAATATTTGATTCGATGGCGTTTGTTGCAAACCAATTGCCTGACGCAGTATCGCCAGTACCACGATAATTCGAGTAAAGGATGTCATCATTATGAGCAATGCTGGCAGCACCGACAGCAAAGTCATAATGACCAAAATCTGGAATGTTACTGAATATTGACCGCCGGTATCTGTGGTCTCATACACAATGGCCGGCACGCCGAGAAATGCCTTATCTCCCTCCTCCGCCAACGATGGCATGGCTACCCAACACAACAGTAACGCAACCAGTGCGCCCCAACGTCTCATGAGCGCACGGCCTTTTTTAGAACCTCAGCAAAGGTTGGGCTGGTTTCATCAGCGACAATGATAGGCTCGTCAAATTCCGCCAATGGCGTAATTTGCTGCGCCGTAATTCCCAGCAATATTTGCTTTTCACCCACCTGCACCAACGCCACTTTCTCTTTAACCCCTAACGCCAAAGTAGCCACGGGGCGAATGACCTGGCTGCCACCCATCGGCCGAATGGCTTTGGCTTTGGTGGCCAGCCAAGCCAATAGAAATATCAGCCCGATGGTAAGCAGCAGAAACATTGCCACTTGCCCAGCAGAGGCCCAAGGGTCTGGCGCAGCAGGGCTACCATCAGACGCCACGGCCACGGGTGCCAGTAACAGTAAGCTGCTAGCGCAGACGTTGAATACGTTCACTCTGACTCACCACATCCGTTAAACGTATACCGAATTTGTCATTCACCATCACCACTTCACCGTGTGCGATGAGTGTGCCATTGACCATGACGTCCAGCGGCTCGCCTGCCAAGCGATCGAGCTCCACGACGGACCCTTGGTTCAGTTGCAACAAATTACGAATCGGAATCTGGGTGCTGCCGACTTCCATCGAAATGCGCACCGGGATATCCAAGATGACGTCCAGTTCCGGACCATCTTCGCTGAATTTACTCGGCTGACTGTCGTCCTGCAGTGGATCCAGCGGAGCTGGCTCTACATTATCTTGCGGCTCTTCTGACGCGGCAGCCTCTTCTTGCATGGCGGCTGCCCAATCGTCTTCGACATCACCGTCGCCATCGTCGCCGCTTTCGGCCATGGCAGCAGCCCATTCGTCCGCCAGCGCGGCTTCATCTTCTCCGGCCTCTTCGATGCCACTGGCGACGGAATCCGCCAATTCATCGGGATTTACGGGCTCATCTGGAGTTACATCATTTTCATCAGCCATGTTTGTCTCCTACTTACGAGTCCGCTGACGGTGAACTTGCTCAATCACTTTTACCGCCAAGTTATCATCAGAAATACCCAGCTTCCCTAAAAACAACGGGATACCATTGGCTTGCAAGGTAAAGTATTCCGGCATTTCAATCGGTATCACATCACCGGCTTTGAGGTCCGCCACCTCGCGCAAGGTTATTTCGCGCTCCACCAAAGTGCCATGCACGGGCACCTTGGCTTCTAAAATATCTTCCCGCAACGACTGCAACCAGCGCTCATCCACATCGTCAATGTCACTTTGCACACCGGCGTCCAACACTTCCCGCATAGGCTCGATCATGGAGTACGGGATGGTGAGGTGAAAATCGCCACCGCCGCCGTCGAGCTCAACATGAAAGGTGTTCACCACCACCACTTCACTGGGGCTAACAATGTTCGCCATGGCCGGGTTAACTTCAGAGCCGACGTATTCAAACTCGAGCTTAGTCACCGGGGCCCAGGCTTCAATCATGTCACTGAAAATCTGATTCAGTACGATCTGCACGACCCGCACTTCGGTTGGTGTGAACTCACGGCCTTCAATTTTGGCGTGCCGACCATCACCGCCAAAAAAGTTGTCCACCAATTTAAACACCAGTTTGGCGTCCATGATGAACAGTGCCGTACCGCGTAAAGGCCGCATTTTTACCAGATTCAAGCTGGTCGGCACGTACAGCGTATGTACGTACTCACCAAACTTCATAATTTGCACGCCGCCTGAGGCGACATCCGCGCTGCGGCGTAAGAAATTGAACATGCTAATACGCATGTAACGCGCAAAGCGCTCGTTAATCATTTCCAGCGTTGGCATACGACCGCGAACAATGCGGTCGTTGCTGGTCAGGTCATAAGATTTGACACCGGTTTCATCAATATCGTCTTCGGGCTCGATATCACCGTCATCGACCCCGTGTAAGAGCGCATCAATCTCATCTTGTGACAGTAAATCTTGCACAGGGCTTTCCTACTGCATCACATAGTTAGTAAATAGCACCGCTTCTACACCACCGACGCCACCTTCGCGCTCCATCAGCATATCCAAATGCTCAGTCAGCGCCAGTTGCAGGGAACGTCGACCTTCCGCCGTCCGTAGTGTGTCAAATTCTTGTTCACTGATAATCCGAATGATGTCATTGCGTATCATCGGCTCGTGCAGTGCCAGGGTGTCCACCACCACTTGCTCGCGCGTCATCACTTGCAGACTTAACTGCAAATACCGTTGCCGTGGACCGACTTGAAAGCTGATGACAAACTCGGGTTTTAAAATCACATACTGAGCTGGGCCCTTGGGCTCTTCCACCACCTCTTCCGCCACTTCTCCTGTGTCTGCATCGGCGGCGTCATCGTCGCTGCCCATCAAGAAAAACAACGTTGCACCGACTGCAGCACCCACCACAATGAGGCCAATCAGAATGATCAATATGAGCTTCTTTTTTCCGCCTTTGCCGCCTTCAGCGTTGCTGGGCTCGTCGTCGAGCTTTAGGTCTTGCTCAGCTGCCATAATTTGTCTCTCCTGTCATGTATGGTCATTAGCAATCGGCGTGCCATGCAAAAGTGTCAACAATACGACACTGCATCAGGAGTTTAGTCGTTTCCGCACTGAGCGGCTGTAATCAGGAGAAAGAGAAGTGTGTACCGCCGCCAGCAAAAATGGCCGAGCGGCTTCAGTAAATAAAAGCCAGAGCACACCTTAATGGGCTCTGGCGTGTTTAATTAAGCGAAGGTATCTAACAAAGATTGGCTGTTGGTAGACGACGTCGCGATGCTGGGGGCATCATGAAGGTCGTCATCACTGGCCATTTCGTCATTGCTGGAGGAATACTCCGCTGATGATTGAGCAAAACCCTGCTGTTGTTGGCTACCTTGCTCGCTGACATCAAAGCCAGCCAAAGACAAGCCATTCTCTGCCAACGCCTCGCGTAGGCGATGCGCATTAGCTTCCAATGCATCTCGCACTTGAGGGTTTTGCACTTGAACCTGGATATTGGTTTGATCTTGCTGCACCTGCAGGCGGATTTCCAGACTGCCCAGCTCCGGGGGATCTAAGTGAATACGAGCTTGCTGAATATCGTCCTGCACCATGGTCATGATGCGCCCACCCAGCGCAGCGCCCCATGTTTGACGGTCCGGACCGAGCTCTAACTTATCACGTAATCGTTCTTCACCACGCACTTGCTGAAGCTCCCGTTTTTCTTGCAGCTCAAACGCTTCTTCAGTCAATGGATCGACCAGCTCGTTGCTGTTTACAGTATCACTAGGAACAGCTGCTATTGCAGTCGGCTGCGTCATGGTTTGCTGCGGTGACTTCAATTCCGGGGCGGCTGTGTTTTGCGCTATGGGTCGTTCAATGCTGGGCGTATCGGCTTCTGGCACCGTGTCAGTGACATTGATGGTACTGTGCGGCTTGGGCTCCGAACTTGATGCTTCGCTCAAGTCAGGCATAGCAGCATCGCTTGATGCGGGGTTGTTTTGCCCAGGCGTTGTAGCACGTTTATCAACCGATAAATCACGCCGAGTAAGAGCGCTTGCCGCGAGCCCGTTTGCAGCCGCTGGCACGGCAGAGTTTTGCACCGCTTGGTCGGCATCACTTTCAAGGTTCTGATTGGCGGGCAACGCTTCGCTGTGTTGGACTTTCGTCAGAGCAGCCAACCCCAGATCATCTACATCAGCGTTCGCAGCGTCGGCGCTATCCGACAGGATCGTGGTACTTAGATCATTGGCTGATTTGTTAGCAGCATCACCCTCTCCAGGCTGCAAATTAGAGACAGCCTTGGAAAGGCCATCAAACGCTGCTCTGAGATCGTTTTGTGCAGTTGTGGTTGGCAATAGACCGGCAGCGGACTCAGAGTCAGCCGCATCGGCATCACCTTGAGTGGCCCAGCCTTCACCAAAACGCACTTGCTGGAGTAGATCTTTGGTAGTTAACGGCAAGCCTGGTGGCAGCTGCGGCATAGAATCGCCTTCCTGCATTGCCGCTGTTAGTGCGTGCTCGAGTTGCAGCCAGTCCTGATCCGTCCATTCAATAACCGCTTCGCTGTCCAAACCGGCTTGCTGCATCGACAGTGGTAGGGCATCAGATCCCGCTCTCAACTGCTCGAATAAGCGCGAAAACTCAGTGTCCGTTACCGGCATTGCCTCTAACAAAGAGCCGTCAGCTTGCGATGGCAGCGTCGCTCCCAGTGACATCAACAAACCATTCAGTCCCGAACCGCCTGACTGCATCATTTCGTGCCTCCTGAACCTATAACCGTTCTATGACACGAAATCAGCAACAACTGGGCCAAGATTACATCTATCCGTTAATCATGCCTTGCAGCAGGGATTTGACTTGGTGGTACTCACGTTCGATGTCTGACAACTGCTCCTGCACATTGGCCAATTCGTTGTCTCGACCCGCTTTTTCAAGCCCAAAACACAACTCTGCCAGTACATGCGCGCTGACATTACTGCTGGCGCCTTTAAAGCTATGGGCCAGTTCACGAATATCGTCTGCACTCTCGGCAGCAATGGCTTGATGGAGCAGCGGTAAGCGCTGGTCCGAGTCGCGTAGGTAGACGTCGACCAGTTCGGGAAACTCATCGTCCATGACTTCTTGCAGCATGCTCAGCGCTTCTTGGTCAAAATGTGCTGCCAGTTGACTCATGTTATTCCCTCCGCGAGGTGGCCTGAGGCCAATGTACTTCGGCTTCTACCTGATTGCCACGCCCTTTGTAGGTAAGACGTTCGCAGATGCTGCTCAGGAGTGGGATTCCACGCCCACAATATTGTGTATCATCTGAGCCAGTACGTTCTTCAGCGATGGGCAGTGACTTGTAATCAAAGCCTGGACCGCTGTCTTCAAACTCAATCAGTAGTTTGCCACCATGCCCATCACCGTCGTGGCGCATTCGCACTTCGACATAGCCTTCGATCAGTTGTTGCAGTTTTTGTTCTCGTTGGCGGTAGTATTCCATAAACCCTTGTGGACTCGATTTGAGTGACGAGTCGAGCCCCAATACACCGTGTTCAAAGGCGTTGGAGAACAATTCGGCCATTACCGTATGCAGCTCCCCGCCCATGACCCGCAAACCAGGCACTTCCATCATGATGTGCATCAGCAGTGGCAACGGATTAAAGTGGCGCAGCGTATGCGACTCCATACGATAGGTCATATGCCAATCCACCGGCCCGGCAATGGGCCCTGAGCGCAGGTCTGGCAAGTAGGCTTCCAATGCTTGCTCGTCTGTCATCTGTAATTCAATCAAGGTGGTGTCATCGTCGCGCTGACTGCCGCCCATAAACTGATCAAGCGCACGGTGAATGCCATCAAATACTTGATCCACGCTACTACTGTCGTCCAACACCTGCTTTAATCGTGGCTCACCAAACATTTTGCCGTCTGCATTGCGCGCTTCCAGAATACCGTCAGACCACATTAATAGACGATCGCCCACTTCCATGACGTAATCGTCTAAGGTGTCATTGAACTGTTCATTGCTCAACACACCGAGCGGTAAATTCGACGATTTGAGCTCAATGCGTTCACCATTAGCCCTGAGCAAGACACAATCGGGAACACCGCCCATCCAAATCGCTGCGTGACCGCGATCAAAATTCATATCGACCACCGCCGCACAGCAGAAGAAGCCTACCGGCAAAATTCCCTTTAACTTAAGATTGATTTCGCGCAGCACATCCCGCAGAGCAAAGCCCTTGGAGGTCATACCATAAAAGATTTCAGCCATCGGCATCGCACCGATCGCCGCCGGTAAGCCATGACCGGTAAAGTCTCCCAGCAAAACGTGCATGCCGCCGCCGGGTTTACGCGCCGCCAGCAAAACATCGCCATTAAATATCGACAAAGGAGAAACGATGTAGCGGATATTGGGGGCAGACAAACAACCAGCATGAGCCACATTGTCGAACACGGCTTTAGCGACGTGCTGCTCATGCAGAAGGTGTTCATTATTGGTAGCGATGGTGTCGCGCTGCTGCTGCAGTATTTGCTGCATGTCACGCATGCGCGAGAAGGATTTGATTTTGGCTTGTATGATGACGTTATTGTAAGGCTTGCTGAGAAAGTCGTCGCCGCCCGATTCTAGGCAATCTGCCAAACTTTGCGCATCCGTCAACGAAGTCAAAAAGATCAGCGGCACCAGCTCTTCACCAGCTAGTGCTTTTATTTTCTTGGCCGCGTCTTTGCCGTTCATTAACGGCATCATCACGTCCATCAGCACCATCTCCGGCCGCTGCTGCTGAAACAGTTCAACCGCCTCGGCGCCGTTCTCCGCTTCAATGACTTGATGCCCCTGGTTGCGAACAATGCGACTCAATAGCATACGGTCGGTGCTATTGTCGTCCGCAATCAGAATACGGATGCCTTCTTTAACCATGGAAGACTACTGGATGGCAAACAATTGTTCGAAATTAGAAATAGTCAGAATTTTGCGCACGTCCTGATTGCAGTTCACGATACGGACATCAGCGCTATCGCCACCGGCATGGTCTCGCAACAATAACAACATGCCCAACGCGGAACTGTCCAAGTACGAGGTGCCGCCTAAATCTACGACAAAACTCTGCGGTTCTGCCTCCAGGCTCTCATAGGCATCGCGAAACTCCTGGTGTGCACTGAAATCAAAGCGCCCATCCACCTTAATGGTGAGCTCCTGACCGTTCCCTGAGAGAGAAGCCTGTACCGTCATTCATCCATCCTCCAATCGGGTGTAATACAACAGGTTTAGCACAAGCGGCAGGTTTGTCACTGTTTAACTGCCGCTAGCGATAACATTCTGCGCGCCACCTCAGACAATGGCACGACTTCATCCACTGCCCCTTGTGCCACCGCAGCGCCTGGCATTCCCCAGACCACGCTGGACGCCTCATCTTGCACCAGGGTGCTCGCGCCTTCCTGCTTTAATCTTGCCAGAGCCGACGCCCCATCATTGCCCATGCCGGTTAATAACACCACCACCAGCTTAGATGGCGTAATAACAGTACGCAGACTATCAAACATAACGCCTACGGAAGGACGGTGACGATTGACCGGCTCACTGGCCGACAATTGACACACCGTCTTGCCCTGCTGCTTGATGAATTCCAGATGGTGGTCACCTTCGGCGATAATCACTCTGCCTGGCAGCACTTCCAAACCATTCTCAGCTTCACAGACCTCAAGCTCTAAAGAATGGTTCAACCGCATGGCAAATGAGCGGCTAAATACCGCTGGAATATGCTGAGTAATAACAATGGGAGGGCAGTGTTTGGGCACCGTCATTAGGACTTCTTTGATGGCTTCGGTTCCACCGGTAGACGCCCCGATGGCTATCCAACGATGATAGCTTTGTACTGTTTCAACTTGAGAGCGCCGCTGTTGAACTTTTTCAGTCTCCAGAATCCGTACTTTAGCAGTAGAAGCAATGGTGATTTTTTCCACCAAGTGTTTCGCAAAGCGCTTGAAAGCCGCTTCATTTTTGATCTGCGGTTTAGCGATGTAGTCGACGGCTCCCAGCTCTAATGCATCCAAGGTTTCTGGAGCACCTTGCTCTGTCAATGAAGACACCATCACCACTGGCATTGGATACAAACGCATGAGATTCTTCAGAAACTGCAACCCAGTCATGCGTGGCATTTCTACGTCCAACGTGATGACATCTGGGCGTAGTTGTTTGATTTTGTCACGAGCAATGAAAGGGTCCGCCGCGGTGCCGACAACCTCAATCCCTGTGTTTTCCTCTGATAACATGCTGGTGAGCAGCTGCCGGATTAGCGGTGAGTCATCTACCACCAACACGCGAATTGGTTTGGCCATTAGAACAAGTCCACGCTGCCGCTTGCAGCTTTGTCAGTATTTACAGAACGTTGGTATTCCTGTTCACGTTGCAGAAGCACGTCATTTTTCAACTGTTTGATACGGCGAACTTTTACGGCACCGGTATCCGGAAAATACAGCACCTTTCTAGCGACGTTATTGCCGACGTCCGCTGCGGCGACTTTTAATCCCTCTTCCGCGATGTACTGATAGGCGAACAAAATATTACGCTGACCAACATCCGTCATAGATGCTATCATCTGCCCGCCTCCAAATAGCTTCACTTCGAGATCAGGTCGGTTTCCCCCGCGTTTCAGTATTCCATTAATTAGATATTCCATCGCCCAATTTCCGTAGCGAGATGCATTTGTCAACGGGTCGCCCCCCCACTGCGGGCTCGAATGCTGGCTTTGTTGTGGCAACATAAAATGATTCATTCCACCAATCCCTCGCTTAACGTCACGCACACAGGCCGATATACATGAGCCTAATAGGGTAACGATCATTTCACCATTGGTAGATACGTAAAATTCTCCGGGCAATATCTTTGCTGCCCAAACCCTCATAGTCGCATCCCAGTATCGATTGACATGTTCAAAGCCGGCAGCTGCCGGAGGCTGTTTCGGCCTATCATCGGGGGATTGAGCATGCACTAGCGTATCTTCCGATAGATTGTCTGCCCCAAAGATTCAAAACGCTGAGTAATGCCATGCAGGTTCTCCGAATGACCTATAAAGAGGTGTCCATCTGTCGATAGAATATCAGCATACCGATCAAATAAGTTCCGCTGTGTTTGCTTATCAAAATAAATCACTACATTGCGGCAAAAGATGACATCAAATGGCCCAGACATGGGCCAAGGCTCGAGTAGATTAAGACGCTTAAAAAACACCATCTCCTGTAGTGCAGGCTTTACTTGGACTGTAGAGTTTGTCTTGCGGTCGAAGAAACGAGAAAGTATGTCAGAAGGCAAACCAGCCACAGCGCTATCTGGGTATATACCCCTTCGCCCGGTATCTAATACGTTAGAATCCAAATCAGTCGCCAGCAGCTTGCAATCCCAACCAGAAGGCAATCCTGCAGCCCTAAGCGACATCGCTATAGAGTATACTTCCTGCCCAATTGAGCACCCAGCCGACCATATCCGTAGCCGACGCTTACTAGAGGAAATAGACTTCTGCTTGGGTAACCAATGCTGTTGCAAAAAGTTGAAGTGATGCGGTTCTCGAAAGAAAGAGGTCAAGTTGGTAGTTAGGGCATTGATAAAGTCACTCAGCTCACTTTCCGTGTTGGACTTAAAGAAATCCAGATACTGACGAAAACTAGAAAGCTTGTGGTGACGAATGCGCCGAGCTATGCGCCCGTATACCATATCTTTCTTATGTTCCGCCAATACAATGCCAGTATGTTGATAAGCGAGAGATGCTACTTCAGAGAAGTCAGCATCTGTCATCAAAAACTCTCGCTCATCTCCATTCATACCAAATCAAAACTCTGCCCATTCATCATCATCGCTAACAGAGAAGTTACTGGAAGGTCCCTGCGAAGACGGATTAGATGTAGATGTAGATGTAGATGTAGGCAAATGGGTAACGTTTCCATGCGTCGGATTAGAAGCCAGTTCAATATCAAAAAATTCCATCATTTTCATCATTGACTGAGCCTGCTCAGCCATCGCCTCTCCTGCAGCCGACGCCTCTTCAACCAAGGCTGCATTTTGCTGCGTCATTTCATCCATTTGTGCCACAGCGCTGTTCACTTGATCGATACCCGCAGACTGCTCTCTGGCGGCAGTGCTGATCTCCTGAATCATGGATGATACGTTTTCAACTGCAGCAATGATTTCATTGAGGGTATTGCCGCTGTGGTTGACCAGTGATGTACCGGCTTCGACCTTATCGACGCTGTCACGAATCAGCTCTTTGATTTCCTTAGCAGCGCTAGCAGAGCGCTGTGCTAGATTACGCACCTCTCCGGCAACGACAGCGAACCCTCGCCCCTGCTCTCCCGCTCGAGCGGCCTCAACCGCTGCGTTCAATGCCAACAAGTTAGTTTGGAACGCTATTTCATCAATCACACCAATAATGTCTGAGATTTGTTTACTCGACTGATTAATCTCCTGCATGGCGACTACCGCTTTCGATACAACATCACCGCCATTTTCCGCTTTTTTGCGCGCCGAACTGGCAAGTTCATTGGCATGCACCGAATTGTCGCTGGTTTGTTTGACAGCACTGGTCATTTCTTCCATCGAGGAAGCCGTCTCTTCCAAAGACGAAGCTTGTGACTCAGTACGACGACTCAAATCTGCATTGCCTTGAGCTATCTCGCTGGCACCAGTCGCCACAGTACCGGCTGCTTCTCGAATACGTGTAATAATATCTGTCAGTCGATCAACTGTAGCGTTGGCATCTTGTTTGAGTTTATCGAACGAGCCGGTGTAATCGGCATTTATCCGGCGATCTAATTTTCCTTGGGCAAGACCATCAAAAATTCTAATCGTATCGCTCACAACACTGTCAGCAATAGTCAGTAAGCGGTTTAAACCCTCAGCTAAGTTAAGGAAAAAGCCATCTTTTCCATGCAACTCGACTCTCTGGGAAAGGTCTCCAGCCGTTGCTGCATCAACAATCAAATCAATTTCGCGTTCAGTTGCTACCTCATCGGTACGATCCTTCCATTCTACAATAGTACCTATCCTGTCAGACTTATCATTGAATATAGGGTTAGCGATGAGAGAAAAGGTGCGACCACCAACGACAATCTCTGTCCGATAGGTGTCTTTGAGAGCGGCCAGCATTTGACGCTGATGTTCTGGTCGCTTATGGAAAACATCGATATTGCTTCCCATTAACTGGCTGACCTGAAAACCTGGCAAGTCTTTTCTCAGGTCACTTTCAGCATTTTTCATCATGTCTACAATGGATTCATTCATGTAGACAATGTCAAGTTCATTATCCGCAATCATTGTATTCGTTGAAACAACATCCAGTGCTTGTTTTACCCGCGAGTTACTGTCAGCTTCTTTCTTCTCACGCGCGACACGAGCAACTTCCAATGTTAGATCTTGCCACTCAACAATGGTCCCAATTCTTTCCGAATCAGAATTAAATATTGGATTAGCAATCAAAGAGAAAGTTCTGCCACCTACAACAATTTCTGTCTTATATGTATCTTTAAGAGACGCCACCATAGAACGTTGATGACTCGGATTTTTATGGAACACATCGATATTTGACCCCATCAACTTCTTGGCCTCAAATGCCGGAATTTCTCGTCTCAGATCATCTTCCGCATTTTCCATCATTTCAACAATGGACTCGTTCATGTAAACGATATTAAAGTCATTATCTGCGATCATAGCATTGGTGTTTACCACATCGAGAGCCTGTTTCACTCTAGCGTTGGCATCTGCCATGGCTTTCTCAGTCGCCTCTCTCGCTAAGGTATCTGTTAAGTCCTGCCACTCAACTATGGTCCCTACTCGGTCCCCAGCCACATTCAGCCAAGGTGTAGCTATTAACGAAAAGGTCGCCCCACCGACATTTATTCTTGTGTGGTATGGCTCCTTCAGCTCAGAAATCATGCGCCTCTGCTTTTCTGGCTGCTGATGAAAAACATCTACGGACTGACCAATGAGCTGATCGACAGAAAAACTACTAATTTCTTGCCGAATATTACTTTCGTGATGTTTCAGGGCCTGTTTCAGGCAACCGTTCATATAAAGGACTTTCATATCCATATCGGCCAACATCACATTGGCCTGACAAACATCTAAGGCCCTGACAATATCAGAGTTCTTTTTCTGCTCCTGCTCTTCAACATATGCCTCAGTCACATCATGAGCTAACCCAAGCACTCGATAGGGTTTCCCAGCACTATCTTTAATTGAGCTATAACTCATATTTAAATATCTATTCGGCCTATTGCGACCGGAAAATACTTGCCGTACTTCTAGATTTTCACCTCGACCAAGTTTCAGCAACAAGTCCGCCTGAGCACCTTGGACTGAATCGTCCGTAGCCAGAAGACTACTAAGCGACCGATTGACCACATCCGCGGCAGACGCGCCAAGCAAAGCCAAGAAGTTAGAGTTCGCTTCCACCAAAGTACCATCGAGACTTAGCTCGATAATAGCTTGGGTGTTTTCAAGTGCCTGGTATCGGAGAGTGGTTGCTCGCTGAGCTGCACCACCAAATAACTGATCGAAGAAACTCATACCATATCCTTTTGCCTGCTATGCAGACTCACTCTGTTTCGCTAATGCTATCGGCCATGACGGGTAATTCTAAATCTTGATGACTGGTAATTAGTGTTGCAACATCCAATAAAATTACCATTTTTTCTTTTACGCTGACTAACCCCCTAAGGAAGCCAGTATTCTCATCTTGATTCATATCAGGGGGCTGTCGAACATCTGATTGTCTAATCGAATATACGTCGGACACCGCATCAACGACTATTCCCATAATTTTCTCATTATTGTCAGCGATAACCTTCAGTATAACCACAACAGTTACAGGGCTATACTCCACTATCGGCAGTCCAAAACGCATTCGTAGATCCATAATAGGAACAATGGTCCCACGAAGATTTATTACACCACCGATGTAGTCTGGTGCATTGGGTATGGAAGTCGTTGGTTCCCAACCACGAATCTCTTGCACAGCAAGAATATCAACACCATATTCCTCATTCGCCATAATAAATGTTAGATACTGCTGCTCATTTCCTTCAGGCTCTTCCATATCATTTACATTCATATCATGCTGCCTTTTCGCTGCGCTTATGCAAGCCGGTGACATCAATGATGAGCGCAACGGTGCCATCCCCTAAAATAGTGGCACCGGATATACCCATAACACGCTCGTAATTTTGCTCGAGACTTTTTATGACAACTTGTTGCTGCCCCAGAAGTTCATCTACTACTAAGCCCACTTTGCCACTATCACCATCTACGACCACCAACATAGCGTCAGTTAAGTCCGCTTGTGCACGCAAACCGAATACTTTACTTAGACATACAATCGGTATGTATTCATCTCGCAATGGCATCACAGGCTGACTACCTGCAATATGGCTAGTATCTTTTGCCTGAAGCTGAATAGACTCAACTATCGACACCAGTGGTATGACGTACTTTTCATCTCCCACTCGAACGAGCTGACCATCCAAGATCGCCAGTGTGAGTGGCAAGCGAATGGTAAATGTCGAGCCCTTGCCAGCAACCGAGGAAACTTCAATATTGCCATTGAGTTCCTGAATGTTCCGCCTCACCACATCCATACCAACGCCACGACCAGAAATGTCACTCACGGTGTCGGCAGTAGAAAAACCAGGTAAGAAAATCAACTGATGAATTTCTTCAGACGATAAATTGTTCTGCTCCGGAACCAACCCACGATCGATGGCTTTATTCAGAATACGTTCTTCATTTAGCCCAGCACCATCATCTTGAATTTCAATAACAATATTGCCACCTTGGTGGTAAGCATTCAGCATGATAGTGCCGACATCTTTTTTTCCATTCGCTATACGATCTTGCGGTAGCTCCAGCCCGTGATCCAAGGAATTTCTTACCAAATGAACCAATGGATCGCCAATTTTTTCCATTACTGTCTTATCCAGCTCAGTCTCTTCTCCACTCATAAGGAGCTGTACTTTTTTACCGAGCTGGCCACCTAAATCTCGCACCAATCTTGGGAATCGACTGAATGCAAAGCTGATTGGCAACATGCGGATTTTCATCACACTCTCTTGCAGCTCGCGGGTATTTTGCTCCAGCTGCATTAAGCCCTGCTGTAACCGCACCAGATGACTCATGTCGAAGTCTTGACCTAGCTGACTCAACATGGACTGAGTGATGACTAGCTCACCCACCATATTGATAAGACTGTCGACTTTATCGATGGACACACGAATCGAAGTGTCACCGCTGCGCCGAGAACGAGCGCTACCATCTTTCGAACTTGCCACTTCTGTCGGTGCAACTGGCGGCTTTTCTTGCGCTACAGACTGCTCGCTCGGGGGAGTTTCTGGCAGCGAAACAGCTGACGGGACACAATCGGTGTTTTCTTTTACTAATGGTGTAATTTCAAGATCACACTCGTCTTCCACCCATTCAAATACTTCCAATAGTGCGTCTTTTGCGACTGCAGTCGCGACCTGTATACGCCAATGTATGTAGCACACTTCAGGGTCTAAGGAAGTTATGTCTGGTAGCCCGCCCAACTGTGCGAGAATCTGTACATTGTCTTTCCCTGCCAGCAGGCAGATCTCACGCATCATACGAAACGGCTCATTGCCGCTACGCAGCATGTCCTCATGCGGTTTAAAATCAATCAACCAGCCGTGATCATCGTCCGTATTCTCTGGCCCAGCCTCTTCGTCAGAATTAATATCAGTGCCACAGTCAGTGTTATTTTCTAAAATACGCTGCAGCTGACCTTGCAGTTCTTTGGCTCTATCTAATGACGGTGACTCCTGATTGTTAAGTGCCTGCAGAAGCTCACGCAAGACATCCACGGATTGCAAAAACAAATCAACGTATTCTTCAGTAACCGGCCTTTTCCCCGCTCGAATTTCATCTAACAACGTTTCAACGGAGTGTGTGAAGTGGGCAACGTCTGAAAAACCAAAGGTACCTGCACCGCCTTTGATCGAATGCGCAGCGCGGAAGATGGTATTCACAGCTTCCATGTCGGTAATGCCCGACTGCAAACCGAGTAATTGACTTTCCATCACCTCAAGACCTTCGAAACTTTCCTCGAAAAAGACTTGGTGAAACTGCGACAGGTCAACACTCATAATGGTTTATCCCAGAACCCTACGAATAGTACTCAGCAGTTGGTCCGGATTAAACGGCTTCACAATCCAACCGGTTGCCCCTGCTTGCTTGCCCTGCATTTTCATATCACCAGTAGATTCGGTGGTGAGCATTAACACAGGTACAAACTTATAATCGGCCAGTTCCCGCAGCGCTTTAACCAATTCAATGCCATTCATGTTGGGCATATTCACGTCAGACAAGACCAAGTCATATTTCTGTTTTTGCGCACACTCCAAGGCTTCTTTGCCATCACTTGCTTCGGTGACGTCATAACCCGCGCCTCGTAAAGTAAAAATCACCATCTGGCGCATGGATGCCGAATCATCGACCGCCAAAATACTGGGCATGATTTACTCCTTAATGATATCGGATAAACTCAATTGGGCTGTTAACCCCAACAGATCAGCACATTCGTACACAACGTCGCTGACGTTGCCCCAACTGAAGCTCTGGCCACTGCCCGCTAGACTCTGCTTTAACGCCAGCAGCAACTGTAGCCCAGCACTGTCGGCGTACTGAACGTCACCTGCATCGATCAATAAGGGCTCAGGCGAGGACAAAGCCGCCTGAAACTGCGAGTGAAGATGTTCTGCTTGGTCAATGCTAAGGCGCGCACCGCAGCTCAATGTGTGTGGCATCGTGCATGCTTCCGTTGCTGGACTCAATTACCAGACTAGACGCATTTTTTCTGTTTGCAGGAGGGAAAATGAAAAAGCCAGACTTACGGCAAAAGCTGTGGATTGTGCTGTCAGAATGGATGAATTAACGGCGAGCGATGAGCCCAATAGAGAACTGTCTGAGCGCAGCTTTCAGCGACTTTTCAGGCGATCAAAGGCAGCACGATTCGACCATTCATCCGCCTGGTGCTGCTCCAGACGTTGTTGCTGTTCGTCGTATTCCTGATCGAGTTTGTCCAGCAAATGATGTAATGCTTTTAGCTTAGCTTGGCATTGTTGCCAGATGCCGCGCTCATGCTCAACCTGCTTTTGCAACAGCACAATTTGCTCTTGCTGTTGCTTCAATGCCTGCTCGATTTGTCGCAGGAACCCCACGGTGGTGTGCAGCTGTGCGGCACTGAGTTGTCCGCCATGACCACCACTCAGCTGTTGCTGGTAATCATTGGCGTAGTCGCTGAGTTGCTGTTTTTGCTCCTGCTCGGCTTGCAGCTTTTGCTGCGCTTGACCCAGGTTCGCCAGTGCCTGGCGCTCATCGCGTTCGGCCAACTTCACCACCGTCTGCAGGCGTATAGCTCGAGGATGGCGCGCCACACTAGCCTCCACTGATCACAGCGGTCAGCTGTTGTTCGCTGTCTTGCAGTGTAGAGCCCTCATCCAAACGCTGGCGCAGCATCGCTTTAATGGTGGGCATGCGCTCCATCGCCACATCGAGCAATTGATCACTGCCCGGTTGATACGCCCCAACATTTACCAAGTCTTGGTTTTGCCGATAGTGCGACAGCAGCTGCTTCACCAGCTGCGCACGTTGCAACCAATCGCCATGCACAATGCTCGGCATCACACGACTGACCGAAGCTTCAACATCGATGGCTGGGTAGTGCCCTTCTTCGGCCAAGCGTCGCGACAACACAATGTGACCATCCAAAATGGCACGACTGGCGTCGGCGATCGGGTCCTGCATATCGTCACCTTCGCTTAGCACGGTATAAAACGCGGTGATAGAGCCGCCACCTTGCGGTCCATTGCCAGTGCGCTCCACCAGCTTTGGCAGCTTGTTGAACACCGAAGGTGGGTAGCCTTTGGTGGCTGGAGGCTCGCCTACTGCTAGGGCGATCTCACGCTGCGCTTGGGCGTAACGCGTAAGCGAGTCCATCAGCAGTAATACGTTCCGCCCCTGGTCACGGAAGAACTCCGCCACTGCAGTGCAATACATCGCTGCTCTTAAGCGCATCAGCGGTGAATCATCGGCTGGCGACGCCACCACCACTGAACGTTGTAGCCCCTCTGCACCAAGGATTTCATCAATAAATTCCTTCACCTCGCGGCCACGTTCACCGATAAGGCCGACAACAATCACGTCCGCAGTGGTAAAGCGCGTCATCATGCCGAGTAGCACACTTTTGCCCACACCACTGCCGGCAAACAGACCGATACGTTGGCCGCGGCCGACCGTCAACATGGCATTGATGGCGCGGATGCCGACATCCAGGGGTTCTCGTATCGGTGCACGATGCAGCGGATTGATAGCTCGGCCATGCAAGCTGCCATCGCTGATCTGACGCAGCTCGCCTTTTTCGTCTAGGGGCCGACCAGTGCCATCCAGCACCCGTCCTAATAACCCATCGCCGACCGGCACATGCGCCGACCCTTGCAGCGGCCAAACCCGAGCGCCCGGGCGAATGCCATCGATCTGCTCAATGGGCATTAAGAAAATACGTTGCTGGTCAAAGCCAACCACTTCGGCTTCGATGGTGTCATCCTGATGACGCTCAACCAAACAGCGATCGCCGACTTTGACATTAATGCCCACCGCCTCCAGCGTCAGGCCGACCATGCGAATTAACTGCCCGGCAATCGCAGGTTGATAATTTGAGGTCGGCAGCGACAGCGCTTGCCAGCGCTCACTGAGGCGCATGATCGGACTCGTTGTCTTGATCTGGCTCTGGCTCTGGCTCTGGCTCTGGCTCTGGCTCTGGCTCTGGCTCTGGCTCTGGCTCTGGCTCTGGCTCTGGCTCTGGCTCTGGCTCTGGCTCTGGCTCTGGCTCTGGCTCTGGCTCTGGCTCTGGCTCTGGCTCTGGCTCGACAGCATCATCGAGTGTGCCATCGGAGGCGTCTAGAGGCTGGGGTTCGGATTCGCTCAAATCCAGCTCAGGTAGCAACTCGTCTTCTGAAGGAAAGCCAGCGACGGCCTCGAGCAGTAGGGGCTTTAACTGCTGTAATTGCTGCTCTAGATGCTCACTGAGCTGGTAAGTCACCAGACTTTGCTCTGTTTCCACTCGACATTCGCCCGGACCAAGCGCTGGGTCCACCACCACTTCCAGTAACCGCCCGCGCACCTGGGGTGGCTGCTGTAGGTGCTTTTCATCGGTGGCGCTTATAAACACCGTAATACTGTCTTTACCCAGCGGGAGTTGTTGCAGCGCGGCATTCACGTACTGCTCAATATTCTCCGCACCGGTGTGTAATTCGGCGGCGACCACTTGCTGGCAAGTGTGCTGCACAATAGCGGCAAGCACTTCGGGCAACTGACGGTCGCGTTGCAGCAGCTCTGCTTTAAGCTGAGAAATGACCTGCTCCAGCTCGCGCACACGCTTATCAATGGTGGCTTGCCCGGCTTCCAGCCCCTGAGCCTCACCTGAGGTAAAGCCAGCGCTTCTGCCTTCTTGTTCGCCTTTGGCAAAACCTTGTTCATGGCCTTGCTGGCGACCCTGTTCAAACCCTTGTTGGTGGCCCTGCTGACGTCCTTCCACCAGGCCTTGCTCGAGACCGGCGTTGTAGGCCTCACGGCGAATGCTTTCCAACTCTTCTGCCGTGGGCAGCGACAGCGCTTCTTCTACGTCTTCGGCTTGCGCTTCCTGTTGTTCTTTTTCCGCTTGCCACTCAGGTGGCTCGGTCCAGAATGGCAAGCGCCAAGGGCGTACGGACTCGGCGTCTTCTGCGGCAATGGGGTGACCGAACTTCTTCACATCGGACATACGCAGGCACCTTACAACATAGCTTCACCACCACCGCCAAGGACAATTTCGCCAGCATCGGCCAATCGTCGGGCAATGGTGAGAATTTCTTTTTGCGCCGTTTCCACTTCGCTGACTTTAACCGGCCCTTTGGCATCCAGGTCGTCACGCAGCAATTCTGCCGCGCGTTTGGACATGTTCTTGAAGATTTTTTCCTGCACTTGCGGGTCGGCCCCTTTCAGCGCCACCACCAGCAAGTCGGTGGACACTTCGCGCAGCAGGCTCTGAATACCACGGTCATCCACATCCACCAGATTGTCGAAGACGAACATCAAATCCTGAATCTGTGTGCCAAGGTCATCGTCAATCTCTTTAATTTGCTCAAGCAGTTCATTCGCCATAGTGCTGTCAACGTAGTTAACAATGCTGGCAGCCACTTTGACACCGCCCATTGAGGTGGTTTGCGCCCCGGCTTTGCCAGAGAATTGACGCTCAAGAATGTCGTTTAGCTCTTGCAGCGCCGCCGGCTGCACGGCCTCAAGGGCAGCCACCCGCATAACGATGTCCAAGCGCACTTTTTCATCAAAGTTAGAGAGAATTTCTGCCGACTGGTCAGAGTCTAGGTAGGACACCACGATGGCTTGGATTTGCGGGTGTTCGTGGCGGATCAAGTCGGCGACTTGCCGGGCTTCCATCCATTTCAGTGAATCCAGGCCGGTGGTATTGCCACCTAATAAGATACGATCAATCAGCGCACCGGCTTTGTCGTTGCCGAGTGCTTGCGTCAGCATGTTACGAATGTACTGATCCGAGCCCAGCCCCATGCCGGTCTGGCCGCCCACTTCTTCAAGAAACTGAGCAACCACTGCTTCAACCTGGGTTTGATTGACACTGGCCAGCTCGGCCATCGCCGTACCGACGCGCTGCACTTCTTTAGGTCCCATATGACGCAGAATCTCAGCAGCGTCTTGCTCACCGAGGGTCATCAATAAGATCGCGGCGCGCTCAACTTTGTTGAGCGACGCTAAGCCATTGTCTGCTTGTTCATCAGCCATCGCTATCGTTCACCCATTTAATCACTGTCTGTGCCACTCGCGCTGGATCTTCAGCAATCAGGCCTTTCAGTGCATCCAGCTGGCGCTCAAAGCTCTCTGATGCGCCTGGCAGTAAGAATTCATCAACACCGGCCAAGGTGACACGTTCGTCGTCGAGCCCGGCCTCGGCATCTTCCAGCTCATCCAGAATGTTGGTCGATTCTTCCTGGCCACGGCGAGCAATGCTCTTCACCGTAGGTCGGATCACACCGAATA
This sequence comes from Bacterioplanes sanyensis, assembly GCF_002237535.1. Classification (GTDB taxonomy): domain Bacteria; phylum Pseudomonadota; class Gammaproteobacteria; order Pseudomonadales; family Oceanobacteraceae; genus Bacterioplanes; species Bacterioplanes sanyensis_A. Next base: position 4,095,225 of record NZ_CP022530.1, read on the forward strand.
TCAGCACTAGGATAAACAGTCCGGCCAGCACTTGCTTCATGATTTCCCAGAACCAAGGCTGAGTCCAGAAGTCTGGTTCACCCAGTGTGGCTTCACCTTTGCCCATAAAGGGTGAGTTGATGACGTTGACGCTGTCGCCGCGAGCAGCGTTAAAGCCCACGGCATCTTTGACCAATATCTCCAAGCGTTGCAGGTCCGCCTCGGCCCACGGTGCAAAGACCACTTCACCGTCTGGATTCAGGGTTTCGCGATCATTCACCACCACCGCGACGGTGACACGGCGCAAACGGCCAATCTGATGTTGCTTGTAGCTAAGCGTACGATCCACTTCGTAGTTGCGCGTGGCTTCTGAGCGGCGCTGCGTCGGATTGGCACCACCAGCGCCACCATTGGCTTGTTCTGGGACCTGCGCATCCACCGGTGGTTGGTTGGACAAGGCTCCGGGAATGCCACCATTTGGTTTACCGACGTTTTCTTCATCGACCAGTTGTTCACTGCGCAAGGCAATAAGATCCGGGTTGTACAGCTCTTCACTTTGTTCTTGCACGGTGAAATCTACGTCCGCCGATACTTCCGCTTTGTAGTTTTCACTGCCCAGCACAGGTTTAAGAATATTGTTAACCGACTGCACTAATGAGTCTTCGACTTTTTGTGTGTACTCCAGCTGGCGAGTCACCATAAAGTCTTCGGCTTGCTGTTCGATTTTTGACAATAAATTGCCGTGCTGATCGACGATGGATACATCGCTACGATCCATATCGCTGACACTGGAAGCGACTAAATTAACGATGGCTTCAACTTGATCCTTGGTCAGGTCACGGCCAGCGTATAACTCGACAAATACCGACGCGCGCGGCGAGCGTTTATCGCGCACAAATACCGATTCTTTCGGCAGCGCCAAGTGCACGCGCGCGTTGCGCACAGCGTTCACACTGGCAATGGTGCGCGCCAACTCACCTTCAAGTCCGCGCCGATAGCGGGCATTTTCAATAAATTGGCTGGTGCCTAAAGCGCTGTCTTGCTCCAGCACTTCAAGGCCGACGGTTTTTTCGTCAATTAAACTGGCGGCCGCTAATTTCATGCGCGCATTGTGCACATCACCCGACTGCACCATCAATATTTGCGACGATGGGTCCACTTGAAAGTCGATGCCTTCGCGCTGCAATATCTCCACTATGTCTTGCGCATTGTGGTCTTGCAGACGATGAATAAGTGGTTTGTAGGAAGGCTCCTGCGACCAGATAAGAATGGCAAAGGCCAAGGCAATGACCAACGCAATCCCGGCAATAACAGCGATTTGTCGCACGATGGTCAGGCGATTAAATCCCGCCAATACCGGATGGGCGCCGCTGGCGTTGTCGTCCGCCGCATCCATCATTGGTTCATCGTTAGCATTAGTTTGAGCAGGTGCATTTTCCATGGAACCACCTCAACTTATACAGGCATGTTCATGACGTCTTTATAAGCTTCTATCAGCTTATTTCTGACCTGCGTCATCGCTTGAAAAGATACGCTGGATTTTTGCATGGCAATCATCACTTCGGGTAAATCGATGGTTGGATCACCTTGCTCAAAACGACGCTGTAAATCACTGGATGTTTTTTGATTCACCGCGACGTTATTCACGGCATTGCTGAACATGGTTTGAAAGTCAGGAATGCTGGGGTCACCCTGCACATTGGCAGTAGCCGCACTGGGGTTCACTTGCTGTTGTTGCTGCTGCAGACGCTCAACTTGGCGTGCCAAATTATCGCCACTGATACGCGGCCCTGACATCTCAGCGTTGCCCACCGCTGGCTGCACATCTTGCTGTGCACGCAATTGCTGTTTCACCTGCCGCATTTGCATCAGCACACTGTTTACATCGACACGATCCACCATAATGGGTACCTCACCAGCCAGCGTACGGTTTTTTGACGTTTTCGCTAAGAGTTTTCATATAGTTTTCTGTCACTGCAAACGGCTTGCCAACTTGGTATCAGTGCAGAAAGACAAGTGGCTATCCACGGCAGATGCGCCTCACAGCGAATAAGCCGCCTTTCTCTACAGTGATCGAATGAACCTTGAAGCGAACACAAAAAAAGCCGCATAGAGCGGCTTATTCGGGTGCAGCAAGAGAGGACTCAGGCGGTTAGCATGGACTCAACGTCTATGCCTTCATCACGCAGACGGGCGACCTTGTAGCGTAACGTACGAGGGCTAATACCGAGTCGGTCGGCAGCGTCTTTGCGTGATGGCTCTTCTTTCAGCGCCTTCACGATTAGCTCCACTTCTCGGTTACGCAAATCGCTGCCTAACTCACCCTCATCTTCCAGTACTGGTGCAGAGACGGTGTCGCTGTCGGTAATTTGGCGATGCTTAGGCACCGGCGTGAGCAGTAAATCAGCGGCAGACAATTGCGGGCCGGGCTGTAAAATCAGCGCACGCTGCAAGGTGTTGTCTAATTCACGGACGTTGCCAGGCCAGCTGTGCTGACACAATTTTATTTCTGCATCTGAAGTTAATACCGGCGCCGGACGTTTCATTTTATTGGCATGGTGAGCCAACAACCGACGCGTGAGTGCCAGGATATCGCCACGACGCTCGCGCAGCGGTAGCCAATGTAAGGGGAATACGCTTAAGCGATAATATAAGTCTTCGCGGAAATTGCCCTCAGCGACGTAATCGGCCAACTCACGGTTGGTGGTCGCCACAATGCGTACATCCAGGTCGATGGTTTTTTTACCGCCCAAGCGCTCCACCTGCCGCTCTTGCAAGACGCGCAATAATTTTGCCTGCAGACCGAGATCCATTTCGGTAATTTCATCCAGCAATAAAGTACCGCCATCGGCCTGCTCAAACTTGCCCGGCATGGATTGATAGGCACCGGTAAAGGCGCCTTTTTCATAGCCAAACAGCATAGCTTCTAGCATGTTTTCAGGTATGGCTGCGCAGTTAATCGCGATAAAGGCGCCTTTGCGACGCTGCGAATGCTGATGAATATAGCGCGCTAATACTTCTTTACCCGTGCCGCTTTCGCCACTGATCAGCACGGTGGAATCGGTTTCTGCCACGCGCTTGGCCATTTGAAATAATTGCTGTGACGACGGGTCTTCACAAATCGGCTGGCTATCGTCATCGCTGTCATCGGGCTGACCAGAAAATGGCTTCAGCATGGTGTGCAGTTCGCGCAATTCAAACGGTTTCATTAAATAATCGTGCGCGCCACGCTGCATGGCACTGACGGCCTGACTGACATCGCCGTAGGCCGTCATCAATACAAACGGCAACCAAGGGCGCTCTTGTTTCACCGCGTCCAAGAACTGCAGGCCGTCCATTTCTGGCATATTGATGTCGGACAACACCAGATCCGGCGTTTGTGCACGCAGCTGCTGCAAGCCGATGGCGCCATTTTCTGCTTCACACACATCGTGTCCAGCGATGGTGAGTGAGTCCACCACGGCCTCGCGCAGGCTTAAGTCGTCTTCTACTACCAGTATTTTCATAGTCGTGTCCTCATTAAGCCTCTGCAGCAGCACCGTGATTTAACGGTGGCAGCAGAATTTGGGCGATCGTTCCCGGCCCGGCCGGATTGTTGGTTAATAAAAATTCACCACGATGTGCTCTGACCACCGCCTGTACCACGGCCAAACCGAGGCCAGTGCCATTGCTTTTGGTGGTCACAAAGGGATCTTTGATGCGCGATAACATGTCGCTGGCGATGCCAGGCCCATTGTCTTGAATGCGAATATCCACGCTGCCACGCGGGCTGGCTGACAGTGACAGACGCAGTACACACGCATGCTGGCATGCTTCGAGGGCGTTGTTGATCAGGTTCATAATGCAGCTGACCAGCGCATCGCGGTTACAACGCAGCCGATGACGGGGCTGTTCGATGCTCACCTGCAGCTCGGCGTGGTGCTGTCGTAGCGGAATTTCCATCGCTGCTTGAAGCTCCTGCAATAACTGCTGCAGGCTGATGTCATCATTCAGCGGCGCTTCACCGCGGGCAAAAATCAGCATGTCACGCACTTGGCTTTCCAGATGCTGTAAACGCTCTTGCAGTTTTGCAGCAAACCGCTGGCGCGCATCCATGTGTAGCTCAGGCTCCGCCAGATGACCGGCGTATAAAGTCGCAGCCGCCAGCGGCGTACGTATTTGGTGCGCCAGCGAAGCCACCATTTTGCCCATGGAAGACAAGCGCTGATGCTGACTCAGACGCGACTGCAGCTCACGGGTTTGCGTCATGTCAGTTAATACGATCAGCTGACCGCCCTCGCCGACCATGGCTGCGGTTTGCAGCTGCACTCGACGACCATCGACCAGGGATATCTCGTGGCCATCGTCGACCTTGGGACTGAAGCATTGCTGAATCAGAGTACGCCAGCGCTGACCAACCAGCGTCTTAGCACCGGTAGCGCGCAATAAAAAGCCATCCGCTGCAGGGTTGGCTTTGGTGACGTAGCCGTTTTCATCGAGCAGCAAAACACCGGCGGGCATTAATTGCAGTAAGCTTTCTAAACGATCGGCCAAACGCTCTTTTTCAGCCAGCTCTTGCATGCGCTGGGCAGACACACTGGCCAGCTCGCCACTCAGTTGCTCCACCCGGTGCTCGAGCTGAGCATAGGAATCTGTCAATTGTTGCGACATCTCCGTGAACAGATGAAAGGCTTTCTTCAAATCCGCAGGCTGTGTCAGCGACGTGCTAGCATCCCATGGCGCGGGCGCTTGGGTGGCAGTGTCATTTGGTTGGCGAATTGCAGCATCACCCATAATCACCTCATCAAAATGCCGGTTTTCTGGCAAAGAAATTCAATTAGTAGAGGGTTCAGCAAAGAGCGTGCCGTATTTACATCACCAAAATGAGATTTATGCGTCAGAAACAAAAACACCGGCCTGAGCCGGTGTTTTTACTGGGCTTCGCAGAAAACTAAGCCGGATCTTTTTCTTTGCGCGACAAATTGTACTTGCGCATCTTTTCAACCAAAGTCGTGCGGCGAATATTCAGCTTCTCTGCGGCTCTGGCCACCACGCCATTGGCATCGTCCAACGCCTGCTGAATCAGAGAGCATTCTAGGTCCTGCAGATATTCACGCAGATCCAACCCATTTACCGGCAATAACGCTGGCGAATCGATGCCCGCCAGGCCAACGTCGTTGTTGGTGACATCGGCGACGGGTGCTGGCAGATCTTCGTCCCCCTCGTCCAGATGACGGAACTTCTTCGGCAGCTCGCTCACCCCAACCACACCGTAGGGATGCAAAATCGCCAAGCGCTCCACCAGGTTTGCCAACTCACGGACATTGCCATGCCAATCGTGTCGGCACAGCGACATAATGGCGGCGGAGTTAAAACGAATGGAGCCGCGCTTTTCATTTTCCATGCGTGAAATGAGTTCGTTTAATAGCAGCGGCAAATCTTCGATGCGCTCACGTAGGGAAGGCATTTCGATGGGGAAAACATTAAGGCGGTAGTAGAGGTCTTCACGGAAGGTGCCGTCGGCAATCATCTTTTCCAGGTTTTTGTGTGTTGCCGCGATGATGCGCACATTGGCTTTGATGGTCTTGTTGCTGCCGACTCGCTCAAAGGTATGTTCTTGCAATACCCGCAGGATTTTTACCTGCATATTCAATGGCATGTCGCCAATTTCATCAAGAAACAGAGTACCGCCTTCGGCCATTTCAAAACGGCCCGGGCGGCTGCTGATGGCGCCAGTAAACGCGCCTTTTTCGTGCCCGAACAGCTCACTTTCCAACAGCTCTGCGGGAATGGCGCCGCAATTGACGGGAACAAAGGGCTGGCTACGACGGTGAGAGTGGTAGTGCAGATTGCGCGCCACCACTTCTTTGCCCGTGCCTGATTCACCTTGAATCATCACACTGACGTCCTTATCCGCCACTTGCATGATTAGCTCACGCACATGCTGAATTTGGCGGCTGGTGCCAACCAAGCTGCGAAACAGTTGTACCTCACGACGCTCGCCGCGACTGCGACTGTGGCTATATTGCTCGCGGTACACTTGGCAACGATGCAAACTATCCAATAACTGACTGTAACTGGGCGGCATATCAATGCTGGCCACCACCGAGGACAATACAGCATCGCTCTGGCCATTAGCCGTTAACGCTGAGTCGATGGCTAATAACGGAATGCCTTTATCCCACTCCAAAATGGCGCCAATCAGCGCCGCCGGATCATCACAAGCTCCGACGATCACAGCGTTTACTTTGCTGCTGTCCTCAATGTCCTTATTCACTGCGGAGCGCCACTGCGCCGCTGATACGACAATCGTTTCCTCACCCAAAAAGTCGAGTACTACTTTCAGGTCATGTCGCCGCTGTTCATCGTCGTCGATCAACAGCACTTTTATGTCTCTCCACATGACTATTGGCCTTTGCTGAGCGGTGACACCCATCTTGGAGTGTCATTGTTTTGACTTATGTCTATTTAGTTAAGTAGTCAGCCTCGATTAAGTCAAACAACTGACAGTGAGATTTTTCTGTCTCATTCCGGCTGATTTGGCGTCAGTTTTACTGAAGTTATGTAGACAAAACAAGCGCCTAGCATCACGAGAGTGGTGAAAAGGAAGGAAAAAAAACTGATGATTTTTCAGAAAGATAGCTTAAATTTTTAAAGCAAAGTACCACGAAACAGCCGCATGACTGCGGTTTCCTGGCGATGCTGACAGGTACATGGCTGGATGCGGTGGGTTACACCGATAGTGTACGCCCGAGGCCCTGAACCTCCTCACCCGATTCTGGCGCTTGGCTTAAACCGACGGATTGCAAATATTCTTTTCGAATGCCATCCCAGCCCTGTTTCACTTCCAGCATAAGCCCCATCACTTCGTCGATCATATCAATATCGTTGTGACTGGTGGCCTGCAACAAGCGTCGGTTCATGTAATCGTAGAGTCGGTCTAGGTTGGCGGCGATGTCTCCGCCTTGTGAGTGGTCAAGGCTGTCCTGCAACGTTTGAATGATTTCCATCACCCGGCCTAACAGGTTGGCTTTGTTGTCCATTTCCTGACGCTCGATGGCACCTTTTGCCTGCGACATACGAGTTAACGCAGCTTCCATCAACAATTGAATCAAACGATGAGGATCGGCATCCAACGCTTCTGACGCGCCATTCACTTGATACTGACGGGCACCTGATTGATACATACCACCTACTCCTAAAATTGTTGTCGCTGCAATTACGTCTATCGGCGACGACACAGAAGACTTTAGAGCTTGCTGCCATTATTTAACAAGAGGCCAGCTTCGCGCATTCTCATCGGCCTGCTTGCGCGCCTGAATGCCTCCATTCCAAATGCTAATATGCCAGCGGATACAGCAAGCCATCCCGCAAGTACCTTCTTTATGGCCACGGAAACCGACGCGCCTCTGCGCCCGTATGCCAACATTTGGTGCCAGCAATAGCTGACCTATCCCGGCGGCACATCTACACAGTGTAGCGGCAATGAGCGCGGCCGAAGCAGCGGCAATCAGCGGAACCGGGTTGCCGAGCTGTGTCAAAAAGAGAAAATTAATCCTTTAAAATCAATAAGTTAAAAAATGGCACAGAGCATGCTTAGGCCACCTGTACGATTACATCTTACAGTGGCAGAGGCCCAGCACTATGGCGACGGCAAACCTTCAGCTTATTGATTCGCTGCACACCCCAGAGCAGCACCGTCACTTATATGACCTAGCCAGCAAGCTCTACAGCGATGCCAGTCAGCGCAACGACAATGCATTATTGGAAGAAGCGGCGCATCTGGCGCGCCAGGCGCATGCCGCGCGGCCAGACTATCTGCCCGGCATCAACCTGCTGTGCCGCATTGAGCTACGCCGCCACCGTCTGTCACAAGCTCAGCACTGGGCAGAGTTAGGTCTGTCACTGAAACCCAACAGCGTCAGCTTGCTGTACAGCGCCGGCCATATTGATCTGGCGCGTAATGATCTGGCCGCCGCAGAAGCCCACTTTGCCAAAGCAGCACGGATCTCACGCTCAGCTACCAAAGCTGCCCATTATCTGGCGCACGTAAAGCTGCTGCGCGGCGCTTATGTTGAAGCGTTTCAGCAATTTCGTGAGCTGATCCGCACCGGCCAGCCCAGCCCTACCCTGCGCAGCCAGCTCTTTGAAGCCACCTCGCACATCGTGGCGGATTTCTATGCCGAAGAGCTGGAGCAGGACCTGCTGCGCTATCTCGACTTTGAGCAGGTCGACTACAGCCAACTGCGCTCGTTAGCCACCTCTCTGCTGCGCCATAAACTCAAACTGTCGGAAGCGGGCTGCCCGCTGGAAGTCGATCAGCTGGCCCAAGATCCGCTGCTGCTACGTTGCCTAGAGCGCTTTTATTTTACCGACCCTCTGTTTGAGCGTTTATTTATCACCTTGCGTCAGACCTTGCTGTTCAGCAGCAGCCGCTCGCTGGCGATTGCTGAGAACATGTTGCCCATGGTCAGTGCTTTGGCACATCAAACACTGCTCAATGAAGGCGTCTGGTTTATCAGCGACAGCGAACACACCTTGCTGCAGCAACTGGATCAGCTGAGTTGCACCATGCTGAACAGCGACAGCCTGCAAGGCCAGGATCTGTACCCCGTGTTATTGCTGCAATGGATGTATCGCCCTGCGACGCAGTTCCAGCATTTTGAGACTCTTCAAACGCGGCCGGTGTACAACTGGCCAACTTGGCTGCAAAACCACTGGCAACAGCAAATCGACGAACCGAAGCAGCTGCAAATGCTGGCGCATCAGTTGCCGTCGATCGGCATGCTTAACGATGACACCAGCGAGCGAGTAAAAGCTCAATACGACCAGCATCCTTATCCACGCTGGCGCGATATTGGCTACAACCAACCCAGCCACTACTGGGCTGCACTGCAGGCGCACTTTCCTCAGTTCAATGGTTTGAACCAACGCAGCGGCCCTATCACTGCACTGGTTGCCGGCTGTGGTACCGGTCGTCACGCCATTCGCTTGGCACATTATTTTTATCAAATGGATGTCACCGCGCTGGACATCAGTCACAGCGCTTTGGCTTACGCCAAACAGCAAGCCGAGCTGTACGACGAGCGCCACATACACTTTGTTCAGGGCGATATTCTGGCCGCCGAGCGTTTAGGTCAGCAGTTTGATCTGATTGAATGCTCAGGCGTATTGCATCACATGGCAGAACCCGCCAAGGGGTTGCAGGCGCTGGCGCAGCAGCTGCTACCAGGTGGGTTTATAAAGATCGCACTGTACAGCCGTACTGCTCGCCAAAGCGTGACGCAACTGCGCCACACATTGGGCCAACAGTTGCCACACAATAACGACGGCATTCGCCTGGTACGTGAAGCCTTGTTGCAAGGCGCGCTCGATGGCAATTGGGCGGATTTGACGCAGTCGCCGGACTTTTACAGCCTCAGCGCCTGTCGTGACTTACTCTTTCACCAACAGGAATTGGTGTTCGACTTATCACAGCTGCTGCAGCTGGCAGAGCAAGCACACCTCGAATGGGTCGGTTTAATACCACCACCGCGCAGTGAGCCACTGGCTCAGCAGGCCTTTGGTCTGCGAGCGCAGCAATTGTCGTTAAGCCAATGGCAGCAACTGGAGCAGCAAAACCCAGCGCTGTTTGCCGGCATGTATCAGTTTTACCTGCACAAGCCGCTACAACCGACATTAACGGGCATGTGAAATAGCTACACCTGCCAGTTAATGGCAGCCAAGCCTTGCTGCTGCAAATAGTCGTTTATTCGACTAAAAGGGCGAGTGCCAAAAAATCCACGATGGGCCGACAACGGCGATGGGTGTACCGACTTTAATACCAAGTGACGACTGGTATCGATCACCGCGCCTTTTTTCTGCGCATAGCTGCCCCATAGCACAAATACCAGCCCCTGACGCTGTGCGTTTAATGCCGCAATGGCAGCGTCGGTAAAACGCTCCCAACCCTTGCCTTGATGTGAACCCGCTTTCGCCTGTTCGACCGTCAGCGTGGCATTGAGCAGTAGTACGCCTTGATCTGCCCAAGGGGTTAAATCACCACTGCCAGACAAAGCAATGCCTAAATCTTGCTGTAGTTCTTTAAAGATATTTTTCAGCGAGGGTGGCAATGCTACACCTGGCTGTACCGAAAAACTCAGGCCATGGGCCTGACCCGGACCGTGATACGGATCCTGGCCAATAATCACCACTCGTACTTGATCAAAGGGGGTATGATTAAAGGCATTAAATATTTGCGGCCCAGGCGGGAAGATATTTTTTCCGGCAGTTTTTTCCATTTTCAGAAAATCACGCAGCTGCTGCATATAGGGCTGTTGCAGCTCTTCACCCAGCACCTGCTGCCAGGATGGATGCAACGCCCCGGCTTTCGTCATTTGCATAAATATTCAACCTATAAAAAAGGTGGGCATTGCCCACCTTAATTTTCAAACCGACAGACTTATTCCGCTTCTGGCTTCATATGCGGGAACAAGATAACGTCCTTAATCGTGTGCGTATTGGTAAACAGCATCACCAAACGGTCAATACCAATGCCCTGGCCAGCGGTGGGTGGCAAGCCAAACTCAAGTGCACGCACGTAGTCTTCGTCGAAGTGCATCGCTTCGTCATCACCGGCGTCTTTTTCTTCCACTTGCTTGCGGAAACGCGCTGCCTGATCTTCTGCGTCATTTAACTCAGAGAAACCATTGGCCAGCTCACGTCCACCGACAAAGAATTCAAAACGGTCGGTCACAAAGGGGTTAGCATCATTGCGACGTGCCAGCGGTGATACTTCCCACGGATATTCGGTAATAAAGGTCGGCTCATCGAGCTCGTGCTCGGCGGTTTCCTCGAAAATTTCGGTAATGTACTTACCAGCACCCCAGGCTTTTTGTGCCTCGCTTTGCTTCACACCGACTTGCTTGGCATAGGCTTGCAGCTGCTCCATATGATTTTCTGGATCAGCAAATACCTGTGCATCAAACTCAGGGTTGTACTTTAATACCGCTTCCACCATGGTCATACGCTGGAATGGCTGGCTCAAGTCGTATTCAGACTCACCGTATTGCAACGTCGTGGTGCCCAGCACAGTGTGCGCAATGGTACGCAGCATATCTTCCGTCAGGTCCATCAGATCATGGTAAGTCGCATACGCCTGATAGAATTCGATCATGGTGAATTCTGGGTTATGACGAGTGCTCAAACCTTCGTTACGGAAATTACGGTTAATTTCGAACACCTTATCGAAACCGCCCACCACCAAGCGCTTCAAATACAATTCTGGCGCGATGCGCAAAAACATATCGATGCCCAGCGCATTGTGATGAGTTTCAAACGGCTTAGCGCTGGCGCCACCAGGAATGGTTTGCAGCATCGGCGTTTCTGCTTCAATAAAACCGCGCTGCGACAAGTAGTAGCGCATGGTTTCAATGATTTTAGAACGCACCATAAAGGTCCGGCGCGTGTCTTCGTTAATAATTAAGTCGACATAACGCTGGCGATACTTTAATTCTTGGTCAGCCAGACCATGGAACTTATCCGGCAGCGGGCGCAGCGACTTAGTTAGAATACGAAAATCCGCCAGCTCTTCGATTGCCACATACAGCTCACCCTTGCCAGATTTCTGCAAGGTGCCGGTACCACCAACGATGTCGCCGATATCCAGTAGTTGCCAGGCTTCGCTTTCTTTTTGCAAAGGCTTAGCCATATAAAACTGGATATCGCCCTCAGCGTCTTGAATACCAACAAACGGGCCACCACGGCGCATCACCCGTCCAGCGACGGAGACACGAATACCCTCAGCCGCCAAGGTATCCTTATCCTTATCGCCATGTTTGTCCTTCAGTGCGGACGATAAGTCCTCACGGCGAAAGTCGTTCGGATGGCCATTGGCGCTGCAACCGTCGCGCAACTGCTGCAGTTTATTGCGGCGCTCAGCAATCAGTTTGTTCTGTTCCTGAATCTGCTCGGTTTGGTTCGTGTCTGTCATGAGTATGCCTTTAAGTGCGGTTTACCGCGGATGTACGTTTTCAGAGGCCTTTTTTCAGGCTGGCTTCGATAAAGGGATCCAAATCCCCATCCAAAACGGCCTGGGTATTGCGATTTTCAACGCCGGTACGTAAATCTTTAATACGGGCGTCGTCCAGCACATAAGAACGGATCTGGCTGCCCCAGCCAATATCCGACTTGGTATCTTCCAGCGCTTGCGCTTCGGCATTGCGCTTTTGCAATTCCAGCTCATACAGCTTGGCTTTCAGCTGCTTCATCGCCTGGTCTTTGTTTTTATGCTGCGAGCGGTCATTCTGACATTGAGTCACAATGCCACTTGGCATATGGGTAATACGCACGGCCGACTCAGTCCGGTTAACGTGCTGACCACCGGCACCCGACGCACGATAAACGTCAATGCGCAGATCGGCTGGGTTGATTTCAATCTCAATGTTGTCGTCGACCTCAGGGGATACAAACACCGAGGCAAAGGACGTATGGCGGCGATTGCCTGAATCGAATGGGCTTTTACGCACCAAGCGATGCACACCCGTTTCGGTACGCAGCCAGCCATAGGCGTATTCGCCTTCAATACGGATGGTGGCGCCTTTAATGCCAGCAACCTCGCCTTCCGAGACTTCCATCAGCTCACCTTTAAAGCCGTGGTTCTCAATCCAGCGCAAGTACATGCGCAGCATCATATTGGCCCAATCTTGCGCTTCGGTGCCGCCAGAGCCCGCCTGAATCTCCAAGTAAGCGTTGTTCTCGTCAAGCTCACCGGAGAACATGCGGCGGAATTCCAACGTTTCCAGCTCAGCGGTTAACGATGCCAGCTCTGCTTGCACATCGGCCACTGAATCTTCATCGTCTTCTTCTACCGCCATATCAAGCAGATCACGAGCGTCAGCCAGGCCGCTGTCGAGGTTTTGAATGGTCTTTACCACGGCCTCCAAAGAAGAACGCTCACGCCCTAACTCCTGCGCCCGCTCAGGCTCATTCCAGACATCCGGCTGAGCCAGTTCCTGCTCAACCTCTTCTAAACGCTCAAGTTTGGTAGCGTAGTCAAAGATACCCCCTCAGCACGTCGGTGCGCGCCTGCAGGTCTTTGATGGTTTCAACAATCGGATTGATTTCCAAGGTCACACCTTCGATGGTCATAAAGGCTGTAAGCGGGCTTTATGCGTGCCAACAGCCAAACATTCTAGAGAAGGCGGGCATTTTACCTAAGAGCGCACTGTGATGCGACTGGCAGGCACACGGCAGTGCGGCAATGCTTAACCATCCTCACCATGCTCGGCCGAGCAGTACCCATTCAGCGGCTGATACTGGCCTAGTTAATCGGCCACTCGATCACCACTCAACTAGGGCAGTCATTGGCGTCTGGGCTGCAAACAACAAAGTTATTGCAAATCTTTCGCATTAGCACTAATATGCAATTATCCGTTTCATTCAGAGCCGAGCGCCATGTACGTTTGCCTGTGTAAAGCCGTTACGCAACAACAGATTCACGATGCCGTAGACCAGGGCCATAGTTATGCCCAAGTGCGTCAAAACCTCGGCGTGGCCACCGATTGTGGTTGCTGTGGCCAAGCGGCCAAGCAAGTGATTCGCGAGCGTGTACAGCAATTACCGGAATGCGAATTCTCAGCCGCCAGCTGAAATACCAAGATACGAAAAAGGGGACGAGAGTCCCCTTTTTTATGCCTGTTGTTCACTCACAAGCGGCTATGTTCACCTCAGTGTCAGTTTTTCGATGCGTTCAACACCTCAAACTGCTGTTTAACAAAGTCTTGCGTGGTGTTGAGTTTTTGAATAATGGCGTCGTTATAGAGAAACTGCGATTTCAGCCGGGTTTCCATCGCCAATATCCGAGCATCGAGGTCAGAGCGATCCGTCGCGATGTCAGTTTTGTCTTGCTCAAGCCCTTGCTGGCGCACACTCAACAGACTGTCGTCACCATTCAAGAAACCATCGAGAATGTCTTTGAGCTGATCGGCAAAGCCAGTGACATAACTGACATTGCCCCGTGCCCCAAGCGCACCACCCGTCACTTTTAAACGAATGCCCGATGCTGCATCAACATTGCCCTGCTGATCCTTACCCACCTCACCATCACCAATGCCTTTGACAAAACCAAAAGCATTCGCCGCTTCATTGGAAACCTCAGTGATTTCGACTTTCGAATCTTTACCGGTGGAGTTGGAGATAATGCCGAACTTTTGATGGGCAAACGACGCCGGGTCGTCAGTGTATTCAACCTTTACCGACAGCCCTTCGGCTTTTAACGTGGCATTGTCATTGATGGCCTTTTCCAGAGCTTGCGCCAAGGTGGCGCCATTATTGTAAACCGCCGGCTGTACCAAAGAGATTTCAGCCTCAACACCATCCACCTTCACCTTAAAGGTGTTATTGGTGGCATCGATCACCAGTGGCGAAGAAAAATCCACCGCATTGCCTAAGTAATACCCAGGTTTGGCTTTGATATTGCCGTCCTGCGCACGCAAAAACTGCCCAGAGCCGGTTGCTTCCACACCGTTAATGGTACCAGCGACATCTTTGCCTTTCGGAATCGGCGGCGAATACACACTGGCGTCTTGCAAACCAAGAAAGGCGATCGCCTCGGAATCTAAGTCGGTAAAGCCGATGGTGGTGCCCTGACCACCGATGGAAATATTCAGCGACCCTAAATCCGACGTGGCATCATAGTTGTAACCCACATCAACGTTCAGGTCGTAACCGAACGAACGGCCAGCCGCCATACCCAGTGCATCAAAGCCATTGTTGACTGTTTCCGCGCTCAAACCCAAGCTGGCCGCTGCGGTACCGCCCAGATTTTTCACCTCCAAACTGGCACCTGCACCAAACGTCGCCGCGGTTTTTACCCCCTGCTTGGCCACGGTTTCAAAATACAGATTGCCCGATCCGTTCACCTTAGCGACGACATCACCGGCGGCGAACTGGCCAGTAGCGGCTAATGCGCTGTCCAGCGCCTGTTGAATCACAGTCAGGTTTGAGCTGGCATCACCGCTACCAACGGTGCCATTGCCGTTAACGTCAACATTAATGTCTACGCCATCCACCGCCAGAGTAAAGGTGGCGTTTTGCCCCACACCACTGAAATCAATACCGGTTGATATATCGCCAAACGTGCTTGAGGAAGCACCACGACCGTCGGACATGACTTCGATGTATTGGTCAGTGCCAGTCGCCACCGTAGATAATTTCAGCCCGGTGCCGTCCATCGCCGCCGTCACTACGCCCGCACCGTAAGCGGCATCCAGCGCTGCCTGAATATCTGCAACATTGTCGCCCGAGTCGGTATTGATCAGGATATCCCGCTCAACCCCAGAGACGTTCAGCGTAAAACCAGCATTGGTGGTCGAGAAATCTATATTGGTACTGATGTCGCGGCTGCCGGTAGCCGTTTCGGCGCCGCGCACCACGCCAGCGAAATTGGGGTCAGTATTCATGCTGGTCTGAATCGCGGTTTGCAATGCCGTGGCCAGATCATTGCCCGTTGCGTAGGTCGCCGCAGGCAGCGCCACTTTAACGCTGGTAGCAACGCCATCCACATCGACATTAAATTCCACCGGGTCGGCAAAGGTCAGACCAGGGTCCTTGCCGTTGGTCTGAGCGCCTTGCGTTGCATCCAACCCCAAGACGTTATCGGTCGCACTGTTACCAACGGCGGTAATCTCGATGCTGCGCGCTGTTCCTTCAGCGACGGTTTCAAACTGCAAAAAACCCTGGCTGTCGAAACTGGCAACGACCTGGCCATTTAGTGAGGTGGCATCGATGGCGGTTTGAATGGCTTGCAAGGTGTCCTGACGATCACCGAAGGTGCCATCACCGTTTAAATCCTGGCCACTGGCATCGGCATTGACTGTTACAGCAACGGCCGGGTTACCATCCACGGCCAGTGAAAAGGTGGCGTTGTTGGCGGAAAAATCAATACCATTACTGGCTGCCACACTGCTGTTACCAATTTGAGTTTGTGCACCTCGGCCATTAAACGCATCGGCATTCAGCGTGGTTAGTTCAACACCCTGATAAGTGCCGCGCCCCAGTAAACTAAAGCCTAGGGTATTGGCCGTATTGGCGTCGGTGGCGGTGATATACACCTGTGAAGACGCGCCGTATTTATTTGAGGTAATACTAAAATTGTTACTGGTCGCATTGTATTCCACCGTCACGCTGGACGCTGACTGACGCAAGCGATCATTGGAGTTTATTTGCAATGCCAGTTGCGCAGCCAGTTCATCACCACTGCTGTAGCTGCCCTTAGTCAATTCAATCGCCGCATTGGTGCCGTTAACATTGATGCTGAAGGTATCATTGCTGTCATCAATGATTACCGGGCTGGAGAAATCCAAAGTCGATAGACTACCAGACGTATATTTGGCTTGAGTCGCCAGTTGAGTAATGTTGACCGCATAATCGCCGGGTTTGGTATTGATGGAGTCGTTTACATAGGTGATTTGACTGTCTGTGGTGCTGCCGCTTTTGGCCAGAATACTCACCACCGAGCTACGCTCTTCACGCACGGCTTTATTAAAGGTGGCCTGATCAAATTCCAATAAAAAATCGTTAAAACGATCAGTATTGACGCCCAGCTCAGTCAAAGAGCGATATTGAGTGCCGCTCAAGCCGACAATCGGCTGGCTGATCATAGAACGAATTTGTCCCTGGATATTGCGCATGGTGGAATCACCCAGCAACAAACCCGCTTGCTGTTTATCGGCATCGTAACCAGACAAGTCATCGACAAACTTTTTCAGGTCGTTGTAGGCAGTCACAAAGTTCTGCAAATTTTCTGACAGCATTTCGGTATCTGGCGATACCGTCACTGTTACCGGTTTGCCCACGTCCGCACCTGTGAGATTGAGCGTCACGCCCGATATCACTTCATCGATGGTATTGCTGCTACGGGTAATGGTCAGCCCGTTCACTTGCAACTGCGCGTCCTGACCTTTTTCTGTCAGCGACATGTTAGTACCGGCATTTTGACTTTCACTGTAAGCCAAAGCACCCAGACCGCCGCTTAGCAGGTTGCCATCACTGTCTTGTGCCTGGATACGAATGCCGTTTTCTTTACCGGTCTGTTGTGACGTCACCAATAAACGATAACCGCTGCCGTCATTAATGATGCTGGCCGTCACCCCCATGTTGGCATTATTGATGGCATCACGAACGCCACTTAAGGTGCGATTGGACTCGTCAATGGTAATGGTTTTAGAGGCTCGATCCGGATTAACCGTTTGGCTGACAAAATTATCGCTGCCGTCGTAAGTGATTTCACCAAATGAAAACACCAGTTCACCGGTGCCGATGATTTCATCAAAACTGGAGAACGTAGATGAAGCGAGGGAGTGGGCTTTGGCTGTGTTGGTCACTTCAACACTGTAACTGCCCGGATCTGCCGTAATGCCCGAGGTGGCAGTCAAAATCGCCTCGTTGGAAGAACTAACCTTGGTCGCTCCGGCAAGGCTGGGGCTGGACAGCGCAATCACACTGGCCTGCAGGGTCGACATCATCGACTGAATTTCACCGTAGGCGGTGATTTTAGCGTCGACCAACTCTTCACGACGATCAAGACGCAGCGACGTTGCTTCTTTCTCGGCATTGACGATTTGCTCAACCAGGTCGGTGGTCAGTACGCCTGAACCCAAACCTAACGATTGTATTGATGCCATAGTGCACCCCCTAATGCAGCGCCAGTATCAGTCGCCCAAGACGCAGAAAACCCCATACAGGCGTTAACGGCCGGTATGGGGCTAACTGAAGGGTTGGTTACACAACCCATACGAAGCTACAAACCTCAGACTTGCGCGCTAAACAATAAAGATGGCTCTTCATCATTCAACTTTCGCGCCAGCTCCAGTGCTAACTCGCTGGGTATCTGGCGGATTAGCTCTGAAGACTGAGTATCGTAGACCCGTATAATGGTCTTGCCACTGTCTTCATCCAATTGAAAGTCCAGTGTTCGCTCCGTTTGCTGTACGTATTCGTTAATTCGTGACACCGCTTCCTGCACTTGTTCCTTGTTTAAAGGTTCCGCTTTGTCATCGGGCGGCAAGCCGTTGCCGGACTGTGAGGCTTCCATTACCTTGGGCTTTGCCGCCACAGCTTTTATGTCACGTATCGCAGAAGGTGGTACAGCGCCTTTTTCATATGTATTCAGGGTCAGCTCGCTCATACATCACCTCTCTGGTTATCAGTTAAGCAACCCGGGGGAGATTTGTCTCCCCCTTACGCTTGCTGTTATCCCAGGAGAGACAGAACCTGCTGACCAGCCGCATTGGCCTGCGCCAGCACCGAGATACCAGCCTGCTGCAGTACCTGCGTCCGCGACAGCTCTGCCGTCTCAGCGGCGAAGTCAGCGTCTTGAATCCGCGAGTTCGCAGCATTCAGGTTTTCAGACGTCACCTGCAAGTTGCTCACGGTGCTTTCCAAACGGTTCTGGATCGCACCCAAGTCAGCACGTTGGCTGGCCACCTGAGCAATGGCATTGTCCACTGCCGTGATTGCCGCTTGCGCGCCTTCGAAGGTGGAGATGTCGATGTCCGTGAGGAACTGACCGTCTTCACCACCGCCGTAGGTACCAGTCTTCAGACCCAGAGCAGCCAACTCGTCGTTACCGTTGGCACCGCCCTCCAGCGAGAACTGGCGAGCAGAAGACAACTGCACCGTACCGTAGGTGGTTTCGTAGGTCATACTTTCTGCCGTCACCTCTGGGCCAACATCGCCCGACATGGCGGTAAAGCTAGACTCACCGATACCATTGCCCTGCGTGGTTGCATCCAGGCCGAACAGCGCGCCGATGGAAGCATCCGAACCCGAGCGGTCATCGATGGCGATCGACACGTTGCGTCCGTCCGCCGCGGTCATGGTCAAAGAGACACCGTTGTCTTCTGCCACCACCCCGGTCTTACCAGAGCTTTGGTTGATCAGGTTCAGAGCATCGGCACGGGCCCGACCGGTATCAATCTGACCAGAACCATCGGCTTGCAAGGTCACTGAGCCGACGCTGACGCCATTGATGTAGATGGCAGCAGAGTCACCGATAGCGAACTTAGTGGTATCGATGTTGGTACCATCGCCACCGGTTACTACGGTTTCGTTTACCGTTGCCGTTACGCCCGTTTCATCAGATACCTTGTTGATCGCAGAGGCGACCGCAATCGCTGACAGCGACTTGGAGCTGGACAGTATCTTACCGCCGTCTGACGAGGTCACCGCACTGGCGGTGTCATCGGTCACAGCTGCAGCACTAATGGTTACGCCGTTGATGACCAAGTCACCGTCGGTCAGGCCATTCACACCAGTGAATGTGGCGTTGTCTGAGTTGCCAGTGTAGAACTCACCGCCTACGGCAGCGTCCGCCATGGATACGGTCACCGCTTCGTCGCCAGTGCCGGCAAACTTCAGCGTACCTGACAGCTGCTTATCAACCGCTTCATTGATCAAGTCAGTACCGACTTGAATACCGCGAGACGAACTGCCAGACGTGATGGCCGACATGGTCAGCTCGCTGCCGCTGTAGTTGTTCACCGTCAATGAGATGGAGGTACCATCCGAGCTCAAAGATGCCGATACATCGATATTGGCAGACGAGAAGTCGGTGCCGTTGATGTCATCGACCAAACCAGCCAGATCACCGTCAGCACCCGCTACATTAGTGCTGGTGACACCATTGGGATCGACCGTTGCTGTCGAGGCACCGGCATTGGTGATCTCGAAGTTAGTCACGGTTTTGCCCGCTCCAGCAATATTGCTGGAGATCACCAGGTTACCGTCCACATTCGCTGCCGAAAGACCAAAAGCACCCAACGATGTTGCTGTGTTATCAGCGTTCAACGCTGCCACAAAGGCATCCAGGTCACCGGTACTGGTCGATAAATCATTATCGATGGTGAAGTTTTGTGTTGTGCCATCTACGTCAATGCTAAACGTCAGTGCACCACCACTTAAGTCAGCACCAAAGGCATTGCCGAATGCCGCTTGATCCGTAGCAGAAATGCTCAGACTGCCCGACACCGGGCCTTGAGCCGACACCGCCACATTCACACCACCAATACGCAGGCTATCACCGGTATTGAGGGTGGACTTGTTGATGGTCAGCGCGATCTCTTCGTAAGCCGCGACACCGTCGATGGCATCTACTTGGCCAGCCAAGTCAGCCACCGTCGAGCCAGCCGCGAGGGTAATGTTCTGCGGTGTAGCATCACCTACGGTGACAGATACATCATTGGCACCAGTGGCCGACAGGGCCTGATTACCAAACGAAGTGAAGGTAGCACCCACACCACCGGTGGCACCACCGGTCACCAGACGCTCGGCGTTAGCACCACTGATGTCGGCAGAGGTCGCCAGAGAGACGGCGACTTCAGTACCGACCGCATCGGACTCGAACGCCACGGTACCCGACAAGGTCGCTGCAGTGTTGTCGAAGGTAGCGGCGGCGCCGGTTTGTGCGGTCGCCATATCTGTGGTCAGAGTGGTGGTCGCAGCGTCAGTCGCCAACGTCACTGAGGTGGCGGTACGGTTTTCAATGCGCACCGACAGTGAATCTTTGGCATCGTTCAACTCAGCCGTCACCGAAATACCAGCGGTGTAACCGACCTGATCATTTAATGCCAGCGCCAGAGCCTCCAACCGCTCTGCCGTGGTAGCGGTACCATTGAGGTTGTCTGCACCCAGCGAGATGGTTTTGCCGCCCAACTGAAAGGTCGCCGCGGTAGAGTCATCCAAGGTGGCGTAGTCAGAGATATTGAAACTGATCTCTTCGTACGCACTGACACCCGTGACGCCATCAATGTTATTAGCAATGGCTGCGACTGTATCAGTGGCTGCAATACCTACCGTGCTGACGGTTCCACCCACATTCACGTTAGCAACGGTAGCGACGCCCGCCTGCAGGTTGGCAACGTTGGCTGTGGTATCGAAACGGTTAAAGATGGTTTCGTTACCATTACCACCTGTCAGGGTTTGTACACGGCTGCCAGCTGCATTGGCCACTTGGTTAGACAATGTGCCTGCAGAGGCACCGTCGCCGATGCCTTGCACCGACTGATTAATGGATTGTTTTTCTGACACCGAGGTGGCAATGCCTGACTGATAGCTACCTGCGGTCAAACCAGAGTTTGCCAAGTCGCCACGGCCGGTGCCGTTACCACCTGAAATATCAATCTTTTTGACATCGCCGTCAGCAATCAGGGTGTAACCACCCTCGTAGGTGTTGCTGTACACAGTGCCAGCGCCTGCGCCATCGATATCGGTAGCGCCACCGGCCAAGCCAGTTGCGGCAGCAAAGTTAGCGGCAGTGATGCCGGTCAGGTCTGCGGTATCAAACGACAGTTGAATGTTGCGACCATCGGCAGCCACCAAGTTCACACCGGTTGCAGCAGAACCGGTATCAACGGCAGAAACACCAGTTTGGTCGGCAACAGAGTTAATTGCCTGAGTGATCGAGGCACGGGTTTGTCCAGCGTCCGTGGTGGTCGAGAACTCAATGCTAACGCCATTGATGCTGAAGGTACCGCTGCCAGCAATGCCTGACATTTCACTACCCGCTGCGACGTTCTCATTCACCTGAGCTGTCACACCGGTTTGCGCACTGTAGCGGTTAATGGCTGCAGCTTTAGAGATGGCCGAGGCGTCGTTGCCAGAGGTCGACGCGGTGTCGTCTTCAGAGCGAGAAGCGGCAATAGACACACCGTTAATGATCAGGTCGCCGTTTTCCAAAGCGCTGTCGGTACCCAGAGCACTGATACCAGATGCAGAGGATGCACCCAACTTGTTGGCGGTCAGCTCGGCGATGGATACGTCAACGGTTTGACCTGCGTTCGCACCAATCTGGAACGTTGCAGAGAAAGAACCGTCCAGCAGTTTACGGCCGTTAAAGTCGGTCTCTTCTGCGGTACGTGAGATCTCAGCGACCAGCTGATCAACCTCAGCTTGCAGTGCCTCACGGTCAACGTCGGAGTTGGTTGCGTTTGCGGATTGCACGGCCAGTTCGCGGACACGCTGAAGGTTTTCGTTGATCGAGCCCAACGCACCTTCGGCGGTTTGTGCCAGTGCGATACCGTCACCGGCGTTTCGAACGGCCACGTTCAGACCTTTGATCTGAGAGGTGAAACGCGTGGAAATTGCCAGACCCGCAGCGTCGTCTTTGGCGCTGTTAATGCGAAGACCAGACGACAGGCGTTGCAGCGCCTGCTGGTTGGCAGACTGAGATTTGTCCAAGTTACGCTGGGCGTTAATGGACGCGATGTTGGTATTAATAATTTGAGGCATGGTAAGTCTCCTTAACCTTCTAAGGGAGCTACCACCATCGCGAATGGTTGTGGCAGCGCTCCGCCTGACTGTGTCATTTGGGTTAGCGGCCACCTAGGAGAAAGCTTTAGAATTTTTTTGCCAGCAAGGTATCGGACTTTTTAGCAGGCCTCAGTTGGGCCACACTCGGACACGATAGGACAATCGTAGCCAGTGAAGCACGCAAGATAGCAGCACGCTCAAGCCCTTGCACACACGGCGCGCAGCAGTACCAAAGACACCACCAAATATGGCTTCAGCGCGCGTTACAGCTGGTTAAACAAAGTTAGAGCTGGTTAAACAAAGAAAGACGAGTGATGGTGGTATAGCTCTGTTGCGCCGCTTCCAGCAGGAAGCTTTGTTGCGACAGACGGCTGACGGCTTCGGCAAAATCAACGTCTGACAGTTTAGACAGCACTTCACGACTGACGATACGCACATCCGCCGACAGGTTTTTGGTGTTTTCCACCGTATTTAGCCGAGCACCAACCTCACTGCGAACAGAGGAAATTGATGTCTGCGCGTTGGACAAGTTGTTCAAGGTGTCTTCGATCAATATGTCCAAGGTGGCCGAATCGGTGGGGTTATCGCCCAAGGTATTCAGCCCTTCGACCAAGCGATAGATGGTGTCGGTGATGCTCTGTTTCGGTGACGACTCGATTAAGACCTGATCGCCGGACTCAGGGTCCCCCGACAGTTTAAAACTCACGCCTTGCACCACAATCTCCACGCCTTCGTTATAGGGCTCTTGAATCTGCCCCTCGAGTACGCGGTTATCGGAAGCTCGGCGCACCGTGTAGTTTGGCCCCGGCGGAGAAATGGCATCTTCTGGATTAAAGGTCACGATGATGTCGTCAGGGTAGAAGTCACCGTAAATGGATTCATCCACGACAAAACCGGCGTTGATTTGCAGCGAGCCCTCATTCAGCACATTGCTGCGGGTGGTAAAGGTATTTTTGGCCGCCGCCACATCAACGAATAAGCTTTTACCACTGTCGCCAGTGGCCACGGTGGTCGATGCGCCAATTGCAAGAAAACGCTGCCCTTCATCGCCTTGATATTCGTATCGGCCAGTAGCATTTTGCTGAAACGGTGCAGTCCCCCCTTTGAAACCCGCAAAAATATGCTCGCCGTTGGGGTCGCGTGTGTTAAATAAATCCACCAAACTGTTTTGCAGTTGCGACACTTCTGCGGCTATGTACTGACGATCTTCCAAAGTCAGGGCGCCGCCACCGGCCTTCACGGTCAACTCCTGTAGCCTGGTAAGCTGATCGGTGACAGACTGCAGCGTGGCATCTTCCAGTTTTAAACGGTTTTCAGCGGCGGTGATGTTACGATCGTATTGATCGCGCTGCGCTAAGTCCTGTTGCAGCTGCAAAATTTTAGTGGCCGAAATCGGATCGTCGGCAGGCGTTAGTACTTTTCTACCGGTAGAGACCTGCTGCTGGGTTTTATTCACCGCAGACTGATTATCCATAATCTGATTGAGGCCATTGTTAAACGTCTGAATGGTCGAAATTCTCATCACCAAGGCTCCAATATCAGCGGAAGGTTCCAATCAAGGTATCGAAAATTTGTCGCGCCACCTGAATCACCTGGGCCGAGGCGTTATAAGCCAGTTCATACTGAATCAGGGCCGCGGCTTCTTCATCTAGGTTAACGCCGGATGTGCTCGATACCGCATTCTGTGAATTGCGCAATAATACTTCGCTGGAATCACGATTGATTTGCGCACGACTGGTCACCGAACCAAGGGTCTCCACCAAGCGTGCGTAAGATTCTGAATAACTGGTATTTCCGGCCACGGTATCTTCGCTTTGCAACGCAGCCAATGAAATGCCGTTACGACTGTCCGACGTTCCATCTTGATTAAAGTTAACGCTGAATTCATCGCCAGCGGCCGCTAAGCCACTGATTTCTACTTGATAGCCAAAATGTACGTCTTCACCAACAGGCTGCTCCGGGAATAAATTATTTCCAGGTGGGGCAATATCCAGGCTGTAGTTAGGGTCCACCACGACTTTGACCTGTCCGCCCATGGCAATTTTATTCGATCCATTGGGGCCGGTGCCGTTAACCGGCAGCCGTGGTTGAAAACTGACTTCGCCACGCTCATTGATCGCAACATCGAGGTTACCAGAGAAACTGAAACCCGCTCGCTCTAGCTCCGTTCGAAAACCGGCCAGCAGGTCATTTCCAGAAGTATAATTGCCCGTCATTTCAATATTGAAAACACCCTGTCCAGGCACATCAAATTCGTAGGTGTACGGCCCACCATTAGTGAAATCAAACCCAGAAAACTCATTCAGCTCGGTGGCCGGTGCCGCACCGGTTTCACGCAGCTGAATATCCTGCCCATTGCTGATTGAAAAACCATCACCAGGGTCACCTGTCACATCAAAACTGAGGTCGTCGCCATTTAAAGCGATCACCGTCAGAGTTACACCATCACTGCGAGCAACAATACCCAGGTCTTGCATATCGCGACTGGCGTTAATTCTGTCGGCCAAGAAGTCCGGAGTTATTGGATCCGGTACTTGCTCGGGATAACCTGGGTCGTATTTATTTTGATTGGGCCCGAGAGAATCCGTCAGCTCGATGCCGTTGAGGCTAACGCCTAAATTCAAGAAAGGATTAGGGTCTGAGGTAAAGTCGGTCAACTCCACCGTTGTGCGAGCCACGGCTTCGACGCCTTCACGCTGCGACAGCGATGCTGCAATCTCTCGCGCCGAAGCCTGGTAGGGCGTGGTTAAAATCGGTTGGCTAAAACTTTGACCGGATTCAGGATTGGTAAAGCTGATGCCAATACGCTCTGGGAAAAAACCGTTACCAGCATTAACCGTCGCGGCCGGTGGCGGCGCCTGATAGGTGGGCGCTGCGGGCAAATAACCACCGAAGCTAGTAAACGCAGTCTTACCTTCATCAATGGGTAAAATACTGTTGCTAATGCCCGGCGTATACACTTGATTCATCAATGGTGGAAACAGCGGGATTGGATTGCCAGGGTCGCTGTTGTCTAACACATCGTAGCGGTTAGGCGAAGTAAAACGAATCAGAATGGGTGGGTTAAGCTCGCCTTCTTGCGACAAATACGGTGTATCAACATCGTAGACCTCACCTTGGGTAATAATGCCGCTGCCATTATTGCCGATGGCCGCATCGGTACTGATGGGCGATGCCAGTGCCACTTGCTCAGCTCGGGTGATGTTGACCTCCACGTTGGCCGACTCATTGCGCGTTGGCTGAATCAGAAAGTCATCCCCTTGCTGAAAGCTGCCGCCTTCAAAGCGAATTTCAAAACCATCGATTTCGATCGAATCCGGAAATTCTCCCGACAATGCAGAGGTTTCTAATACCTCTCCATCAGATTCACGAATCACTCGATACGTAAAATCATCGGGGCCTGGAAACTCCAAACGATAATCGCTGGTGGACAGCGCTCCGGCGTCGGTGATGTGAATTGAAATCAGCCGATCATCTGGATCGGCATTGTTGCGATCCCCCAGAATGCGCTGATAGGTTTTGGCCGGGGCATTAATATCTTCGAAAAAGCGCTCGCCTTTTAGGCCGTTATAGTCGATGCCTTTTTGATGCTGCTCGTTAAAGGTTTGACTGATGACCAATGCAATACGCCCGAGCCCGTTAATGGTTGGGTCCAGCACTTGCTCACGAAAGTCGAGTATACCGCCCAACTGGCCACCCTGAAGCTGATCGGTAATATTCTGAATGGTATCGCCTTTGCGAAAATACAGATCACTGCGGCCAGGGTCTTGCGCACCCTGGTCGGTGTATAACTCGTTAAAGTCATTGCCGATCACCAACGCCTGACCATTGCCGATAAACACATTGATGACTGAGTCATCCTGCTCAGAGACGTTCACTTCCACCAGCTCAGACAGCTCTTTGAGCAATTGATCGCGTTGGTCTAATAGATCGCTGGGTTCAGTCCCCTGCGCCGAGGCTGTGGCGAACTGTATCTGCTCATTCAACTCAGCAATGGACTCAGCGATGGTGCTCACTTGCCCGGCGATCACTTCCATTTGGCCGTTAATAACTTCGTTTTGCTCCACCAAACGGTCATTGATGGATGAGAAACGGTCTGCCAATCCGTTCGCTTCACTGATCAGAACTTCACGTGCTGGCAACGAAGACGGATCATCCACGGTGGATTGTAACGCGCCAAACATGCGCTCTAAGCCAGGTTGAATACCGGTGCCAGGGTCGGCCAACAAGCTATCGATTTGCTCAGCGTTGGTTGCCAGAGTGTCAAATTCATTAAAGGTGGAGGTGTCTCTCCTGAGCTGTTCAGTTAAAAACTGATCGTACACTCGGCGCACCGAGTTCACATTAACGCCAGAGCCAATCCAGTTGCCCGCTTTAAACTGCGGATTATTTTCATTAAAACTGACCTGCTGGCGGCTGTAGCCTTCGGTGCCGGCATTGGTAATGTTATGGCCGGTGACAGACAGTGCCGCTTGCTGCGCTTTTAAGCCAGAAATACCGATATTCAGCAATTCAGCCATCGTTTACCTCCAGCGCCTGCACGGCTTGCTGCAACAAATCACCCGAAGAAATGCGCTCGATTTTCTGGCCATAGGCAGGATCGGTGGCATAGCCAGCACGCTGCAACGCATGACCATATTGCGAGCCATCCAAACCTTGATGAATGGCGTCCTGATAGCGCGTATGGTTTTGAAGAAACAGAGCGTAGTCTTGCAAACCCGCTTGCATGGAGTCGTACGAGCGGAAGCGGGCTTTTTCTTTCACCGCCACGCCGTCACGGTATTCGTGTGTGGTCACTTCCACGGAATCACCAGACCAGCGCGAATCGGCTTTAATGCCAAAAAAGTTGTAGCTATTGCGGCCGTCGTCGGAGCGAATCATGTGTTTGCCCCAGCCAGTTTCCAGCGCCGCTTGCGCCACAATGGCTTTGGCATCCACCCCCAGTTGCTCAGCCACTTCTCGAGCTTGTGGGTAAAGTGCGGCAACAAAGGCTTGCGGAGTGGCAAACTGTTGCCCCTTAGAGCCCTCGACGACCGCCGCCTCACTCGGCTCTTGTGCCAGCACGGCTTCAACCTGGTCAACGGCTTGCTGCCAGCGAATGGCAGATTGAGCCAAGCGACGATCCGCCAATTTGCTGTGATCTAGTTCAACCGCCGTTTGCTCATTGCCATAGTTATCCAACAACTGGCGATGAATAACATCAGCCAGCCCTAGGCCACGCCCAGTGGATAGACTCAGGCCCAGCTGCTGATCGTACATATTCTGGTAAAAATCTGATTGCGGCGAGCTCAGCAGTGAATCTTCACTAAAAGCACTGTTGGCTTGGCGCATGGACGACAGCATCATATTGACGAACATGGATTCAAACTGCTTCGCCACTTCCATCAACGCGGCACTCTTATCCTGCTTACCGAGTGTGCGGATGCCCTGCAACGCATTTAAGTCTGTGTAAACCTGTCCTGCCGATGAGCTGGCCTGAATCATAATAATCACCTCTGATACGAAAGAAGCAATTAATTTGCCAACTTGTTTTAACTGACTCGTTTACCATTGAGGAAGAAAACAGCGAAGCTTTATGACTGGAGCTAGCCGTCGGAAAACCTGCACCGCAGCGCACTGCTGGCGCCGGCCTACAGATTGATAATAGCCGTGGTTGATCAGTTGGAATGGCCCAGATCGGCAGCAGCATAGAGCGCTTTATGGATACAAAGGAAAGAAGCTTATTGATTGCGTGAAATGGTTTGATACGCCGACAGTTTTTTCTTACCGCGCTCATGACCAGACAGCGATTTTTGCTGCTGTTCTAACTCGTCTAACAAGTGTTGTTCTTGCTGCAACAGTTGCTCTAAAAACTGCTGCTGTTCGTTGGTCAGCCCAATCAACTCATTCACTTGCGCAAACCATTCACGTAGAAGCTCGTTGCGCTGATCAATACGCTCGGAAACACCTTCTTTAACGCCTTGTCGAATCAGAGATTGGACCTCCAAGGACAGCAATTTTACCTGCTCAAACAGATCCTGTGTCATATTACAATTAACTCCGCTTTTAATGCCCCGGCCTGCTTCATCGCTTCCAGAATGGCCATTAAGTCACCGGGGGCTGCACCGACTTCATTCACTGCCTTGACGATGCTGTCCAGCGAAATACCGGGGCCAAACTTAAACATGCGACTGTCACCGCCGTCATCAATTTGAATATTGGTTTGTGGCACCACCACGGTTTCACCATCCGCCAGCGGGTTGGGTTGCGCCACCTCAAAGTCTTCCGTAATGGTGACGGTTAAGTTCCCGTGCGTGACCGCTACAGGCTCAATCATCACATTTTGCCCCATAACAATGGTACCGGTGCGTGAATTAATAATGACCTTGGCACGCTCTTTACCGGTTTCGATTTCCAGGTTTTCAATGACCGACAAATACGCCACACGCTGGCTGGTGTCTCGCGGCGCACTCACCCGAATAGAGGTTGCATCCAAAGCCTCGGCAGTGCCGGGCCCGAGCAAATCATTGATGCGCTCAACCATAGAGCGGGCTGTGGTGAAGTCTGGTCGGTCTAGGTTAAATATCAAGCTGTCGCCACGCGAAAAGTTACTCGGCGCGGTCCGCTCCACCGAAGCGCCATTGGGAATCCGTCCCACACTCGGAACATTCACCGTAATACGAGAGCCATCGTTGCCTTCTGCGCCAAAGCCGCCAACCACCAGATTGCCTTGCGCCACGGCATACACTTGATTATCCGCTCCTTTTAAAGCGGTAAATAACAACGCCCCACCGCGCAAACTTTTAGCATTGCCGAGCGACGACACCGTGACATCAATGCGCTGCCCTGGTTTGGCAAACGGCGGCAACTCTGCCATGACCGACACCGCAGCCACATTCTTGAGTTTCGGATCCACACCCGCAGGCAGTGTGATGCCAAACTGATTCATCATGTTGGTAAATGTTTGCGTAGTAAACGGCGCTTTATCACCCGTGCCATCCAAACCCACCACCAAACCATAACCGATCAGTTGGTTGCTGCGCACACCAGCGATGGAAGTAATGTCCTTGATGCGTTCAGCCTGTGCTAACCCAGTGACCAGACACAACACACAAACAGCGATTGCACGAAACATCATCATCTACCTCAGAACGGCCACCAGGGCGACATAAAGATGCGATCACCCCAGCCCATTTCGGTTGAGTTGTTCAAATTACCGCGACCGCCAAAGGAGATGCGGGCATCGGCCACCTTGGAGGATGGCACGGTATTGTCTGGTGTAATGTCCGCCGGACGAATCAACCCTTTGATGCGAATGTATTCATCACCATCGCTCAAGGTCAGCCACTTTTCACCACGGATACGCAAAATACCGTTTGGCAAAATCTCCGACACTGACACACTAATGCGCCCGGTCAGGCTGTTGGAGCGATCCGCCTCGCCCTTGCCAGAAAACTGACGGTCGGTCTCAGTATCCGTATTTAAACCGATGTTTTTCCAGCCGGGAACCATACCGGCCACGGCGTTAGCTGTCAGTGTGTTGTTTGATGACTTATCGGCCGTTGTTTCCGCTGATTTTTGCGAGCGATAGCTTTCATCAAAGATAACAGTAATCAAGTCGCCTACCTTGCGCGCTTGTTGGTCTGTATACAAACCAAAGTTAAAGCGCTCTTGATACAGCGAACCGCTAGACACCGGTGGCGCCTGCAAGCTCTGGGCAGACACCGGCGCAAAATCCGGGTCATCGGGAAAGACATCCTGTTCTAAAGGCACACTGGTACATCCCACCTGTATCAGCAGCAGCGTCAGTAATGTTACTTTCCAGCCCTGTTTCATCTCAGGCCTCCTGCTATTAAGCATTAAGTATTCTGCGTCAGGAACTGCAGCATCTGATCGGCGGCAGATACGACTTTCGAATTCATTTCATAAGAGCGCTGTACGGTGATCATTTTCACCAGCTCCTCCACCACTTCAACGTTGGAGTTTTCCAGTGCGCCTTGTTCAATGGTGCCAAAACCGTCTTCATTCGGCACACCGGCTTGCGGCGCACCACTGGCGGCGGTCTCTAAGAAAATATTGCCACCACGCGCTTGCAAACCTGCTGGGTTAATAAAATCCACCACTTCTATTTGTCCCAGCTGCTGCGGGTTTGGATCACCAAATAACGTGGCCTGCACAATGCCATCTTTACTGATGGTTAATTGGTTGGTTTGATCGGGCACGGTAATTTGTGGCTCCAGCGGATAGCCATTGACGTTGACCACAATACCTTCGTTATTGATATGAAAGGTGCCATCACGGGTGTAACCGATGGTGCCATCTGGATTTAGAATTTGAAAAAATCCACGCCCATTGATGGCCATATCTAAAGGCTGATCCGTCAGCTCCAGCGAGCCTGTGGTAAATACTTTTTGCGTCCCCGCTGTGCGCACACCGGTGCCTAGCTGTAAACCAGATGGCAGGCGAGAGTCGGCCGAGGTGTTGGCCCCAGGCTGGCGTTGAATTTGATACAGTAAATCTTCAAACACCGGGCGATCTTTTTTAAAGCCGGTGGTGGATACATTGGCCAGGTTATTTGAAACCGTGGTTAACGCCAGATCTTGCGCTTCCAGACCGGTTTTACTGACCCAAAGTGCTGGCATCATAAGTCGTTACTCCTACTGGCTGCCCAGAATCTGGGTGGTCGCAGCCGAGTTTTCATCCGCTGCTTTCATTAATTTAACTTGCATTTCGTATTGGCGATTCAGTTGAATCATGCTGGTGAGCTCGGTCACGGCATTCACATTGCTGCCTTCAACAAACCCATTTACCAGAGAAATGTTCGGATCAGGCTGCGCCACCGGCGCTTGCGGATCACGGAAGCGGAACAAGCCGTCCTCGCCTTTTTCCAACTCACGCACATCTGGACGCACTAGCTTCAATTGAACGGGCTCGGCAACCCCCGCAGGCACATCGCCAAAGGGTTGAATGGACACAATGCCCGCGCGGCTGACTTCAATTTGCTCAAACTCAGGTAACACCACCGGGCCAGCATCACCCATCAACTGCAGCCCTTTGCCATTTATTAGTCGCCCGGCTGGGTCGACGCTCAGATCACCGGCGCGGGTGTAGGCTTCTTCGCCGTCGGGTCCGACCACGGCAAACCAACCGTCGCCTTCAATCGCAACGTCCATGCGGCGGCCGGTCTCCTGCAGTGGGCCTTGGCGAAAATCGCTGGCTGGGCGTTCGGTCATGGCGTAAGCACGGCTAGGGAAATGCTCACCAAACACACCCATAGCGCGACTCTGGGTGTAGTCCGAGCGAAAACCCGTGGTACTGGCATTGGCCAAGTTATTGGCGTGCGCAGCCTGACCCAAGGTGTTTTGCTTGGCGCCAGACATGGCAATGTAGAGTGCTTTGTCCATGGGTATCCTCGTGGCTTGCGAAGGCCGTTACAACAGTTAGAGGATACAAAGCACAGCCCATGCCAAGTAACTTAGCAGTTTAAAATCAACAACTTAGAAAGGAGATAGGCATTTTTTTGACGAATATCGACAGCTGGCGGCAGCACCACTCCCTTGCACAGGAGAAGGCTTGCCGCCAGCGTCAAGGTGAGTGCCGTTTCCGGCGCTCACCTCTGTTTAGATACTGAGTGGCTTAGATATTTAGGGGGTTAGATGTTGAGAATGGTCTGCGTTACCTGGTCGGTGGTTTCGATGGTTTTAGCGCTGGCCTGGAAGTTACGCTGCGCGATAATTAAACCCACCAGCTCTTCGGACAGATCGACGTTGGAGTCTTCCAATGCCGATGAGCGTATCTGACCAAAGGCGCCGGTACGCGGTTGGCCCACCGTTGGGTTGCCCGATTCGAACGACTCACCCCAACCGGTATCCCCCAGTGGCGTCAACCCTTCAGGGTTGCGGAAGCTGGCCAGTGCCACCTGCCCTAGCGTTTGCGCCTGGCCGTTGGTAAAGCGGGCAAAAATAATCCCATCCTGATCAATTTCAAGACCAGTTAAGCGGCCCGTGCCGTAACCGTTTTGGTTAATATCATTGGTCGCAAAGGCGCCGCCGTGCTGCGTTGTACCGGTTAAATCGATCTGAAAGTTTGAATTCACTGGTGGATCCGCCAGCGGCAAACCACCTTCCAACACGTTAGTGGATGATAAGGCACCGGTTGGGTTGCCTTCAGAATCCACCGGGTCCCAGTTAGTAATAAACATGTCACCAGTGGCCTGAGTGTCTAATGTACCGTCCTGATTAAAGAACAACTCAAACCTAGCCCGGCTGGGCTCTAAGTTTTGCGGGAACGGTAAAGTTGGATCAGGGTCGCCCACCTCTTGTCCATCGATCAATACATACATGGCCCAAATATTTTGCTCGTTTGGACGGGTTGGGTCCAAAGGCTCGCGCACAAAATACTTTGTCATAATGTGCGGCACACCCAGGCTGTCGTAAATCGTGGTTGAGTTGGCGTAATTATAAGTTTCCTGATCGTTTGGATCGAAGGCATTGAGGGTGTAGGGGGTGAACTCGTCTTCGGTTAATGCACCAAAAATACCCGACACCGCAGGCTGAGGCTGTGACAGGGTATAACCTTCATTGAAGATGAACGATACCGAACCACCCACGGCTGCCGCTCTGTCGGCGGTCGCCGTACCACCGAGAACAACCGGACCTGTGTTTTCTGCACCCTGCACCACCAAGGAGTCGGTCGTGACTGGGCTGGTCATTTCAATTTTAATATCACGGCCGATTTGGTTATTAATCACCAAATCGCCCAACTCATTCAAACTGGCGGAAAACCCTGGCAAAGTGGTGCTTCTGAAAGAGTTAATCTCATCCGCCATTTCCTGCAAGGTGGCCGACGTCAATGTTTGGCCATTGACTGACAAGCGAACTTGTCCAGTCGGACTGTTAAAACTGTTCAGTGGAATGGTCATTTGCGTCGATGCCGACGCTGTCACCCCAGGCTGTTGATTAAACAGAGAAGCAATAGCATTGGCTTCACTGTTTTCCGGAATCACAATTTCGGTTTCATTGCCTTCAGGATCGGTCAGTACCACCCGCTGCTCTGGGTATTCGTTATTAACGCCTTCGATCCCGGTGGTTAATAAGGCGGGATTGTCTTCATCAATCTGCAATACGCCGTACAACTGATCGATGGTGACGTCCTGCCCATTGGCGATGAAATCGGAGATAGAAATAATGGACGCTTCACCCGATTCGGTGGCTATAAACTGCAGTTGGAACTGCGGTGGTACCACACGAGGCTCCACTTCCACCGCCTGCGCCTGCACGCCAATGTAAGCATTAGCATCCTGACTATTTAATTGGCGGTTAATACTGGCCGCCAATTGTTGTACCGAGCGGTATTCTTCATCCAAAGACACCACCACGGTACCACTGCGCCCGTCAGGGTCTGGCGCCGGTACGGTGAGTGAAATACGGAAGGAGTTGGAACGGTCTATGGTATCTGTACCCAAGAATACCGCCGGGTTATCGAGTTGTAAGGCCTCTAACGAATCCTGGCCTTGTGTACCGGGCAACGTCGGGTTAGCAGACAGTGAGACCGAGTAACCCGCTCCCACGTCGGTATTGGTGAATACCAACTGACCGCCAACAGCTTGAACTGTTACCCTTCCTGCTAGGCCACTGGCACCGGTATTAACATCAATTTGCGCCTGAATCGCTGCGGCCAAATCGTTTAATGTGGCGTAATTTCCGGGCGTAATGGTGATGTTGTAGGCGTTGGAGTCATCCGCAGGTGTTGGACCCAATACCTGAAGACGAAAGGTGTTGTTCGGCAGAATATCAGCCGTACCAGTATCGCTACGGTTAGCCGGAGCAAACCCGATGGTGGACAAGTCAAAGTTAGTGCTCGGCCCTGGCACCAGCACCAAGCTGTCGCCATTGTCTGGCGTACTGGCGGTAAAGGTCATGGGATGGCCTGCACTTACTGAGACCAAGCCATTTAATGCACCACCGGCAATTTCGGTGTTTATAAACGCCCGAATTTCTTCCATGGTGACGTTGGCAATATCAACGGCGGGAATTGAGCTGTCTAAGGTAATGGTTTGCGTGGTGGTAGTACCAGCCAGGTCCGTGACTTCCATATCAAAGACAATGGTATTGCCACCAAGGGCAGAAAAATCACCAATCACCGTGGTACCGTTGTTGACGGTTGAGGCCACTTGAGCATGATCACCGGCTTGGAAGTCCGTAATGGTCAGTGGCGGTGTTGCCGTGGTTCTGGTGGTCGTTGAGGTGCCAGGAATGCTGCGGAAATCGGCAGTGATCGGGCTAGAGCCGGTAAACAACTGCTGTCCAGCCGTCCCTGCCACGGCAGTACCTGTGGTCGGATCACCAAACAAGGTATTCCAGTTACCCGTTGGCGTGGTCACCGACAGCCCTAAACCATTGGTCGCATCAAAACCAACACGCTCGATCACCAGGTTGGTGGGACTAACCAAAGGGTTGGTGAGCGGTGACTGGTTGGTCGTGACATTAAATTCATTATTGCCGAACAACGCATCAATTTCAGACTGCAAGGCGTTCAGCACGTTTTGCAAATGTTCCGTTGGGTTAGCGCCGACAGTAATAACACCCGCTGCCACGTTGACGACTTGTGGCCCGGTGCCATCCAGCGGATCAATGGTCACGCCAAACGGACCCGGGTCTGCCGGCGTCGTAATTGCCGCCACTGTGGTTAAGTCCACCGGGTGAGTCAATGTCGCTCGCGTACCAGCCGTCAACGGCTGCCCTGCGGTATTTAATACGGTTTGTGTGTCTTCAATAATGCCTGCATCAGGAGCCCCAATCGCAAGGCCATTGGTCGTCAATTGCTGACCTTGTTCTTGCAATATTGGCGAAGAGGCATTGAGGTTATAAATGGCTGATACCAGTGACGTTAAACGCGGCGGCTGGTTCGCGACCTGAATACGAATATCATCCAATACGCCGTTGACCACGCCATTTTCATTGGCGGCATAGCCTTGCAAACGCGCACCACTATTAGCGATGACCCAACCGTCTTTATCCAGCGAAAAAATACCAGAGCGGGTGTAAGAGACCGAGCCCTTGTCATCCAGTACAAAAAAACCATTGCCATCAATGGCCATATCCAGCGCATTTTCAGTGCCACTGATATTTCCCTGACTGAATTCCTGGCGCACATTATCGACCACCACCCCGCTGCCCACCGGTTTGGTGCCCGTGCCTAAAATCGTTGTGGTATAAACGTCGGCAAACTCTGTACGCGATTCCTTAAAGCCAACAGTACTGGCGTTAGCGACATTGTTACCCGTTACTTCAAGATCCGTTGAAGCAGCCCGAATTCCACTTAAACCTATATTAAATGCCATAGTGACCTCTCTGCTGCCGCTTATGCGTCCAGAATCTGTTTAACTTCGTCCATAGTGGCGCGCTGGCCACCGGTCAGGTTGAGTGTGACTTGCCCACTCGGAGCCATGGTGACGCTGTCCACTCTCGAACTCATTTCCATACTGATTTCTTCAGTTTTTCCACCAATCGATGCGTTAAGCTTAAATTTGTACTCACCGGGTGGATAAGCCACCGGAATCGGATTGCCGTTGTTATCTAAAACCAGATCGCCGTTTTCATCTTTCTGGAAAACCTGTCGGTTTAACTGGCTGTGGTCGATGTCTGCGACCTCACCATCGACCATCAGGTTGTAACCATCCCAACGCACCGACATGGCGCCAGCACCGTGATTACCCAGCGGAATTTGCTCCAACAGCTCGCCCGATTTGCCCTGAATTTGTAGACGAATGTCCGTAGCCGATGCCGGAATATCGGTAAAGCCACTGACCACGCCGCCGCCCAATAGCAGCCCGGTATCATTGCCGTCGACAATCACAGACTGCCCCACCAAACTCGATGCCTGCAGCGCCGATGCTGAATTTAATTGGCTCATCATCGCTTCTGCGGTGGTGTTCAGGTTATCGATACCCTCAACACTGGAGAACTGCGCCAGCTGCGCGACAAAAGCTTGGTTGTCGGTGGGCTCCAGCGGATTCTGATTATTCAGCTGCGCCACCATCAACTCTAAAAAGGCGTTTTTACCGAGCTCATTCGATTTCGGCTCGTCTTTGTTTTTGGTATCTGAACGATACTGATCCAACGCCTGATTGTTACCAATTTCGTTTATGGACATGACGCTCTCCTTACTGACCCAAGCTCAAGGTGCGTTGCAGCATTTGCTTGGCGGTCTTCATCACTTCGACATTCATCTGATAACTGCGTGATGAGGACATCATGTCCGTCATCTCTTCCACCACGTTTACGTTGGGGTAATACACATAGCCGTCTTCATTGGCCATTGGGTGATCTGGTTGAAACTTGGGTTTCAGCGGCGCGTCTTTTTCAACAATGTCGAGCACTTGTACGCCCACACCGGTTTGACCTTCCAAGCGCTGAAACTGGCCACGCTCGTTGACCGAGGTAAATTCCTGCTGCATTACCGCAAACCAGGGTTTGCGCGCGCGATAGGTTTCTTCCACCGAACTGGAGGCACTTTCGGCATTGGCAATGTTGCTGGCGGTAGTGTTCAGACGAATCGACTGAGCATTCATGCCAGAACCGGCGATATCAAAGACATTACTCAGCGACATGATTATTCTCCCCGCAGCGCGTTGCGCATGCCCTTAAACTTACTATTTAAAAATTCGAAACTGGCGTTGTAGCTCATGGCATTGCGTGCATAAATCGCCTGCTCAACCTGCGTTTCAACGGTATTGCCGTCGATGGCGGGTTGGTTCGGTAAGCGATACAGCAGGGAGTCATCACCGCGACTGTTGCCAGCGATATGACCTTGCTGAGTGACTTGCAACGACAGCGACGATTCCTTCTGACTCTCGGCTGCCAAGATGGCGCGAAAGTTGATGTCACGAGCTTTGAATCCGGGGGTGTCAGCATTGGCCATATTGTTAGCCAGCACTTCTGCACGCTTGGCTCGCACCAACAGAGCGTTGTCGTGTATGCCTAAGCCGTTGTTAAAGTTGATTGCACCCATGGTCAGCTCCTCGCTGTCTACACCCGGCTCGGACGGTCTGCCGGACTACTCAGACAGAACACAGCAAAGGCCGTACCAATCATCTCGAATATCTTTAAACAGGTGTGGAAGCCGCATGCTCTCTGGCTTTGGCAGAGTTTTTGAGCGACTAACCAAGAACGATGACGGTCTTGAAGAAAGGGTCACCGGCAAGGCTTTACCGAGCAGCGGCAATGCCCAAAACGAAAAAGCAGCCTAGAGGCTGCTTCAGTAAAAACAGGTGGCGAATATGGCAGGAGGCTTATTTTGCTCGGTAGACGATGCCAGGGTGGCACTGAACCATTTCGTAGCAATCGCTCAGATTGTTCATCGCCTCAGATGCCCCCAGCATCAGGTACCCGCCTGGATTTAGGCAGGAGCGCATGCGGCGCAGGATGTCAGTCTTGAGTTCAGGGGAGAAGTAGATCAACACATTGCGGCAAAAAATAATGTCAAACTTGCCCAACAGTGCAAAGCTTTGCTGCAGGTTTTGCAGTCGAAATTCCACCCGACTTTTGACCACATCGTTGATCTGCCAGCTCTCGTTATCGCCCGGCTTAAAATACGTTTTCAGATACTGCTCACTCATACCACGGCGAATTGCCAACTGCTGATATTGACCACGGCGAGCATCCGCCAGAGCCGACGGTGAGATATCTGTCGCTAAAATGCGCTCGCCGTTCATCAGCTTGCCGGGGTTACGGCGTTTAAACTCTTCTATTTCAATACTCAGCGAATACGGCTCTTGCCCAGTCGAGCAAGCAGACGACCAAATACGTACTGGCTTGCGGTTCTGCACCAACTCTGGCAACAGCTTTTCGCGGAAAATCCGATAGGGGTGGTCATCACGAAACCAGAGAGTTTCGTTGGTAGTCATGGCATCGATGACCGATTCTTGCAGCGTTCGATTGCGCGCACAAGCGTCCAGCAGCTCAGCGATGTTTTTCAGCGATTCTCTTTCCGTTAGCCTGCGCAATCGACTGGTGACCAGGTACTCCTTGCCCTCGCCCAACATAATGCCGCTGCTGCTTTCTAACATTTGCCGGAAACGTCGGTATTCTTCCGGTGTTATCGATAAAGTCATTCGCTGTCAGTACCTATCAGCTTTCCAATTGTTTTACGACGCGTTCCGCCAACACATCTGGGTCGAACTTGGCGATGAAATCATCTGCGCCGACTTTTTCAACCATGGCTTTGTTGAACACGCCACTCAAAGAAGAGTGTAGAACCACGAAAAATCCGTTCATGCGCGAATCGGCCCGCACTCTGGTGGTCAGGGTATAGCCGTCCATTTCCGGCATTTCAATGTCGGAAATAAGCATAATGTAATGGTCTTGCAGACGTTCGCCATTTTCCACAATGCCGTGCATATGCTCCCAGCATTGCCTGCCGTCGTTCAGCTGCACCACTTCAACGCCGATATGCTCGAGGCAGCGACTGATCTGCTTACGTGCGATTTTGGAGTCGTCCACAATCAGCACTTTTTTCTGCCGCGCCACTTCTTGCACGCTTTCGCTGATCAAACCTTCGCGCACATCTTCGTTAATCGGTGATACCTCAGCAAGGATTTTCTCCACGTCGATGATTTCAACCAAGTGGTCATCCACTTCGGTCACCGCCGTGAGATAGTGATCACGGCCTGTGCCTTCTGGTGGTGGATGAATCTCCTCCCAGTTCATATTGATGATGCGATCAACACCGGCGACCAAAAATCCCTGCGTCTGCCCATTGTACTCAGTAATGATGGTAAAGCTGTTTTCGAGGTTACTCAGCGGCTGGTTACCCGTCGCCATGCTCATGTCCATGATTGGCGTTGTGCCAGAGCGTAAATGCGCCACCCCACGAATCACCGGATGGCTGCCCGGCAATACCGTCAATTTCGGGCACTGCAGCACTTCCTTTACTTTAAAAACATTGATTCCGTAAACCTGTGAACCATTAACCCGAAACAACAGCAGCTCCAGCCGGTTCTCACCGACCAGCTGCGTTCGCTGGTTAACAGTATCCAGTACGCCAGCCATACACTGCTCCTGTAATAAACCGGCACGACCTTTGCTCATCCATATCAACAATGTCGATGTGACAAAAAACCGCCGGGAACATGACACTCTTAAGATTGCATTACCAGAGCATAGCCGAAGCAAGGACGATGAGTGGAATTATTCTGATTATTTCCCTGCTCACCTGCCTGCTCAGCCCTCAGGCACGCGCACAAAGCGACAGAGACTGGCGCCAGCACATTGAGCAGCAGCTGTTGCAGCAATGGCGTCAGCAAACGGGGATTCGCGATGACGCCAGCATCAGCTTTATCGGCATCAGCCATCAGTATCAGCTGCCACAGTGTCAGCTGCCTCTGACCATCGACGCTTTGCGCCCACCGTTGGCTGGCAGAAATAACATCGCCATTCGCTGTGACGCTCCCTACTGGGTTCAGAACATGGCTATCCAGCTGCATCACATGACCAATATGGTGACGCTCAAACGCCCACTGGCGAGCGATCAAGTGATTACTAACAAAGATGTACGTTTAGCGCGCTTGGATGCGGGTGAGCAAACCAAAGGCTACTACGCCGCTATAGAACAAGTCCTAGGGCAGAAAGCCAAGCGCAGCTTAAGGCCAGGTACGGTGCTGTCCGAGGACATGCTGTCATTGCCGGACCTTATCCAGCGCCGACAGCGGGTGACCATCCAAGTCGACCGGCCCGGAATCCGGGTAGAAATGCCAGGCGAGGCGCTGTCTAGCGGGCACTTAGGAGAGAGCATCCGAGTGCGTAACTTGCAATCCCGCAGAATCGTAGAGGCCACCGTGGTGGAAGCGGGGCTAGTTCAAGTGCGATGAATCAGCAAAAAAACTTTAAAGTTCCAAAACTCAATGCCGATAACTACCATGCAGGAGTGTATCATGGGTAACTGGTTCGGAGATCTGAACATGAACATCAACAAATTCACCGGTGGGCTTGATCCCAATGCCCGCACGCGGACTGACCAGGTGGCTGACAAGCCTAGCCAGACTCAGGCGCCGCAAAAAGAGCAATCCGCCAGCTACGCCGATCAGGTAAAGCTGAGCGCGAGTAGCAAAAGCATCCAGCAGATCGAAGCAGAGATTCGCGACATGCCGGAGGTGGACGACGCCACGGTAGAGCGGATTCGCAGTGCATTGAGCAACGGCGAATATAAGATCGACTATGAGAGACT
The DNA here is from genome assembly GCF_002237535.1 of Bacterioplanes sanyensis. Classification (GTDB taxonomy): domain Bacteria; phylum Pseudomonadota; class Gammaproteobacteria; order Pseudomonadales; family Oceanobacteraceae; genus Bacterioplanes; species Bacterioplanes sanyensis_A. Next base: position 4,135,674 of record NZ_CP022530.1, read on the forward strand.
GGCAGGAAAAATGCTTGATTTTGACGAGCGTTTAAACTGACCGGGATACCCCCATGTCTCTGAACATAGAGCCCTTTGCCCGATACCTGCACACAGAGCTTGAGCTCACCACTGCCCTGCACCAACTGTTGGTCCAGGAACTGGACGTATTAAAGCAGCAGCAGCTGGAAGAGCTAAAAGCGCTACAGCCTCAAAAGCAGCAACTACTCCAAGACATCCAAGCCTGCGCTGAGCAGCGCCTGGGCTGGATGACTGAACACCAGTTGCCACATTCTCCGGATTGCCTTGAGCACCCAGACATAGTCAATAGCGGCGAGATCCAGCCACTGTGGCAGCAACTTGCCAGCCAATACGACGCCAATCGTCATCTGTCCGAGACGCTGTCAGACTTAGTCCTAAAGGCCCGTTACCGCACCCAGCAAAAGCTGCAAATTTTGCGTGGCGGTAATAATGATCCACACTTATATAATGAACATGGAAAAACCAAAGGTGTGAACAGCGGTCAGGGCTACGTACAAGCCTAACCCACAGGCTTAGGATCATGACGGACGAGAATCAGGAATACACACTGACAGAACCAGAGGATGTCTACGGCGCGCTACGTAAGATTGTCCTGATGGAAGCACCAGTAACCGTGCGCATTGATGGCAGCGAGACGGAGTACCACTCCGCCATCACGGACACCGACTTTAAAAGCCGCTCCTTCTTTCTTGATCAAGTCATCCCGCGCGATGGCAACGATCATATCCGCGCCGGCAAACGCTTCAGCGTTGAGTGCGATGCGCGTGGCATTCGCATTGAGTTTCGCGCTACCGGTCGGCTCAAGTACCAACCCAGCAAAGAGCGCTATCGCATTGAGTTGCCAGAACAAGTGCTGTACTTGCAACGTCGCACAGCCTACCGCGTGATGGTACCACCAGCACACGACATACTGGTTAAAGTGCGCATGAACGACGATGAAGGCGACCTGCTTGGCAACATGATCGACCTCTCCTCCAGCGGCTTCAAAGCTGTCTTCAAAGGCCATGTCAAAAAACGCATGGACGAACAGCGCGACTTTCCCATCGTGCGTATCCGCTTTAATCGCGAACACACCATGGATTGCAGCTTAGAAGCTCGCCATGTGGTCATTGACGAAAACGGCAATACTCAATGCGGCTTTGCTTTCACCATGCTCTCCGCCACCGCACAGCGTTATGTCGATCGCCTTATTACCGAGTTTCAATGGGAAGAGCGACGCATGATTGAGATGGAAAAAGAGGCGCTCGACGACGAGTGACAGCCTCACTAACAGCCGTTACAATCCGTCGCCTGCCTCCCTATAGCTCAACTGGATAGAGCCACCGCCTCCTAAGCGGTAGATCGGGGTTCGAGTCCCTGTGGGGAGGCCAGTATTTTTCCTTTAAAATCAGTAATTTAGCGTTAGATTGCTACTAATTTTCGGACATATCAACACTATAAAAAGGCCTAAAAGCCTCCGTAAATACCCTCATAGATGTCAAAAGCATGTCAAATTTTGGCAGCCTTGAGGTGCCTCTGAGAGGCCACCCCCTGCAATAGTCCAGCAAAAGCTCACATGGTTTTCGAAGCCTATTTAAAAGGCATTCTAGGCCTCTAATTTCTAACCTTACCGAACGCACTTCCTTGTGCACTCTGCAGTTCAGACACTATTAACCTTCGTGGTTGGATTCCAGCCCCGCGATTGCATGGGTCAGCATGGCGCGTATTTGATCGACCACCGCCTGTGCTGTTTCGCCGTCGTAACCGCGAATGGCCGGGGTATGAATATGGCCGGTGGGTACATCAATGCCGAGTTGTTGGCCCAGTAAAATACTGCGGTAGCTGATTTCGTTGGATAAATAGCCGCCTCCTGAGCCAGCAACCGATGTTTGGCCGCTCAAACTGGCCAAACTGTCTGCTAACAAGGCGCCTTTTTCAACCGTTTCTACCTGCCGGTTGTCGTTAATTTTCCAGCGTCCTTCGGCTTTTTGCATGGCAGCGACGGGCAGCGAAAATTCAACGAACTGCGGGCCAGATAAATCCTGATCGTATAATTTAGGCGGGATGGGATTCTGCTGCTCGGCTCCGGTGTAAATGTTGCGATTACCCGGCGCCTTGGCACTGCGATTTAAACCGGGAAAGCGCTCCAGGTCAAAATCCTCACGTCCCATAGAAATGGTGACGATCATATCCACCGACTGGCGCTGCAAATACGGGGTTAGCAGTGATTCGATCATACCCTGATCAAAGTCCGCAAAACGCACTGGAATCATCGCCGCTTCGATCTCGGCCGTGCGGCCATTCAAGCTCAGTACCTGGCCATCCAGCGACAAGGCCGCCAGCCCCGAGGGGTTGGCCTGATGCAAATACCGATCAAGAAAAAACGGATCAAAGCCGGTGATTAAAATACGGACATCGGCATTTTGGTCAAACTGAATATCGTTGATTCCACGCGACGCCAGCTCTAACGGTGCTAAGTCCTTCTCGGTAAGAGCTGCGGCATTTTTTAACTCGCGGCGCAGCCATAAACGTGTCCAATACAAAGGCCGGTCGTCTGGCTGCCCAGCTTGCACCTGTGTTACAGCTTTGCGCCACAACTGTTGACCCGCTTTGGTTAGCTTCGCTTGGCTATTGGTAGCAGTGCGTAATTGCTTGAGCTGGTGTTGAGCGCTGTCCTGCAATGGTGACAACAGCTCTGGTAATTGCTGCTCCACCTTAGCGATGCGTTGTTCTTCTGGGTCTAACGAAGCGGCGTGCAGGTTTATGCTCAGTGCTGCTAATAAAGCCAATACTCGCATGGGGATCTTCTGTGCCAATAAAAGCGCAAAGCCTATCACACTCTGTCGTTTGGCCATGGATAAAACCACCACAAGGCGCGGCCTCGTGGTGGTATTGCGTCTGCGTTACTGGCTGATTCCTGAATTAGTCGGCAGTCATGTCGATGACGATCTTGCCCACAGCAAGCTGTGCTTCGCTGCGCTGGATGGCGTCATTAATGCGGCGCAGTGAATACACGCTGTCGAGATGAACCTGAATATCGCCCTGATCGATCAACTCGCCAATACGTGCTAAGTCGCTGCCGCTGGGCTGCACCCACATGCGACTGAAATGAACATCGTGCTGGGCGACAAATTCTGCTTCCACATCGTCCAGCGTCGACACCACATGGCCACAGCTTTTGACCACTTTAAAAGCGCGTTTGACCAAGTCTCCACCGCTGCTGATGACAAATACCAGGTCGACTTCTTTTACCACTTCGGCAAAGTCGGTGGTTTTGTAATCGATGAATTCATCCGCGCCCAAGCTTTTCACATAAGCTGCATTTTTGCCCGAGGCGCTGGCGATCACCTGCGCGCCTAACGATTTGGCGATTTGCACAGCAAAGCCACCCACACCGCCCGAGGCGCCCAAAATCAGCACGCTTTGTCCGGCGGACAACTGCCCGTCCTGCACCAACCCTTGCCATGCTGTGACTGCGGCCAAGGGCACACCAGCACTTTCCAGCGCGGTCAGGCTGCGCGGCTTTGGCGCCACCAAGCTGGCATCGACGCTGATAAAGCCAGCATAACTGCCCTGGCGATCGATGGGCGCAAACACAAACACCTCATCGCCGATGGCGTGCTGACTGACTTGCTCGCCTTTAGCCACCACAGTGCCCGCGGCGTCCCAGCCCAAAATCAGTGGCAAGGTGTGGGCACCGGTATCGGCAATCATGCCGTTGCGAATATGGAAATCGACCGGGTTTACGCCTGCAGCCTTCACTTCGATCAGTACTTCATTTGCCGCTGGCTTGGGCGTTGGCAATTGACCGATAACCAGTGGCTGCTGTTGGCCGTAGCCTTCAATGTAAGCGGCGATCATGGTGTTTTCAGTGTTGTTAGTGCTCATCTCAATATCCTTCAGGGTTTGCTTCAGTTGTGTGTGTTTCAAGTGATGAGGCTATTGTTGTGCAACACTTTAATACGGTCTAATTGATAGGTAGTATACTTTGCATTGATTCACATGATGATTTAGACGTGGCGAAAACCGATTTGAATCTGGTGGTGATCTTTGACGCCATCATGCGTGAACAGTCTGTCACCGCGGCCGCCGAGCGTTTGGCGATGACCCAACCCTCGGTGTCCAACGCGTTATCGCGCATGCGCCACGTCTGGCGTGATCCGTTATTTGTAAAAGACGGCCGTGGCATTCGCCCAACTCCCTATGCCGAGCGTTTATGGCGACAAATCGCTCATCCGCTGTCGGACATACGCGATGCCGTTAATCCGACAGCCTTTGACCCAGGCAGCCATCAACGCTGCTTTCGCATTGCACTGACCGATGGTTTAACCGGCATGTTCTGGACGCCGCTGCGGCAGTTCATTGAAAACAATGCCCCCAACATCGACATTCATGCCGTGCCTTACACGGGCGCGCTGGAACAGCAGTTAATGAGTGCCGACGTCGATATGGTGGTGGGGCACTACTTTGGCCGCCATGCTCACATTGCCGCTCGGGCGCTGTTTGAAAATCCCTTCGTGGTGGTGATGCGCCCAGATCATGCACTTACCCAAGGCGCACTGACGCTGGAGCGTTTCGTCGCCGCCGATCAGTTGCTGGTATCACTGTCAGGCGATGCCGAAGGTTCGGTGGACATTGCCTTGGCTGAAAAAGGCCTCAAGCGCCGCCTGGCGATGACCCTCAATACCTTTGCTGGCGCCGCTGAGCTGGTGCGTGAAACTCAATTGATTACCGTCTTGCCCTACCCTGTGGTCGCCAAATACCTGCAACGCGGCGAATTAGTGGCGCGCGCGGCGCCGTTATCCATTCCCACCCCAATGATGTACATGGCCTGGCACAAGCGTGATGAGCGTGACCCGGCAATCTTGTGGTTGCGCGGTGTTATTCAGGCCATTACCGATCAGGTCAACGACGACATCGAACGCCAGCGAGTGCCTTTGCGCTAGCGCCTGAACCGATTTGGCAGAGCAACACCGCTCCATAGCTACTGTGAGTCCAGCGCCGCGGCGATGCTGTGCTCAATCGGCGTGGTGGCACGGCCGATCAAGCGGCTCAAACTGGCACTGCTGTCGGCCATCCAACCCTCGCTGGCATACACTTCGGCATCCGCTAGAGCGACAGCAAAGTCCGCCAGCGATCAGCCCCTGCAGCAACAACATCGCTGGGTGCTGCTGCAGCAAACCAGCCACGACAATTTGATTCGCTTGCGCCAGCACGGCCACATGATCGACATTCGACCAAGCAGCTATTACCGCTGCAACTTCCACTGATGCTGCAACACATGGTGGCACGGGGTTTAGGGTTGGGGGTGATGCTGCCCACCAGTGTGCGCCAGGAACTGAGTGAGCACGCCGTCACGCAGGTGATGCCCAGCATCAGCAGCGAGCCATTGGTGTTTGCTCTGATGCCCCCGTCGAGGCGCCAACTGCCGCAACGCACACGCGCTGTGATCGACTATTTGCTCAACACGCGTTTGTTTCAGTGAGGTTTACTGCGGTGGCGCACTCAGGCTTGGCTTGCCGAGATACTCAGCATTACTTGTTGTCGCTTTGCTCGTGCTGCTGAATGTCGCGATACAGGCTGTCCGCTTCACTGCTCAATTGAGCATAGCTGCGCATATCGCCGTTACGCTGGGCTTGCATCGCTTGCTCCAGCTTGCGCTGGTACTGCTGGCGCAGTTTTTTGGTTGGGTCGGTTTTGAAGAAAGAAAACATGGCCACCTCCTAAGTTATACAGGATTGTACAACACTTATACCTAGCGTATTAAGGGGTCTGGCCTGAAGTTTTTTTATGCGGGTACGTCTGTGGGTATGGGTATGGGTGCGGGTACTTATGTGGTCATGAGTGCGGATACGTCTGTGGGTATGAGAACGGCAAAGTGACGACATCGGCGCTGTAGACGCAGTTTGTTATGGCTGGCCACCACTTAGGTCGCCAGCCATGGCATGTTACAGGTCGTATTCGGCCTTCAGCTCGTCGACGCGACGGCGCAGCTCTCCGCGCAACTCTTTGTCTGACAAGCGACCGATGATGTTCGACAGAACGCGTTTTTCGTTGTCGTCCACCACGCCATCACGCTTGGCGATATCGAGGATCTTCTCCAACTCGTTAACGTCCAGAGTGCCATCGTTGGCAAAGCAGTTGATGGAATGGAAGGACATTTCCAAGTAATCGCGATTTTCTTTCATGGTTTTCTCCTTAGGATTGATCTAGCTGTTATACAACACTCAATATCGCCGTCAATGAAGGCGGCGATTATCCGTATTATTCACACGTACTGTTACTGGCCGGACGAATCGACAAATATTGCAGAATGTCCGCCTTACCCTGCTGCTGGTTTAACCACTGGCGAAACTCATCGGCCTTGGCAAACTGCACTTCACCCAAGCGGTTACGGAAGTTTTCTCTGACACTGGCTTCTTGCTCAGTTAAACGAATCAGGCGCTGCCAGGCGTCGGTAAATATTCTCGGCAACTGCTGATGCATTTCGCACGATTTCAGCAATGACCACTCACCAGCGTCGAGCCAGGCTTCGTCACACGTCGCGCACAGCTCCAAGCGATTATCCTGATCGTGACCGATGCGATATTTGCTCATTAAGCGGGCGCATTTGGGGCACAGTTTGGCACCTGCAGAGTCTTCGGCGGAAAACTCATTGTCCTTCTCAATACTGTGCTGCTCGGTGGTTTGCTGCCAATAACGATAATTCAGCAGCGGTAGCAAGCTGCCACCACACTGCAGGCATCCCGCTGCGACCAGCCCAGTCTCTAGAGTAACCGGCTGTAACTGGCTGCCCTTGCATTGCGGACACTGCATAATCTTCTCCTACTCAATTTCTGTTTCTGGCTTACCACGACTGAGAGAACTTAAAAAAGCAAATAATCCTCCCGCGACGGCACCCGCGATATGGGCTTCAAATGACACCCCAGGGTGATTCGGAAGCAAGCCATACACCAAGCCGCCGTAAGCAAACACCACCAGCAACGCCACCATGACATTGACAAAACTGCGTGCGAACAACGCCAGTGCTATTTGCCAGGCCCAAAGCCCAAAAATCCAGCCGCTGGCGCCAATATGAATGGCCGGCCGAGCAAACAGCCAGACCAAGGCACCAGAGACCACAACAATAAACACACTGGCCATCAAGTATTGACGCACCGAATGACGCAAACTGATCAAGCTCAGCATCAGCAGACCGGTCAGGTTGTTAAATAAATGCCACCATTCGCTATGAACAAAAGGCGCCAACACAATGTGAAACCAGGCGCTGGCTTCGCGTGGCTGGATACCAAAGCGATTCAGCGCCCCACCGACCACGGCGTTTACAGCAAACACCGCAATCAGTATCAGCGCCAATGAACACAGCAGCAGCAAACGGCGCTTAAGCTGCAACATCATGGCTCAGCTGAGCCCTTGGCTGCTGTTGAGGTTTTCGCTCTGTCAGTCTGGCTTTTTTCAGGCTGGCTTTCTTCAGAGTGGCTTTTGTCGATTTGGCGAGTGCTAGCCAAATCGGTTTCTAACACCCGCAATTGCTCGGATATATCGCGCATTTTGCCGTGTGTGCGCAGATCGATTTCGAGCTTTTTATCCATGCTGCGCACCAGCGGGAAAATGCTGTTTTCGATGGTTTCTGCCAGTACTGCCAGCACTTTATCAATACCAGGCACCGGTTCATTCACCACTTTTACCTTCGGCTGGATTTGTTTTACTGCTTCGGCAAATTGATTCAGACCTTTCAGCATGGCTTTGGCGACGATCTCATTTTGACCAGCACTGCTCTGACCCAGTTGTTGAGCGCTGCCGGACAGTGCCTGCACGCCTTCGACCAAATCCGACAGTTGCGCCACCACTTTGGCACCGGTATCAGCACCGTCGCCGCCCATGGCTTTATTGCGTAAAAAGTCCTTTTTAATTTGTTGCCAGCGCTCGGCTTGTTCTGTGGTCATGTTGCCACGCAGCTCGGCCAGCTTCAGCAGATTGTCTTCAGCACCAGTGGTCAGCAGTTGCGATTCACCCAGGTAATGATCCGCGATCATTTGCATCAGTTCGCGATCATTCATAACGGCGGAGATTTTCTCCGTCATTTTATTCATGTTGCGATAACTGCCCTGCAGCTTAAAGGCAGGCTCAGTGCGATATTTATCGTCTTGTGCCGCAGAGGCAATGTACTGCTGGTTAATCTTCAGCACGACTTCCTGCACCACCATCATTTTTTGCAACACGGAAGTCATTTCATTGATTTCCGCGCCACTGTACTGGTGAGACAAATCGGTGGTGGCGACCTCGCGACCTTTGGCCATATCGATTAACTTATACACATCGTCCATTTCGCGCACCGCCATCGGTGCCAGAACCGGGTTAGAGGTCAGCGCGTTTTCGATGTAACTCAGCGCAAACTGCTCATCCATGCCACCTAAGATGTCGCCTAGGTTATAAATATCGGCACGGTTAGCGAGCATGTCTGGAATCTTAAAGGCTTCGCCCGATTCCGTGTACGGGTTACCCGCCATCACGACACAGAACTTGCGCCCGCGCATGTCGTAGGTTTTGGTTTTGCCTTTCCAAACACCGTCAATACGACGCGTGCCGTCACACAAGGAGATAAATTTCTGCAAAAACTCTGGATCCGTGTGCTGAATATCATCCAGATACAGCATCACATTGTTGCCCATCTCTAACCCGAGGTTGAGCTTTTCCAACTCTTTTCTGGAAGTCGCATCCGGCGCTTGCTGCGGATCTAATGACGTCACTTCATGACCCAGCGACGGGCAGTTGATCTTCATGAAGATTAAGCCCAACCGGCTGGCAACGTATTCCATTAATGTGGTTTTACCGTAGCCAGGCGGCGAGATCATCATCAATAAGCCCATCAAATCGGTACGTTTATTATCACCGATGGTACCCATTTGTTTGGCTAGGTTGTCGCCAATCAAAGGCAAATATGACTCGTTAATCAGGCGGTTACGCACAAATGAGCTCAAAGGTTTCGGCTTAAATTCGTCCAACCGCAGTGCTTCGCGTTGTTCTGCGATCACCTGTTGGCGCACAGCCAAATAGCGATGATACGCAGGCACCACCTCAAAGCGGTGATGCTCCATCTTCAGCAAAAAAGCATCCAGGCCAAAGTGCAACGCTTGCTGCTCAATCAACGCATGATCGCCCATCAAGCCCGCTACCGATAGCTCCAAATCCACTTCGGTAAAACGTCGTTCAAGGCGCTCATTGGCGTTAATTAATGCCACCGCCTCTGGAATGTAACGCTGCAAACCGTCCAGTTGTTTGTCTTTTACCAGCGCTTGCAGCCAGGCTGATGTCAGGTTCCAGCGCTCGGCTGGCCAGCCCATCATTTTATCCAGCGCCATCTGATAACGGCGCCAGGTTTCGTCGTCCATCGAACGCTTCAGTTCGTCTACTAACTGAGTGGCGTATTTGCTGCCAATAAACTCCAACCGTTCACGCCCCATTTCGGCCACCAGATAGTCGGCAGCGCGCCGGATATCCAGCTCGGTGACCTCAATAGGATGTTGCGCCACAAACTCCTGCAGCGAGACAAACACTTCTTCCACCAGCAGCTCGACTGCTTCGTTGCTGCGAAATACTGAGCCCATTTGCGCCGCAGACTGAGCACGCTCAGGCCAGGTGGTAAAACACAAGGTCGCGCGATCTTGCTCGGCGCTTTTCTGACTGCGAGTCAGACCTTTAATATTGGACCAAAACACCTGCGCCAAGCCACGACATAACGGGTCGTAGCGCAACAAATCAGCACCGTCTAATGCCGGAATCAGTACTTTCAGCAGCAAGACGGCATCATGGTCGTGGATGCCTTTTTCGTATCCTTCCTTGTAGCGCGGGCTAGCAAACTGACGCACCAACTCCGTCAGTTTGTTATCTTCCAGCAGTGCCGTGCGCAATTGCTGCAGCGATAAACCGTCGCTGTGTTTTTTTGCCGCTTCGAGAATTAAAAATGCGAGGTATTCAGAGCGATAGACAGCCGGAGTCTCTGACTCCAGGTTCATATCCCAATAATCGCGCAGCGCCAACAGCTCGGCCTGTTCAATGGGCTCGTAATAATCGGTGCCGGTGAGGTGAATATTCAGCATGCCATCACGCGGAATGATGGTCAGATCCAGCTCCTGAGTATTAACTGAGAACTTATGACGTGGCCCCAGTTTGATGACATTACCGCCATCTTCATAAATATCGCTTTTGTCTCGTAACGAGCGCAGCGCTTGTTCTTTAATGGCTTTTAACCGGGCCTCGATATCATCGGCTTTCACCGCCGCATCCAGCTGCCGCAGCTGCTCCACCTGCTCGCGAATCTTCATCACCAGTGCATCAGAGGCGAAGTAGGTATTCAGCTCATCTTGCTCGGTGAACTTCAGCGAACGCTTTTCAATGCTACTGAGAATACGACTGGCAGCATCAGACACCGATTGCGCTTTACGTTGCAGTTCGTCAATCAGCTGTTGTTTGTGATTTTCAAACGATTCATATACTTCCTCGCGTTTATCCATAATGTCAGCGAGGAATTCATCAAATTCACTGTATTGGCTTTCCAGCTCTTCCAGCTGTACCAACAGACGCGACAGTTGCTCATCACACTTTTCTGGCGTATTGGCCATGCCCAGTGCATTGGCAATGCTCTGCGAGAACAGCTTAAACTGAGCTCCGAATTGCGCTATGGCTTCGGCCGAGCCCAATGATTTTTGCTTATGCTTGGTTTTTGCTTTGCTTTGATTGAGCTGCGCATAAATCTGCGAAATGGCATCAATGATACGCGTGCGTACCGTTGCATCGTCGACTTTGAGCGTGCCCATTAACTCGGACAGCAGATCCAGACCCGAAGCGGTGGTTTCGATCACTTCAACCAAGGGCTGCAACTCTGCCATCGTGGTGGCTTGTTCAACACTGTGATTAATGTCATCAATTTTCGCCTGATACGGCTCCAGCGCTTTATCGTCCGCAAGAAACGCCACAGTGCGCTCGCTCAGCGACGCTTCCAGTGTTTTTAACTCATCGTCCAGCTGTTCAATGGCGGCAACATCGATATAACGCAGCTCGCGAATGGTCATCAAATGACCGCGCTGGCGGCGAATGGCACCTAATGCATCGACGTATTCGGTGGTGGTTTCCCAGCTTTCGGTACGCACGGTTTGCAGCAGTGCTTGTTGCGACTGCTGCGCTTCGCGCATGGCTTCATCGGATTGCTGGCGGATGCTTTGAACTTTTTCAAATTCATCAATCACCAATTCAGCCGTACTGCCAATGTCATGCAGCAGCTCGGCAATGGTGCTGGTTTCTGTTTCTGCCAGCCAATAATGATCGTCAAATGCTTTACGCGCCGCTTTACTCAACTCTTCATATAACCGCGCAGACACACTTTGCTGGCTGATCATACGCACAACGCTGTACAAGTCCGACACACCGCGCACTAACTCTGCGTTACCGATACGGCCATAAAAGGTCTGACTGGCTGGTGCCCGACTGGCATGCTCATCGCTTTCATACGGGGTTTGCCAGATTTGCATCGGATGAACGCGAGTCGGTTCATTTTCGGCAGAAAAGATCACCAACCTGCCATTGTCTGCCAAAGCATAACCATGGGCATACACTGGGTTTTGCAGGCTTTTATCAATCAGGTTGTACGCCAACAAACACAGCTCGCCATTTTCTGGCTGATAGAAGACGTACAGCATGTCTTCACCGTTGGGGGAGCGCACTTTGCGCTTGAAGCGCAAACCGTCGACGCCGTCGTCAAACTGCTTTAGCTCACCGCTGCTAAGGTAATACCCCCCAGGGAAAATCAGACCATGATCTTCCGGTAGCTGTACGCAGGAATCACCAATGGCATCAATGCGATGGACACTTTCATCCAGTGGGTTGTAAATAAAATGGCGTGCTTGCTCTTCGCGGTAAGGAAGGATTTTCAACAAAATCAGCTCGCCAATGTGGGCATAGCTGATATCTGCGTCATCCAATGACTGGGTTTTATCTTCTACCGGTTCCTGATAAATACCCAAGCCATCTTCGGTGTTGTTTTCTACCTTGATGGTCAGATCGCCACCCACGGTTTCAACGAACAGGGTATCTAAAATATTGATATGCGGATGACGACCATTCACTGTATCATCGCGGGTAGTAGAGGTCCATTCAAAATCAAAGGCGGGGGGTAACTGAATGTCACGCTCTCCGCGATTGTCCAGATACTCCACCGTTCTCCCATCAGCCGATACCGACCAACGAAAAACACGAATATCTTCCAAACGCTCGCCGATTTGGAAACCGGCCAACAGCTTGCCTTTTTTTACCGTAAGCTCTACCAGCTTAGTATGCTTGTAATAGCGATACAGCTCTTCAAAATCATTAACAAACCCAGGGTCGGCTAGAAAGGTGCCCTGGGCTGGTACTTCTACCAGCTCAAACTGTCCGTCATTTTCGGTGACGTCAAACAGAGCAAAAACATCGCTTACCTGAGTTTCTTTTTTCAGGCCAATAAATACGTTGTAACCAAACAGCAAGTGGCCACCCACTTGCACCATGTCCCGCGCCACACAGTTATTTTCAGTGCGTACTCGAGTTCTGGCCACGACTTGCATATCTGAGCTGCCAAACTCGGCGGTACGTGCCTCGTTCAACGCGGAAATGGCTTGCTCCAGTTGACTGCCTTGATCCTGCAAACGCTTTTTGATGATGTCGTAAGCACCACCTTCAGCAACGGCATTGTCAACGACGTCCGTAGATTGCTTTTGCTCTACCATTCCTTAATCCTTTTTTCCAACTGCTCAGATTTGACCATCGATATGCGGGACAGTAACTTTCACTGCAATCGCAGCACCGGGCCTTTGAAAGCTCTCCGGTGCTGCACAAGCAGATTACTGCTGGGTTTCGTTATTACTACTGGATGATTCCATCACTTTGCTCAGCAAGGCTTGAATGGTATTGCTCTTGCCAGCAAAACCATCGATGGCTTTACCAATAGACAGCGACTTAGCAAAGTTATCGAAGAAATGATCTTCGCCACCAACGATATCAATTTTGGCTTTCTGCAAGGCCACCGCCAGTACTTCAGCATTTTCACGGGCAATGTCTTTGCCGGCTTCAATCGAAGCCATGGCTTCTTTCAGTGCAGTTTCCAGACCCATGCGATACTCTTCGTGCGAGCGTGCTTCAGCGCTCATGTTATTCATGGCATCAAACTTCTCGACCAAACCATCGGCTTCGGCTTTGTATTGCTCGCGGGTGACAGCGGCGTTGGCCATACCAATTTCACGTGCGGCGGTAGCTTCTGAGTTACCTTTGGCAGCAATCACATCCGCTTCTGCTTTACCCGTGCCCAACAAGGCATCGGCTTCCGCATCGCCTTTGGCTTTGATCACATTGGCTTCGGCCAGGCCTTCTTTTTCGAATGCATCAGCCTTAGCCGATTGCACTTTGGCTTCCGCCAAACCACGCGCAGCTTGCTCTGCCTGGGTACCTTCAGCCAGTTTTTTCTTAGCATCGGCTTCTTTGGCAGACGCTTCCAGCTCTGCTTGCGCTATAGTCGTCAACTCCACGGCACGGTGCTTAGCCGAAAGCTCTTTGGCTTCTGCTTCTTTGACTTGCTTAACTTTTTCTTCTTCCGCCAGCGCCTCAGCAGCCAGTACTTGCGTTTGTTTAGCACGGTCCGCTTCAGAGACTTCGCGCACTTCTTTAATGCGCTCCTCTTCCACCGCGACGGTTTTATCAACCGCTACACGCTCGCGCACCACGTTGGCGATTTCTTTGCGCTCGACCTCAATGGCCTTTTCCGCTTCGATTTTCTGGATTTCGACTTCGCGCTCACGCGACACCACTTCCAGATCCCGTGCACGAGTTACTTTTTCAACTTCGATGGCCACAGCGCGCTGGCGATTTTGCTCGGCTACTTCAATTTCACGCTGCTGGTTTTCACGCTGCACCGCCAAGTCTTTTTCTACTTGGATGGTGGTTGCCTCTGCCTTGCGACGCTCTTCTTCCTGAACTTTTTTGGTTTCGGCTTCTTCGCGTGCGCGTATGGTAGCGACTTCGCGTTCTTGCTTGGCTTCAGCGTCCGATTGCTGACGCTCCAGCTCTAACATGGCTTCGACGGTTTCTACGTTCTTTTTCTTGATCGCCAGTTCTTCGTCACGTTCCAGGTTGTTGGTGATTACATTCTGGTTGGCGGTCAATTGGGTAATCTTTTTAATACCCTCAGCATCAAGAATGTTGCTGGAGTCTAATGACGACTTTGGTGTTTGCTCCAGGTAATCAATAGCGACGTCTTCCAACACATAGCCGTTTAAGTCTTCACCGATCACCTCAATGATTTTGTCACGAAAATCCTGACGGTTTTCAAACAGGGCCACAAACTCAATTTGCTTACCCACTGTCTTCAACGCTTCTGAGAACTTGGCGTTAAATAATTCATTGACCGCGGCTTTATCGGATGCACGGCTAGCACCGATGGATTTGGCAACCTTGAGCACATCTTCAGCGGTTTCATTCACTCGCAGATAGAAAGCGACGGTGATGTCTGCGCGCATATTGTCAGCACAGATCAGACCGTCTTTACCTCGTCTGTCTACCTCCAAGGTAATCAGCGAGATTTTCATCAGCTCTTTTTTATAGATGATCGGGTAGACCAAGGCGCCAGTGAAATGCACCTTTGGCTGAGAGGTCATATCATTGACAATCAGCGCCGTGCCCTGCTCCACCTTATAATAAAAGGCTTTAAACAGCGCAGCCATACCCATCAAGATGACGAATACGATACCAACGCCCGTCAGAATTGGCATTAATACAGATAAATCTGCCATGTTCAGTTACTCCACTTCCTGTTTTATATAGTTAGTCGATTTGAGTGAACTCTTGTTCGGATATCACTCGATAAGCGTTTTCTTCTGTCAGATATTCCAATAGAACGACCCGATCTCCTTTTTTAAAGCGCTCCTCTGCGCCCGCTCGAACCTTTAAAATCAGCCCTGCGCCACCATCGGCCAACATGGCTTCTCCAAACGCTTGGTCAACACGCGAGGTACGTACAATCGCGGTTTGCCCTAATACGTGTTTGCCGGCTTGCTGCTGAGTTTTATGGAAAAATGGTCTTAGTGGTTTAATCACTTGCGCCGTGATCATCACTGCAACATATAGAGAGGCAAGAAAGATAGGCACGCCCGCCAGCCACTGCAATAAACCGTGTGGTATTAAGGCAAAGCTGAAGTGCACCAGGTAATAACAAATCAACCAACCAAACAATGTAATCAGCGAGACGATAATGGTCACTGGGACACCCACCAGACCAAATCGCATTAATAAACCCGCTAATACGTTGGGGCCACCATGCTCATGTGCGCTGGATAGCTCTAAATCACCATCCGCTTCCGGTAAATCCACATCCAGCACGTCGATATCTACCAGCCCCAGCACCGCCACCAACCAATACAGCACGATCAATGCGAGCATAAAGGTGAAAATGGCCGTGGGAAACGACGCAATATTCTGATAAAAAGGGTTCATTCCCTCAGTGAAAAATACTGCAAACATCCCTTATTCCTTGTTTATTGTGCGAGCACATTGATACAAGCTGGCGGGCCCATATGGGCACCGCCTTAGTTGCTTAATCCGTGATCTGAATAACGGCCCCCCCCGCAATGCGATAGAGTGTTATTCAGCTGCTCCGCCGCTTTTTCTAGTTTTAATCCGCGCCAGTATGTCTTCTGAACGGTTACCCTGCACCCGAATACCGGCTTGCTCTAATTTATTCTGCAAAGACAGCTCAGGGGCTTCCTCTGCCAGTTCGCTGGCGGCTGCCAGCTCAGCATCACGCAAGGCTTGTTTTTCCTTGATGCGTTGCAGGGAATCCATCGCCGTGCGTAATTTTGCATGTGATCCACTGTGACGCTGGGCCACAGCGGCTTGCGCGCGGTGCACGCTTTCACTCGCCTTGACGGTATCCAGCTGTTGTTTTAACCGTTGAATGTTACGCTGGGTTTGCACAATGGCGGTTTTCATTTGCGTAACACTGTCGGCATAGCTGTTGGCCGCCGCCTGCTCTTGGCTGTGCTGCTGCTCCAGCTCGGCAATTTTCTCTGCCACTTCCAGCGCTAAGGCTTCATCACCTTGTTCCAGCGCTTGCAGGGCGTAGCCTTCATGCGTCTCAATGTGTTGACGCAGCTGCTCGCTTTTATCCTGCGATACTTTCTGTCGCGCCATCATTTCCGCCAAACTGTTTTTGGATTGATCCAGTTCGGCGGCCGCTTCGCGCACTTCCTGATCCAAAATGCGCAGCGCTTGGCTGTCGACGATGGCTTCGCCTGCTTCGTTTACACCTCCGCGCAGCGCGGTCATCATCTTCGCCCAGATGTTCATACAAACTCCTCGCCTTAGCCGGCGGCAGCGGTGACGGTTAAAAACTCGTTGTATGCTTCCGTCGCCTGAATCACGTTGCTGGTAAGCACCTCAATTTCGAACACGACATTACTGAGGATTGAGCTTGCACTCAAGGCACCAAACATATGGTAATAATCCTCTCCGTCAATGTTATCCAGGCTGATGGTGGATAGCGGCAGATACTTATGGGTGCGTAGCACCGCGTCGTTAAAGCGTGCTTTATCGGTGACGTCACTGGCAGGCCATAGCAGCGACTCGACAATAATCTGATCGCCGGAAACGGTCAAAAACAGCGGTAAATCACCGTATTCGTGCATGGTGACATGCAAGGCTGGCTCAGCGCCATCGATCATTTCAATGGCTGCGGTTCCTTGAGCAAACCAATCAGACTGTTGCAGTGCCTGAAACAGGCTTTGGGTTGTCCAGCGCTCTACTTGATGCGTCATGTCCATTTCTCCTGGTGGCTCAAACATATCGCCACGGCGGCGCAGCTGTTTTTCCACAGCCGCCAAGTGCTTGGCGTTCTCGGGAAGAATCCAGACCTCTTTCTTCACCAGTCCCTGCTGGCGCAGGCGCCGACGATACTCTCGCTGATAATGTGCCGAAGACTTTGCTTTCATGGTGCCAAATTACCGCATTACATGTAACAAAGCAAACATCACATGTAATACAAAAACCATTACATGTAATACGATAAACCTTCGTATAAAGACGGCATGGAAGCTGAATGAGGGCTGCAGGCAGCACTAACGGACGATAAAGTCAGTCAGATGCGGTGTGGCGATAGGGTAAGGTAATGCGGAATGCCACACCGTGTCCGAGTTCACTGTCGCAGCGAATCTGGCCATGAAGATCTTGCACCACCAGGTTGTAGATCATGTTCAAGCCCAAACCTGTGTTGCCAGCATGGCGCCGGGTGGTAAAGAAGGGATTAAAGATCAGCGGCAAATCATCCGCGGCGATGCCTTTGCCATTGTCGCGATAACAAATGGATACATGATCTGTCGCCGCCTCAACTTCAATATCGATGCGCCCTTGCATTCGCTTATCAAAACCGTGATGCAAGGAGTTCATTACCAGGTTGGTAAAAATTTGCCACAGCACTCCGGGATAGCTGTGTACAACAATGCCTTCATCCCCAACGATATGCCACTCCAGTGCATACTCCTTGATCGCCGGGCGCAGGCTGGCAACGATGTCATTCAAATACTCCACCAGCGCGATATCCGCCAGATGATCCTGGTTCTGATTGGCCGCAGTACGTTTAAAGCGCCCGACCAACTCCACCGCCCGGCTGAGATTCACTTGCAGAATCTCAGCCACTTCGGCGCTTTGGGTTAAAAAGTCGGCCAGGTCTGTGCGCGTCATCTCACCGCGCTCAAACTTTTGCTGCAAAGCGGGAACGGTTTCCTGCAACACAGAATTGGCCGTGACCGACACACCGATGGGGGTGTTTATTTCATGCGACACACCCGCAACAATATTACCCAGCGCCGCCATTTTTTCGCTTTCGATTAATTGTTGCTGAGTACACTTGAGTTCGTCATAGGCCTGGCGCAATTGCTCTTGTTGTTGTTTGTCGTTATCCACCACGTCTTTGTAGTGATTAAACCAATGTACCAGCTGTTTGATTTCGCGAATGGAGGTTTGCGCTTCAAGGCTGTTCAGACATTGCTCGTTATTTCTGGCTATCTCGGTAATGGTTTCAATGGGGTGCACCACTTTTTTTGCCAGGTAATACACCGCCGCCACCATCACCAGCAGCGCAAAGGCAAAACACACAATGGTCAGTTGACCAATGGTCGTTGCTCGGCTTTGCATGGCATCAATGGACACCACGCCGGCCAACGACCATCCCATGGCCGGAATTTTATTAATAAATACACGCACCGAGCGCCCATCCAGCATGGTATCGATGGGACCGACGGTACCCTGGTGAGCGTCTGCCAATGCAAAGGGGGTTTTAAGTCGGGATTTTTGCGGGTGATAAACGATGCGCTGCTCGCCGTCGTACAGTAGATGGTAAATCAAATTGGAGTCTCGCTCATGCACTCGCGAATACAATGTCTCGATATTGTATTTGAGCACCATATAAGCCTGAGTGACATAGCGCCCGCTGACGTCGTCGAACTCCATCAGCTGCGCGATGGCTGGTACCACCAGGCCATTGCGGGAGTCGACATGTGTGTTGCTTTCAATGCCCGGCCAACACAGGCCGCGCTGACTGGCTGTACAGGCCGTCAGCCACTGCTCAAACAGCTCCATGTCATAACGATCACCGGCGGATAAATCACCGACGCTGAACACCGCACCATTAGCAATCACATCAATCGAGATCAGCCCTTGCAAGCTGATCACCGAGCTTAATTTATCCTCCAGATTGGCGCGCAAACGCAGTCTTTCAATAGCGTCCAAGCCATCTGCACGGTATGCGCTATCGACCATGGATTGAATCGAGGGCGATTCACGTAAATCTCGCGCCAGCCGCCTGGCATCCAACGCAAAGCGCTCCATATTGCTCACTTCCTGGCGAAAGATGGCGGCCGTTAATTCGTTGGCCTGGCTGTTTAACCCTTCAACTGACAGCCGGTAGGAATACACACCCAGCACCGTAAGAGGCACCAAGGTGCTGATGAACATGTAGACGATGAGTCGGTTCTGCAGTGATTGAAACCAGGACAAGCGCGCTAACATGCTAATGCCTACTCAATCCGTGACCACCAGTACGTCCACCAGTACGGTCGGATCCACCGATGTCGATTCCAATAAATCCAATGCCGTCATCACGCCACGATAACCTTGCTGGTCCGCTTGCTGGTCAACGGTAACCTTGAGCCAGCCACTTTTTACCGCGCTGGCGGCATCGGGAATATTGTCGTAACCGCCGATTAGCCAGTCACTCAGCTCGTTTTCTTGTGCGTATAAAATCGCGCCCAGCGCCATCATGTCGTTGGCGGCAAAAACTAGGTTGATGTCCGGGTACTTGGCGTGCATTTGCTTGGTTAATGCGTAGGCTTGCTCCAGCTTCCAGTGCGCCGGCTCAGCCGCCACCAACTCAATATTGCCCGCCTGCTCAAAGGCAGCCAGCGCGCCATTGCGGCGCTGAATGGCATTTTTTGCACTGCGTGGCCCTTCAATGACCAGTGCCTTGGCCTCCCCGTCCACCAGCGAGGCTAGGTATTTGGCTGCCAAGAAGCCACCGCGTTCGTTGTCCACCGACACAAATGGAATCGGCGGCAAACCGGCTGCCGCTGCGGCCATCGGGTCCACCTGATTGTCGATGTTTACGACTTTTACCCCTTGCTGATGCGCGCGCAGCAGCACGGGAATGATTTCAACCGAGTTGGCCGGCGCGATAACCAATGCATCGATACCGCTGGCCAGATGCTCGTCGATGATTTCAATTTGCTGCTCGACCAGGGTCTCGTTGGTACCGGAGCGCACAATCAACTGCGCGGCGCGGATTTCTGCGGCTTGGCGCGCGCCCTTTTCCATCGCTGCATAAAACGGATTTACCAGCGACTTCATCACTAGCAAGACTTTAGCTCGCTCATCCACCGTCGGCGAGACAACCTCGGCCTCATCCTGTTGATCACACCCCAGCAAACCCAACGACAGCCACAATACTGCGCAGCAAGCAAAGCGAGCCATGATCATTCCTTTTTAAACAGTGGGACTTCCTGAACTATAGCAGCGTCACTTTACTGCGCTTCGGTTAACCACAGCGGTATCCGTGCGCAGCCGCCACCAGTGACAAAACTCAGGTAAACTGACGGCAGAGCAACCGCACAAGAAGCCCCATGACAACACCTTCGAATCAGACTCCTGCAAACCCGGCACCTTCAAATCCGGCACCATCAGACCCGGCGCTTTCAGACCCAGCGCCAGGCAGCAATCCATTGGCATTGGATAATCAGCTTTGCTTTGCCCTGTACTCAACCTCACTGGCGATGACGCAGATGTACAAAGAGCTGCTGACACCGATCGGGCTGACCTATCCGCAGTACACCATCATGCTGATTCTATGGGAGCAAGACGGCGTGACGCTCAAGCACATCGCTGAGCGCTTGGGGCAAAAGTCCGGCTCCCTCACCCCAGTGATCAAACGCCTGGAAACCGACGGTTTCATTCGCCGTCAACGCGGCAAAGACGATGACCGCTCACTCAGTATTGAGCTGACACACGCCGGCCAAGTGTTGCGCGAACAAGGGCTGCAAGTGAATCAGTGCATATTAGAAGCGTGCGATCTGCCGCTAAAGAATCTGGTCGACTTACGTGACAACCTCAACGAGCTAAAACAACAGTTGCTGAAATAACCCTTGCACCAAATTAGTTATCGCGATAACTTAACTTCAATCAGCGCTGCATCGGCAGCATTTTTTTAAGCCAGATAGTTATCGCGATAACAATTAGCGATAAGACGACGCATCGAGGTGACACAATGAAAGCCCTTTTCCAAACTACCATGACTTCAACCGGCGGCCGTGACGGACGCTCCAGCGCCGCCGATGGCAGCTTAGAGCTGGCATTATCCACACCAAAAGAGCTGGGCGGCGCCGGTGGTGATGGCACCAATCCAGAGCAGCTGTTTGCCGCAGGCTACTCAGCCTGTTACATCGGTGCGTTAAAGTACGTGGCGGGCCAACAAAAGATTAAGCTGCCGGCCGATTTATCCGTCAGCGCCACCATTGGCATTGGCGAAAACACCCGTGGTAGCGGTTTTGCGATCAGTGCCGATCTGCAGGTATCTTTACCTGGCATGGAGCTTGCTGCAGCGCAACAGCTGAGCGACGATGCCCACCAAGTATGCCCTTATTCCAACGCCACGCGCGGCAATATTGATGTCACCACTGAGGTAACCGTTTAATCGTTGCCTGCGCCCCATGGCCGATAGCCAAACGAGCAAATCGGTCACTGTTGGCGCTCACTGCCGCCATTGGCACACATCCTCTCTGTGGTTAGCATCCCAGCGAATCCACAGAGAGGATCAAGGTTTGAAACCCAGCAAGCAGCAACTGCAAGAGTTTTTCACACGCGACTTTCCACAAGCCAATTTCAGCATTGATGACGTTGGTGAACGCAGCGCCACGGTGCGCAAAAAAATCGCCTTTGAGCATTTACGCCCTGGTGGCACCGTGTCTGGCCCAGTGATGATGGAAGTGGCAGATACCGCTCTGTATGTGGCGATTTTGCACGAAATTGGTTTGGTTGCTTTGGCCGTCACCACCAATTTGAACATCAACTTTCTCAACAAACCTGTGGCGGATAAAGATCTGGTGGCGCGTTGCCAGCTGATTAAAGTCGGCAAAACTCTGATCATTGGGGATGTATTCATTTATTCAGATGGTCAGGATGCACCGGTAGCACACGCCGTTGGTACCTATTCCATCCCGCCGAAACGTAATGACCACTTAGGGTCTGTTAACACTATTTAGCCCTTTGCTGCTGGAAGTCAGTTTTTCTTGAGAAGGCATAAGGCGTGTGGTTTAGCTGGTTATATAAGCAACGAATAACGCGACTCCGGGAAAAAAGGACCCCAGCCCTTCGGGGTATGGCTGAATATCCAGACCATACCGCCCGTCCGAACGTCATCGGTTATGCGGCTTAGTTCTCTGCGTTGCCGTTTCCGCTCATCCACGAGCGTGAGAGGCTAATTCTTGCGGAGCCGCTGCTCCTAATACGCCCTAGACTGGGCGCCTGAATTGCCCTCGCCGCACAAGCGCGTTTGCGGGCAACACATGACGACCAATTTCCCTCACATCACTGACAAGGAGTTAGCTGTTATGAGCGTTCGTTCTATTGTGGGACTGCTGCTGTTGTGGATGTCTGCCAGCGCCCTAACCGACCCAATACTCGACTACACTGCGGCCACTTACAAAGCGGCTTGGTACCCCAACTTCTACCAACAGCAAGGTCCGATGACGTGCCCACAGACCTGCGAAGTTTGGACCCAGGGCGCTGGCATCGCTGAGCAGGAAAAGGCCAACGAACCCACTGGCCAGTTCGAAACCACCCACGTGTGCAAAATTTCCAGCAACGAAAAAGCCATTTATTACGGTAAAGATGATCCAGATGCACGCTGGTTGTATGGCAATCAGTTTGACCAGCTGCAAGCTTGCTTTACCGCCACACCAGACGACATTTTAAAGTCGGATTTGTACATGTGCCTGTGTGTGTATCGCTGCCAACAGCCCGATCTGATTGTCAGCAAAATACACGACCCCACGTGGGATCACGCCAACAATCGCTCGGTGGTACAAGTCACCATTAGCAACATAGGTACGCAAGCCGCGGCGGCCAGCCACCTGCGCCTGACCGATACTGGCAACGGCTCTTGGACGGTGGCAGCAACACCGGCATTAGCCGCCGGCGCCTCCGTCACACTGACGCTGTACTTCAACGGTTATTGGGTGTTTGATCCCAATGCAGAGCTGAAAGCCGAAGCAGACTACAAGGGCGAAGTCGACGAGTGCGATGAAAGCAACAATACCTTGGAGTATTTCAAAATGGGCTAACAGCCAAGCTGCACAGTTAGCCTAGGAGGTCTGAACCCCCACAACCAAGGCGACACAAGAACATAAAAAAACACAAGTATAAAAAATCATTTGCGCGTCAACATGGCGCGCTTTTTATAAAAAATATTTTAATCAGTTATCCGCCGCCTCAATTTCCCGCAAAAAATTCGCCAGTACTTGGCGGTTATTTTGAAGTTTTTGCAGAGTATCGTCGGTTTGGTGAATTTGCTGCTTGAGCAACTTTCTCAGTTCGTCACAAGGTTCAAACACCGGCCCGTCACTACGAATACAGGGTAAAAACACCTGAATGGTGGACAGGGGCATCCCTGCGTCACTTAACAGCTTAATTCTTGTCACGGTTGCCACCTCGGAGTCGCGATAGTCACGATAACCTGCCACCGTGCGCTTGGGCTGTAACAAACCTTGCTCTTCGTAATAGCGCAACATACGAATGCTGACGGCGGTACGCTGCGATAACTCGCCAATTTTCATTTTGCTATTGATCCTCAACTGTGAGCTCTGAGCTATTGACTCTGACCCATTGACTCTAACATTAGTGTCAGGGTTGATACTGGCGACATTATCAAACGCAACTAGGAAAACCCATGTCGGCGACTAACGAACACTACCCAGTCATACTAAACGGCAAGCCGCTTGAACAAGGCGAGCTGGCCAATTTGGCCTTTGCAGGATTCGCTCATTTCACTGCCCTACAAGTACGCCAACGTGCCATCAAAGGGTGGGACTTACATTTAGCACGGTTACAACAAGCGTCGCGAGCCTTGTTTCAGCAAACTTTGAGCGACGAATATCTATCTGCAGCCCTATGCGCTGCGATTAATTCCGGCCCAGCAGCGCAGTCGCTCACCGCCACGTTATTTGTCGACCAAGGTGAATTTAGTGGCCACAGTGCCAATGCCTTACCATCGCTGCTCATTCGTGCATCCGAACCACGCGATGGTCCACCAAGGCCTCTACGTTTAGCGGCGTTTGAGTATCAACGCCCGTTAGCCCATATAAAACACGTCGGTGAAATCGGCAAAACCTATTATCTTCATCAGGCAATACAGCGCGGCTTTGACGACGCTCTGTTTATTACACCAACGGGAGATGTCAGCGAAAGCAGCATCTGGAATCTGGCTTTTTGGGACGGCGACAGCGTGATCTGGCCAAAAGCCCCAATGCTAACAGGAACCATGATGGGCATCGTTACACGACAACTCAAACGCCTGGGAATATCGCAGCGCACTGAGGTAATACCTATAAACCAGCTCGGGTCTTATTGCGGCGCTGCCGTGATGAACTCTTGGACGGCCGGCATCGAAGTCGCCGCCATTGAAGAGACAAGGTTTGCACATTCGGATCAGCTGGTGGCGCTACTGCAGCAAGCTTACCAAGCAGAACCAAACAGCCGGTTAATCGAGTCCATTGGCCGCAGCAGCAATGCCGAGTTGGCATAAGCTCCTATACCGCTAAAAAGTAGCGATAGTCGTCACGATTGATCATGTTGCAATACAAGCGCATCCACTGCGCTTTTATTGCAGGTCAGGAGAAGAAATTTATATTCTCGGCGTCTAGCGGAAATTGCTGACTGACAGCGTGATTTTCAATACCCGCTAAACGGCGCATGGCCTGTTGAATGTGTTTTGGCTGCAACACCACGCCAGACGAAGACAGTTGCAAACTCGTCGGGTCAATGGCCTGTGCTTCATGCGCGGCGGTGGTTTGCCCCACCACACGATTCGCCCAACTGACGTTGCGTGCCATAATCAGCGCACTGGTAATGGGCCAATGATCTTTGCCATTGCCATCGTTGTATTCTGGCGTGCGGCCAAAGTCCGACTGCACCAATACAATCAGACGATCAGCTATACCAAGGCGCTCAGCCTCGCTCCATAAATATTCAATACCATTTTGCAAGCGCTGCATGGCTTGCGTCTGCTCGTTGTCGTGATCAGCGTGCGTATCAAATCCCCAAGTGACCAAATCGGCGCTGACACACAAACCCGAGCGATAAGCCGCCAACGCAATTTGTGCTTGTCGGCGCAGTGGATTCCAATAGCCATCGTCGTCGGTATTACTGACGAGTGTGGCTGGAATGTAATCCGCCAGCGCCTGCAACTGCGATTGGCCGGCATGAGCGGTGGCAAATTGATTTAATGCTTGCTCAATTCGTGGCGCCATGTGCGGCTGATTTTGCAACCGGGCCAGCCGCTCGGCTTTGTAGCGGTTGAGAATGTCGCGCGTGGCTTTACGATGAAAAAACTTAGGCGCATCCCAATCATTGGGGTCGTAGTCTAAAAACTGTTCCTGATACACCAATTTATTCAGCGCACTGGGGTCTTGCATCAGGGTATAGGTCACCAAACCACCCGTCTGGTTGTAACCACCATTGGATAAATACGCCAACGGTAACTGCGGCCCCAAGGCACCGGCGGCCATGGCCGCAAACGATGGATATCCTTCGGCTAACCGCCCGCTCCAACTGTGACGCCGTCCCGCTTGGTGTGCATTGGTTTGCGTATCAATACCATTAATTACCAAAGTATCGGCGTAATGTTTATTAAAAAAGCGCTGATTGTGGGCAAAAGGCGCGTACTGAATGGGGCTGCCATTAATGCTTTGAACACCGCTGGTTTGCGCCCAGCGATTAATGGCTGGCGTGGCTTTGGGGTCGCAGAAACTGGTGACGTCCCACCCACCTTCGGCTTCAATGCTGACAAAAAATGGGCCAGTGTAGGGTTGCGCCTCACCCGCGGCATGACTGCGCAGTGACCAAGGCAGCGACGCACTGAGCCCTGCTGCCGCCATTGCTTGCAGAAATTGTCGACGTTTCAAACTTGCAGACGACATATCACACCTCACTCATGTAAAACGGCAAAATCGGCGAGCAAATAACTCAACACCGCCATCCAAGCACGCAGGGTGTGATTCGGATCGCGCAGCAAAGCGCCATTGTCGGCGTTGTCCCAATCCAAGCGGCAGTACTCGTCGTTATCGTCATGCGGCTCATTGGCATCGTTATAGAATAAATAATCACTGGGGGCTGAATTTAATCGCGATTGCCACACTTCTTCGAACAAGGCATACACCTGTGTTTGCTCAGTGTTTAAATCGGTCAGCGGGTTACCCCACAGGCGATCAATTAAGCGATTGACTTGCAAGCGCACGCTGGTCGCATTGCTTTGCGGTGTGTCGGTGCTTTCCACCTCGGTGAACAACACACGCTGACTTTGCGGTTGCTCAAATTCGTTCACCACCAAACTGCACACCATTTCACTCGACATGCGATTGGCCACGGCGTACATCATGGTGTTCAGCTGGCGACCGCGCTCCACCACAGTGTCCGAATCAATGCCGCCATAAATGCCGTAATAGGCATCCAACAGCAGCGCATCGTCTTCATTCCAAACATGATGCCAACGCCCGCCCGTTGACGCTTCCAGTTTCCGATTCAGTTGTTCGGCGGTTAATAACTGGCCGCGGCCCATATCGCTGGCCAACGGCGTACTGCCAGGCACCACAGTGTCGGCGCGAAACGCCGGGCTAACAGCCATGTCGACCAGCATATCTTTTAGGTTGTAAGCACCATTTCCGGACGCGCCACTGCGCAAGCGCTGCGCGAAGTCGGCAATCATGCGCTGCTGTTCCTGATACACAGCCAGCCGCTGTGCATAGTCCTGATCCGATGTTTCGGTCGGCGCCGCCAACGGCTCAGCAGCAAACACAGCTGGCCACCAAAACTGCACGGTACCGCTGGCGAAACGGGCATCGGCGACCATCTGTTGCGCCAGCCACTGCAGGCCCTGTGACTGTTGTGACTGAGGCAGCTCGGCACCGTTAAAACCCGGTATGCGCATATCGCGATACCACAAATCGCCCTCTTGGTAGAGGCCGCTGTCCTTGTAGGTGTCGGGCAAGGAGTCGTCGCCATCCCAGGCGTCGCGATACAACCCACTGTCGCCAAAGTTTTGGAATGCTCCGGCCACTGGGTCCATCACCGTATGACAGCCGGTACACGCCGGGTTGTTCATGGTCGGATTGTTGTTGTCTGCCAATGCATCTGGATCCATGGAGCGCACCGCCAGCCCTTCGATATCAACACCGAGGAAGAAATAATAGGCCCAGCGCGAGCGCGCGCGGTTGCGGTTGGTGTCCGTCGATGGATAACGCGCTAGGAACATCTGTGACGACAGCACACCAGCATGCGGCAAAGGCCCAAGAGAGTAGCCGCTGGTAATACGCGCCGGGCGCCAATCGTCCTCATTTTGATCGTTCGCAAAACTAACACCGGTGTTATACACATCATTGGAATACGGATTGACCATGATGTAGTCGGCGGTCAGCACTTCGGTATAAGGCCGCTCCGAAGTCACTATGTAGCGGATCAACTGCAGAGGCGCCATGGCCAACGCTTCATTGGTGCGTTCCCAGGCTTGGTTGCGAGCACGTTCTGCCGCCTCCCGTTGCGCTTCGCTGGTGGCGTTGTTGACCGCCTCGTTCAATGGCTGCAAGCGCGCTTCGATATAAGGGAAGCGATCACCGCCGTCGTAAAGAAGATCCAGCGCTGGTGTGCGACCGTTGGCCCATTTATTGGTCAACAAGCGATCATTGGCGCCTTCCAGCACAAACTGATCAAAACCTTCGCCGGTCATCAGCCCACGAATCACCCGTCGCAATGACTCGTCACTGCCGTCACCGAGTGATTGCACTTCGGCGGCGGTGGGCAAACGTCCAGCAAATAGCAGCGCCGCTTTGCGCAAGGTGTCGCTGGCGCCGGCATTGTTGACGCCCTGCCAGACACTGCCGATTTGCTTATCGGGCGCTTCAGGTTCCTCGCCATCAGTGCTGCAGCTGACAGGGTCGGTTTGCAACCAAGTGAGCATCGCTTGATGTTCGGCGCTGTTGGGCGAAATCACCGCACCACCACCGTGAGCCACTTGCCCCAAAGGCTTTTGTACCAGCAAGCCACTGCCATTTGAGGCAATGTAGTCAGACACGCGCTGTAAGTTGGTGCTTAAGGCCGTGCTGTCATTGCCTGCCTGCAACACCAACCCAGAGCTGGCAGCGATGCCGCCACTTTGATGGCAGGTTAAACAGCTGCCAGACAGCACTGGCTGCCACAGCTGTTCAGCAAAACGATCCACCTCGGCGCTACAATCGGTGTTGCTCACGTCGTCTGGCGTTTCTGGCACATCGGGCTGCGGCGTACTGGGTTGATCGGTCGTACCGTCACCCGAGCCGCCCTCCGTCGCCAACTCGCCATCGTAGTCGTTGCCACCACCACCGCAGGCGGCCAACATCAGTGCTAGTACTGCACCACACCCAATGTGTGTCCACTGTTTCATGCTGGCCTCGCTTGCTCGAAGTTCTTAGACGGATACAGCCAGTATTGACGTCATTTTTCGTGCTGTCCGTAACAGTCAGTAACGGTACTGAGGGAATAGAGCGATCTGAGAGTTGGGTCACATGGCAACTGTGACATCGAGTCACAGTTGCCAGCCGCACTGGCAAGCGGCGACGACTGACCTACGCTAACAACACGAGCTTGTTGTCAGGAACAGCCATGTACAGTGTTCGCTTCCGTTTGGCTGCTCAGCTGGTGTTTGTGGTCACCTTGCTGTTGGCTGCGTTCGGTTATTACAGTTATCAACAGGCCGAAGCTAACTTAATGGCAGAGTTCGAACGCCAAATTGCAGCCTCGGCCAAACGCACTCAACTGAGCTTGCCAGGTCCGATCTGGAACTTTAACGAGCAGATGACGCAGTCGGTGATTCAGTCTGAGTTGGCCTATGAGGGCATTATTGCCATCGAGGTCATCAATACCGATGGTGAGCGCACACTGCTGTTCACCCTCAGCGATAACCCCGAAGAACCGATCACCGCGTTGGAAGAGCCACCCGCCCTCGACGATGTGCGCGAGTTTGCCCTGCAATATGAAGATTACGGCGAAATGAACGACGTTGGCATCGCCAATTACTACGTCGACGCGGCCTTTATTCAGCCCCAGCTGACGCGGCTAATGTGGCGCCAGGTGGCCTTAGTGGTGGTGTTGGATCTGGTCATTGGCGCCATGTTGTTGATCTTGATGGGGCGCACCTTGATGGGCCCATTGCAGCGCATCACTACTGCCGTGGACGCTGTTGCCAGCGGCGATGGCGATCTGACGCGACGGTTGCCCACCCCCAGAGCAGTCGAACTGCAACCGCTGAGCCTCGGCATCAACACCTTTATCGAATCGGTGCAGGACATCGTTCAACAAACCACTCACGACGCCAAAGCGCTGGAAGCGCAAGCCGGTAGCGCGCGCCAGCAAGCAGCCGACACCTCAGGCTACAGCCAGCAACAGCAAACCTTGCTGACTAACATGCGTTCGGCGAGTGAGCATTTACGCGAGTCCATCGTCGCCATCGATCAGCAAGCGCAATCTGCGCTGGATAAAATCTCCACCACAGAGCACGCCGCCGATCAGGGGGTGCAAATGATCGCGCAGCTGGTGCGCCGAGTGGATGAGCTGGTTGAGCAAATTGCTGCCGTTAGCAACAGCGCTAATCAGCTGATTGCTGAGGGCCAGCAAATCAGCGACATTCTTGGTGTTATTCGCTCCATAGCCGAGCAAACCAACTTACTGGCACTCAATGCCGCCATCGAAGCCGCCCGCGCTGGCGAAGCCGGGCGCGGCTTTGCCGTAGTGGCGGATGAAGTACGCAACCTGTCTGCTCGCACTGAGCAATCAACCGACGAAATTGATCAACACATCGGCACCATGCGCCAGGTCAGCAGCCAGTTGGAAGCAGGCCTACATAACTTAAGTGATGCCACCCAAAGCACCGTCAGCCTGTGCGACGACGCCAACACCTCCATTGCCGCCATCAGCACCGCCAGCTCTGACACCGCCGAATGCAACCGCCAGATCAGCCACACCACACAGGAACAAACCTCAGCGGTCAGCGATATGAGTACCACCATTGAAGAGGTTTCCGACAGCGCCTCTTCCATGCACCAATTGGCTGTCGACTCGTCAGATAACGCAGAGCAAGTCAGTCAGCTGGCCGCTTCCGTACTGCGTCAGCTGCAACGCTTCAAAGTCGATTCTTAGGAGAAACACCATGCGTATGCTTATTCTAATCACCAGTCTGATCCTGTGGTCGTGCAATAGCCTGGCAGAGACCGTAACCGCCGCCCAAGACCCCTGGCCACCCTTTGTTCAAGAGGGCAATCCTCCCGGTATTTCGGTAGAAGTGGTGCAAGAAGCGATGAAGACCCAAGGCTACACCGTCGACATGAAACTCACCCCTTGGGCACGTGCCATCGAGGACGTCAAAAACGGCAATGTCGACTTTCTAATTGGCACCTGGTTCACCCAGGAGCGCTCAGCGTACTTACGCTACAGCGACCACTACGCCATCAACCAAGTTAAGTTCATCACCAAAGCAGACAGCAGCTTCGAGTACACCGGCATGGACAGTCTGGCGGGAAAATCCGTGGGGATTGTGCGCGGCTACGGCTATGGCGATGAGTTTTTAACCGCCGGGCACTTTGCGCGCCCGGAGGCAAACAATCTGGTGCTGAACTTGCGCAAACTAATGGCCGGGCGTATTGATATGACACTGGAAGACGAAATCGTCGCGCGTTCGCAAATGACCGGCGCTGGTCTGGACGTCAGTCAGTTCCGTTTTACCAGCAACTCATTGTCGGAAAATAAGCTGCATGTTACCTCAGGGCTGGCCAACGCCCGCAGCGAAGAACTGATTAACGCTTTTAACAAAGGCCTGGCCGCCATCAAAGCCAACGGCACCTTTGATGCCATTATGAAAAAATACGGCATCTAACCGCTCATCAATACACTGGGATTGCTGCCTGCAGAATCCTGCGTTTCTCAAGCGACGAGCCCACGAAACTGGGCTCGTTTTGCATCCAGCATCCACGATGCAAACAGATACGACTCACTTTCCGCTTCATTCATTGGCGTTAGACGCAAGCCGCCCAAGCGATCACTATGAACGGCCGTCAGGTTAAGTTGATGCCATCTCAAGTGCCGCCACCGGGCTTTTGCGTTAGAATGACCGCCCGTAAAATTTGCCAGAACGACATGAGGAAGCCCTGATGTTTAGCCGTGACATGAACATAGCGGAGTTTGACCCGGATCTGTGGTCAGCCATGCAGGCGGAAGATGCCCGCCAGGAACACCACATCGAACTGATTGCCTCAGAGAACTACACCAGCCCACGGGTGATGGAAGCACAGGGTTCTCAGCTCACCAACAAGTACGCCGAAGGCTACCCTGGTAAGCGCTACTACGGTGGCTGCGAGCATGTTGACGTGGTCGAGCAACTGGCCATTGAGCGTGCCAAAGAGTTGTTTGGCGCACCGTATGCGAACGTGCAGCCGCATTCTGGCTCCCAGGCCAACGCCGCTGTTTACATGGCTCTGTGTGAACCGGGCGACACCATTCTCGGTATGAGCTTGGCGCACGGTGGCCACCTGACCCACGGTGCCCCGGTGTCTTTCTCCGGCCGCATTTATAAAGCCGTTCAGTACGGTTTGAACCCTGAAACCGGCGAAATTGATTACGACGAAGCCGAGCGCCTGGCAAAAGAGCACAAGCCCAAGATGATCATCGCAGGCTTCTCTGCCTACAGCCGCGTGGTGGATTGGCAACGCTTCCGCGACATCGCTGATGCCGTTGGTGCTTACCTGTTTGTCGATATGGCACACATTGCTGGCTTGGTCGCCGCGGGTGTGTATCCATCACCAGTTGGCATCGCCGATGTCGTTACCACCACCACCCACAAAACCCTGCGTGGCCCTCGTGGCGGTTTGATTCTGGCGAAAGAAGACGAAGAGCTGAACAAGAAGCTCAACTTTGCCGTTTTCCCAGAATCCCAGGGCGGTCCTTTAATGCACGTGATCGCAGCAAAAGCGGTGTGCTTTAAAGAGGCCATGTCCGACGACTACAAGGCGTACCAAGCACAAGTGGTGAAAAACGCCCAAGCCATGGCCAAGACCTTTATCGATCGTGGCATCAACATCGTCTCTGGCGGCACCGATGACCACTTATTCCTGGTGGATCTGATCGGCAAAGAGTACACCGGTAAAGACGCCGATGCGGCATTGGGCCGTGCCAATATTACGGTCAACAAAAACGCCGTACCAAATGACCCACGCTCACCGTTTGTTACCTCTGGTCTGCGTCTGGGTACACCGGCCATCACCAGCCGTGGATTCGGCGAAGCCGAAGCCATCGAGCTGACTGGCTGGATCTGTGACGTACTGGAGTCGCTGGAGAACGGTACCTCTGAGCAAGTTGAAGCAGAAGTACGCAACAAAGTGATTGCACTGTGCGAGCGCTTCCCGGTTTATAAATAAGCCGCCTTCCGTCTGAGCGACTGCTCAAACGCCACAGCAGGCCATCCAGCAATGGCCTGCTGTCATACAAATTTCACACTCCCTTGTTAGTGTCGCAGGCTCGGACTTTGAGAGCTGCGCCCTGATGGATCACTGGACCCCGATCACCGACACCGAATTGCACACCGTGCTGCAGCAAATCGAACAGCTGCCCGCCAACCAGCAGCATCTGTGGCGCATGTTACGCCTGCCTTGGCCTGAGCTGTGGCAACAGCATCCCTGGGGGATGAAGGCTGCGGTTTTTGGGTGGTCGCGGTGGCCGGCAAGCGGTGCTTGTATTACAACGACATCAGCGCACGTTTTTGCCAAAGCAGTTTTGAGCGCTGGGGGCAGATAGATCATTTTGACCCCGACGGTCAGAGCCTGGCAGAACAGCTGCAAAACTGGCTCGACCTGCTTAATCAGGTGCAACCCAGCCCGCTTATCAATTAGCTCCAGCCATTAACTGACCCCGTTAACGCAATGGCTTATTCGCCTCTCGTTAATCAAACCCGTTAATCAAACCCGTTTGTTAAGCCCGTTCTTTAGCCCCATATCGAACGTGCACAGGCGAGTGCACCCGTGCGAGCAGTCGCACCCAAGATAGCCGCCGATTCTGTGTCTGCTGCGACGGCTGTGCGATACTACGGCGCTGCAATGCTGTCCTTGCACCAGCTAACTGATCCTAGTTGTGCCACAGTAAACGCTGTTGGCATGCAAGCCATATTGGATGCCTCAGCACTCAACCTTGGAGCCTTCTATGCGCAGCATTGGCGCATGCCGTGCACAGACACTCGCGACAGAGCCACATCGGCACAGCCATCATCACCACCAGGTGGTGCTCGGTTTGCACGGACAAGTGTGGTTTGAATTGCCGCCAGCGCAACAGCGCCACTTTGGGCCTGGCCACGGCTGCTTGCTGCCCAGCGACTGCGAACATTCGTTTCATGGCGACGGCGACAATGCCGTTTTTATTATCGACGTCAGCGTGAAAGACGAATCGCCGCTGTTGATCGAAGCCAGTCTATTCCAACAGCTGTTTTCGCAGCCGCGATTTATCGAACTGGACGACAATCTTCAGCGCCTAATAGCAAGCCTGGCGTCAGAACTGCAGCTGCGCCCTCACGACTTACCGCTGCAACAACACATCAGTGCTGTGCTGCTGCACAGCGTGTTTCATCGCATTGCGCCCTATCGCAACCCGACTCAAGCCAGCAGCGGGCGCATCGATCTGGCGATGCTCGATCAACTGATTGCCGAGCGCCTGACGGATAAAATCAGCGTCGATGAGCTGGCCAACGCCTGTCACATGAGTAGTAGCCAGTTTCATCTGCGCTTTCGTCAACTAACCGGCATGACGCCGTATCAATACGTGCTGCAGCAACGCGTACAACAAGCCGCTTGGCTGCTGCAAAACTCTTCCATGAGCATCAGCGCGGTGGCCGCCGAAACCGGCTTTGCCAACCAAAGTGCGCTCAACCATGCGATCAAAGCTCGCTTTGATTTATCCCCAGGTCAGCTGCGACGAAAGTAGTACGAAACTCGAGCAATCGGCCGATTATCGGAGTTTTTGACAAAACTGCCGGAACATCTGACAAGTTTTACCCCGCAGGCCCGCGTACCTTTGATCGTTAACTGTGCAACAAGTGCGGCCTTTTGCCGCCATAACAACGAACAGGAGTGCGCGATGAGCGGTTTTGATGTCTCTACGCTGTTTAACACGACTGCCAAACTCAGTGCTGCTGAGTGGTACCAAGCCATTGAGCAACAGTACGCCGTCGACGAAGACAGCTACATGGCCCAGCTGGTAGAGCTGGCCGAGCCTAATGACGACATTCGTCATCAAACCGAAGTGCGGGCCCGCCGTATTGTTGAAGCCATTCGAGCCGAAGGTGACGTCGCCCACGCCGTCGACAAGCTGCTGCAAGAGTACAGCCTCGACAACGAAGAAGGCGTGATTCTGATGTGTCTGGCCGAAGCGCTGATGCGGGTGCCCGATGCCGATACCGCCGATGCTTTAATCCGCGACAAACTGTCTGCCGCCGCCTGGGACGAGCATATGGGCCGCTCGGACTCGTTGTTGGTCAACGCCTCCACTTGGGGTTTGATGCTGACCGGCAAAGTGACCGGCATTTCCAACCGCGAAAGCTCACCAGGCAACTTGCTATCCGGATTGATTCAACGCGCCGGTGAACCGGTCATTCGCGCCGCCATGAACCAAGCCATGAAGATCATGGGCAAGCAGTTCGTATTGGGTCGCAGCATTACCGAGGCGATTAAAAACAGTAAGTCGTATCGCGCCAAAGGCTACACCTACTCCTTCGATATGCTCGGTGAAGCCGCCTTTACCGATGCCGATGCCGAGCGTTACTTCAACGCCTACATGGATGCCGTCAAAGCACTGGCAGACAGCAAAAGCCAGTGGCGCGACGACCGCCCGGCGCCCAGCATTTCGATCAAGTTATCAGCGCTGCACCCGCGCTACGAAGAGTCCCATCAGCAAGCCGTGATGGACGAGCTGGCAGCCCGTGTCAGCGAACTGGTGGCCGAAGCCCGCCGTCATGACATTGCCCTGACCATTGATGCCGAAGAAGCCGACCGCCTGGAGCTGTCGATGCGCTTGTTCCAAAAGGTCTACAACAGCGCAGTCGCCAAAGGTTGGGATAAGTTTGGTTTGGTGGTGCAGGCCTACTCCAAGCGTGCCACAGCCGTGTTGGGCTTCCTCAACGCATTGGCCCGTGAGCAAGGCGATGAGATCCCGATTCGATTGGTCAAAGGCGCCTACTGGGACAGCGAAATTAAGCACTCACAGCAGTTGGGCTTAGCCGACTACCCGGTGTTTACTCGCAAAGAAAATTCCGACGTCTCCTACATGGTGTGCGCGCGCTACCTACTGAGCGAGCAAACCGATGGTTGCCTGTACCCACAGTTTGCTACCCATAATGCTCATACCGTAGCAGCGGTAGCCGAGCTGGCGCAGCTCAACCCTAACCGCGCCTTTGAGTTCCAACGCCTGCACGGCATGGGCGATGCGCTGTACGACAACCTGTTAAGCCAAGATCGCATCAACGTGCGCATCTATGCCCCAGTGGGAGCGCACAAAGACTTGTTGCCTTACCTGGTACGCCGCTTGTTGGAAAACGGCGCCAACTCATCCTTTGTACACCGCTTGGTTGATGCTGAAACCCCAGTTTCCGATCTGGTGCAGTCGCCGGTCGCGACGGCATCACGCCATGCCGTGTTCCGCAACCCACGTATTCCTCGTGCCGGCGAAATGTTTGGCACCGAACGCAGTAACTCCCAGGGGTATAACTTGTCCGTCGCCTTCGAACGTGAGCCGTTGCTCAACAGCATTCGCGCTTTTGATGACAAACAGTGGCAGCTAAAGCCGATTATCAACGGCAAAGCCGTAGACGGCGGTGACAAGCACCCAGTACTGAGCCCGTTTGATCAGCGTCAGGTGGTCGGTGAAGTGACCTGGACCTGCGCTGAACAGGCGTTAGAAGCATTAGACGTGGCCGACAAAGCTTGGTTTGGCTGGAACCGCACCGCGGTGGTCGAGCGTGCCGCATGCTTGGATCGCATGGCCGATCTGATGGAAAAACACACCGACGAGCTGATGGCTCTGTGTGCGCGCGAAGCCGGCAAAAGCCTGCAAGACAGCATTGATGAGATCCGTGAAGCGGTGGACTTCTGCCGTTATTACGCCCAGCAAGCACGTCAGAACATGGCGCTGCCGACGGCATTGCCGGGGCCGACAGGGGAAAGCAACGAACACTACTACGAAGGCCGTGGCGTGTTCTTATGTATTAGCCCATGGAACTTCCCACTGGCCATCTTTATGGGCCAGGTAGTCGCTGCTCTGGTGGCGGGTAATACCGTGCTGGCCAAACCTGCCGAATCAACCTCATTGATTGCTGGTCGCGCCATTGAAATGCTCTACGAGGCGGGCATTCCAAAAGACGTACTGCACTACCTGCCTGGCTCAGGTGCCACCATCGGTAATGCCTTGGTGCCGGACAACCGCGTTACCGGTATCGCCTTCACCGGCTCGACCGAAACCGCACAACTGATCAACCGCACGCTGGCCGAGCGTGATGGCGCATTGGCCACCTTCATCGCCGAGACTGGCGGCCAAAATGCCATGATCGTTGACTCCACCGCTTTGCCAGAGCA
Source organism: Bacterioplanes sanyensis (assembly GCF_002237535.1). Lineage (GTDB taxonomy): Bacteria > Pseudomonadota > Gammaproteobacteria > Pseudomonadales > Oceanobacteraceae > Bacterioplanes > Bacterioplanes sanyensis_A. Next base: position 4,172,138 of record NZ_CP022530.1, read on the forward strand.
AGTGGTTGCCGACGTCATGCACTCAGCCTTTGCCAGTGCCGGTCAGCGCTGCTCGGCGCTTAGGGTTCTGTGTGTGCAAGACGATATTGCCGATCGCATCGTGACCTTAATCGACGGCGCCCTGCAGCGCATCGAAATCGGCGATCCACAGCACTACAGCACAGATTGCGGTCCTGTGATCGACGACAAAGCAAAAACCAACCTGACCTCGTATGTTGAGCGCTGGCGCGCCGCTGGCCGTATTTTGGCGGAAGCACAGTTGCCAGAAGAATGCGCACACGGCCACTTTGTGGCACCGGTCGCGATTGGTATCTCGGCACTGTCGGATTTGGGCCGCGAGCAATTCGGTCCAGTACTGCACATTTACCGCTACAAAGCCAATGAGCTGGATAAGGTCATTGCCGACATCAATGGCACTGGTTACGGCCTGACGTTGGGCATTCACAGCCGTAACGAAGCCACCGCCGCCTACATTGAGTCGCGCGTGCGCGTCGGTAACTGCTACGTTAATCGTAATCAGATTGGCGCCGTGGTCGGGGTACAGCCGTTTGGCGGCCGAGGCTTGTCGGGTACCGGCCCCAAAGCCGGTGGTCCAAACTACCTGAAGCGTTTCGCCACCGAGCGAGTGCGCACCATTAACACCACAGCGGTGGGCGGCAATGCGTCGCTGCTGTCGTTGCAGGCGGACGACTGATCTCGCAGTCACCGCCGAATCAGCCGCCACGGATGCCATGTCCGTGGCGGAAAACACAGCCAGCGGTGTGCTCTTTCGCCGTTGGCTGCACTCTCGCCCAAGCCAGCCTAGCGGCTTGGAGCGAACTATAACAATGAGAAACAGGAGCGCAGTATGAGTACGAGCTTTTCTATTCTGATTACCTTCATCGCCTACCTTGGCGGGATGTTGTGGATCGGTGTTTGGGCCTATCGCAAAACCAACGATTTATCTGACTATATTCTCGGCGGCCGTTCCTTAGGCGCCTGGCCGTCGGCACTGTCGGCCGGTGCGTCGGACATGTCAGGCTGGCTGTTGCTGGGCATGCCTGGCTACGCTTATGCATCTGGCTGGGAAGCGTCCTGGCTGGCCGGTGGCCTGCTGCTGGGCACCTACCTCAACTGGTTGATTGTGGCGCCGCGCCTGCGGGTGTATTCCGAGTTGGCCGACAACAGCCTGACTTTACCGGAGTACTTCAGCAATCGCTTTGATGACCAAGCGGCGATCCGCGTCATTTCAGCTTTCTTTATCTTGCTGTTCTTCTTGTTCTACACCAGCTCTGGTTTGGTGGCCGGCGGCAAGCTGTTCGAAACCGTATTCGGTCTGGACTACACCCTGGCGGTGACACTGGGCACCATCGCGGTGGTGTCTTACACCCTGTTTGGTGGTTACCTGGCCGTCTCCTGGACCGACCTGGTGCAAGGCCTGTTGATGGCAGCAGCGCTGATTATTGTGCCCATTGCCGCCTTCAATGCCGTTGGCGCAGGTCCTAACGAGTTGCTGCAAGCCAAGAACCCAGAAATGCTGGATCCATGGACCAACACCGCTGGTGAAGCGCTGGGCTGGATGGGGATTGTCTCGCTGGCGGCTTGGGGCTTGGGCTACTTCGGTCAGCCGCACATTCTGGCGCGCTTCAAAGGCATCAAGAGCCGTGACGAAGTCAAAACCGCACGTCGCATTGCCGTCAGCTGGACCTTTCTCGGCCTGATGGGTGCTTTCTTTGTCGGTGTTGCGGGTATCGGTTACTTCGATACGCCGTTGGCAGACCCAGAAACCGTGTTCATGGACCTGGTTCAAGCACTGTTCCACCCACTGGTGGCCGGTATCTTGCTCGCTGCCATTTTGGCTGCCGTCATGTCGACCGCGGATTCGCAGCTGCTGGTATCGTCTTCCGCTCTGACCGAAGACTTCTACAAAGCGCTGATCAACCAAAACGCGGATCAGGCAACTCTGGTGAAGATCGGCCGCTTTGCCGTGGCAGGTATTGCCATCATTGCTTGGGCGCTGGCACTGAACCCTGACAGCACCGTTCTCGGCCTGGTGTCGTACGCTTGGGCAGGCTTTGGCGCGGCGTTTGGCCCGGCGGTGATTCTGTCGCTGTTCTGGAGCCGTATGAACCGGTTCGGCTGTCTGGCCGGTATCGTAGTTGGTGGCATCACCGTGGTGGTGTGGAAGCAGCTCAGTGGCGGCCTGTTCGATTTGTATGAAATCGTACCGGGCTTTATTGCCGCGACCGTGGCCATCATCGCGGTCAGCCTGGCAACGCCTGCACCTGAGAGCAAGATCACCGACACCTTCGCACAAGTGAAGTGACCCTCCCCCGTTCGCTTGTTTCTCCTGAGCAAGCGAATCGCCGCATGGCTTGGCCATGCGGCACCCTCGCCATAACACGCCATGCGCGCATACACGCGGACTTTCGTTTGTTTTCTGGCGTCAACTGCCCTAAAATCGCGCAACTTTTGCTCACTCGTTAAAGAAGCCGCTCTTTACCATGCATTGCCCCTTTTGCGCTCATCCGGAAACCAAGGTGATCGATTCACGATTGGTCGCTGCTGGCGAACAAATTCGCCGTCGTCGCGCCTGCAATGCCTGTGGTGAACGCTTTACCACCTTTGAAACCGCCGAACTGGTGATGCCACGCATCGTCAAAACCGACGGCACCCGTGAGCCATTCAACGAAGACAAACTGCGCAGCGGCATTCAACGCGCACTGGAAAAGCGTCCGGTCAGTGTCGAAGCCATTGAGGCCGCCCTGGGCCGCATCAAGCATCGCCTGCGCAGCACTGGCGAGCGTGAGCTCGATAGCCGTGTGGTGGGCGAGTGCGTGATGACCGAGCTGCGCCAACTCGACCAAGTGGCATATGTGCGCTTTGCCTCGGTGTATCGCAGCTTCCAAGACCTGGACGAGTTCCGCGCTGAGATCGAGCGCATCTCAGACCCAGAATGCCCCGCCGACGACCACCCGCAAGGCCACCCTTATGACGCATGAAGCCTATATGGCTGAAGCGCTGCAGTTGGCGCGCCAGGGCCTCTACTCTACCAGCCCCAATCCACGCGTCGGCTGCGTTATCGTGCAGCAAGACCAGGTGGTGGGGCGTGGCTGGCATCAACAAGCCGGCGGCCCTCACGCCGAAGTGCATGCCCTGCGACAAGCGGGTGAACAAGCCCGCGGCGCGACCGCCTATGTGACCTTAGAGCCATGCAGCCATTATGGCCGCACGCCGCCCTGCGCCGATGCCTTGATTCAAGCCGGAGTGGCGCGCGTTGTCGGCGCCTGCCGGGATGCCAATCCGCAAGTGGCGGACCAAGGCTATCAACGCCTACGCGATGCCGGCATCGAAGTGATCGAGGGCGTACTGCAAGCGCAGGCCGAAGAATTAAATCACGGTTTTCTCAAGCGCATGCGCTGCGGCCTGCCTTGGGTGCGCATTAAAATGGCCAGCAGCCTGGATGGGCGTACAGCCATGGCCAGCGGAGAAAGCCAATGGATTACCGGCGCCGCGGCCCGCGCAGACGTGCAGCACTGGCGAGCACGCTCCTGCGCCGTTATTACTGGCGTTGATTCGGTGTTGATCGACAACCCGTCGATGACCGTGCGCCCGCAAGATAGCCACATAGAGCAAGACGAGCATTTATGGCGCCAACCACTGCGCGTGGTGGTGGACAGTCAGCAGCGCTTAGCGCTCGACTGTAAACTGCTGCAACAAGTTGGCAAGGTGCTGTGGGCATCGACTCAACCTGCCATCAACGCCCACCGCGCAAGTGAGTTGGGCGAGCTGCAGCAATGGCAAGCGCCAGCCAATAACGGCCATGTCGATCTGCACGCTCTGCTGCGTCACTTGGCTGAGCAAGGTTGCAACGAAGTGTTGATCGAAAGTGGTGCCCAACTGGCTGGGGCATTCGTGCAGGCGGGACTGGTCGATGAGCTGGTGCTGTATCAAGCTCCGACCTTGCTCGGTAGCCAGGCGCGGCCACTGCTATCCTTGCCCTTTGAACAGATGCAACAGCAATTGCGCTGGCAGTGGCACGATGTGCGTCAGATCGGCGACGACATTCGCTTTATTTTACGAGCCCCCACGGGCTCATCCAGCTGACGGGAGCGTCATGTTTACCGGAATTATTGAAGCCATTGGCACGGTTGCCAGTGTGGAGCTGCGCCAAGGCGATATTCGTTTGCGCATCGACAGCGGCGCATTGGATTTAAACGACGTGCAACTGGGCGACTCCATCGCCACCAACGGCGTCTGTTTGACCGTGGTCGAACTGCCCGGCAATGGTTTTGTCGCCGACGTATCACGCGAGTCTTTGCAGCACACCTTGATCGGCCAATGGCAAACCGGGCACCGCGTGAACCTGGAAAAAGCCCTGACACCAAGTACACGCATGGGCGGCCACATTGTCACCGGCCATGTTGATGGTGTCGGTGAAGTGCGGGAACGTCAGGCCGATGCGCGCTCTATTCGCCTGACCGTGAAGCCACCGGCCAGCTTGGAAAAATACATTGCCGCTAAGGGCTCGATCACCGTTGACGGCATCAGCCTCACGGCCAATGCCATTGCTGAGCGCGGCTTTGAGCTCAACATAGTGCCGCATACCGCCGAGCAAACAACTCTGTTCCACGCCCGAGTGGGCCAGCATGTGCACCTCGAAGTTGATATTATTGCGCGCTACCTTGAGCAGCTGTTTAAAGGTGAACAACGCCACGACAGCAACAGCCGTTTGTCACCGGCGTTCCTCGCCGAACATGGATTCTGGAAGTAAGTGTTATGCCACTGAACAAGATCGAAGACATTATTGAAGACATTCGCGACGGCAAGATGGTCATCCTGATGGATGATGAAGATCGCGAAAACGAAGGCGACATCATTGTTGCTGCAGAAAAAGTAACGCCAGACATCATTAACTTTATGGTCACCGAAGCGCGTGGCCTGGTGTGCCTGACATTGACCGGCGAGCGCTGCGACTATTTAGGCCTGCCGTCGATGGTGACCGGTAACGGTGCCAAATTCTCCACCCCATTCACCGTATCAATTGAAGCCGCCGAAGGCGTCACCACCGGTATTTCAGCAGCGGACCGCGCGCATACCATTCGCGTGGCGGTCAATGCCATGAGTAAGCCTGAAGACATCGTTCAGCCTGGCCATATTTTCCCGCTGCGCGCTCGTCCTGGCGGTGTTTTGAGCCGTGCAGGTCATACCGAAGCAGGTTGTGATCTGGCACGTTTGGCCGGCTTAACGCCTGCGTCTGCCATCGTTGAAATTATGAATCCAGATGGCACCATGGCGCGCCGCCCGGATCTGGAAAAATTTGCCGAAAAACACGACATTAAAATCGGCACCATTGCCGATTTAATTCACTACCGCATTGCCAATGAGCAAACGGTAGAACTGCTGGGCAAAGAAGCGGTGCACACCGAGTTTGGTGAGTTCACTCTGCACACCTTCCGCGACACCATTCAAAACGAAACTCACTTGGCGCTGACGCTGGGCGACATCAACCCAGACGAGCCGACTCTGGTGCGGGTGCAAAATACTCAGGTATTGCGCGATGTGCTGGGGGTGCGCCAATCCGATTCAGAAAGCTGGTCTTCGACCAAAGCACTGGCACGCATTGCCGCCGAAGGCAAAGGTGCGTTGGTGTTATTGTCGGCCGGTCAGGGTGAATTAATCGGCGACAGTTTGGATCAACATTTTGGTCGCTGCCGCCCAAGCCGCAGCCCCAACACCGACAGCTCCGGCGCCTTTTTAACCATCGGTACTGGTTCGCAAATCTTGCGCTCACTGAACGTCAAAAATATGCGCCTGCTCAGCTCCGAAACTAAATACAGCGGTATTTCCGGCTTTGATCTGGAAATTACTGAATACATCCCCTTCAGCGAATAACTGCGACTGGAATTATTATGAAACATATTCAAACCATTGAAGGAAACCTGACGCCCAACGACGGCCGCTACGCCATTGTTGTTGGTCGCTGGAACGCCTTTGTTGTAGAAAGCCTGTTGGAAGGCGCCGTTGACTCATTGCTGCGTCACGGTGTGGAAGAAGAAAACATCACCATCATTCGTGCACCAGGCGCGTTTGAAATTCCACTGGTGGTAAAAAAAGCCGCTGAAAGCCAAAATTACGATGCCATCATCGCTTTGGGCGCCGTTATTCGCGGTGGCACCCCGCACTTTGAATACGTCGCGGGCGAGTGCACCAAAGGTTTGGCATCGGCCTCGATGGAAGCGAACATCCCAGTGTCGTTCGGCGTACTGACCGTCGACAGCATCGAGCAAGCCATCGAGCGCAGTGGCACCAAAGCCGGCAATAAAGGCGAAGAAGCCGCCATGTCTGCGTTTGAAATGGTGTCCTTGCTGCAAGCCATGGAGGCCTGATCGGCATGTCTCGCACTTCCGGCAAAAACAAGCCCAGCGCAGCCGCCCGACGAAAAGCCCGTCGTTACGCTGTACAAGCCATTTACCAATGGCAGCTGGCCGGTGCCGACCTGGCACAAATTGAGGCCGAATTCCGCGCCGATAACGACATGAGCAGCGTCGACTTGGAATATTTCCATGAGATTTTGTTCGGAGTGCCGCGCGCCAAGCAGGAGTTAGACACGCATCTGACGCCACTGGTGGACCGCGCCCTGGAAGAAATGACGCCCGTCGAACTGGCCATTTTGCGCTTGGGTGCGTTTGAAATGCTGCACCGCATTGATGTGCCGTACAAAGTGGTCATCAACGAAGCGGTTGAGCTGACCAAAACCTTTGGTGCCACCGACGCGCACAAGTTCGTCAACGGCGTCCTGGATCGTTTAGCGCAGCGCAGCCGCACGGTAGAGCTGCGCCAAAAGCGCTAGCAACATCCAGTACATGAGCGATGCGATGAACGGTGCGATGAGCGCAACCATGCAGAGTAGCGCATGAGCGGTCATGAGTTTGCGCTGATTCGTCGCCATTTTGCCGACGGCTACCCACTCTCACCGCAGACCGTATTGGCCGTGGGTGACGATGCCTCCATCGTTGCTCCGCCAGTCGGCGCCCAACTGGTGCAAAGCATCGACACGCAAGTGGCCGATGTGCACTTTCCCGCCACCGCTCCTGCTCAGCTGATTGCCGCTAGAGCGCTGCGTTGTGCCGCCAGTGACTTGGCGGCCATGGGCGCCACACCGCAAGGGTTTCACCTGGCGCTAACGCTACCGGATGCTAAAGCCGAATGGCTGCAAGATTTTGCAACAGGGCTGCGCCAGCACGCGCATCAATTGGATTTACAACTACTCGGCGGTGATACCACCCGCGGCCAGCAGCTGGTGATCAGTATTGCAGTGCAAGGTTGGGTCGATGACGGCACAGCGCTGCGCCGCGACGGTGCCCAAGCCGGCGAGCAGTTATGGCTATCAGGCCCTCTAGGCGCTGCGGCCCTTGCACTGCCTGAGGTACTTAAAACACCCGGCAAGAGTACGGGTTGGGCCAGCCATTATTATTTCCCGGCGGTGCACACCGAACTTGGACTGGCATTGCGTGGCATCGCTTCTTCTTGTTTGGATATTAGCGACGGCCTATTACAAGACGCCGGGCATATCGCCCGCGCGTCTGATGTAACAATCATGATCGACGCTGAAAAAGTAGAAACCGCAATCGATCAGGCAGATACACGCTGGCCGCTGTGCTTTAGTGGCGGCGATGACTATCAACTATTATTTAGCGTTTCCCTACAGCAAGCCAGCGTTATGCAGACGCTGCAGCAATCGTTTCCCAATATGCACTGCATTGGTGAAGCTCAAGCAGCGAACGGCAATCCTTGCGTGATACTTCATAAAGATGGTCAGCCGCTGGATTTACAACAAACAGGTTTTCAGCATTTCTAAATCGTCGTCATATCGCATTTCCTAGGAATTTTTCTTTTATTGCTTCCCATCAAGCTGAAAAAAACCTGAAGTTTTTCGGTGTTTAGCATATCACGGTGTGAATGACACACCGCTGCCTGAGGGCATTGAAAGCAGGGATACAGTAAATGCTATTTTGGGGCGAATGCGTGGCGTCTTAACCAGTGATTTAGTGGATGATCAGGGAGAATAGCTTACCCAAGTAATTATCCGAGCTATGCAAAAGTCAAAGCAAACCCACTCTAGCAAAACCACGTAGACAGTAAAGGACACGAGCGCGGGATTTTTAGTAATTTCGCTGAAATACGATACGCGCATCAGCTCGGCACCCAAAGTGATATGCTAAACACCTGCATATATAATTATAGATGGCTCAATAACCCCTAGCGAAATCCTGACCAGACAGTACAATCCGCGCCGCAACCGATTTATAACCGTGCTGGCGCTATTCGTCGTTTAGCGTCATACGTACTAACCTAGCGGAGATGAGACCCTGGTATGAATAAACTGTTCGCCATCACAGCCCTATTTCTGGCCTTAAATATTCAGGCAGCTGAAAAGCTTTATTTTTTTACCGAGCAATTCCCGCCCTATCACATGACGCTGGATGGCCACCCGTTTGCTCATGATGGCGAAAACATCACTGGCTTGTGCTCGCAAATGGTGAAGCGTTTGGCAGAGGAGGTGCCCTATGAAATGAAGATGAAACTGCGTAACTGGAATTCCGGCCTGGAGCGAGTAAAACGCAAAGCCAACCATGGTATCTTCTGCACGGTGCGCTCAGAACAACGCGAAGACTGGTTCGAGTGGGTTGGTCCTTTGACCAATACTGGCTGGGCATTATTCGCCAAACCAGGTTCGGGCATCACATTGAGCTCATTGGAGGATGCCAAGCAGTACGAGATTGGTGGTTACAAAGGCGACGTCAGAACAAATTACCTAATGGAACATGGTTTTAATGTCTCTGTCATCACTGAAGATGCACAAAACCCACGGCGTTTACAGCTGGATCAAATCGATCTGTGGGTCTCAGATGAGCTGGCGGGCCCCTATACGGCTTCGGATGCAGGCGACATTGAAGTAGAAAAGCTGCTGACGTTTAAGCGAGTGCCACTGTACTTGGCAATCAATAAAGATACAGACCCCAAAATCGTTAAGGCGCTACAAAGAGCGGCAGACAAGCTCACCAAAGATGGCTCTTTCGAAAGCATTGAGCACATCTACGGTCGCTGATGTTTTAGCTTAAATCATTGATGTAAAGCCGAGCTCAAATTCGGCTTTACATCACAAGTGATTTCAAATACGAAAGAGCTGCAATATTTATTTAGAAAAGTGCAGACTAAGCAGTACAGACTAGAAGCTGTTTCACAACTTCTTTAGCACGATCATCATGCAGGCGGCGTGAAAGAAGGCTCGATACATTGAGAGCTTTCTTTCCCATCGAACCACTAATCGCCGATAATTTCCAAGCCAAGCAAAAGTGCGCTCTACTTTCCAGCGACGGTCGTACCTTCTCAGCTTTCTACCATCTTGCAGCGGCGCTTTTCTCCTGTTTCGACGATGTGGACAAATGAGATCAACGCCCCGTTTCTTTAACGCCATTCGCAGAGGATCAGAGTCTGCCGCTTTATCGTAAATCAAACGCTTCACCTTGCTCTTGCCATAGGAAACTTTTAACAAAGCCTCAATCAGATTGACCTCCGCCGGTGACGCTGAGCCAAGTGTCAGCCCGATTGGAATGCCTTCGCCATCGACGACTATCATCCACTTCGACCCCTTACCACGCTTGGTTTTTCCAACACCGAGGCCCCTTTTTTTGCGGGTGCAAAACTACCATCAGAAAACGATTCTTCCCAATTTAACCGCGACTGTTGATCCAGAACGCGAAGAAGCTTACGCCAGGCTTTGACCCATGCACCTTGCTCTTCCCAGTACTGAAGGCGGCGCCAGCAGGTACTCGGTGAAGGATAGCGCTCGGGTAGATCACGCCAGCGCGCACCTGAACGTAAGACCCATAAAATGCCCTCGAAACAGGCTCGATTGCTGATAGGTTTGGGACCCCCTTTGCCACGAGGCAGGCTGGGTAAACAAGGCTCAATGTGTGCCCACTGTTGGTCGGTCAGTTCTGAGGTTGAACGTTTCATGGTGGAGGAGTTGAAGCTGATAGTTTTGATTATTATATCGGACTGAAGGTTATGAAACAGCTTCTAAGCAATAGTTTAGATCCACCCAACTCCGATCAACAGCTCCTGCTACTGGCTCAAAAATTTTTGGCCAGCTCTTGCACTACAGTGCGTCTGCCATCATCTGACGGATTTTTACCGCCTTTTCAAAATGATCCAATTGGTGTGTCTGAATCCACCAAGTGGCTGCTTCCATCAGCAGCTCGGGATCATCATTTTTATTGGCAAAAAAAGCATAAAAAGACACATTGACACCGTCGCCTTTCTGCTCAATTTTTTTATTGCAGATTTGAGTAATCTTACGTCGTAGCGTCTCTCGCATCAGATACCTTATCGTATTGATTCAATGGATTGTTATCTACCAACGACGAAAACCCCAGTGCATTCAATACTCCCGCATGGCTGCAAGGGTGGTGAGGCTGAGTGTGCATACTGGCTTTGATTTCATCAGCAAAACCGCGACGAGGGTAGCGCCGATGAATGGTATCCTGCTCCGTTGGTGAGAGCCAGAAATGGTAGGCGCCAATCACATCCATATGGGCACCGGTTTTTAATAAAAATGTTTCGTTGCCACACTGTTGATGATTGAGCCATGGATTCAAATGCAAGCTAATGGCCTCATACACTTGCTCGGCAAACGAGAGGCCGCGCGATTGAGAGAACTCGTACGCCGCTCGTGCGCCCACGACTTGAAACGCGGTTTGCCGCAGCTGCGGCTGACACCCCTTTGTTAGCCCCAGATCGTGCATCATGCTGGCGCTGTACAGTACTTCTTCATCCACCTGCAATTTAAAAGCCTGGCCCACCACCCAGCCAAATGCCCAGGTACGCAGGCAATGCAACGTCATCACCGCTGACTGCTGGCCATGCACGTACTCGTTTACTTCAGCTGCCCAGGCTGTATCGGGCGCTTTGAGTTTATCCAAGTCGACCAGCCGGCGCTTTGCTGCTGGTTTCAACCAATACAGCCAGCGCTGCATCAGCTGATGCACCTGCGTACGCAGTAACATGGCAACCAGTTGACGTTTTTCATGCGGGTTTAGCAGCCCCTCGCTGCTTTCACTCCAACGATACGAACCGAGTGGTGTTGTCATAGCCTGTAACTTTTAAATTTAAAGTTACTAGAGACTAACAGACTTTCAATTTAAAAGTCACTGACTTATGATCCACGTTATGAACGAGAATCTCATCTGCCCATTGGCGCAAGCACTGGATATCATTGGTGATCGTTGGACCTTGTTGGTGGTGCGCGATTTACTGCAAGGCAAAAGCCGTTACAACGAGTTCAGTGCCAGCAGTGAAAACATCCCAACCAATATATTGGCCAATCGTTTAAAGCGACTGATCGAGCAAGGCCTGGTGGAAAAACAGCCCTATCAGCAACGACCAATACGCTATCAATACGCACTGACAGACAAAGGCATGGGCTTATTGCCCGCCGTACAGCAGTTAGTCTTGTGGGCACAACAGCATTATCCACATTGCCGCGACGTTCCTGCGGAGTTCTTGCAGCGCACACCATAAAAGCTAACCAAGCTCGGTGCGCGCTGTGAAATAAATATGGGCGGCGACGGGCGCTATAAATCCAGCTTCATCTCTTTCCAGCTTAATCCGCCATGCTCAGAGGCTGAGTCTTGTAGGTAGCGATAGCCAAATCGCTGATAATAATCCAGTAACTCTGGTTGGCACATCAGATGAATTTCGCTCTTGTGCAGCCGTGTCATAGCGTCGATAAAACTGTACATAAGCTGTCCGGCAATGCCTTGGCGCTGATGCTCAGGGTGCACCGCCACCGACAGAATCACAGCAAACTGGCCGTTGGCATCATGGCCAATTAACTCCTTGAACCCATCGTCTGACATCAACACCTGATGAGTGGCACCAGAGTTGATAAACCCCACCACCGCACCGTCCTTCTCATAAACGATAAACCCCTGTGGATAAGAGTGGATACGCCGCGCTATTTTCTCGCGGCTGGCCGCCTCGTCTCCGGCGTACGCCAGTGACTCAATTTCAAAACAACGTTCAAGGTCAGTCTCACGCACTTGCCTGATCACAGTGCCTTCCTCCAGTTCATAGTCATTACCACAGCAGCCATAGTGCCAGAGAAATCCTGCGCGACCAGACTATCGTGCTAGGGTCTGTTAACACTATTTAGCTCTTTGCTGCTGGACGTCAGTTTTTTCGTGAGTAAGGCATGAGGCGCTTGGTTTAACGGTTAAATAAGCGACGAGTAACGCGACTTAGAGAAAACCTGGTTCCAGCCCTGCGGGGTATGGCTGAAAACCCCTCAACCTGTGTTGCTCATCCTTCATTTAGCTCGTTAAACATTCATCTTCGCGCCTTGATTGAGGGGAAGTCAGCTCATAGCAGCGTGATCGAAATAGTGTGAACAGGCCCTAAATGCGCACCAGCGACATGACACCAGCACAACTGCATGCTAACTTGGCAATATAGAAATATGGAATATATATATTCCCAAAAGAGATAAGGAGCCGTCATGCCCCCGATTGTGACCGCCTTTTTTGATGAACCGACCTTTACCTACAGCTACCTGGTGCAGGATCCGCAGTCCCACCACTGTGCCATCATCGACTCGGTACTCAACTTCGACTATGCCTCCGGCCGCACCCACACGCGCGGCGCGGACGCTGTGCTGGCATTTGTGCGCCAACATGCCCTAAGCGTCGATTGGATTTTGGAAACTCATGTGCACGCCGATCACCTCTCCGCGGCGCCTTATTTACAACAACACACCGGGGCCAAACTGGGCATTGGCGAACACATTACCAAGGTACAGCAGGTATTTGGCAAAGCCTTTAACGCCGGCAGCGAGTTTGCCCGTGATGGCAGCCAGTTCGATCGCTTATTGACCGACGGTGATGACATACGTATCGGCGAACTGCATGGGCGAGCGCTGCACACACCCGGCCATACACCGGCCTGTATGACCTACGTATTTGGCGATGCTGCTTTTGTCGGCGACACTCTGTTTATGCCCGACTACGGCACCGCACGCTGCGATTTTCCCGGCGGTGATGCCCGCATCTTGTATCACTCCATACAGAAGGTATTCGCCCTGCCAGACGATACCCGGCTGTTTATGTGTCACGACTATAAAGCACCGGGCCGCGACGAGTACGCCAATGAAACCACGGTAAAGCAGCAGCGGCAGAGCAATGTTCATGTTCACGAGGGTGTTAGCGAAGACGAGTTTGTCGCCATGCGCCATCAGCGTGACGCCACCTTGGAAATGCCGCGGCTAATTTTGCCATCGGTGCAAGTCAATATGCGCGCCGGAAAAATGCCAGCGGCAGAAAGCAACCAGCAAGTGTATTTAAAAATCCCCATTAACTTATTTTAACTAGCGCACGCTGCCCTTACGCCGGGTCGCCTTGGAGGTCATTAACATGGACATGAAAACCCTCACGCCGTTTCTCAGCGTCAGCCCACAACTGAGCAGTAGCGATATTGGTATTGCTGCTGCCTGTGGCTTTCGCGCCATTGTCTGCAACCGCCCGGATGGCGAAGGTGACGATCAACCCGATCATGAAGAAATGGCCGCGGCCTGTGAGCGCCACGGGCTGGAGTTTCGCTATCAGCCAGTGGTGTCGGGGCAAATTGGTGATCAGGATATTCAGCACTTTGCCAACACCATGGGCGATCTGACCGGGCCAGTGCTGGCCTACTGTCGCAGCGGAATGCGCTGCGCCACATTATGGGCGTTGTCCACTGCCCCAAAGCTTGATGTGGACGCCATTCTCAGCACCACCAAGCGCGCCGGTTATGACCTCAGCGCACAGCGCCAGCGTTTACGGCAACTGGCCAGCGAGCGGCAAGGCGTGAATAACGTTGCCGGTCGTCGCCACGATGTGCTGATTATCGGCGGTGGCACCGGCGGTCAGGCCGTGGCCAGCAGCCTGCTCAAGCGCCAGCCGGATCTCGACATTGCCATTGTCGAACCACGCAGTGAGCACTTTTATCAGCCCGGCTGGACCTTGGTCGGCGGCGGTGTGTTTCAGCGCAGTGACACCTCGCGTCCAATGCAACAAATAATGCCCAAAGATGCCCATTGGTATCACGCCGCCTGTAGCCGCTTTGTGCCCGAGCAGCAACACATTGTGCTAGAAGATGGCGAATGCATTGGTTATCGCATTTTGGTGGTCGCCCCCGGCCTGAAGCTCAATTGGGACGCCATCGACGGCATCAAAGATACGTTGGGGCAACATGGTGTGACCTCTAACTATGTGTTTGACCTGGCCCCCTACACCTGGGAGCTGGTGCAAAATACCAGCAGTGGCAAGGCTCTGTTTACCCAACCAGCAATGCCAATTAAATGCGCCGGCGCTCCACAAAAGGCCATGTATTTATCCTGTGATCACTGGCAACGCCAGGGGCAGCTCGGTGATATGCAGGTGGAGTTTTGCAATGCCGGCGGTGTGCTATTTGGTGTCGCCGATTATGTGCCAGCGCTGCAAAGCTACATTGATCACTACGGCATACAAGTGAATTATTTCAGCAACCTGATTGCCGTCGATGGTCAGGCCAAAACGGCAGTATTGAGTGTGGCTAACGCCGACGGTGAACAGCAAACGATAGAAAAATCCTTCGATATGTTACACGTCTGTCCACCGCAATGTGCGCCTGATTTTATTGCCGACAGTCCCCTAGCTGGCGACGGCGGCTGGCTCGAATTAAATAGCGACACCTTGCAGCACAGCCGTTTCGGCAATGTCTTTGGCTTAGGTGATGTTGGCAATACGCCCAATGCCAAAACCGCTGCCGCCATCCGCAAGCAAGCCCCGGTGGTGGCTGAAAACATCATCATGGTGTTAAACGGCGAATCACCGCGCGCCGTGTATAACGGCTACGGCGCCTGCCCATTGACGGTGGAACGCGGCAAAATTGTGCTGGCTGAGTTCGGCTACGGCGGCCAATTAGACCCGACCCTGCCACGTTGGTTAATCGAAGGCACTCTGCCCACTCGCTTGGCCTGGCATTTAAAAGAAAAAGTGCTGCCATGGGTGTATTGGAATGCGCTATTAAAAGGACGCGAGTGGCTGGTAAGGCCCACAGTTTTACCGCGCCCAATACCGGCCCAAGAAAGCGTACAGAACATGCCAGCGCAGGAGCGCCGATAACCTATGCTGCAACGCTATCTGCCAATGTTATCGTGGTTGAACAGCTATGATCGTACGGCCTTTTCCCAAGACGCAATCGCCGCCGTGATCGTCACTGTGATGTTAATTCCACAGTCTCTGGCTTATGCGTTGCTGGCCGGTTTGCCGCCTCAAGTCGGTTTGTACGCCAGTATATTGCCCTTGATCGTTTACGCGCTGTTTGCCAGCAGCCGTACCTTATCGGTTGGGCCAGTGGCGGTCATCTCACTGATGACCGCCGCCGCTGTCGGCCAGCTGGGGTTAAATACCATGGAAGAGACAGTAAAGGCGGCCATGGCATTGGCTTTTATCTCTGGCCTGATGCTCATCGTAATGGGAATGCTGCGCTTGGGCATGCTGGCAAATTTTCTCAGTCATCCGGTCATTTCCGGATTTATCACCGCATCCGGAATTCTTATTGCGGCCAGTCAGTTGCGTCACCTGTTAGGCATCGACGCCAGCGGTCACACACTGCTGGACATCACATCATCACTATCGGCGCAGTGGCATTTAATTCACGGGCCAACCCTATTAATGGGCGCTTCAGCATTAACGTTGTTATTGTTGCTGCGATGGCAATTCAAACCAATGTTGATAAGACTCGGCTGCCCACCAAACGCTGCACAACTGTTGGCAAAAACCGGGCCTGTGGTGGCGGTCATTGCAACGGGGACTATTACATTTCTGGCTGGCTTGGAGGAGATTGGTATCGCGGTGGTCGGCCATATTCCCGCTGGGCTACCGTCGTCGTCACTACCAATGTTTGATCAGCACATTTGGCAACAGCTATTTGTATCGGCACTGCTAATCAGCGTCATCGGTTTTGTTGAGTCAGTGTCGGTGGCGCAAACTCTGGCTGCCAAACGGCGCCAGCACATTCATCCAAATCAGGAGTTGATCGGTTTGGGGGGAGCCAATTTGGCCTCTGCCGTGTCTGGCGGTTTTCCCGTCACCGGCGGTTTTTCCCGCTCGGTGGTCAACTTTGATGCCGGAGCACACACACCCGCCGCCGGTTTATTTACTGCCATCGGCATTGCCATTGCAGCGCTGTGGTTAACCCCATTATTGTACTTTTTACCCAAAGCCACGTTGGCCGCCACCATTATTGTGGCGGTGTTGTCGTTACTGGATTTTCGCGCCATGCAGCGCACTTGGCATTATTCGCGCAGCGACTTTGCCGCGATGTTCGCTACCATCGTCATGACACTGGTGTACGGCGTTGAAATTGGTATCAGCTCTGGCGTGAGCCTATCCATTGTATTATTTCTGCACCGCACCAGTCGCCCGCATAACGCCGTCGTTGGCCGTGTTCCTGGCACCGAACACTTTCGTAATGTCGATCGCGTTGTTGTTGAGACCGACACTCATATTCTGACCATTCGTGTCGACGAGTCCTTGTATTTTGCCAACGCCAGATATCTAGAAGAATTAGTGACAAAAAAAGTCGCCGCCAATCCAGCGATTAAACATCTGATTTTAATGTGCCCGGCGGTCAATTGGATCGATGCCTCTGCGCTGGAAAGTTTGGAAGCTATTAATCAGCGGCTTAAAGACAGCGGTGTGAGTTTGCATTTATCTGAAATAAAAGGCCCAGTGATGGACCAACTGCAGCGCTCAGATTTTTTAACCCAATTAACTGGGCGAGTATTTATGAGCCAATACGAGGCCTGGTGTTATTTACGCCATGGCCCCGATGGATGTCAGTGTGGATCGGCTTAACGAAATGAGGTTCGATCTAAAAAACGACGCGGTTCTTTATCGCGCTGCAGGCCATTTTGCATGGCAATGCGCTGGTTTTTTCGCCCTAACAAGCGCATTTGCACCAAACGCTCCCACAGCAATGCACCACGCTCGCCGCTCTGCCAGGTTTTTTTCAGCAAATATTTGCTGGCCGCCACCGCGTCCGGCGATTTACTCGCCACTGTGCGTGCCATGGCCTGTGCAGCAGCCACCGGGTCAGTGTCCAGGCGGCTGATCAAACCCATTTCATGGCCTTCCTCGGCAGAAAACTGCCTACCGGTCATAATCAGCTCTTGGGCGATGTCGACTCGGGTTAACCGCGACAAGGTCACCATGCCGCTCATATCTGGAATCAGACCCCATTTCATTTCCATAATGCTGAGATTGGCATCGGGCGTAGCGATGCGGTAATCGCACGCCAGAGCGATTTGAATACCGCCACCAAAGCAATTGCCATGAATGGCGCAAATCACCGGCACCGGCAAATCTCGCCAGCAGTGGGCAATCTCTTGCGCCAGGTTCTGCTTACGCCAAGGCCATTTAAGAAAGATTTTTGGCACCATCTTCGGGTCTTTGCTCAGGGCATTAAAATCCAGCCCAGCGCAAAACGAGTCGCCCTTAGCCGCTAACACCACACAGCGCACGGAACGGTCGCGGCGCAAACGCTTGGCCATCGCCACCATTTGCTGAAACATCGGCATGTCCAGGCCATTGAGTTTCTCGGGGCGGTTGAGCCATACCGTGGCCACCCCCTGATCAATCTCACAGGTGATTCGTTCCGTCATAAGGTGATCTCTGTTGTTTGGGGGCAACATGGTTACACAGTGCCCTAGCGGGCACTATGATCAAAACGCGCAAATAAGCGACCCAAACAACCAGAATTTCGGCAGGTTTGTGACAGGTATGACCAACCTGGAGCTACCAACCTTGGGTATGCTGGCGTACCAGCTCCGCCAGCAGCTCGATATGATCCGAGCGGGTGTTCAAACAGGGAATGTAGTGGTAATCACCACCACCGGCGTTTTTAAAGTTGTCGCGGTTTTCTTCTTCCAGCTCTTCCAGGGTTTCCAGGCAATCTGCCGCAAACGCTGGGCTAATCACATCCACACGCTGCAAACCTTGTTTGCCCCACGCTTCTAACGTGTGATCTGTGTAGGGTTTGACCCATTCCTCACGGCCAAAGCGCGACTGGAACGAGCAGATCCACTGCTCTTCACTGAGCTCCAGCTCAGCCGCCAACGCGGCTGCTGTTGCCCGGCATTGGCCAGGGTATGGGTCACCGCGATCTTCGTAACGCTGTGGAATGCCATGAAATGACATCATCAAGCGATCGCCTTGGCCGTGCTCGGCCCAATATTCCCTTACCGAATTGGCCAGCGCTTTGATGTACAGCGGATGATCATGGTAATGACTCACCCAGCGCATCTCAGGCAAGTGCGGGCAACGTGACAAGCCCTTGGCCAGACGGTCATGCACTGCTGCGGTGGTAGACGACGAGTTCTGCGGAAACAGTGGCAATACCAGCATTTTCTCCACCCCCGCTCGGCGCAGCTCCAGTCCGGCTTGCTCCATGGTCGGCTCGCCGTACGTCATCGCCAAGCTGACTGGCACATCGGGGCCCAATAGCTGCTGCAGCGCGGCTTGTTGTTGGCGAGAAATGGCCATCAGCGGCGAGCCTTCATCGGTCCACACACTGGCGTAACCTTTGGCCACACGGCCAGGGCGAAAACGTAATATGACACCGTGCAAAATCAGCCACCACAGTGGGCGCGGTACATCCACTACACGTTTATCCCACAAGAACTCGGCCAGATATTCGCGCACCGCCGCCGCAGTCGGGGCTTTGGGTGTGCCCAGGTTCACCAGCAGGACACCAAAGGAAGGGGTTGGACGGGTTTCCACAAATACTCCCATACACATGTACAAGTTTTGTGGAAGTTTAAAGAAACCGCGCGGCGAACACCATCGCGCAGGGCTAAAAATTCGCTTAGCGAGCGGGCACAAAAAACGCGGCCTGAGCCGCGTTTTTTAAAAGCCACCCACCTTAGTGAGTTGGCTCTTCTTTTTGCTCGGCTTGTTCAGCTTGTTGCTGAGCCGCTTGCTGCACGCGCTGCTGGTACAGAGCGTCGAAGTTGATTGGCGCCAACATCAGGGCTGGGAAACCACCTTTAACCACCAGTGCATCCACGCTTTCACGCAGGTATGGGAACAGGATGTTCGGGCACATAGCACCCAGCATTGGCTGCAGCTGATCTTCCGGAATGTTGTTGATGGCGAACAAACCGCACTGCATCATTTCAACCAGGAACGCTGTGTCGTCGCCATTGGTCGCAGTGATGGTGACTTTCACCGACACTTCGAAGAAGCCTTCGTCGACTTTGCGCGCACCGCTGTTCAGGTCCAGTTTGATTTCCGGCTTCCACTCTTGAGTGAAGGTTTTTGGCGTATTCGGCGCTTCAAAAGACGCGTCTTTGATGTAAATACGCTGCAGTGCAAATTGTGGCTTATCGTTCTCGGCCATGATTGTATCCTTAATGCTTATTCGAGGTTAGAAACTACTTTTTAACTACCGGTAAGTTCTGGCCAGTCCATTCCATCATACCGCCATGCAAACGTACGGCATTGAAGCCTTTTTCACGCAGCATTTTACCAGCCATCGACACCGTCTGACCGGTTTTACACACCAGAATCAACGGCTTGTCTTTGTGCGGATTGAGCTCACCCAAACGGCTGGCAAGGCTGCTGTAAGGAATGTTCACTGCGTTAGCGAGGTGACCTTCACTGAACTCTTTTTTGTCACGAATGTCGACCACCACAGCGTCTTGTTTATTGATCAGAACGGTGGCTTCTGCCACAGATACTTTGGCACCGTTACGTTGGTTATTGTCCCAGAATAAGGCCAGCAAAAACGCTGCCCACAGGCCAACCAACCACCAGTGATTACCAATGAATTCAAACAACTGCGCCATAATGCCGTTCGCTACCAGTCAAAAGAAAGCGCGCAGTATAGCGTCTGCAAACTGCCGCCACCAGCACAGTGGTGGCAAAATAGGCAGTCGCTGGCAGCTGGGGTACAATGCCGCCCTTTTCGTCTACTGACTCAGGTTTGTCACAATGAACACACGTCCGACCCCTACAGCTCTGATCATTCTTGATGGTTGGGGCCACCGTGAGGAAACCGAGCACAACGCCATCGCCAATGCCCATACTCCCACCTGGGACGCGTTGCTGGCCAAATACCCCAATGCCTTGATGCAAACCTCCGGTGCTGCTGTTGGCCTACCGGACGGACAGATGGGCAACTCGGAAGTCGGACACATGAACCTGGGTGCCGGGCGCATCGTTTACCAGAACTACACCCGCATCAACAAAGCCATCGACGATGGTGAACTGGCCAACAACTCGGCGCTGATCGCTGCCATGGACAAAGCCAGCGCCGCCGGTGGCGCAGTGCATTTTGTCGGCCTGTTATCACCCGGCGGTGTGCACAGCCATGAGCAACATTTGTTTGCCCTGCTGAAGATGGCCAAACAGCGCGGTGTCAGCCGTTCGCTGGTGCACGGCATTCTCGATGGCCGCGATATGCCACCGCGTTCAGCACAGCCGTCAATTGAAGCGCTGGAAAACGAGTTACAGTCGCTCGGCAACGGCAAGTTGGCCACCTTAGTTGGGCGCTTCTACGCCATGGACCGTGACAACCGTTGGGAGCGCATCGAAACAGCGTACCGCGCCATGACCGAAGGTGCGGCGCCGTTCCAAGCTGACAGTGCGCTAGAGGCACTGGCTGCGGCTTACCAGCGCGACGAAAACGACGAGTTCGTGCAGGCCACTGTGATTGGCGCCAACGATGCACAGGTCAAAGATGGCGACAGCATCATCTTCTTTAACTTCCGCCCGGACCGCGCACGAGAACTGACCCGTGCGTTTGTCGAAGGCGACGAGTTCAGCGGCTTTCAGCGCCAACAGCGCCCGCAGTTATCGGACTTTGTGATGATGACCGAATACGCCGCCAACATCCCCGCCAGTTGCGCCTATCCGCCCGAGCCGCTGGTCAATGGCATTGGTGAGTACGTGGCAAAACTGGGCATGAAGCAACTGCGCATCGCCGAAACGGAAAAGTACGCCCACGTGACGTTTTTCTTTTCCGGTGGCCGTGAAGCAGAATACGACGGTGAAACCCGCGAGTTGGTCGCATCACCCGACGTCGTCACCTACGACCTTAAGCCCGACATGAGCGCACCGGAAGTGACGGACAAACTGGTCGAGGCGATCAAACACGGTGGCTACGATTTGATTGTTTGCAACTACGCCAATGGCGATATGGTCGGGCATACCGGGGTGTATGACGCCACCGTAAAAGCTGCTGAATGCATCGACCAATGTTTGCAACGTGTGACCGACGCCTTATTGGAAGTCGGTGGCGAGTGCTTAATCACCGCCGATCATGGCAATGCCGAGCAAATGGTAGACGCACAAGGCCGTGCCATGACACAACACACCACAGGCCCCGTGGACATGATTTATGTGCACAACCGCCAGCACAGTGCCGTCCTCAATCCAGGCCGCTTGTGTGACGTGGCGCCTACGCTGTTGACCATGATGCAACTCGATGTACCGGCGGAAATGACCGGTACCGCCCTGATTGACTGGCAGTCCTAAAGGAGGCGCCGTGCGCACCGTATTGCTTGCTGCACTGCTGTTGTGCAGTGCTCTGGTTCAGGCCGACGATGAGGCCAAACTCAAACAGCTGCAGCAAGAGATCAACAAGCTGCAGACTTGGCTGAACAACGCTCGCCAGGAATACAGCGACCTGGACAAGGCGCTGCAGCAATCGGATCGCGACATCGCCGACTTGAGTCGACGCATCGAACAAACCCGCGACCAGCTGCAGGAGGAGCGCGAAAGCCTAAAAAAGCTCCGACAGGAGCAAGGACAGCTCCGCCAACTCCAGCAACAACATCGCCAACATCTGACTGAGCAGCTGCAAGCGGCGGCGCGCTTGGGTAATACCGCGCCGCTGAAGGTATTGCTCAATCAGGATGACCCACAGCAAAGCCAGCGTTTGCTGCGCTACTTTCAAGCCTTCAATCAGGCCCGCACTGAGCGCATCGAGCAGCTGATTGCCGAACTGCAACGTTTGGCCACCATCGACCAAGCCGTGCAACAACAGCAACAGCGGTTGCTGGCCACTGAGCAACAGTTGCAAAGCAAAAGTGCGCAATTGCGCGACAAACGTCAGCAGCAACAAACCCTGATGGCGCGTTTGCAAACGTCGATGGGCACCGAGCAGCAGCGCCTGAAACGCAAACAAGCCGACCGCAAACGCCTAGAGCAATTGCTGCAAGAGGTGGAGCATCTGCTCGCCAACACCGCACGCAAAGATGACGAGCGGCCATTTCGCTCACAAAAGGGTAAGCTGCCAATGCCGGTGGCAAAAGCGCGCGTGTTGGAAGCCTTTGGTAGCGTGAACCGAGACACCAAAGCCAAGCGCCAGGGCTGGCTGATCAGCAGTCGTGAAGGGCAAGCGGTGCAGGCGGTGCATCACGGCCGGGTGGTGTTCTCCGATTGGCTGCGTGGTTTTGGCTTGGTCAGCATCGTCGACCATGGCGCCGGTTATCTCAGTTTGTATGCCCACAACCAATCCTTGTTTCATGACGTTGGCAGTTGGGTGAACCGCGGCGACGTAATCGCACGCAGTGGACGCAACAGCGCCAGTGAGGAACCCAGGCTGTATTTTGAGATCCGTTATAAAGGCCGCGCACAGGATCCGGCCACATGGCTGAAACGCCGCTGATTTTGTGCCATTCTTGCAACATTTACCGGTCGAGAGCTTTTCATGTACCGTTTTTCTGTGTTACCCGCCGCGTTATTGCTGTCTTTAAATGTGTTTGCCACCGATGCGCCCACACAGCCAGAGGCGGCCCCTGCGGCAACCGAAGGCCAACTGCCACTGCAGGAACTGCGCAACTTCACCGAAATTTTTGAGCGCATTCGCAGTGCCTACGTTGAAGAAGTGGACGACAAAACTCTGTTTGAGTACGCCATTAACGGCATGCTGTCGTCGCTGGACCCACATTCAGCCTATTTGCAGCCCGACGATTACAACGACTTGCAGGAGCACACCTCCGGCAAATTTGGTGGACTCGGCATTGAAGTAGGCATGGAAGACGGCCTGATTCGTGTCGTCACACCGATTGACGATACCCCAGCCCAGCAGGCCGGCATCGAATCAGGTGATTTGATCGTCACCCTAGATGGCGACCCGGTAATGGGCATGAGCCTGACCGACGCCATTGAGCGTATGCGCGGCGAGCCTGGCACCAGCATTGATCTGGAAGTGCGTCGCCAAGGCGAAAAAGAGCTGCTCACTTTCACCCTGAAACGCGCCGAAATTAAGGTCGCCAGTGTGCGCACAGAAATGATGAGTGACGACATTGGCTACATTCGCATCACTCAGTTTCAGGCCAATACCGGGCGCGAACTCAACGCAGCCCTGCTCGACTGGCAACAAGGCAACATCAGCGGTTTGATTCTGGATTTGCGCAACAACCCAGGTGGTGTTCTGGACGCTGCGGTGGAAGTCACCGATGCCTTCATCGACAGCGGTTTGATCGTTTATACCGAAGGTCGCGCCCCCAACTCCAAGCTGCGCTACTCGGCCACACAGCGCACCGTCGCCAAACAATTGCCGATCGTTGTGTTGATCAACGGTGGCTCTGCCTCGGCGTCTGAAATTGTCGCAGGCGCCTTGCAAGATCACCAACGTGCGGTCATTGTCGGCACTCAGTCATTCGGTAAAGGCTCGGTACAAAGCGTATTGCCGATCACCGAAGACAAAGCAGTAAAACTGACTACTGCCCGCTACTACACCCCTGAAGGCCGCTCTATTCAGGCGCAAGGCATCAAACCCGATATCTGGATTGAGCAAAGCGAAGTCACGCCATACAAGCAGCGTTATTTCAAAGAGGCGGATTTGCCCGGCCATTTAAGCAACCCGGATGGCGAGCAAAATACGGCGGAAAGCAAAGTCAGCAAAAACAGCAGTGAACTGTTAAAACGCGACTTCCAGCTGTACGAAGCCCACACCTTGCTGCGCGGTCTGAGCATTTTACGCCCCACCACCGAAGCTGCGCCTGAGGTGCCTGCCGACGCATGATGGCACGCTGGCTGTGTCTGTGCTGGGTATTAGCAGTTAACCCAGTACAGGCAGCAACGTTACTGCTGATCATCGACGATTTGGGCAACAATCGTGCCCTCGGTGAACGTACGCTGGCCTTGCCCGGCCCGATCACGGTGGCCGTGCTGCCGTTTACCCCCTACGCCAAAACCTTTGCCCAGCGCGCGCATTTCCTCGGTCACGGTGTGATGCTGCACGCGCCGATGGCCAACGATACCGGTGCCAAACTGGGCCCTGGCGCGCTTACCGAGACCATGACAACAACGCAGCTGCAACAGCAGCTACAAGACTCGCTGGCGGCGGTGCCCTTTGCCACCGGGGTCAACAACCACATGGGCAGCCTGCTAACGCGCCAACCGCAGGCCATGCAAGCCGTGATGCAGACGTTATCTGGCCATGGGGTATTTTTTGTCGACAGCCTAACCAGCGCCGACAGCGTTGCGTTGCAACAGGCGCTGGCACAGCGATTGCCGGCGTTGCGCCGTGATGTGTTTCTCGACCACAGCACCGAGCACAGTGCCATCGAGCGCCAGTTCGAACGTGCCGTCGAGTTGGCGCAACAGCGTGGCCATGCCGTGTTGATTGGCCACCCCTATCCCGAATCCCTCGACTTCCTCGAGCAAGCCTTGCCTGCGTTGGCGCAGCGCGGCGTGACACTGCAAAGCGTTGATCAGTTTTTGCGCCAACGCTTGTGGCAACGCTGGCCAGCCTCCTCCAGTCACAGCCGTTACCAGCTGCAAATCCGCTAACTCTTCGCCCTGCACTGCGTGCACCAATGCCTGTTGCAGTGGCGCGCACAAAAACTTGTACGATCGTTTCACTTTGGATAATCTAGGCCCACCTTTCGGGGAGCCATAACAATGATAAGAAGTACTGTTCTCGCCGTGGCCTTGCTCTGCGGCGCCAACACGGCATCGGCCGTCGACGACTACACCGTCGAGCTGTATGAAATCTATTGCACCGCCTGCCATGGCGTAGGGCTATCCGGCGCGCCGCTGGCGTTTTCAGATGAATGGCAAGACCGCCTGGATAAAGGCATGGATGTGCTGATCAGCCACACCATCAATGGCATTGGCAACATGCCCGCCATGGGCACCTGCGGCGAGTGCAACGAAGATGACCTGCGCGACCTCATTCAGTACATGGCCAAGGAGCAATAACGATGAACTTTGATCGCATTAACCTCAGCCGCCGCCACTTGCTGAAAGCCGTCGGCGCAGGCGTTGTGGCCTCAGCCACCAGTGCCTGTTCGTCGTCACAACCGCAGCCGCCGGCGGGCATTATCGGCGCCGATGGCAAACGGGTATTGCCATGGAAAAACTGGTCCGGCAATCAAAGCTGCCAGCCCACGGAACGTCTGGTGCCACGCAATGAAGAGCAGCTTATTGATGCTATTAAGGCCGCCAACAGCACCGTTCGCTGTGTTGGCTCTGGCCATAGCTTCAGCGGCCTGGTGCCGACCAATCAAACCTTGCTGTCATTAGCGCGCCTACGTGGCGTAGAGAACGTCGACCGCGAGGCACTGGAGGCCGATGTGTGGGCCGGCACCCGCTTATCCATGCTCGGACGTGAGCTGTGGAAGCACGACATGTCGACCATCAACATGTCCGACATCGACAGCCAGTCCTTTGCCGGTGCCATTGCCACCTCAACCCACGGCACTGGCAAACACTTGGGCAGTATTTCCAGCCACCTGCGTGGCCTGCGCATGGTAAAAGCCAACGGCGAGGTCATCGAGTGTTCACCCGATAACAACAGCGACCTGTTTTACGCCAGCAGCAACCATATCGGTGCGATGGGCGTTATTACCAAAGCGCGGTTAAAAACCGACCCCGCCTATTACCTAAAAGAAACCAGCTGGATGATGTCCGAAGAGGAAGGGCTGGCGCGCGCGGCTGAGCTGCGTGATAAACATCGCCATTACGAGATGTTCGCCCTGCCGCACAGCGATTACATGCTTGGTGTCGCCATCGACAAGGTGGCAGCGGCGGACATTCCAGCCAATCCGCCGGTGCCCAGCGGCGACGCCTATGAAGCCTTTCGCATGATGTCGAACTTGATCGACTACATGCCGTTTATGCGCAGCTGGCTGGTAAACTTTGGCGCCAGCGGTGTCGAGCCAGAAACACGTTATGGCAAGTCGCATGAGATTTTCGGCAACTTGCGAGATATCTTGTTTAACGAAATGGAATACGTCGTGCCCGCCGACGCCGGGCCTGCGTGCCTGAAAGAAGTGCTCGACACCATTAAGCAGCAGAACATTCCGGTGATTTTCCCCATCGAGGCACGTTATGTGGCCGCCGATGAGGTTTGGCTGAGCCCGTTTTATCGCCGCGATGGTTTTGCCATCAGCTGCCACAACTTCCACGACAAAGACTACAAAGCCTATTTCGCCGCCATTGAGCCGATTTTCTGGAAGTATGATGGCCGCCCGCACTGGGGCAAAATTCATACCCTCGGGCCTGAGCAGTTAGCGGGCAAATACGAGCGCTTTAAAGACTTTGTCGAGCTACGTCGAGAAATGGACCCAGACGGTCGTTTTATCAACGAGCACTTGAGTCGGGTTCTGGGCGTTTGATGTGATTCGCTTTCGCCTTCAGATAATGGCGGCGAAAGCGTTCAAAATAACCTTCCAGCTTTTCTGCCGCCACAGGCTGCTGCAAACGTTGCAGCAGTGGCACCATCACTTCCGCCGTACCCAACTGATGAGCCTGCACCGCTTTGCGCAGGGCATACGAGGACAACTGTTGCGGCTCAACGCCCAGCACCGGCACATGCTGCCACCACGGGCTGCGGAACATCTTACGCGCCTCGCGCCAGGTGCCATCTAACACCAGCAGTAGCGGTGTGCGCCCAGCCACATAGGTTTGCAACTGTTGCTCCTCATGCAGCTGACGCTGTGGCTCGGCGTACTGGTAAGGGAAAACTAACAGCGGTGCGTAGTCAGGGTTTTGCAACAAGGCTAATAACGCCGCCGGCGGCTCGGTGCGGTGCCAGATAAAGGCGTGACTGTCAGCAATGACATCAGCCAGCAACCGACCACTGTTGCTGGGCTTATAAATTTCGCCGGGGTAATACACCAAGCACAAAGCCACACCAGGCTCGGCAACCGGCACATGGGCACAAATACACCAGGGCAGTGCCAGCAAACATTGCTCACAACGGGTTAGTTTAGCGCCGCGAGCGGCAAAGGGCTTAGTGGCCAAAGACGCTTGCTGCTGGCGCAAACGGGAAACGACATTGTTCATAGCGGCGCATTATCGACAGCGGCCACCGTCGTGACAAGCCAGCTCACGCGGCGTGTTGGCGCTGCCACCAAGTGGGAACATCGGCCACTGAAGCAAGCACGTGCTGCGCACGCACACTGCCTTGTTCATCTTCTGGGCGATACTTGCCAGTGCGTACCAAAGCACCAGACAGACCGCAGCTTTGCGCCGCCATCACGTCCGACATCAGATCATCACCCACCATCAATGTGTCAGCCGCATCGACACCGAGCAGCGACAGCGCTTGTTGAAAGAAGCCAGAGGCCGGCTTGCCAAACACCAACGCTGGCTGGCCTGAAGCAAACTCCAAAGCCTTCACAAATGGGCCAGCATCCAACTGCAGGCTATCGTCGTTGCGGTAATAGCGCGTCATCCCCAACGCCAGCAGCATCTGCCCCGGGCGCTGCATCAGAATGCGAAACGCATGATTTAAGTGAAAGTAGCTCCAGCTTGGCCCGAGGTCGCCAATGACCACACCGCGACATTCTTCTTCGCGATGACTGGCAACATCCGCCAGCTCGTTTTGCACGGCTTGTGGCACAAACATGGCTAAACGAATGCCCGGGTTTTGCGCCAGCCAGTGGCGCACCGCAGTGGCCGGGGTTAGTAGCTGGTCTCCGGTGATGGCAGGGTCGAGGGTTTGCAAGCGGCGCAACAGCTCAGCGCGGCTGATGCTGGTTGAGTTGGTCACAAACAGATGCGGAATCTGCATCCGGCGCGCCCACTGCAAGGTAGCAGAAGCACCGTCTACGGCACCGTTATCGCTGAACAGCACACCATCAATGTCAAACAAGATGGCCTTCATCACCACCTCCGCAACGGACTACAGTGTTCAACATAGTCCGTTTGCGCTGGCAGCGAATACTGACCTACAAACCGCAGTCGCTGACTTTTGCGGCATCCAACAAATGCTCATAGCGAGCATCGGTGAGAGACATCAGAAAGCACTCCATCGCCTCGCGATTGGTGGCATCACTGAAGTCCTTGCTGCCACTGGCCAACTCAGTGGTGCTGATGTTTTGCTCCACTTCAGGCGCACGCCATGCGACCCCGCTTTCTGGGTTCACAAACCCGCTGTCGCGGCCATTGCTGCGCTGGCGCATGTGCTCGTAGAACATCAATACCGTGCTTAACTCGTTAAACACGCCGTTGTGCATGTAGGGCGCGGTCACCGCGACGTTGCGCAGCGTCGGAGTTTTGAATTTACCGGCCAAGCTGGCGTCGTCAATGTGCTGCTGCAGCCCGGTATCGACTGTCGTGACACCATTGATGGCACGCAAGCTGAGATTTTCTGGCACGCCCAGATTGTGGTATTCAAAGCCGCTAAAAACTTCCTGCTGGTGTCCCTGTGCCTGCAGTTGATGGCACGCCGCGCAGTTGGTGAACTCGGTGGAGAAAAACAGCGCCTTACCCAGCGCCGCTTTGGAAGCGGGGTGATAGGTATAACGCGCCTCATCGCCCACCGGCAGCAGCGAGCGGTCGTAACGGGAATCAAACGGAGCAAACTCAGCGCTGTTTTCAAACTCACCGATGGCTTGCGTCATGGCTTCATACGCGGCTTCAGCATCGTCCCAAATGTCGGCACCAAAATGCTCACGAAAGGCGCGCTGATAATCGTCGTTTTCTAACAAGCGCGCCACCACCGTGGCCTTGCTGGCCATGTTCATTTCCAGCGGATTCAGCGGTGGGCCTCCAGCTTGCGCGGCCAAGTCGACCGCTCTGCCATCATGAAACTGACCGCCCAAATGACCTTCATACAAGGCAAAATCGCCGTCGGTATTAAAACGTTGACGACTGCCAGCGACAAACTCTGGGCTGAACTGTGCATAGGCTGCCGTGGGCGCGTTGCGATCGCCCACCGACACACCATCGTCACCGATCGACGCTGCCAGCACCTGGCCATCCTCACCCAGGCGATTGTCGATAAAACCGTGTTGCGGATTGTGGCAACTGGCGCAGGATTGAGTGCGGTTGGCCGACAACGACACGTCGTTAAACAACTGCTTGCCCAGCTCTACTTTGCTGATGCTGTTTTGCGGCGCATTGGATGAGCCAGAATCTGAGCCGCCACAGCCCGCTAACAACGCCAGGCCAACTCCCACAATGAACGCGTACTGCTCTCGCATGATCAATTACTCCCCCCGTATTCTCATCGGGGCTTTAACCACAAAATAAACGTGGGTATGATAGCGAAAAGCTAAATAACATGATAATCATTTTTGTTCACTCTTGTTGCAAGTAATTCTCAATAACACTAGAGTGTTGCGCCGCAGGCATTGCCTGTATCGAGTTGCAGATCAATAACTTCTTACAACCCAGTGGTCTGCTCTAGCGAATACACATACCAAAGGAAACGATATGAACAAGCTGAAGCTGGCTGCTGCAATTTCTGCTGCGCTGTTGATGGCTGCGTGTGGCAGCGACGATAACGATTCAAAAGACCCAGTGGTTGATCCAGGTACAGACTCGTCAGGCTCATCTCTGAACTTAGAGAATGTACAAAAAGCCCTGAAGACCAACGCTGATATTGCCTACGCCGCTTACAGCGATTCGGTCATCACCGCACAAGCGCTGAAAGCCGCCATTGCTGCGTTCAAAGCAGAGCCGACGCAAGCCAACCTAGATGCAGCCAAACTGGCTTGGCTGGTGGCGCGTGAGCCATACGGTCAGACGGAAGTGTATCGCTTTCGCATGAGCCCCATCGATTCCAGCGATTACAGCAGCGAAGACGGCCCAGAAGGCGACATCAACGCCTGGCCATTGGGTGAAGCACTGATCGACTACGTCAAAACCAATGACAGCGACTTTGGCACCGATCAGATTGGTGTTACCGCGCACCAAACCGACGTCAACAATGGCGAAGCCATCGATGCGAACGTGGCTACCAACAGCCCAGCTGAAAACATCATCGGCAACCGCGAGATCGTGATTAATGCTGACCTGCTGGCCAATACCGCCACGGCAGAAGACGAGCACGATGTGATCTCGGGTTATCACGCCATTGAGTTTTTGCTTTGGGGCCAGGATCTGAACAACGACGCCATGCCGACCGACGGCACGGATCGTGGCACTGCGGTAAAAACTTGGGCCGCGCAAAACCTGGCCTTTGGTGGCCAACGCCCACTGACGGATTTCACCACAGACGCCAATGCGGACCGTCGCTTCCAGTTCCTGGAAGTGGCCGTCGACAAACTGATTGCCGACCTGCAGCAAGTGCGTGATGGCTGGGCCGAGGGCGCCAGTTACCGTACCGCCTTTATGACCGTCAGTAACACCGCCGACGCCAAGCAAAAGCTGGCTGAGATCATGACCGGTATGGGCACGCTGTCCGAAGGTGAGCTGGGCGGTGAGCGTATGCAGATTGCCTTCAGCGCTAATTCACAAGAAGATGAGCACTCGTGCTTCTCCGACAATACGCACCGCGATATCTGGCTGAACGCAGAAGGTGTGTCCAATAGCTTCTATGGCCGCTACGCCGGTTACGACAGCGACCTAGATGGCGTCGACGACGTGACTACCAATGCAGTGGACGGCTACGGTCTGGACGACTTGCTCAACGATCAAGGTCAGCAAGCACTGGTTACCACCTTGACCGCATCGCTGACAAAAACCGAAAACGCCTACACCGCCATCGATACGCAAGCGCGTGCAGGCACACCATTTGACGTACTGATCCAGTCCACCGACTCCACCTCAGTGGCAGACACCATCATTGCGTTGAACGAGCAGGCGGCAGTGATCACCCAGATCGCCAACACCTTGGAACTGGGCACCGTGGTGGTCGACCCAGAAGCCTCAGCTTGTGATACCACCAACCCAACTCAGTCATGTGACGAGTAACATCGCCACAGTGATTGTCTGAGACCAAACCAGCACCCGCTCGGCGGGTGCTGGCATCCGTATCGATGACGACATCATGACCTCACGCTGTACTTCTATTTCTGCATTGTTGCTGGCAACCCTGTTAATCGGCTGCTCTGAAGCGCCCGATTCAACTGACCAAAGAGCCCCTGATTACGACCCAGCCGAAGCCCTGCCCGGCGGCGACACCAGTGTTAACATCGTGCCTTTTCCCAGCTCCGAGCTGCCCGCCGCTAACTTACCGCCAGCATTAAAGCCAGATTTCTTCGCCGGTAAAGCCTTAGCCCACCAACCTTGGGTGAAGGCCCCCACAGTTACCGATATTCGCGATGGCTTAGGGCCGCTCTATAACGCCCGCACTTGCCTGGCCTGTCACACCAAAGGCGGTCGTGGCCATGTGCCAGACAGCGCCGACGTGCCGCTGTTGAGTGCTTTTTTACGCCTCAGCATTCCCGGCGAGGACCCAATACACGGCGCCATTGCCGAGCCGACCTACGGCGATCAGTTGCAATCCCAGTCGGTGGCATTGGGCCATCAACTGCGCGCCAGTCAGCCTGATTTACCTATGTCGGTGGCGCCCGAGGCTTATGTTCATGTGCACTGGCAGCCAGAAACGTTTGTTTACCCAGACGGCGAGCAACGCCAACTCAGACGCCCGCGTGTTGAACTCAAACAGTTGGGCTATGGTCCGCTGCATCCAGACACCACCATGAGCTTGCGTATTGCCCCAGCCATTCATGGCGCTGGGCTGATTGAAATGATCGATCAAGCAGACATCGATGCCCTGGCCGACCCCAATGACCAAAACGGCGATGGTATTTCCGGCCGCGTCAATCAAGTGTGGGATTACCGCCGTCAAGTCGCCGCCCCCGGCCGGTTTGGCTTAAAAGCCAATCGCGCCACCCTGGAAATCACCGTTGCCGGTGCTTTTGCTGGCGATGTCGGCATTACCAATGCGCTGTTTCCCCAGCAGCCTTGCAGCGAGCGTCAGTCGGACTGCTTACGCCAGCCCGACGGCAATGATGCCCACGGCAGCGAACTGCGCGACGATTTGCTCGACCTGGTGATTAACTTCAATCGCAACATCGGTGTGCCCAAGCGTCGCAGCCCAACCGCCAAAACCGTATTGGCCGGTCGCGAGCGCTTCTACCAAGCCGGCTGCCAACAGTGCCATCAGCCTTCGTTCACCACCCAAACCAGTAGCGAGTTTCCTCACCTGAGCGCACAACGTATCTGGCCGTACAGTGATTTTCTGCTGCACAACATGGGACCAGATTTGGCCGACGGCCGCAGTGACTATCAGGCCAGTGGCCGTGAATGGCGCACGGCGCCACTGTGGGGCTTAGGTTTAAGTCAGCAAATCAGTGGCAGCCGACATTTTCTGCACGATGGTCGTGCCCGCTCGGTGGAAGAGGCGATTCTCTGGCACGGCGGTGAGGCCAGCGACAGTCGCCAACGCTTTGTTCAATTCACCCACGAACAGCGCCAGCAACTGCTGACGTTTGTTAATTCCTTGTAAGGCACGCGCACCGATGACTGCTCACTCTGTTCACCGTCGCCAGCTGTTGTTGGCCGGTTTGTCATTGCCGCTGCTGGCCGCGCCGATGTGCGGAGCCTGGCTGGCACAACAACGCCCGCAGCAATGGCTGATTTCTGCCCAAGGGCGCCAGCCAGAAACCTTTGGTGCCGTCTGGAGCAACCAACGCGGTCACGCGCAGCAAAGCCAAGTTGGCATTCGCGGACACGATGTGGTGCAACATCCGTTGCGCCCTGACAGCGTACTGATGGTCGCCAGGCGCCCTGGCCGCCAGCTGGTGGAAATCGATCTCACCTCCGGCGAGGTGTTGCAGCGTGTGCACTGCCAAGCAGGCCTGCACCTCAATGGCCACGCTTGTTTCAGCCCCGATGGGCGCTATTTGTTTACCACCGAGTCAGACATGGCCGCTGGCCACGGGCGTTTGATCGTGCGCGATGGCAGCGACTATCGGCTGTTGGCTCAGTTCAATAGCCACGGCATTGGCCCACATGAACTCCAATTTATGCCCGATGGGCGCACGCTGGCGGTGGCCAATGGTGGCTTGTTGACCCACCCAGACTCAGGGCGCACGCTGCTCAATCCGGACACCATGCGCTCCAGTTTGAGCCTGATTAATAGCCACAACGGAGAGCTGCTGAACGACTTTCGCGTGGCAGAACCCAAGGCCAGCATTCGCCATCTCGACGTCAGCCAGCAAGGCGACATCAGTGTGGCGCTGCAAATGCAGCGCAGCGCCAGCCATCATCAGCGCTTAGCCCCATTGGCCGCACTGCTACCCGCTGGTGGCCAGCAGCTGAAAGTACTGGGTGAACCTGAAACACTGCTATGGCATTGCAACGACTACATGGGCAGCACTCGCATCAACAACCTCAGCCGCATCGCCGGATTCACCAGCCCACGCGGCGATATTGCCCTGTTCTGGCACCTCGACAGCGGCCAGCTGGCTGGCTTTCATCGCCTGCACGATGTGTGCGGGCTGACCGTCAGCCTCGACCAGCGCCAGTTTATTTTGAGCAGCTCCAGCGGCCATGTGCGTCAGCTGGACGCCTTTACCTTGCAAGAGTTGCCCGACTCACGCATGCACCTGCCGGGCATCAGCTGGGACAACCATTTGCACGCTATCCAACGACAGCAAGCCAGCGTTTGAACTGGCTGTGGAGATTATGATGAGAACAACCAGCACCCTTGTTGCCCTAACGCTGACACTCGCGGCCTGTGGAGGCGGCGGTGGCAGCAGCAGCGGTAGCAGCCCAAGCAGCACTGGTCTGAGCAGCGAGCAGCGCACTGCGCTGGTCAGCGCCATCACCGAGCAGCAAATTGTGCCGGCAATGACCGCCGTGCACAGCCACGCCAGCACACTCAATGAGCAAGTGCAGCAATGGTGTCAGGCGCCGCAAGCGGACGGCCTAACGGCGCTGCAACAACAGTGGCGTGACACCGCCAATGCCTGGTATCAGGCGCAGTTGTTTAACTTTGGTCCGGCCGACGCCGACCCGGTATTGCCGCTCTATACCTACATAGATTCACTGCGCCTGCGTGGCACCGATTACCGCGCCACGGTGCGCACCACGCAAGCCAGTTGGCTGCAGCAAGATGAACTGAACAACGCTTTTTTTGCCGAGCAGCGTTTTCAGTACGTGGGCTTACTGGCACTGGAAGAAGCGCTGTTTTATGGCCCAGAGCTGGCACAGCAGTATGTCGACGAGCCCAAGCGCTGCGATCTGTTAACCGGCTTAAGCCAGCAGCTGGCAATACGTACAGAAGCGTTGCAGCAGGGCTGGAGCCTTAATTACAACAACAGTGGCACTGCCTATCAGCAACTGTTGATCAACAACCAGCTGCCGACCGGTCGCGATGCCATGGCGCAGCTGCTGATTGCCGCACAGGAGTATTTGGATTACTTCAAAAAGCGCAATATCGTCACGCTGGCTGGCACCACCGCCGAGGTGTCGTGGCAGCTGGCCGAGCAGGCGCTGACTGCCGCCAAACAACTGCTGACGCAGCCTTACGCCGGCACCAGCCTGCTGCAACATATGCAACAGCAGGGTTATGAGCTCAACGTCAATGCCGTCAACAGCAACATCGCCATGGCCGAGCAAGCATTAAGCGAGCGCGACAGCGACAGTTTTAACGCTGCCATTGGCATGCTGGACGGCAACTTTAAACGTGAAATCCCAGTTGCGCTGGGCATCGAGCTGGGCATTAACTTCAGTGACGGCGATTAGTTACCCGCCCCGCTAACCAGCGCTGTGGCGCTAAAACAGCCGCAGCTGCTGGCCAGCCAAGGTGGTGAAATCCTCGCCAGTAAACTGCAACAAGGCGTCCGCCACCGGGCGCAGTTGCTTCTCCACATAATGGCCGTAATCCAACGACGACGGGCAGTCTTCCACCGGTTCAGGGCCGTTGACCGTCATGCGGTATTCGATCCAACCACCCCGATCGCGAAATCTGGCCGGCAGCCCCTGCTGCTGCAGCCAGGCTTCCAGCCGCTGCGCTGCTTTGGCATGCGGCGGCATTTGCCGTTGATAAGCACTCAACGGCCGGCGCAGCCGTTTGCGATACACCAGCTGCTGATCAAGCTCGCCGTTGACCAGCTGCTC
This sequence comes from Bacterioplanes sanyensis, assembly GCF_002237535.1. Taxonomy (GTDB): domain Bacteria; phylum Pseudomonadota; class Gammaproteobacteria; order Pseudomonadales; family Oceanobacteraceae; genus Bacterioplanes; species Bacterioplanes sanyensis_A. The sequence continues at coordinate 4,207,519 of NZ_CP022530.1, forward strand.
GACGGTGTGGCGCAACCACTGCTGATACGCCTCACCGGCAAACAGCCGCCGATACAGCTCACGCTGGAACTGCCGTGCCAGCAAGGTCCAGTCGCTGCGTACCGCTTCCAAGCCTTTAAAGATCAAGGTTTCATCGCCGTTTTCGCGCTGCGCGAGCCCGGCGTAACGCTTTTTACTGCCCACTTCCTCGCCGCGAATAGAGGGCATAAAAAAGCGCCGGTAATAGGTTTCAAACTCCATTTCCAGATGACTGTCGATGCCATACTCATCAAGCAATGTCTGCCGCCAAAAGGCGTTTAACCCAGCTGCCAACTGTCGTCCAGTGCGGTATGCGTCCTTCAGATCGTGCGGGCGCTGCAAAGCGACAAATACCGAATCGGTGTCACCATAAATCACCCGCTGGCCTTGTTGGCGAATCCAATCGGCGCTGCGACGAATAATTTCATGGCCACGCATAGTGATAGAGCTGGCCAAGCGGGTATCGTAAAAACGGCAGCCATCCGAGCCCAATACTCCATAACAAGACGCCATGATCACTTTTATCGCCTGGGATAACGCTTGGTTGCCGTGTTGCTTGGCCTGCTCTCGGTGCTCGCCTAACTGCGCAATCAGCTGTGGCAAAACGTGCTGCTGGCGATGAAACAGCGCATCAAAAAAGCCAGGCACCAGCTCGTCATCTGGCCACTGCGGCGCACTTGAGCGCTGCTGCGCGCTGTGCAGACCCGTGATCAGCCCCATCGGGTCGATGCAAAAGGTGCGAATGATGGACGGGTACAGACTTTTAAAATCCAGCACCAGCACCTGATCGTGCAGCCCAGGGACAGAGTCCATCACTAGGCCACCAGGGCTTTTGCGTTGGTGATAGCCTTCGCCAATGTTGGGCGCGACAAAGCCAGCACGATGCAAGCGCGGCAAATATAAATTCTCAAACGCCGCCACCGAGCCGCCCATCCGGTCCGGCGCCAGACCGGTCATGTGCGCTCGCTCGATGGCAAAATTGAGCAGGTCTGCGCGTTCGAAGATGCGCCATACCAGCTCACAATCCTTCAGGTTGTAGCGTGCCAGCTGCCAAGGGTCCTGCTCGAACAAGCGCTCGATGTCATCACCACGTTGTTCGCCGTGCAACAGCTTTTGATCCGCCAGCAGCTCGCCAGCCACATGATTCAAGGCAAAACTTTCAAACTGCCAGGTGGCGTTGCGCAGCAGTTCGATGCCGTCCAGCACCAAACGGCCAGCAATATGCACAAATACCCGCTCAGGATTGTTGCGCTGCCGGCGCCATCCCATGGCGCTGCCGTCGCGCCCAAGGGTGAAGTCGATGGCGTGTTGCTGGCACTTGCGGCGTAAAAAATCGAGATCAAACTGCACCAGATTCCAGCCGATGATGACGTCTGGATCGATGCGCTGCACACAATCGATAAAGCGCTGCAGCAATGCCGCCTCATCGGCTAACCAGTGCAACTGCAGCTGCTCATCCTGCCCGGGGCGCGGTTCAGCACAGGTGAGTACCTGCCGTTCGCTATCGCTATAAAGGGCAATGGAAAATAACCGGTCGGGCCGGTCGCGATGCGGCATCGAGGTTTCGATATCGATGGATAAACAGCGCAGTTTGGGCACGTATCGAGTGGGTGCCAAGCGCGGCGGAGAGCTTTGCAGGTCCAATAAGGCGGCGCCGTAGATAAAGCGCTCCATCAAAAAGCGGTCGGTCGGGCGTACGTCCACTTCGCGGCAGACAATGCCTTGCTCGGCTAACACATCGCGCCAACGATACAAATACGAGGCCGGCATGTAACAAGCGCTGGCCGCCTGATGGGAAAACGACTGCAACGCCAGTGGCTTGATCTCAACCGGCCACGCCAATGTCGCAGCAATGGCTTGTGCGCGTTCGCTGTGGTCACTGTCGATAAAACACACACCTGGCTGGCGATGACGAGTGGCCAAGGGGCCCTCTGCTGTCGACCACCAAAATGTCAGCTCAGTCCCCTGATCGTCGTCATGCCATTCAGATGTTAATAGGAATGCTGGCGTAGACCGGCTCATAGAGCATCTATACTGGTTGAGACGGCGACATTGTAGCGCGATCCCGGTGGGATTGGCGCGCTATCAGGAGAGAAGCATGAGTAAGCCGATGATCAGCCAGGACCCGCTGTATCAACTGCTGCGCCACGATGACGTAGCCGGGTTTAATGCGGCCCGCCAACAAGGCCAAGCGGTGGATTTACGCCGCTGTGACTTGCGCGGTTTGGACCTGCGCAATATCGATTTGAGTGGACTCGACTTAAGCGACTGCTACTTTCGCGGCGCCGATTTGCGCGGCATCGATTTCAGCACCTGTCTGCTGCACGGTGCCAGCCTCGCCGATGCCAAAATCAGCGGTTGTTTGTTTCCGTTGGCGATCCCGGCGCAAGAGATATTGCTGTCGGTCACTCACGGCATACGATTGCGACATCCGCAGCCGGGTAAATGACGGATTTGGTCTGTTCAAGCCTTCCGCCATTTCATGTAACTTACGGCCACTTTGGCCCTCTGGGCCAATCTGACCCAATGCAGAAGCAGGAATACCCATGTACTTAACCAACCAACCATCGACCACCATTGCCCAGCTTCTGGAACGTATTCCTGCCTTGACCCAGGCGTTGATCGACGGCTTGGAACTGAACCAGGAAGTGATCACCCTAGAAGGCGTCGATAACCTGTACGACGTGTTCGACCAGGACAAACTCTTTCTGATTCAAGACGGCGCACTGCAGTTAAGTCACAACGGCTACAGCTTGGTCACCTTCGAAGAAGGCGACTTAATCGGCATTACCCACTCATTTTCCGTGCCGACGCCCATTTTCCGCACCGATGAGTACGTCGAGCTGGTCACCATCGATCGCAACGAGTTCCTGCGCCATGTCTATTCCGATAAGCGCCTGTTGCACTACTGGAGCCAGTACCTGATTACTTTGAACGCCATCTTGCTGAACTATCTGGCCGAACAACACAAAGAGCAAACACGCCCAGTCGCTGGCTTTCAAAACGTGCAGGCCGGTGAGGTTATTATTCAGCAAGGCGATGTCGCCGACCATGTTTACACCATCATTTCAGGCAGTGCCGATGTGTTCGTCGATGGCGTAAAAGTGGGCGAAATTGGCGAAGAAGAAGTCTTTGGTGCCATGGCCGTGTTCACCGGCGAAGCGCGTTCGGCAACGGTGACGGCCACCAGCACCAGCACCATCATGGCGGTACCGAAGGAAGACTTTACCTTGTTGATCGAAGCGCAACCCAAAGCCGCGCTCAACCTGATTGAGGATTTAGCCCGCCGGATCAGCACCATGAATCAGCAGCTGATCGAAGAAAGCGAGAAGAAATCTCAAATATAAATGAGAATTATTATTGACAATAAAAAGCAGCCTCTCTACAGTAGTGATGGTCGGCGCCAGAGATGGTGTCGATGTTCAGAATCCAAGGCATTGCAGTGGGTTGTGATCTCTCTCATCAAGCTAATCACGGTTGCTTTGCCCCTCACTTGAGGGGCATTTTTTTGCCTGTCGTTTCGACATCACTCCCCGCTTCATACCAAAGAATGATTCACAAAAATAAATGAGAATCGTTATTGACTAGGATCAAAGGCTTCAGTACATTGACATCGTCGACGTCAGAGATGGCGCCGATGTTCAGAATCCAGGGCATTGCAATGGATTGTGATCTCTCTCATCAAGCTAATCACGGTTGCTTTGCCCCTCATTTGAGGGGCATTTTTTTAGCCGCGCTGACGTCCTAACACCAGCGCTCTGACACCAGCGTTCTAGCACCAGCGCACTACACCACGCTCCACTTCAACCGGCACCTGGAAGACATCGGTTAAGCGCTCACTGGTCAGTACCTCAGTTGGTTCTCCGGCACATACCAATCGTCCGCAGCACAATAGTGCAACGTAATCGGCACATTGCCACGCCAGATTCAGATCATGAATTACCATCACCGCGGCACGGCCTTGCTGCACATACTCCCGCGCGCGCTGCAAACACTGTTGCTGATGGCGCAGATCGAGGGCACTTAAGGGTTCATCCAATAGCCATAGCTGGCCGTGTTGCGCTTGCAGCCAACTGCGCGCTAGCTGCACTCGCTGCTGCTCGCCGCCCGATAACCAGCGCACTTGCTGCTCGGCCAGATAATCGATGTCCCACAGCTGCAACGCTTGCTGTAACTGTTGTCGCTGCGCGCGCACCGAATTGCCTTGTGCCATAGCGCCGAGCGCCACCACTTCCTTCACCGTCAGCGGGAAGGACAAGGCACTGAGCTGCGGCAAAAAGCTCACGTTTGCAGCCCAGCGCTGGCGCGACCAGGACAACGGGTTGTCCTGCTGTAGTTCGATCTGGCCGCGAGCCGGCGTCTCCAAACCCGCCATCACCTTGAGCAAGGTCGACTTACCCGCGCCGTTGGGGCCCAACAGCATAGTGACCTTACCGGCCAACACCGGCAGTGAGACATCATCGACAATGGCCACCGAGCCACGGTCCACACCGATTTGCTGTAACTGCATCACCATGACAACCGCCGCTTTTCGCGCAGCAACAACGCAATGAACACCGGTGCACCGAGCAAGCTGGTGACAATGCCAATGGGCAGCTCCGCCGGGGCAATCAGTAACCGCGCTAGGGTATCCGCCAGCACCATCAAGCAGCCGCCAATCAGTACCGCCAATGGCAGCACACGGCGATGCGAGGCACCGGTGAGTAGCCGCGCAATGTGCGGGCTGACCAGACCAATAAAGCCGATGATACCGCTGGCACTGACAGCCACGCTGACCATCAACGCCACCCACACCACCGTTCGTTGCTGCAGTTGCGCCACTTCAATGCCCATCGAGCGCGCTTCGGTGTCGCCCAGCAACAAGGCGTCCAACTGGCGCAAGCGTTGCGGCCAGTAACACAGCGCCGCCAGCAAGATCGCCGCCAATACCGACACCCAATACCAGTTGGCATTGCCCAGACTGCCCAATAACCAGAAGGTGATTTGTCGCAACGAGCTGTCGCTGGCCAAGTACGACAGCAATCCAATTAGAGCGCTGGCCATCACATTGACAGCAATGCCCGCCAGAATCAGAAAGCTCATAGCGTGCATAGCGCTGCCACTTAAGCCCAGCTTCAGCACCAGCCACAACGCCAGCCAAGCGCCAGCAAAAGCGAACAGCGTTTGTAGCTCAGCGCTGGCCGTCGGCAGCAGCGCCAAAAACAGCGCAGCGCCCACCGCGGCACCACCAGCAACACCAATGATGCCCGGATCAGCCAACGGGTTGCGCACCACGCCCTGAATCAAGACCCCAGCCCAAGCCAGCACCGCACCGAGTAAAAACGCCATCAATACACGTGGCAGGCGAATGTGCCACAGCACCGTTTGCCCGGTATCCGATTGCCACAACCAGCTCCAGCTTTGGCTACCAAGACTCAATCCGAGCAACAAACACAGCGGTACTAGTAACAAAAACAGCGGCGGGATAAGCTCGCGACGCAACATAGCAGCACACAGGCCTTATTGATGAGTAAAGAGCGTGCATTGTGCCACAGCAGTGCCATAGCGGAAGGACAAAGCAAGGGCTTTGAATTTGAAGAGCAGCGTTTATTTGTGGTGCACAAAGGCGGCCGCTTTTACGCCTACCGCAATCAGTGCCCGCATTTGGGCATCGAACTGGAGTGGTTGCCGGATCAGTTCTTAGACGCCGAAGGCGCATTGATACAATGCGCCACCCACGGCGCGTTGTTTTTGATAGATAGCGGAGACTGCATTGCTGGTCCATGCCAGGGTCAGGCCCTCACTTCACTGCCCTGTCGCTGTGATGAAGAGGGCCAGCTGTGGGTAACTCTGTAGCCATTACACTGAGCTGAGCTGCTGTTTCTTTGCCGCCGTTAACATGGCGGCAATCATCAGCCAGCCAACGACTAAACCACCAAGGGCAGCCGCTGCTGCAGCGACATGCCAGGCACTTGCTGATCAAACGCCACCTGATAGGCCAGCACTTCCACCCCCGCTGCCATCACCTCTCGCAAGGCAGCGCCATAGGCAGAGTCAATGTCATCGGCAACGGTGACTGTATTGATGCCTTGGTGAGCCACGCAGAACAGCAACACCGCACGATGTCCCTCATTGCACAGCTGCTGCAGGCGCAGTAAGTGCTTACGTCCGCGCTCGGTCACGGCGTCTGGAAATTGCCCCACAGACGTGTGCTCGGGTAACAAAGTGACGTTTTTTACTTCAACGTAGGCACTGGCTTCACCGTTTGCGTGCAGCAAAAAATCCAACCGACCGTCTTCGACTTTGGGCTCTTTTTCGACCTGCTGATATCCTCGCAGCTCGGCAATGCGATCCTCCTGCAGGGCTTCTGCTACCAGCTGATTGGCGCGCTGGGTATTGATGCAGGCCAGATGCTGCTGGTCCACTTCCACCCATTCCCAGCTGTGGCGATACTTGCGCTTGGGGTTGTGACTGTCCAGTAACCACACCCGACTACCAGGTTCGGCGCAGCGCAACATGGAGCCGGTGTTCGGACAGTGAACCGTGATCACTTGCCTATCGGGCAACTCCACATCGGCCAAAAACCGCTTGTAACGCCGGATCAGCAGCGCTTGTTGCAGTGGCGACGGATACTGCATCAGCGCGTCGCCAGCCAGTGTTGCAAACGCTCCATCGCTTGCTGCAAACGCGGCAATGGCGTGGTGAAGGCAAAACGTACGTGCTGCTTGGCTTGGTGCTGTCCGAAGTCGGTTCCCGGCGTCAACGCCACACCCGTGGCCTGCAAGGCTTGCTGACAAAAACTCAAGCTGTCGTCGGTGAGCGCACTGGCATCGGCATAGACGTAAAAAGCTCCATCTGGCACCACCGGCAGCGTAAAGCCCAGCTTGGGTAAAGCTTGCAGCAGGTAGTCGCGTCGCAGCTGCAGCTCTTGTCGGCGGGCTTCCAAAATCGCCATGGTGTCGGTCGAAAACGCCGCCAAAGCAGCGTGTTGGGCCGGGGTGGAAGGCGCCAAAAATAGGTTTTGCGCCAGCGTATCCAAACGCTCCACCCAGGCCTCTGGCACCACCGCCCAACCTAGCCGCCAGCCCGTCATACCGAAGAATTTGGAAAAGCTGTTGATGATCACCAGATTGTCGTGCGCCCCCAGCTGTAAGGCGGTTTCCACCTCTGGCATCTGGGTCACCGCCGAACCCGGCGCGGCATAGTTCAGCCCTTGGTAGATCTCATCCACCCACAACTCACCGCCTTGCTCACTGACTGCTTGATGCAACTGCTGCAGTTGTGTCAGCGACAGCACAGTGCCAGTTGGATTCGCCGGGGTTGCCACCAGTGCCACGCGTGTATGCGCCTGCCAATGCTGCGCGACTTGCGCTGGTGTTAGTTGCAAATCATGCGCGGGATCGCCTGCCACCAGCTGTCCATGGGCCTCAAACACACGCGCAAAGTGGCGATTGCAGGGATAGCCGGGGTCGGCCAATAACATGGTCTGGCCCTGCTCTAACCGAGCGGCCGTCAATAACAACAAGGCTCCTGAAGCCCCGGGAGTCAGTATCACTTGCTTGGCACTGATGGAGACAGCAAAGCGCCGCTGGTAATAATCCGCGATGCGTTGGCGCAGCTCCGGCATACCCAATGCCGGGGTGTAGCGCGTCTGACCGGCGCGCAGCGCTGTTACCGCCGCTTCGACCATAGGCTCTGGGGTGGCAAAATCAGGCTCACCGACTTGCAAGTGAATAACGTCCTGCCCCTGCGCTTCCAGCGCTTGCGCCTGCTCCAGAATCGCCATCACCTGAAACGCACTGATGTCGTCAGAGCGCCGCTTTGGCTGTTGAGTAGAGTCGTTCATCGCCACGCCTCGCTGTATCGATCAGAAAGTGCGCCATTGTCCGCGCCAGTCGACAGAAAGCAAACAAATAGTTGGCGCCCTGACAGAGATCTGATAGTTTCCCGTGCTTGTTATTTGGATGGCACTGGGCGCATAGTGGCCTATGAGTGCATGGAACCGATGCCGGAAGTGCCCGGCGAATATGGTAAGGCGGTGAGTTATGCCGGAAACAAAAAAAGAGTTTGCCTTGTCCAGCTTTACTCCCTATGAGCTCAAAGCGGGTGAAGAGTACATGAATGATGCTCAGTTAGAGCACTTCACCAGCATTCTGCAGAACTGGAAGCAGGAGCTGATGGAAGAAGTGGACCGCACCAAAGAGCATATGCAAACTGAGGTCAACAACTACGCAGATCCCAACGATCGTGCTAGCCAGGAAGAAGAGTTCAACCTGGAACTGCGCACCCGTGATCGCGAGCGCAAGTTGATCAAGAAAATTGAAAAGACCATCGATCTGATCGACAGCGGCGACTACGGCTTTTGCAAAGCCTGTGGCGTTGAGATTGGCATTCGTCGTCTGGAAGCACGTCCCACAGCCGATCTGTGTATCGACTGTAAGACCCTGGCTGAAATCAAAGAAAAGCAGCTCGGCGTCTGATCGTTCAGGGCAGCCTTGCTGCCCTGCTCCTCCCTTCTTTTACACACCTGTGTTAACGATAGGCTCGCGTCCATGAAAGGTCGCTTCGCACCCTCACCCACCGGCCCCTTACATTTTGGCTCGTTGATCGCAGCTGTCGCCAGTTATCTGGACATGCGCTGTCGCGGCGGACACTGGTTGCTGCGCATTGAAGACCTGGACCCACCGCGCGAAGAAGCCGGCGCCAGCGATGCTATTTTGCGCGTGCTGGAGAGTTATTCCCTGCATTGGGACGGCGAGGTCCGTTGGCAAAGTCAACGTGGCGAGGTCTATCAACATGCACTGCAGCAATTGATCGACCAGCAGCAGGCTTTTGCTTGTCGTTGCTCACGCAAACAACTTGCGGGCGCGGTGCATTTGGGTAATTGCCATAGCGTCAGCGAGCCCAGCGCCAACACCAACAACAGAACCAACACCGGCATCCACAACCCGTCCGACGACCTAGATGCAGCCTGGCGGTTTTTATGCCCACACGGCGAGCTGACTTTTCACGATGCGCTGCAAGGTGATTACCACAGCCAGCTGTCGGACATCGGCGATTTCGTCATTCGCCGCCGCGACAAACTGTGGTCGTATCAGCTGGCGGTGGTGGTCGACGATGCCGACCAAGGCATCACCCACATTACTCGCGGAATCGACTTAATCGACTCCACACCACGCCAGCTCTTGCTACAACAAGCGCTGCAACTGCCGACCCCAAGCTATTGCCACCTGCCCGTCGCATTGGAGCCGAATGGGCAAAAACTGAGCAAGCAAAATCTCGCCCGGCCACTACAGCCAGACCCAACGGGTAACACCCTGTGGCAGGTATTGCAGTGGCTGCAACAACAGCCCCCCAAAGAGCTGCAAGGTGCGGGCAATGAAGCGGTGTTACAGTGGGCGTGTCAGCACTGGCAACCTATGCGTCTCCAGGGCCTGCAAAGCCAGCCAGCACCGGCTGAGTATCGGCGCTGATGTGTTACTCTTGCCCAGCGTATTGAGGTAGGCACACCGTCTGCTTCTGCCTGCGGCCCACTTCAGCAACCTCAGTTAAGGACACCATGTACGATCATCGCCTCGGCCTGTTACTGCTGGTCGGTTTGTATCTGTTATCCCCAGTTATGATGGATTGGTGGCTGGATGACCGCGGCGCTTGGTATCGCCCGTTTGCCATCTGGTTTGTGCTGATTGCTTTTTACATTTGGTTGAACCGAGCACGAGGCGATGATGAGTTTTAGTCTGAATCAACTCGGCCTGATCGTCTTCGGCTATTTGGGCGTGCTGTTTGCGACAGCTTACGCGGTAGAACGCAACTGGGTACCGAGGTCCTGGGTGCGCCACCCGCTGGTGTACATTTTGTCTCTGGGGGTATATGCCAGCGCTTGGGCGTTCTATGGCTCTGTCGGGCTGGCGTATCAATACGGTTATGGTTTTCTCGCCTATTACCTTGGCATTGCAGGCGCGTTTGTCATGTCGCCGATTTTGCTCAGGCCGCTGCTGAACATTACCCGCACCTACCAGCTGAGTTCATTAGCCGATTTATTGGCCTTTCGGTATCGCAGCCGCCTCGCTGGCATGCTAGTCACAGTGTTTATGTTGGCGGTGGTGGTGCCGATGCTGACGCTGCAGTTGCGCGCCATTGCCGACACCTTGCACTTACTCAACCGCGACTGGGATACCGCCGAGCTGGCGTTTGGCTTTTGTCTGACCATGATCCTGTTTGCGGTGCTGTTCGGCGCCCGCCATGTGTCGCCACGCGAAAAGCACGAAGGCTTGGTGCTGGCGCTGGCGTTTGAGTCGCTGCTGAAACTGTCCGCCATTTTGGTCTTGGCTGGGGTTGCCCTGCTGGGCGTGTTTGCTGAAGTCGGCGGATTGGAGCAATGGTTGATCAACAACCAAGATCGCTTGCTCAGCGCGCAAAACATGCCCTTGGTGACGCTGCAAGAAGGCCCTTGGCGCACCTTGCTGCTGGTATTTTTTGCCGCCGCGGTGGTGATGCCGCACATGTTTCACGTCACCTTTACTGAAAACGTCAATCACCATGCATTGGGCCCGGCGAGCTGGGGCTTTCCGCTGTTTTTGCTGGCCATGGCGATGGCCGTCCCGCCCATTTTGTGGGCCGGTGTGTATATGGAAGTCGATACGCCGGCGGAGTACTTTGCCATTGGCATTGGCCTGCAACTGGAATCCCCTGCGCTGGTGATTCTGACCTTCCTCGGTGGCTTGGCAGCCGCGTCGGGCATCATCATCGTCATCACTCTGGCGATGGCGGCCATGCTGCTCAATCATTTAGTGCTGCCGTTTCACAAACCCAGCCCACGGCACGACTTTTATCGCTGGCTATTGTGGATGCGCCGCAGCCTGATCGCCGCCATATTACTGCTGGCCTATGGCTTTTATGCGCTTGTGGGCGCAGACCTGGACCTCAACCGTTTAGGCTTGTTGGCGTTTGTCGCTGCGGTGCAGTTTTTGCCCGGCGTACTGGGTTTGCTGTATTGGCCCAAAGCCAACCGCCATGGCTTTCTGCTCGGACTCATTAGCGGCATCGCAGTCTGGATTTACGGCATGCTGTTGCCATTTTCCGAACTGGCGTTGGGCTGGAACGTTCCTTTGCCCCTGCCCAATGTCGACGAGAGCAATTGGCACCTAGCAGCGATGGGGGCATTGGCGGTTAACCTGACCCTATTTGTCCTGGCCAGCTTACTGGGCAAACCCAAACCGTCGGAGATTTCGGCGGCCCAGGCCTGCTCCATTGATACTGTGTCGCGGCCCACGCGGCGCCCGCTGATGGCCACCAACTCCAACGACATCATTGTGGCGCTGAGCAAACCCTTGGGGCGCTACGTAGCTGAGCGCGAAGTCTACCAAGCCTTGCAAGATCTCAACCTGCCATCCTATGAAGATCGTCCCTACGCATTGCGCCGACTGCGAGCTCGCTTGGAGGCGAATTTATCCGGTTTGATGGGGCCGACCGTCGCGCACGACATCATCACCCGCTCGTTGCCGTTTCAAGAAGACGCTGAGCTGAGCGAGGACATTTACCAAATTGAACAACGCTTGGAAGGCTTTCATGACCGCCTCAGTGGCCTGGCTGGCGAGCTCGACAACCTCAGACGCTATCACCGCCAGACCCTAGAACGCCTGCCGATGGGGGTGTGCTCGCTGGCCGATGATGGCGAAATTCTGATGTGGAATCAGGCCATGCAAGAGCTGACCAGTATTACTGCCCAGGCGGTGACTGGCTCACACCTCAAGCGCCTGCCCAACCCCTGGGGCGAGTTGTTACTCGACTTTATCGCCAGCCCACAAATGCACGCGCACAAGCAGCGCATTGATATTGGCGCCCGTCCGCGCTGGTACAGCCTGCACAAAGCCCTGATTCAACCATCCGGCGGTCAGCCAGGCGGCATTGTTGTGCTGATGGAAGACCAAACCGATACCCAGCTACTGGAAGAAGAGTTGATGCACAGCGAGCGACTGGCCTCGATTGGTCGCTTAGCGGCTGGCGTGGCCCACGAAATTGGTAACCCCATTACCGGCATCGACAGTTTGGCGCAGCTGATTCGTTACGAAAGCCAAGACCCAGAACTGGCAGAGATGGCCAGCCAAATTCAGGAGCAGACCCAACGCGTCAGCCGCATCGTGCAATCACTGATGAACTTTGCCCACGCTGGTAATCAATCCAGTGAGCATGAAAGTGTGCAAATCAGTCAGTGCATTGATGAAGCGGTGCAACTACTGCGCCTCAGCAAACGCAGCATGGACATCGCCTTTGACAACCAATGTGACGCAGAACTGCTGGTGCTGGGCGACGCCCAACGCTTGGTGCAGGTGTTCGTTAACCTGCTCGGCAATGCTCGCGATGCCAGCCAGCCTGGCGATCACATCCATGTCACCAGTGAAGCCGATGAGCATCAGGTGATTTTACGCGTTATTGATCAGGGCCATGGCATCGCACCGGACACGCTGGATCGTATCTTCGAGCCCTTTTTTACCACCAAAGACGTGGGCAAAGGCACCGGCCTGGGGCTGGCCTTGGTGTACAGCATCGTCGAAGAGCACTACGGCAATATCAGTATTCACAGCCCGGTCGCTGACGGCCAGGGTACCTGTGTTAAAGTGAGCCTGCCCCGGCTACACCCATCAGAACAAGAGTTGGAATACAGCGCATGAGTCACATTCTGGTCGTTGAAGATGAAACCATCATCCGTCAGGCCCTGCGCCGCTTACTGCAGCGCCACGATTACGAAGTTACCGATGTTGATTCGTTGGACGCGGCCCGCCAACAGCCACTGGAGCAATTTGATCTCATCATCAGTGATCTGCGTTTGCCAGGTGGCAACGGCACCGAGCTGATTTCCCTCGCTGGACGCACGCCGGTGCTGATTATGACCAGCTACGCCTCGCTGCGCAGTGCCGTCGACTCAATGAAGTTGGGTGCGGTGGATTACATCGCCAAACCCTTTGACCACGACGAGTTGGTGGAAGCCGTGCGCCGCATTCTGGCCGATAGCCAGGCGGTGCCCAACGTTGCAGATGAGGACGTCGGCGAGCAGGATTACCCAGTGAGCGGCATCATCGGCAGCTGTGATGCCATGCAATTGCTGTTTCGTAAAATCAGCAAAGTCGCCCCCACCGACGCCACAGTATTGATTCAAGGCGAATCTGGCACCGGCAAAGAACTGGTCGCCAGAGCTTTGCACGCACAAAGCCAGCGCCGCAGCGCTACCATGATTTCGGTTAACTGTGCTGCCATTCCCGAAACCTTGATCGAATCGGAACTGTTTGGCCATGAAAAAGGCGCGTTTACCGGCGCCACCGCGTTGCGCCAAGGGCTGGTGGAAGCCGCCGATGGCGGGACATTATTTCTCGATGAAATCGGTGAGTTACCGCTGGAAGCTCAAGCGCGCCTATTGCGCGTGTTGCAAGAAGGCGAAATTCGTCGTGTTGGCTCGGTACAAAGCCGCAAAGTCGATGTGCGCCTAATTGCCGCGACCCACAGGAACCTGCGCGAGCTGGCACAAAAAGGCGAGTTTCGCGAAGACTTGTATTACCGCCTTAACGTCGTTGAGCTGCATCTGCCCGCTTTGCGCGATCGCGGTGACGACGTGGTCGAGCTGGCGCAATCTTTATTGCAACGGCGCTGTGAAAAAATGCAGCTTCCGGCCATGCGCTTCGCACGCGAGGCACTGGAGACCATTCGTCGCTATCGCTGGCCTGGCAATGTGCGTGAGCTCGAAAACGCGGTCGAGCGAGCCGTGATTCTCGCTGACGACGGCCAAGACATCAGCGCCGATTTGCTCGGTATTGATCTATCACCCGATAGTTACGTCACCAGCACGCTAAAAGAAAATTTGGAGCAAGGCGCTCAATCAAGTCCGGTTGAATCTGAGCAAGGCGACCTGTCGTTGGACGACTACTTTGTGCACTTTGTGCTGGAGAACGAAGCCCGTATGACCGAAACCGAGCTGGCCAGAAAACTCGGTATTTCGCGCAAAAGCCTGTGGGAGCGACGTCAGCGCCTAGGTATTCCACGTAAGAAAAAATAGTCAGCTGTACGTAACACCCGATGGTTTTTCGGTCATTACCCGCCATCGGGCGTAACACCCCCACCACTGAACACCCGTCACCGACGCCAGCTAACACTCGATAGATTTCTACAAGCCATTGATTTAAAAGGATTTTTATAATTTTGGCACGAGTTGGCACACTACTCGCTTTAGAACGATCAAGAATTACAAAGAATTGCGCGCCACAATAAAAATAAAATGCGCGCGATGACCGCCGGACAATAACAACAAACACCGGCGCGCGAGTGGACAATAATAATAATCAGCCCCTACTCCCTGACAGCCGATGCATTTACCTGCTACTCAGCAGCTAAATCCATCGGCTTTCTTCTGCCTGCAGCATACTCCCTACACGTTCAGCCCTGACAATCTCGCCGTCATTGAGTTTCACCTCAGTTCACGCCAATACGTTACAGGCTGTTACCGCCCGACACCCAGTTGTTACCACCGTGGCCTGAATCTGGTAACACTTTGGTCTAACAATCGCGCCAAAAACCCGTAAGCCATTGATTTACATAGAGTTTTAAAAACTGGCACGCACTCTGCTTTACTACTATCAGCAGCAGCGGCAGATGATAAAAATAACAAACGCTCTCTGGTGCCACGCGATGACAATAACAATAACAGTCGCGTTAGAGGTCCTGATAACAATAACAAGCTGGACCTAAAGAGGATGCCTGTTCTGAATGAGCAGCAGACATAACAATAAGAAAAACAAAGGTGTCTCTGACTATTCACAACAGCACGTTCGACGTCTGAGCCAGGCGATAACAACAATAACAATACGCCCGACAAAGCCGCTTTAGCGGCTTTTTGTTTTTCTAGGGCACCTCCAGTCATTCGATGCCCGCTCGCTAGATCACGAAACCGGTTTGCCGCTCTAGCCAGTTACAGCAAACCAGTTACGGCCAAATGGGCGGCACAGAGCCGGAGCTCTCGAGGCTCCCCGCAGAGCGCGAGCAGCAGACCTTCGTAACGTCGTTGTCAATGTGGAAAAGGGCTGGCCATTTCCTGCCATCTCCGCCTATTTCTAAAGCCCTACTGCATTCGCGCATAGTGCTAACAGGCCCCAACTGCAGCTAACGGCACCAGTCCGCATCAGGGTTCCCTTTACATTGGCTGACGGGTACACTCGCGAGCCATTACTACAGCAACTGCAAGTTCTGAAACCTTTGATCAATCCCTTGAAAGCGCCAGGGCGTGCGCTCAAAAGATGGCTGTCTAAATCAACGACAGCAGCGCCACTGACAGTTATTCCTCGCGACCAGCACAACATCAGCCGCAGCCAGCTCAGCGAAAATGCGCTGAAAGTATTGTATCGCCTGCACAAGGCTGGCTATCAGGCGCTGTTGGTCGGTGGTGGTGTGCGCGACACCCTGCTCGGTCTTGAGCCGAAGGACTTTGACGTCGCCACCAATGCCACCCCTGAGCAAGTGGCCAAATTGTTTCGCAACTCGCGCTTGATTGGCCGCCGTTTCAAACTGGTGCATGTAGTGTTTGGGCGTGAAGTCATCGAAGTCGCCACCTTCCGTGCGCCGCCGCAGGCTGAGCACTCGAGCAAACAGGCGTCAACCGGCGACCAAGGCATGATCTTGCGCGACAACGTGTACGGCAACAAAGACGAAGACGCGATGCGTCGCGACTTTACCGTCAACGCACTGTATTACGACATTGCAGACTTTTCCGTGCATGCCTACGCCGGCGGCTGGCAAGACCTGCAACACAAACGCCTGCGTTTGATCGGTGAGCCAGAAGTTCGTTACCGCGAAGACCCTGTGCGCATGCTGCGCGCTGTGCGTTTTGCGGCCAAACTGGGCTTCAGCTTAGAGCAAGAAACCGAACGCCCGATTCAGGCGATGGCGCCCTTGCTGCAGCAAATTCCACCGGCGCGCTTGTTTGAAGAAGTGCTCAAGCTATTCCTGCATGGCCAGGCACTGCAAACGTTTGAACAACTGCAACACTACGGTCTATTTGCCGAGCTGTTTCCACAAACGGCTGCATCACTGCTGGACGATGCCTTTTGTCAGGCACTGGTGAGCAACACCTTCGCCAATACCGACGCTCGCATTCAATCGGGTAAATCAGTGACGCCGTATTTCTTCCTTGCCTCATTGCTGTGGCCTGCCGTGTGTCAGCGCATGGCCAGCTATGAAGAGCAAGGCATGCCGCCGCAGCAAGCGCTGCACAAGGCGGCCGATAAAGTCATTGCACAACAAGCCAAATCCACCGCCATTCCCAAGCGCCTGTCGATTCCGATGCGTGAAATCTGGGAGTTGCAACTGCGCTTGCCGAAGATTCGCTCACGCCGCTGCAAAGAGCTGCTCGGGCACCCACGATTCAGAGCCGCCTACGACTTCGTATTACTGCGCGAACAGTCCGGTGAACAGTTGGACGGCTTAGGGCAATGGTGGACCGACTTTCAAGCCGAGCATGGCCCAGTTGTGACTAACCGCCCCCGAGACGAGCGCAACCGCGAAGACGGTCGTAATGATCGTCCGCGCCGCCGCCCCAACCGCCGCCGCAAGCCACCACGCTCGTCATGACAGCCACCGCCTACATCGGCTTAGGCGCTAATCTTAATGATCCCATCGATCAATTGTGTACAGCGCTAACAGCGCTGTCACAACTGCCCGGCAGCCGACTGCTGGGCATCTCCAGCTTGTACGGCAGCAAACCTTTGGGGCCGCAGGACCAACCGGACTTTTTCAACGCCGTTGCCGCGCTGCAGACCGAACTTGAACCATTGGCGCTGCTGGATGCGTTGCAATCACAGGAACAAGAGCAAGGGCGTGTGCGCCGCCGTCATTGGGGCGAGCGCTGCATCGATTTGGACATACTGCTGCTGGGTGATACACAGTGGTACTGCCCGCGCCTAACCCTACCGCACAAAGAACTGACGCAACGCAGCTTTACCCTGATCCCACTGGCTGAGCTCGATCCGCACTTGTGCCTGCCGGATGGACGACGCGTGAGCCAGCTAACACCGGCCTTTGATGGTGAGTTGCAGCGCTGTCAGCATTCTGGCTTTGAAGCTTGCTGCCAGCGGTTGCTGGCGGGCTAAGGTCCACGCTCTCCTTGGGTGTTCTTACCGGGTGAGCTTTCTGCTTTAAACGCTAAACCCTACGCCCTCCTTGAGGGATCTTATCCCTCTCGCCAGGCAGGCGATCGACTGAAAGCGTAGATCGAAGCGGTTTCTGCCAGGCGAAAAGTAATAAGAAAGCGCAGCTTACTTACAGTAAGTGAGCATTTTTTGGTGCTTCTCAACACTGCAAAAACAACGCAGATAGCTTTCAGCCTGCCTTGCGCTAAGCAGGTCGTTCTTCTTTCGTTGTTGATGCTGTGGTCGGCGCATCACAAAAAGCCTACGTCCTTGTAGGCCTTTTGCTGGTGCTGCCGTCCTGGCAGCCCCTGCGGGCACAGCCATTGCCCACTCCGGCGGCCTGCTAATCGCGAAAAGCCTGGACGCGAGAGCGAGTAATGCTTTGAAAAACAGCCATGAATCGAATGTAAAGGCATACTGATATACAACCAGTATATTCCACAAGAACGCAGAAACCTGGCACGCTTTCCCGGTTGGGTTGCCTGTATTTCCATAGGGTGGTAGCTTAAATGCCTGACAAATCAGTGACTTAGCGTTTGAGTGCCAGAACTTTGAGGCATGGATAGTAGGCACGCACACTTTTCCAGGAAGGAATGTGAGAGAAAGGAAGACACCCAATGGTAAATCCATGGCTTGGAAGAGATACCTCGAATGGTTCTAGCTGGAAAAACAGGCACGCACACCATTAAACTGTTAGAGGCCATAGGGAGTAGATATGCCTTTAGAAAAAATTGAAATAATCGGATTTAGAGGGTTTAGCTCCAAGCAGATTATTCAATTCTCAATTCCAAATGGAGAATTGGGGAGTGGATTAACAATAATTACTGGTGCAAATAATTCAGGAAAATCTTCCATTATAGAGTGCCTAAAAGCTCGTGGTGGCTATCAATCACCAAGTTTTACAGTTGGAGCGAGAAACTCATCAGTTGACCGGGTCGACATAGCGTACTTTATTGATGGCAAGGAAGAAAAGATTTCTTCTTTGAAAAAAGGAAGTAGTGAAACCAGAAAAGATGAAGTTAACAACCAATTTCAGGTGTTTGTTCTGCCATCTAGGCGAGCATTCAATCCTTTCTTTGGACGTGGCGCTCATACGAGAGAACAATACCTTCAAAATACGGAGCTTCCCGCTCAGCGCAGCTCTATGATGAACAACTTCCAGTATAGGCTATTCAATATATTGGAAAATCAAGAAGCGTTTAATGAAATTCTTCATAAAGTCTTGCCATTTAAACCCGAATGGTCGATTGATCAATCTGATCAGGGGCAATATTTTCTAAAATTCTATAATGGTGATAACTCTCATACTAGTGATGGTATGGGCGAGGGCATTGTGAGCATATTTGCCATTATTGACTCCTTGTACGATTCAAAGCCTGGCGACGTCATTGTTATAGATGAGCCCGAGCTTTCGCTG
The DNA here is from genome assembly GCF_002237535.1 of Bacterioplanes sanyensis. GTDB lineage: Bacteria > Pseudomonadota > Gammaproteobacteria > Pseudomonadales > Oceanobacteraceae > Bacterioplanes > Bacterioplanes sanyensis_A. The sequence continues at coordinate 4,226,101 of NZ_CP022530.1, forward strand.
CACCCTGCTTTACAAAAACGTGTATTTAATCTCCTGAACGATTTTTCTAAAGATAGACAGATTATTATCTCGACTCATTCACCCTATTTCGTTGATATCAAGTCAATTATCAATGGATCGCAACTGGTGCGAGTCATCAATGATGGAAGTGGAACCGAAATTTATCAACTATCCGCTGATGGAAGAGGGGTAATTGAAAAACTAGCTAGCGGTAATATTTATAACCCGCATACATTTGGGTTAGATGCAAGGGAGTTATTTTTTCAGGAGGATAGAGTTATCGTCGTTGAAGGTCAAGAAGATGTTCTTTTATTTCCCAATATTGCGGAACAGCTGGACCTAGATATATCGGCTTCATTTTTCGGCTGGGGAGCCGGAGGAGCATCGAATATTAGTTTCATATGCTTCCTTCTACAAGATCTAGGATTTAAGAAAGTAGCTGCAATCCTAGATGGAGATAAGGCTGACGAGATTCCTAAGCTTAAATCGGAATTTCCAGATTTTCATTTTGTTCATATATGTGCAGAGGATATACGAACGAAAAAGGAAAGAAAGGCAACCGAAGCTGTAGATGGTCTTCTTGATAGCAAGCGAATCATAAAAGACGAACACAAGGATCATACGTCACAGCTAATAACAGAGCTTAATGGCTACATGAATAGCCTCTAACAAGCGCAATCACTCGGAACATGACCTTGCCCCGATAAAACGGACACCAAAGTCAAACTGACGAGGTGTCCAATGCCAAAATATACTCAGCCAAGAAAGACCTGGCAGTATTCAAATGAGTTTAAAGTAAAAGCCGTTCAGCTAAGTCTTATTGAAGGGATTCAGGTCCAGGACGTTGCCAATACACTCGACATCCATCCGTTTATGCTGTCACGATGGCGAAAAGAATACCGTGAAGGCAAGATCGTGGCAGATAAACGCAAAAAGTTAACCGAAGCTACCCGCAAGCAAGAGAAGGAAATCTCAAAGGTTAAAAAGCTTGAGGCAGAGAATAAGAAACTGAAGCAGGAGCTTGATCTGCTAAAAAAGTGGCAACGGTTTCTTGCGGAGGAACATCAGCAAGATATCGATTCATCGAGAAGTTCGGACCAAAGCTAGGTGTTAAGCGCACCTGTGAATGGCTCGGAGTATCTCGTAGTGGTTATTACTCCTGGCGTGATCGAGAACCCTCTGAACGCAAGCGGTCAGACATGGAGTTAAAGATTCTCATACGGAGTATCTCGGATGAGAACGAAGGCCGATACGGAAGCCCAAGGGTCTGGCAGGCCCTGTTAAAGCAGGGCTATCAGGTCAGCAGGAAGCGCGTGGCGCGACTGATGCAGGAGATGGGATTAATCGCTCGGGTAACTCAGGTAACGTATCGAGCGCCAGGACTTAGGCGCTTTTTGGCATCAGGAGAGAATCTTCGCTCTGATGGCGCAGTTCCAGACAAGAAGAATCAGGTCTGGGTGGCTGATGTGACCTACTTGAAAGTGAAAAATCAGTGGCATTACCTGTCGGTTATCATGGATCTCTATTCACGCCGAGTGGTTGGCTGGAGCCTTGATAGCAAAAGAACGACCGAAGTGACTCGCAGAACATTAACGAATGCGATACGCAAACGCGGTGCAACCAAAGGTCTCATGCTGCACACAGATCGCGGAGTCGAATATCGAGGGTCGGAATACCAGAGAGAGCTTCGAAAGTTGGGAATCGTGCATAGCCTGAGCAGGCCAGGCAAGTGTACAGACAACGCACATATGGAATCATTTTTTCATTCAATGAAGGCTGAGTTGATTCGCAATACGACGTTCGATTCAGCTGAAGATTTGAAGTATGCTTTGGCGAGATACATCAACAATTACTACAACCGGAAACGGCTGCACTCAGGAATCGGTTACTGTTCACCGATGGAATACGAGCGAATAGCAGCATGAAAATGAACGTGTCCGTTTTATCGGGGCAAGATCAAATCAAAACCTTCGCTCATTCGTCGCGACGGCTTTACCGCCACAGCTATGGGCGTTACACCCTTACAGGAGAGGGACATATCGGATGATATCTTTAGAGTTCTTACTTACTTCGTTAGTTGTAGTTTTAACCCCTGGCACCGGAGTGTTGTATACGGTGGCTACTGGATTGTTTATTGGCAGAAAAGCTAGCTTGTTTGCAGCTCTAGGGTGCACACTAGGTATCATTCCAGCACTTTTAGCAAGCGTACTTGGCTTGGCTGCAGTTTTTCACACAAGTGCAATAGCGTTTCAAATTATTAAGTATTTTGGAGCTGCCTACTTGCTTTATTTGGCATATCAAATGTGGCATTCCTCATCTCCCTTATCAGTTTCCGATCAACAGTCAGATAGTAAATACTCAGACATCATGATAAGAGGATTTTTGCTAAACATACTAAACCCCAAACTGTCTATTTTCTTTCTCGCATTTCTTCCTCAGTTTATTCCCCAGCCTATTCCAGGTGCAGCAGAAGGTGCGCTGGGAAGCATGTTTACACTCGGAGTTGTATTCATGGCAATGACGTGTAGTGTTTTCATTGTGTATGGCTTTCTATCAGGTAGTTTTAGCGCATTCATTATTAAATCTGAGAAGGCTAGCGTTGCAATTCAAAAGCTCTTTGCAACCAGTTTTGCAGCGCTTGGTATCAGGCTGGCATTTAGTGAACGGGTATAGCAAAGCCAGCCAGAGGGATGCCAAAACCGCCATCTCGCTCTGGCTTTGCCCCCTATTGGCTACATTACGCATAACAAGGTATTAATTGATGTCACGAATAAAAATGATTCAATTGCAAGGCTCCACCTTAGAGTCTTCTAGGAAAATCACGAACGATGTACGATCGACTGTCAGCAAGATCTGCTTAGGCGTCGATGACATGCAATTGCTCGGCAATAAGGCTTTAGTTGTGCGAGCTGAGATATACCCAGAAAAACTAGAGCTTCTTTACTCGGCATTACACTCACTCGGAATTACACTAAATGAGCAGAGCCTGCCCCACATAGAGGCACTAAACCAAGAGGTGGAATATCCGCTCTCAATACAGATTACAAGCTTTTCTGACGATACGGATCGTCAAGCCAGTATACCGAAGGTGCCAGGGTAAATTTGACAAAGATATCAAAGGCGCCACCAAGTGGCTGGCCCGTATACTGGCCCTTTATTACAGCGTTATAGACTAAGAGGAAAAATTAGTATGGAAGTCACGATTGGTAGTGATTCAGAGTTAATCAGACAAGCGCAAGATATTCGCTATCAGGTGTTCACCCTTGAACAAGACATCCCAAAAGAACTAGACCTAGATGGTTTAGATGAAAGCTCAATACATGCTCTCATTACTTTAGAGAATCAGCCTGTAGCAACTGCTCGCCTGACCCTAAACGGAGACGGCTCATCGACAATGGCCAGAGTCGCTGTAACAAAGACACACAGGGGTGCAGGCCTTTCTTCCAAACTCGTAAAGGCTGTAATCAGTCATGCTCGAGAAATAGGCGTGCAGTCGATTGAAATACATGCCCATAATTACCTGAAGAGCTTCTATGAAAGATTCGGCTTTCAGTACATTCAGGAAGTAGAAATTGTTGGTGAGCATCAACTAATTGAAATGCAACACAGCTTGGTACGTGCATCATAAGGCCATCCAATATCATCCTGATCTTGCTAAATTTTAACAGATACCAACGTCAAAAATACGAGGTGTCCAATGCCAAATACAGTCCGCCTAGGGAAACTTGGCCTCTGCAAGGCGGCTCACCCTGCGTTTCGGTCACTGCTCAGCAAAGCGTTAAATTTAGTTCAGGTTTAAAATTATGTTTTCATGGATAGTACTTATTTTAGGTTTTGCGGCCTCATGGCACTACACCGACATTCAATCAGAAGGTGTGTTTCAAAGCATGATCCTGCCAGTTTTAGTAGGCGTATTTCTGATCCTACTGCTGATGAGAATCGTCTTTCTTTTAGGTCCGGATAGCGGCCGTGGTGGTCACGGCGGAGGTAGCAGCGGTGGCGGTTTTGGAGGTAGCGATGGGGGCTGTGGAGGCGGAGATGGTGGCGGTTGCTAATGCTAGCTGTAGAGTGCAAGACAGAAAGTTAGCAAACATGGCAAGCATTACTACATGTTTTCGCCACTACGCTGGACTCGCTCCTGCGTCGCTCGCGGCTAAAATTGACGTTAACTGTCCCTATGTTCAAAAAGTCGCTGCTTAGTTTAAGTCCAGAGGAGACAGCAAAAAAGCTCAAGCAATCAGGTTAAGTTTGATCGAAGGATTTCAAGCTCAGGGAGTTGCTGTCGTACTCGGCATTCACCCCTTCAAAAACAACCAAGATAGGAACGACAATCCCTCCGCCGCGCCGAGATCCCACAGTAATCGCCGCTATCACTGTGCCAAGTCGGTCTAAGATGGGCCGCCAAACGCGTTGGCGTTCTAGCCACGCCATCTTGGCCGGCAGCGGGATCGCCAAGGGGGACGGTTCCACCCGGGGCGCGTAGCTTTGGTATTCAAGCCCGTGCGCAGCCGGGGAATCAATGCGATGCCATAGATTCAAACGCTTTATTTAGTCCCGCTACACCAGCGCAGCCAGCCTGCTAACGCGCCAACAGCCTGAGCACTCCGTTAAACCCTTCCCAGTTAGAAGTTCGGTAACACCACTGCTAAATCATATACCCCTGTAAATACATCATCAGAGCCTCAAGCACTCGGCGACTCGCTTCGATTGCGACTTTTTGCGCACGTAGCTTCCACATCTGCCCTGGCGGTTCAATATTGACAATGCCTCGCCAATCCGGACTATACGCAGCTCAACGTACCAGCCGGTCACAAGCTGGCTGCACAAACGGAGACGCAGGATGACAACCATCACCATTCCAACGTTGGCGAAACTCAAAGCCGAGCAAGAAAAAATCGCCGTGTTAACGGCTTACGATGCCACCTTTGCACAGCTGGCGGCCGACGCCGGTGTTGAAGTGATTCTGGTCGGTGATTCTCTGGGAATGGTGCTGCAAGGCCACTCCAGCACCCTGCCGGTCAACATTGACGACATGGTTTATCACACCGCCTGCGTCGCGCGTGGTAATGCTCGCGCCGAGCGCCCAGCGTTGATCATGGCCGACCTGCCCTTTATGTCGTACGGCACCATCGAACAGTGCCTAGAGAGCGCGCGCAAAGTGATGCAAGCCGGCGCGCACATGGTAAAGGTCGAAGGCGATGATTGGTTGATTCCGATGATTACCTCGCTGACACGCCAAGGTGTGCCTGTGTGTGCCCATTTGGGATTAACGCCGCAAGCCGTCAACAAACTGGGCGGCTACAAAGTCCAAGGGCGTGACAGCGATGCCGCCGATGCCATGCTGGCCCATTCACAGGCGCTAGAAGCGGCCGGCGTTGATTTGCTGGTATTGGAGTGTGTGCCATCCGAACTGGCTGCGCGCATCTCGGCCAGCCTGACCATTCCGGTGGTGGGCATCGGCGCAGGCGCGGGTACCGACGCACAAGTATTGGTGCTGCAAGACATGCTGGGCTTAAACAGTGGCCATGTACCTAAGTTTGTTAAGAACTTTATGACTGACGGTCGCACCGTGCAGCAAGCCCTGGCGGCTTACGTTGCGGAAGTAAAAGACGGTACTTTCCCCGCCGCCGAGCACGGATTTGCCTGATGCAGACGGTTCACACCATTGCCGAGCTGCGCCAAGCGGTGCGCGCAGCGCGTGCCGCTGGCCAGACCATTGGCTTTGTTCCCACCATGGGCAATCTGCACGACGGTCACATTAGCTTGGTGGAGCGCGCACGCGCCGCCGGGCATTTTGTCGTCGCCAGTATTTTCGTCAATCCGTTGCAGTTCGACGATGCCAGCGACCTCCAGCGCTACCCGCGCACGCTGGCCGCGGACCAGCAACGGCTGAGCAGTGCTCAGTGTGATCTGCTGTTTGCGCCCGATGTGGATGAAATGTACCCGCAGGGACAACAAGCACAAAGCAAGGTGCACGTACCTGTGGTGTCGGAAGGTCTGTGTGGTGGCAGTCGCGCCGGACATTTTGATGGTGTTGCAACCGTGGTGAGCAAGCTGTTTAACCAGGTGCAACCGGATCAGGCTTTTTTCGGACAAAAAGACTGGCAGCAAGTGGCGGTGATTCGCAAGCTGGTGCAGGACCTCGATATGCCCATCGACATCGTCGCCGTGCCCACCGCGCGCGCCGACGATGGCCTGGCATTGAGCTCACGTAATGGCTACCTGAGCGACAGTGAACGCCAGCAAGCACCAATGCTCTACCGCACGCTGCAACAAACTGCCGAGCAACTGCAACAAGGCGCCAGCTTGGATGCCAGTGTGCAAAGCGCCAGCAAGGCATTGAATGCTGCCGGTTTTAACGTCGACTATGTGGAAATCCGGCGGCAGCAGGACCTGCAATCCGCCAGCGAAAACGACGGCGAAATTATCATTTTGGCGGCCGCTTTTCTTGGGCCAGCGCGCTTAATTGATAATCTTCCACTGTCATTGAATCGGCCGTTTGAATAGGGCATACTTCGTCGCCTTATGCCCATATGGCTAACTTTTGACCAATTCCTGTGCCCAGGCATGACGCCAGGCTGAGAACACTCAGGACAGAAACGAAAGGGTTTACCATGCAATCCATCATGCTCAAAGCCAAGTTGCATCAGGCTCGGGTTACACACTCGGTGCTGAATTATGAAGGCTCTTGCGCCATTGACGGCAAGTTGCTGGATCTCGCGGGCATGCGGGAATTCGAACAGATTCAGATTTACAACATTGATAATGGCAAGCGTTTCACCACCTACATTATTCGTGGCGAAGACGAGTCTGGCATTATCTCGGTTAACGGTGCTGCGGCACATCTGGCCGACGTGGGTGATCGCATTATCATTTGTGCCTATGGCAACTACGATGAAAATGAACTGGCCACGTTCAAGCCGAAAATGGTGTACATGAACGCGGACAACACCGTCAGCCACACCAGCTTCGATATTCCGGTACAAGTCGCTTAAGCGACTGCCTGCAAGACCAAAAACGCCGCTTCTATAGCGGCGTTTTTTTATTGCGTGTATGTATAATCGGGTGTCTACGGGATAGAACGGGACAACCCAGATGGCGTACCAAGGAAGCCTCACTTCGGTGCAGGCCTGGCAAGACCTGCAGCAACATCATCAGGACATTCGCGACCAGCACATGCGTGACTGGTTTGCCAAAGACCCACAGCGCTTCGAGCGTTTTCACGTCGAAGCCGCTGGCCTGACACTGGATTACTCCAAAAACCGCATCAATCAGCACACTGTGCAGCTGCTGCTGGAACTGGCCCAGCAACGCGGCTTACCCGGCGCTATCCGTAATTTGTTTCAAGGCGAGCACGTAAATCGCAGCGAAGACCGCCCCGCTTTGCACACCGCCCTGCGCAACTTCAGCGAGCGCGAAATTCTGGTCAATGATGTCAACATCATGCCCGAAGTGCGCCACACCGTGCATCGCATGGAAGAGTTTTGCTGGAAGATTCGCCGCAACCAATGGCGCGGCTACGACAATCGCCCGTTCACCGACGTCGTCTCGATTGGCATCGGCGGCTCCTTTCTTGGCCCCAAGTTAGCCTCCAGCGCGCTTAAGCCGTATTGGGACTCCGGCTTAAACATTCACTACCTGGCCAATATTGATGGCTCGCACATCACTGAGATCCTCAAGCGCCTCGACCCGGCCACCACCTTGTTTATTGTGCAGTCGAAATCGTTTGGCACGCAGGAAACGCTGAAAAACGCCACCGCCTGTCGACGCTGGTTTTTGGACAACGGCGGCTCCGAGCAGGACCTCAGCCGGCACTTCACCGCCGTCTCGGCCAACGTGCAAAAAGCCACCGAGTTCGGCATTGCCGAAGAGAACATTTTCCCGATGTGGGATTGGGTCGGCGGGCGCTATTCATTATGGTCCGCCATGGGCTTGCCGCTGGCCCTGGCGATTGGCATTGATAACTTCCGCGATTTGCTACGCGGCGCTTATGCCATGGACGAACACTTTCGCACCGCGCCATTGGCAGAAAATATGCCTGTCATTATGGCGTTACTGGGGCTGTGGTACGTGAACTTCTTTGGCGTGAATTCCCATGCCATTTTGCCCTACGATCACTACTTGCGCTCACTGCCAGCCCACCTGCAACAGCTGGACATGGAGAGCAACGGCAAGTCCATTACCCTCGATGGCAATCAGGTCGATTACCACACCGGGCCGATCATTTGGGGCGGCGTTGGCACCAATGGCCAACACGCCTTCCACCAGCTATTGCACCAAGGCACACACTTTTCGCCGTGCGACTTTATTGTGCCCATGTGCAGCCACAACCCAATCGACAACTTCCACGCCATGCTGGTGTCCAACTGCCTGAGTCAGAGCCAAGCGCTGCTGCAAGGCAAGTCTGAGCAAGAGGCCATCGAAGAGCTCATCGCCAGCGGCATGAGTAAAGCCGAAGCCCTGGTGCTGGCGCCGCAAAAAGTCATCCCCGGCAATCGCCCATCCAATACCCTGTATTTCCCCAAAGCCACACCACATACCGTGGGCTCACTGATTGCCCTGTATGAACATAAGGTCGCGGCGCAAGGCATGCTGTGGGGCGTCAATTCTTTCGACCAATGGGGAGTGGAGCTGGGCAAACAGCTGGGCAATCGGGTGCTGTCGGCATTGGAGGGGGAAACCATCGCTGACGACATCGACGGCTCTACCAACGGGTTGATCCGCGCCTTCCATAAAATGCAGCAACAGCTCTAATACGTAATTTGCCAACTGTATAACCAAAGTGGGCAGTTACGTATAGGTTTTGCGAGATTTTGTCCTCACAGTGGCTGAGGACGTAAACATCGTCTATGACTAAAGCACCACGCCGAACATGGACGACCCCAAGATGCTTAAGGGAATCTCGCTGCGTTACAAGATCTTCGCCATCGCCCTAACGGGCGTTCTCGGCTTTGTGCTGTATTTGGGTTACAACACTCAGGCGCAGCAAAGCATTCAACAGCAATTGCAGCACATTGCTGACGTGCGCTTCCCAGCCACGGAGCAAATCGACCATGCCGGTTTGCTGCTTTATAAGCTGCGCAATGAGCTGGCCAATGCCATTGCTGACAGCGACGCCGACAAGATTCAAGCAGCGGCGGCGCATCAACAACAGCTGGCCGATGCCATCGATCAGATTCGCACCTTGCTCACTCAACAACCTCAGCAAACCGCGCAGCTAGCGCAATCCTTTGAGCAGTATTGGCGCTCGGCCAGCAAGCTGGCACGTGGCATGGTTGAGGGCACCATAGATCTGGCGGAACTGGCCCAGCAAGCTCAGCAAACCAACCAAACCTATGACACGGTGACACAACAACTGGCCGAGCTGCGCCAGCAAAACTATCAGACCTTTTCAAGCGAGATTGCCCACACCAGCCAGCAAAGTGAAGACACCCTAAAAGTCGGCGCCATCGTTGCCGTGGTGATGATGGTGTTGCTGTTGAGCACCGCTTGGTACATCGCCACATTGATTACCCGCATGATTAACCGCATCGTGCACTCATTGGCAGAAATGGCCAATGGCGAGGGCGACCTGACCGTGCGTTTGCACACCCGTTCGGGCGATGAAATTGGTCAGTTGGTGGAAAACTTCAACCTGTTCATCAGCCACCTGCAGCTGCTGGTCAGGGCCATGACCAACCTCAGTGACGGCGTATCCGACAAAGCCTCACAGGTGTTCGATATAGCCCTGCATACACGCAAAGGCATTGAACATCAGCAAGCGCAGATTGCACAGGTCGCCACCGCCGTCACAGAGATGTCGAGCACGGCAGATGAAGTCGCGCGCAGCGCAGAAGCCGCCTCCGATGCCACCGAGCAGGCCAATCAACGTGCCAGTGAATCGCAGTCCACGCTGTCCGATAACATCGCTGCGATCAAAACTCTGGTCAACGACGTACAGCAAGCGCAGCAAGTCATCGCTGAGCTGGCGAAAGAGAGCCAGCAAATCAGCGAAGCATCGAAGACCATTCGTGGCATTGCCGAGCAAACCAATTTACTAGCGCTCAATGCCGCCATCGAAGCCGCCCGTGCTGGAGAGCAAGGCCGTGGATTTGCTGTGGTGGCGGACGAAGTACGTGCGTTGGCCGCCAGCACAGAAGAGACCACCAGCGGCATTCACGCCGTTACCGAGCGCCTCAACCGCGCCATGCAACAAGCGGTGGATGTTATGGAAAGTTCACAAGGCAATGCTCGCCAAGTGGTCGATCAATCACAGCAAACTGAACAATCGTTGGCCGCCATTCTTGAACACATCGCCACCCTCAGCCACCTCAATACGCAAGTGGCCACCGCCGCCGAGGAGCAAAGCCAGGTAGCCGGAGAAATCACCGCCAATATCGTCAACATCAATGAGGTGTCGGATCAAACAGTGGACGATGCCAGCGGTACTTCCAGCGCTGCCGAAGGGCTGGCTGATCAGGCCGATCAACTGCGCAATATGGTGCGCGAATTCCACACCTGAAAATTGTCGCCAGGCCTGTTCATGACTGCCCTCTGCGACTACCATGGCCGCATTCTGTATAGGGGTCGCATAATAGGGGTCGTATAGATGCATTCTCAGGTTCATGCCATCGACTGGCAACAGCAGCATTTGCGCTTGCTGGATCAACGCCAACTGCCACATCAACAGCACTATATTGATTGCTATAACGCCCAAGACGTTGCCGACGCCATTCGTGACATGGTGGTGCGCGGCGCGCCAGCCATTGGCATTGCCGCAGCCTACGGTTACGCCCTGGAAGCTCTGCACGGCGGTGACTTACAGCACGCCTATCAGGTGTTGGCCGAATCACGCCCCACTGCAGTGAATCTGTTTTGGGCGCTGGATCGCATGGTCGCCCTTAATCACAGCAGCCACGCTGAGCTGGTGGCCGAAGCGCGCCGTATTCACAGCGAGGACATTGCAGCTAACCAAACCATGGCCCAGTTTGGGGCTTCGCTGCTGGGTGAAGGCAGCCATGTTTACACCCACTGCAATACCGGTGCTCTCGCTACCGGTGGCCACGGCACCGCACTCGGCGTGATTCGCAGCGCTTGGCAAGATGGCAAGCTGGCACAGGTGTTTGCTGGAGAGACGCGGCCGTGGCTGCAAGGCGCACGCTTAACCTGCTGGGAGCTGATGCAGGAGCAGATCCCAGTAACGTTGGTGTGCGATGGCGCAGCGGCGCACGTGATGAAACAACAACAGCAGCAAGGCCAAGGCATTGACTGGATCATCGTCGGCGCCGACCGCATTGCTGCCAATGGCGATGTCGCCAATAAAATTGGCACCTACAGCTTGGCCGTATTAGCCAAGCATCACGGCGCTAAGTTGATGGTGGTGGCTCCGTCGAGCAGCTTCGATCTGAGCATTGCCAATGGCGATGACATTGTGATTGAACAGCGCCCGGCCACTGAGGTGACCGAGCTGCATGGCAGCGCCATCGCCCCAAGCGGTTGCGACGCCGCCAACCCCTCGTTTGACGTCACCCCTGCTGAGCTCATTACCGCCATTGTGTGTGAAAAAGGCATCATTCCTGCGCCCTCGACCGAGGTCATTGCCTCGTTGCTGTCGCGCTAAGGAAGGCAGATGGACGTTTCCACTCTGGCACAACAACTGTGCGACGTCAGCCGACGCATCTATCAACGCGACTGGTCGCCTGCCACCAGCTCCAATTACTCGGTGCGCTTGGACCAGCAGCGCTGCTTGATCACCACCTCCGGGCGTGACAAGGGACAGCTGCAGGTAGACCAACTGATGCAAGTCGACCTGCACAACCAAGCGCTGACCGCAGGCAAACCATCGGCCGAGACCGCCCTGCACACACAGCTGTACCGTGATATTGACGGCATCGGTGCGGTGTTACACACCCATTCGCAATACGCAGTGATGCTATCTCGTATGGTCGGTGCAGATGAGCTGCACATCGAAGGCTGGGAGCTGCAAAAAGCACTGGCAGGACAACACACTCACGAAGCCACCATACACATCCCTATTTTTGCCAACAGCCAGGACATTGACCTGCTGGCCCAACAGGTCAGCCAGCGTCTCGACAGTCAGCATCATGCCCCTTGTTATCTAATTCGCGGCCATGGTGTGTACACCTGGGGACAAGATCTGGATGAATGCTTCCGCCACCTTGAGGCATTGGAGCATTTGTTCCGCTACGAATTTGAATGGCGACGCATGGCGCGAGGAGACCAATCATGACAACGATCCGCATTTATCCGGACCACGATCCAACCAACTTGTTGTTTACCACCAGCAACATCAGCAAGATTCAGCATCACCTGAGCGACATCGGCATTCACTTCGAGCAGTGGCCGGTGCATGCTGAACTGCAGCCCGGTGTGGCGCCAGAACAGGTTTTGAGCCGCTACGCCGATGACGTAGAGCGCTTACAGCAGCAACATGGCTATCAAAGCGTCGACGTGATTAGCCTCGACAGCAGCCACCCAGACAAAGCCGCGCTGCGTCAGAAGTTCTTGCAGGAGCATACCCATGGCGAAGACGAAGTGCGCTTCTTCGCCGCCGGCGAAGGCTTGTTCACCATTCACCTGCAACAACGGGTATTTGAAGTTCACTGCGTGGCCGGCGACTTGATCAAGGTACCCGCCAACACTCCGCATTGGTTTGATATGGGACCCAACCCAGGGTTCGTGGCCATTCGCTGGTTTACCAACCCAGAGGGCTGGGTCGCCCAGTTCAGTGGCAGCGACATTGCCAACCTGTTTAACCGCTTGGACAATCATTAATGAGCATCGCCGCCATAGTGACCGACATTGAAGGCACCACCTCCTCCATCGCCTTCGTCAAAGACGTTTTGTTCCCCTACGCCCGCCAGCATCTGCGCGAGTTTGTCTGCGCGCATGAAGCGCAGCCCGACGTACAGCAGTGCCTGCAACAAACGCAAGCACTGTTACTAACCGAAGGTCGTGAGGCGTCATCTACGGACGAGCTGATTGACGCATTGCTCTGTTGGATTGATGAAGACCGCAAAGCCACGCCATTAAAAACCTTGCAAGGCATGATTTGGCAGCGCGGTTATCAGCAAGGCGACTATCAAGCACACATGTACGCCGACGCCACCGCCGCGCTGCGCGATTGGTCACAGCACTTGCCGTTGTATGTCTATTCGTCCGGTTCAGTGCAGGCCCAGCAGCTGTTTTTTGCCCACAGTTGTGATGGCGATTTATTGCCTTTGTTCAGCGGTCATTTCGATACCCGCATTGGTGCCAAACAAGACGTCGCATCGTATCAGCACATTGCTGCAGAGCTGCAAAATGAGCACGCTGTTGGCGCTGGCAATATTTTGTTTTTGTCCGACATCGAAGCGGAATTAGACGCCGCTGCTGGCGCTGGATTACAGACCGTATTGGTGTGTCGAGCGGATGTGCCACAGACGTCTCGTCATCGTGTGGTGCAGTCCTTTGCCGAGATAGACTTGGCGCTGTTGTAGCAGCGCCAGACTGGCATAAAGATAGGCGTTAAAAGTTTTTGCGAATGCCAAAGACGACTTGAAAATCTGAGTCATCTTTGTCGTTGTCCATACCGAACGGCGTTTCATCACTGATGTAGTCGGCGGCGACAAACAAGTCGATGCTGTAAAACTCAGGGAAGTCACGCGCCAGTTCAGCACGCAAACTGATGCCTTTATCGTCAGCATCGTCCGCCAACCAAACCCCTGCGATTAAATCCAAGTACAAGCGATGCTGCAGGTATTGCTCGTAGCGAATCTCGGGGTACCAGGTTTTTTGCTTGATGCCACGGGCAACGCTGAGCTCCCAGCCCTTGGACGGGTTGGTGGCCAAGCGAAACTCGGTTTCATCTTGCAGGCTGTCGACCAAATAGTTGTAGGTAATGACGCTGGTATCAAGGTTAAAGCCACCAAAACGATGGTTGTAACCAAAATAGGCATCCATCTCCACTGGAATACCCTCAGATTCGTCTGGAGTGTCGATGTTAGAAAACCAGATACCAGCATAGGCATCGCCACGTTTGACGTCGGTGCCGCCTTGCAATGCCGGCTCGTGATCGGTTTTCGTCAGCCCACGAAAAATATAATCCGACACCAGCGCTAAGTTGTAACGCGGCTGTGCTTCAACCGTCGCCGCTGCTAACAGCAGCGAGCCCAACAAGATGTTTTTCATATTACTCCCCGCAGGATTCAAATAACCGCAGCAGCTCTGCCGCTAAGTGCTGTTCAACCGTTTCCAATACCACGGTCATATCGCACTCCTGTGTCATTTGCGTCATTTCCATGCCGGCATAACCACAGGGGTTGATGCGTTGAAAAGGCTGCAAATCCATATCGACGTTCAGTGCCAAGCCGTGGAAAGAGCGCCCCTGCTTGATGCGCAGGCCTAAGGACGCAATTTTGCGCTCCGCCACATACACACCCGGCGCATCGGCGCGCGGTGCTGCGTCAATGTGCCATTGGCTAAGAGTATTCACAATCGCCTGTTCGATCAGGCTGACCAGCTGCCGTGGCCCCATTCCTAGGCGCTTTATGTCGATCAGCAAATACGCCACCAACTGCCCAGGGCCGTGGTATGTGACTTGCCCGCCACGATCCGTTTGCACCACTGGGATATCCCCCGGCAGCAGCACATGTTCGGCTTTACCGGCTTGCCCCTGAGTAAAAACCGGCGGGTGCTGCAATAACCAAATTTGATCGGCGGTGTTGGCGTCGCGCGCCTCGGTGTACGACAGCATGTCTTGGTAGACGGCGTCGTAAGGTTGAACACCCAAGTGGCGGACCTGAATCGACATAGCTGGTTTACATCACCATGTGTACAAAGCTTTGCGCCGACAGGTCGTTGTGAATACGCTGCAGTTGCTCTGGGCCGGTAGCGCGGATGTAGACAGTCAGCGCACGGAAGCGACCGTTGCGGCTGTCGCGCACTTGTAACCGTTGTGCGTCAAAGTCTGGCGCATGTACACGAATGATGTCGATCACCAGCTGATCGTAATTCTCCACACCGGTGCCGAGAATTTTGATCGGGTAGTCATCACAGGGAAATTCTATCTTTGGGGGTTCAGGCTGGCTCACAGGCTCTTCCTCGCAGCAACATCAACGCCGGCCACTGGCCAGCCAAGACGCATTAATGGGGGCTGTCGTCGCGACTTCAAGAAGTGG
The DNA here is from genome assembly GCF_002237535.1 of Bacterioplanes sanyensis. Lineage (GTDB taxonomy): Bacteria > Pseudomonadota > Gammaproteobacteria > Pseudomonadales > Oceanobacteraceae > Bacterioplanes > Bacterioplanes sanyensis_A. The sequence goes on from NZ_CP022530.1 coordinate 4,241,259, forward strand.
CAAACAAACGCGCAAAGAACAGCTGTATTTTGCCAAACAAGCGACCAAAGAAACCAGCTTCGGCAACGGCATTGGCGGCAATCAATGGACGTTCAGCCACCACATCACCGTCACGGGTGATGCTCAGGCTGCCCACCACCTGGCCTTGCTCGATGGGCGCTTCCAGATATTCGTTGTAATTCACCACCTTCACCAGCTCATCATCACCACCACGAGGCAAGGTTAGCGACAAGTCGTTTTCTAACACTAAATCGAGCGTATCGCTTTGCCCCAGCCACACAGGCTGAGTTTGCAGCACGTCACCCGCTGAGTGGATCTGCTGGGTTTGATAATAACGAAAGCCGTAGGCGAGCAGTTTTTGCGTCTCACGTGTGCGGGCATCGTCATTGCGTGTCCCCATCACCACAGCGATAAAACGCGTGCCCTCACTTTCTGCTGACGCTGCCAAACAGTAGCCCGCTTCGTCGGTGTGGCCGGTTTTCAAGCCATCCACAGTGAAGTGGCTGCTGCGACGCCACAACAGCTTATTGCGATTCGGTTGGCGAATGTCGTTGTACTCGTAGTACTTTTCCGCGTACAGCGAATAGAACTCTGGGTGATCTTTGATGATGTGGCGTGCTAACACCGCCATGTCACGGGCGGTGGAGTAGTGCCCTTCTACCGGCCAGCCGGTGGCATTCAAGAAATGCGTATTGTCCATGCCAAAGGTTTTGGCGTACTGATTCATCCAATCAGCGTAGGCCTCCTCAGAGCCGGAAAAGTATTCCGCTACCGCCACCGATGCATCGTTACCCGACTGCACAATAATGCCACGCAATAAATCGATCAGCGGCACTTCCGTGCCTTCACGCACGAACATTTTTGAGCCGCCTTTTTGCCAGGCTTTGACACTGATCGGGATCATGGTGTCTTCACTGACATTGCCCAACTGCAGTTCATGCACCGCAATATAGCTGGTCATCATTTTGGTTAAGCTGGCCGGTGGGCGGCGTTTATCCGCCTCATGCTCAACGATAATTTGACCGGTATCGGCGTCCATCAAAATGTAGGCATCGGCCGCCAGTTTCGGCGGTGCCGGGATGATCATCGAAGCCATGGACAGGCAGGAAGAGAATAACGTCAGCAGAACTACAGAGATGCGCAACATAAATATAAAAAATTCGAATAAAAACACGCGGATTGTAACACGCTGTGTGCGCGTGTCAGTGTCAGATCTGGTAAAGTGCGCCGTTACTGATCCAAACTCAGTAACGGCTCACATTCACTGGCTGACCAGCGGCAACGAGCGCGCCGGGTGCAAGGTGATGTGCGGAGCGGCTTCTTCCACCTGAGCAAAGCTGTGGCGCAAGCGGAAGGTGCGATCAAGGCGACGCAGGCACAGGGTAAAGCGCACCGTCAGCCAACGATAATCGGCACGCTCTGCAGCATGAATTACCACAGACGCATCATTGTCGAGAATGGCTTGGCAAATAGGCTTGAGGCTGTCAGTGATGTCGCGATTGCGATCAACAATCATGGCGGCATCGAGCGGATATTCCGCCAGTTTGGTTTGCTCAGCAGTGTTATCGCTGGCAGCGCTTTGCTCTGGCTGAGCTGTTGCTTTTGTTGTTTCTGTCACGACGGCAACCGCCGCTGCTTGCTTGGCTTGTTCGGCGGCAGCGCGCTGTGCGGCTTGCTGCTCAGCTAAACGTTGCTCGGCGGCGGCTTTTTCTGCTGCCAAACGGCGCTGACGCTCTTCTTCTTCACGCTGTTTGCGCTCCGCCAGCGCTCGTTGTTGTTCTTGCTGTTGTTGACGCGCGGCTTCTTCCAAGCGGCGCTGGCGCTCACGTTCCAGTTTGGCTCGCTCAGCTTCTGCCGCGGCGGCCATCCGGCGCTGACGCTCGGCCTCGGCTGCGCTGTCTTTTTTCGGCTGCGGGGCTGTTGCGACTTGCGTGCCCGATGCCAGCTGGTCCAAACGCGCCTGCGCTTGCTCCAGCCCAGGCGTCAACGACGCCACTTGCCACACTCGCTCCAGGTAACCATTGGCGCGGCGCACATCACCGGCGTCCATCGCTTCGTTGGCCAACTGCAGGTAGGTGTCTCCCCACTCGTATATCAGCGGTAACACCCGATAGTCGAACGGCGCAGCCTGGCGAAACGCATCAATGCGCTCCAGCGCGTTGTTGCCTGCCGGGGTCGACAGCCGCTTGGCAGCAATGTCGGTTTTGATTTGTTGTAACAGGATGTCGAGATCCGCTGCCTGAACAGCACTTCCCAACAGCAATGTGAGCATTAGGATGGAGAATTTCATAACAGCAGCGTCAGTTATTATCGTTTTAAAGGTTCAAGACTAGCGGTAAGATGAAAACATTAGCTGGTCAAAGTCAAGCATTGGACACGATCTGCCAACCGTCATTTTGTTTCCGGAGTTCTCTATGTTGCGCTATGGCGCTTTGCTTTTCGCTCTCCCCGGCATCTTACTGCTGAGTTTGTATGGCTTGGAAATGTCAGCCATCAATGACTGCAAAGAGCTGGGGCTGCAGTTAGACCTTGCCAGCGGCCAGTGCTCAGAGCAGGTGCAACAGCACAGCAGTTACTACCAGCGCCATGCTACCTTCGTGAACCTGATGATGCTGGTATCCATTGTCGGCGCGCTGATGATGACCTGGGGCATGATGGTGCGAGGCATGACCCGCCCTAACTAATCCCAGTCCTAACGAAACCAAGCCCAAATTAAACCCAGCCCCAACTTAACCCGGCTCTGCGCACGAGCGCTGCCCGTGACTGCGGGTGTTAACCCGCACAGCAGCGTTTGAACTTGTTGCCACTGCCACATGGGCAGGCATCATTGCGACCCGGTTGCCAGCTTTGCCAGCGCGCATCGCCATCGACATAAAACCAGTGTCCCTGCTCACGTACGAAACGAGAGCACTCCCACAGCTGCTGGTATCGACCCTGAGCGTGAAAGCGCGCCACAAAACACACCTCAGCGCTATCGCCTTGCTGTTGATGGCGCTCTACCGTAAGGCCCAGCCAATGCGTGTCATCATCCAGAGGTAAACTGCCCGGCCTGGTGCTGACATGCCAGCTGGACAGCAAATAGTCAGAGCGCTGCTGAACAAAAGCGCTGTAACGCGAACGCATCAATGCTTCAGCACTGCTAGCCGCCTGTCCCTGGTGCAGTGGTTCACAACACGCCTGGTAGGCCTGGCCACTGCCACATGGACAATGATTCACTGCATACCACCTTGGCGCACGCGACTGAGCAAATCACCAATGGCTTGGCTCAAACGCTCGGTGCGCTTCGGATGACGAAACGCTGCCATGATGTGCTCGCGTTTTCCGGGCAGCGTCATCAGGTCCGACACCAGCGGCATAAAAGCCTGACCTTGCTGATCGGTTTCCGCCAGACGCTCCAGATATTGCAACAGCAAGTCGCCTTCCAGATCCTGCCAACAGCGACTCGATACCGACGCCATCACTTCCATATCCGCCGCCATCGGGTGCGCCAGAATGGCCAGCAATAAGGCCCGGCGTTGCTCCACGTTGGTGCTCTGACTGAGTCCACGAGCAAATGCAGCCAAGTCTGCTGCACTGGCTTGCTCGGCCACCACCGTAGCCAACCTATCATTGATGGCAACCGTCAGTTCGTGGCCGACGTTGACGTTTTCCAGAAAGCCCAGCACCACGTTGCGCGGCACCGCCGGCATGTGCGCCATGGCATCACGCACCAACACCTGATTGCCCTCTTCCTCAAGCCGCGCCACCACTTCCGCCAACCCTTGCAGGCCGACGCCTTGCCAGTTGTCCCAGCCACTGTCGCCGCTCAGGTAACCGCGCGCTGTGGCGTAATACTGGCTGCCAGGCTGGTCGAGCACTTTGGCCGCCAAGGCATGAAAGTAGGCCATGCGGTTGCCGTCCGGCTTGTATGCACAAGGGGCTTCTCCATGATCTTGCTCTGGCGCCGCCGCCACGCGCAGCCAATGCTGCAAAAACGCATCACGAGGCCCGGGTTGCAAAATATTTTGCTCATCCAGAGGGAGCTTTAAAAACCAGATGCTGTGCTGACCAGGCTGCTTGGGATGCCAGCTGAGGATGCCGAGCCAAGCGTGGCGCAAATAAGGCGTTGGATATGGCCGCGCCAACTGCTCAAATTCGGCGAATAGCGCTTTATTCACCTTGCTTACACGCCGCCCCATATCAAAGATACGCATCTGCGCACCGCTTGTTGCCACCAGCTCAGAAATCGTCACACCCAGGTCCTGTGATTGGTTAGATGCGCGGCATTTTACCAGCCTTGCGAACGGTTTGCGCATCCTTGCACAGCCAGGCTATCGACATTAACGCTGGCTGAGTATCATGGGTTCCACACACGAGACGAGGAACAACTCTATGATTCTGGCATTGGCGTTTTTGGCTGGCATGGCGATTGGTGGCGGCATTGTGGGTTATGTGCTCAGTCGGCGCTGGCAGCAGCAAGTGCAAGAAGCAGAGCTCAGCTTGCAACAGATTGCCGACCAGCACCATGCCTTAGAGCAGCAAAAACAATCGGATCGCCAACGCATTGCCGACTTGGAATACCAGCTGGGTGAGGCACAAAAAGATCTGCGCGCCGCGCGTTCACGCTAGGGCCTGTAAGCCGATTTCGATCACGCTGTTATAAGCTGAAAATCCCTCAACCAAGGCGCGAAGAGGGATGTTTAACAAGTCGAATAAAGGATAAGTAACACAGATTGAGGGGGTCAGCCACGGGGCAAACGACGCAGCAGCCACAGGGCGACCAGGGTCATCCCCCCCACCGCCAGGACCATCTGCCAGCCGGTCAACGACAACATTTGCCCCAGCCACAGTGGTGGCAGTAAATAGACCGCTCCCCAAGCCAGCGCAGATAAAGCATTCACCCACAAGAAGGTCAGCCACGGCATCGACAGCGCCGCGGCTAAGGCCGGTACAATCGGCCGCAGCGGGCCAATAAAGCGGCCAATCGCCACACTCCAACTGCCGTACCGGCGGAAAAACTCACGCCCGCGTGCTAGCTCTTCGGGCCTTTGGCGCAGGTAAGGCCAGCGATGCAAACGCTCCCCAGCCCAGTGGCCGATGGCAAAGCTGAGAGTATCGCCAGCAAAGGCGCCGGCACTGCCCACCAACCACCACCACCACCAAGGCACTGCCAACTCTGCCGCCAGCAAGCACAAGGCCAGCAGCAGCGCCACCCCCGGCACCAGCAGCCCCACTACCAGCAAGGACTCTAGCAAGGCAACGGCAAACAAGGCCAGCAACAACCAGCTCGGGTCGGCGCCCGCTAAAAAGGCGTTCCAAGACGCTAACAGCTCAGACATAAATGCAAGGATAGAGAGATGATGATGAACAGGGTATTCTGCCGTGCATCACAACAATAACAACGCTTCTTGCCATGACAACATCTACAGAGACTGCCGACACGTCCAGAATCAGCATCAGCGCCCACTACACAGGTATGGTGTGGCTGCGTCACGGGTTATCTGCCCCAGCCTTTGCCACTACCATGGGACGTCTGTCTTACGCCACCTTGGCCCCCATCAACTGGCTGCTGACACGCTTGGCCGGTGCCAACATCGATATCTTTCTATTGCAGCGCCACAAGGTACTCGATGCGCAGCTGCGTGAGCTGATAGAGCATCACGGAGTGACACAGGTGGTGGAACTGGCCGCTGGACTGTCACCGCGCGGCTATCGCCTATACCGCCAATACCCACAGCTGACTTACATCGAAAGCGATTTACCCGCCATGGCGCAGCGCAAAAGTAAACTGCTGGAACGACTGACGAGCAATGCCAAGCACAGCATGCGGCCGTGCAATATTCTCGAGCAGCAAGGCCCAGATAGCATCGAGGCATTGCTAGAACAGCTGGATAAGCAACAACCGACCGTAGTCATCAGTGAAGGGTTGGTGAACTACTTTGCGCTTGAGCAAATCCGCCCAGTATGGGCACGCATTGCCTCAGCGCTATCGGCCTTCCCTGCGGGGTATTACGTCACCGACCTGTACCCGGATCTGGTCGAGCACCCATCCTATCGCTACGTCAAACTGGCGCAAAAGCTGGTAGGTTTTTTCACCCGCGGCCAGTGGCCATTGCACTATCGCAGCAACGACGCCATTGCCGCTGGGTTTGAGCAAGATGGTTTCACCAAGGTGAGCGTTATTGACCCAGCTGACTGCTACGGAAAGGTGGATATCCCCAGAGTGAAAACGCCGACCATGGTGCGCATTATCAAAGCCAAGGCGTAATGCAGGCCTGCCCGTTAGTCCTGAAAGGCGGCCAGCTGCAAGCTGGTGCGCCGCTGCTGGGTTAATTTGACCTGCAAACGCTTTAATAAAAACTCGGCGGTGTCATCGCTTTGCCAGCTGACTGCCGCCGCGCTCAGGGTAATCTCGGCAAATGGATTCCAAGTGTGTTGCTGCAATACACGTTTGACGCGCTCCATCAGCACGATGGCGCCATCCTCTGGGCAGCCTGGCAGCAACAATACAAACAGCTCTTTTTCCAACCGAAAAACGTCATCACCAGCGCGGATTTGTTGCTGCGCCTCATGCACAAACTCGGGTAAAAACTTTAATACCGCAGCGCGTCCGTGAATATCCAACCACTGTGGCCAGTCGTCGAGCTCCAAACCGATCAGACTTAAACGCCCCGATGTCGCTTGCGCACGAGCCACCTCGCGCTCCAACACCGATTCAAAATGGCGACGGTTGTAAGCACCCGAATACGGGTCGGTCAGCGACAAACGCTTCAACGCCCGCGACTTCATTTGAATCAGGTAGGCAAAGCACCAAGCCGAGCCCAGCAGCAGCGCATAATTTGTTCCGGTACGCAGGCCGTTGGCGGTATTACTGTCAAACCAGATGATGGCCGTCATCAGTACGCCAATGGCCAAATTCAGCAAGGTGGCATGAAAAATCGGCAAACAAAAATAACTGAACAGCGGCAGTGCATAGAGATAATGCATCATTAACTGCGGATAGTCTGGCAACTGATACACCGCCAGCGCCGACAAAATCAGCACCAGAGCATAATTTACCCACAGATAACCGTGCCGATCACGATTGATGTAAATAAACATGGCGCTGAACAAAAACGCCGGAATAGCAATGGCGTTGGTCAATACCAACGAATACAGACCTTGGCGAAATTGATCCACCATTAATACCGCAATGGCCACCGCCGCCAGAATAAACACCAGCACTTGCAAGCGCGGCAGTAATTGCTGCGGTGATAGATCGAGATTCATAGCGAGCCACCCTGAACGCGTTGCAGCAGCGTTTCGACATCGTCTTCCGGTTGATACGCTTCGACGGCAATGCCAATCACTTCCTGCTGCAACCGACTATTGGTTAGCGAGTCGCGTAACTGCGAGGCCAACTGCTGCGCCTGCTGCTCGTCGCTGTGCGGCATCAGCACAATAAAATCGTCGTTTTGCATGCGGTAGCAGGTATCGTAGGGGCGTAAATAGGGTTTTATGCGACGACCTAAATACAATAAACGCTGTTCGTAATCTTCCACTTTTAAACACTGCCAGCGTTCTGGTGTTGTCACCGTCACCAACATAAGGTCGCAACGCATGCGGTCCGCACGAGTAATTTCTTTATTCAGGTCGAGCAGCAATTGGTGTTCGTTGTATACCTGAGTCAGGGAGTCGGTGTGCACCACTTGCGTCATGCCACGACCATTATGCTCATTAATCAAGGCGTACATGACTGAAAACACATAACACGCAGCGTAGGTAAACAAAGTTTGCAGCCGTAAATACGGGTCAAACTGCAGCAACACCAACGCCACCAAGGCCACGCTGTAAACCAGGGTTATGTAACTGGCAACGCGCAAAGAAAACAGAAAATACGAGTAAATAGGTACAAAATAGATCCAATGCACCACCTGCGCACTTTCCTGCATGCCAAACAAGGTAAATACACACAGCAAGCCCACTAACAGCCATTCAGGATACGGCGACGATCGCTTTTTGCGGCGCAATAACAAGTAGCCCGCATACACCACCAAACCCAAAGAGAAACTGGCGGCGACGGTGGCAAACAAGTATTTGCTTTCGAGTAGATCCAGCACCGCAATCACGCTTAAACCCAGCGCTGCCAGCAGGCAATAGATAATTTTCACCTGCAGTACGACCAAACTGTGCAGTTGTGTTTTTTCCATGCGCGGCCTTTTGTTGTTATCGTGCCCAGCTGCCACCAGCCCCGAGAGGCTGGCTTCGGTGTATACTAGCGCACTTTTAGGTCGTACCAACACGCCTCTGAACGCCTAGGGCCGTTGCCAAGGCGCCATAGAGTGCTGGCCAGTAACACCGACTTCCATTTAACGTTTTCAGGTGCCTACGATGAACGTCACTGAATACATGCACACGCTGGGACAGCAAGCACGCCAGGCATCCAGGGCGATGGCGCGTGCGTCCAGTCAGGACAAAAACGCTGCGCTGCTGGCCATCGCCGCGGAAATTGAATCCCGCCGCGAGACACTCAAGCAAGCCAATGCCAACGACATGCAACGCGGTCGTGACAACGGCCTAGAAGCCGCATTACTGGACCGCTTGGAGCTGACCGACGCCCGCATCGATACTATGGTGGAAGGCCTGCATCAGGTGGCGTCCTTAACCGACCCAGTCGGTGAAATCACCGACTTAAGCTATCGCCCCAGCGGTATTCAGGTGGGCAAGATGCGCGTGCCACTGGGCGTGATTGGCATCATTTATGAAAGCCGCCCGAACGTCACCATCGAAGCCGCCAGCTTGTGTTTGAAATCTGGCAACGCCGCAATCTTGCGCGGTGGCTCAGAAGCGATTGATTCCAACCGGGCGTTGGCTGAGTGCATTCGTGCAGGGCTGCAAACGGCGGGACTACCCGCACAAGCGGTGCAGGTGGTCGACACCACCGACAGAGCTGCCGTTGGCGCCTTGATCACCATGCCAGATTATGTCGATGTGATCGTGCCTCGTGGCGGCAAAGGCTTGATCGAGCGTATCAGCCGCGAAGCTCAAGTGACGGTGATCAAACACCTGGATGGCATTTGCCACGTCTATATCGATGAATTTGCCGACTTGGGCAAAGCCACCAACATCGCCATCAATGCCAAGACTCACCGCTACGGCACCTGCAACACCATGGAAACCTTATTGGTGCACCAAGCAGTGGCCGAGCAGATACTGCCCGATTTGGCAGCCGCCTATCGCGCGTTGGATGTCGAGCTGCGTGGCTGCGAACGAACCTGCACCTTGCTGAGCCATGCGCTTGCCGCCACCGAGCAAGACTGGGACACCGAATACTTGGCGCCGATTCTGTCGATTGCCATCGTCGATGATTTGGACGCTGCCATTGACCACATCAACCGACACGGCTCTCATCATACCGACAGCATAGTGACCGAAAACTACACTCTGGCGCGGCGTTTTCTCACCGAGGTCGATTCCAGCTCAGTGATGGTCAATGCCTCAACGCGCTTTGCCGATGGTTTTGAATACGGTCTAGGGGCGGAGATTGGTATCTCTACCGACAAAATTCACGCCCGCGGCCCGGTTGGCCTGGAGGGGTTAACGTCACAAAAATACGTTGTGTTGGGTAATGGTGAAATCCGCAAATAGTCCGCCTCATTGGGCGCTGCTGGGTGGCACGTTTGATCCCATTCATATCGGCCACCTAAGAATCGCGGTGCAACTGCGCGACCTAGGTTTTGATCGTGTATTGCTGATCCCCAACCGCATACCACCACATCGCCCACAGCCCCAGGCCAGCGCCGAACACCGCCTGGCCATGCTCGAGCAGGCCTGCACCGGCCTGGATGGCATCGTGCCTTGCAGTATTGAACTGGAGCGCGAGGAACTCAGCTACAGCGCCATCACGGTGGAAGCCCTGCATCAGCGCCACAGCGGTGTGGCTTTTACCTGGGTGATGGGACAAGACGCCTGGCAAGGCTTTGAGCACTGGCACCAGCCGCTGGCACTGTTAGAGCAAGCCAACTTGCTGGTGGTCAGCCGTCCGGGGCTGCAAAACACCAGTCACTGGCAGGAGCAACAGCTGGAGCAGCGCCAGTGCCAAGTGGCTGAACTTCTGGCCAGCCGCACCGGTCGTATCTGCTGTCATCACTGGCCGGAGCTGGATATCTCCTCCTCTTACTTGCGTCGCGCCCTCAAGCAAGGCGAGAATGTGAGCTTCTTAGTTCCACCTGCTGTGCTGAACTACCTTAATCAACAACAACTGTATCGATAACTTCTGAATGCAAACAGACGACATTAAAGCGCTGGTGTTTGACGCACTGGACGACATGAAGGCCCAAAACATCACGACTCTGGATGTTCGCGGCCGCACCTCCGTGACCGATTGGATGATCATTGCCACCGGTACCTCTAACCGCCACGTCGCTGCAGTGATTGCCAACGTTGAAGAGAAAGCCAAGCACGCCGGCCTGAAGATCAACGGTACCGAAGGCCGCGCTGCGGCTGACTGGGTGTTGCTGGATCTCATCGATGTGGTGGTCCACGTGATGACCGACCAGGCACGTCATTTTTACGACCTAGAACGTCTGTGGGGTGAACCCAACGACAGTGAGGGAAGCCAGGCGCAATGAAGCTGCGTTTGCTGGCAGTGGGCCAGAAAATGCCAGCCTGGGTCGAGCAAGGTTTCAACGAATACAGCAAGCGTCTCCCTAACGACTGCGCGCTGGAATTGGTTGAAATCGCACCCGGGCAACGCAGTAAGTCCAGCAGCGTAGAGAAGGCCATGCGCCAGGAGGCGGACGCCCTGCGCAAAGCCATCCGCCCTCAAGATCACGTCGTCACCTTAGAGGTGTTGGGCAAACCTTGGACCACACCTCAATTGGCGCAACAGCTGGAAAACTGGCGCATGCAAGGCGGCGATGTGGCGATCTTGATTGGCGGCCCGGATGGCATGAGCAGTGACATCTTGGCCCTGGCTCGCCAGCGCTGGTCACTGTCTAACCTGACTCTGCCGCATCCTCTGGTGCGGGTTGTGGTCGCCGAGCAACTGTACCGTGCCTGGAGCATACTCCAGGGCCACCCCTACCATAAGTAACCGGGCCAGCTGCCATGATGGACGCATCGTTCAGGGACAAATCGGCAGAGAAACGCTTATTTCAGATCCGTGCGCTGGTACTGGCGGTCATCATTCTGGCGCTGCTCGGCACCTTGGCGTGGCGCATGGCCCACCTACAGATTACCGAGCATGAGAAGTACAAAGATCTGTCGGAAAACAATCGCATCGCCATGCGACCGGTGGCACCGACACGCGGCCTGATATACGACCGCAACGGCGTACTGTTGGCAGAAAACATTCCCTCTTACAGCCTGACGTTGGTGCCCGAACGAGTCGATGACATCGATACTACATTGGCCGAAGTTGAGCGACTGATTGGCCTTAGCGAACGCGATCGCGAAGCCTTTGAACAACGCTTAGAGCTGCGCCGCAGCCCCTACGAGCCGGTGGTCGTGCGGCACCGCTTGGACGAAGAAGAAATTGCACAAATCTTGGTCAATCGCTTTTTCCTGCCGGGCTTAGAGGTGGAAGCACAACTGGTGCGCCATTACCCACTGGGCGAAAGTTTTGCCCACGTGCTGGGCTACGTGGGTCGCATCAATGCCAAAGACCAGGGCCGCATTGAAAGCGACGAGGAGCAAAAGCGCCGCTACAGCGCCACCCATCATATTGGCAAAATTGGCATAGAGCGCCGCTACGAAGACCTTCTGCACGGCGAAGTGGGCTATCAAAAAGTTGAGACCAATGCGCGCGGGCGCGTGATTCGGGTCCTAGAGCAGCAAGATCCCATTCCAGGGCAAGACTTAACCCTGCACTTGGATGCCCGCCTGCAGCAGCGCGCACAGCAAGAAATGCAGGGCTTTCGCGGCGCCGCCGTCGCCATCGACGTCAATACCGGTGGCATTTTGGCCTTTTATAGCAACCCAGGGTTCGACCCCAACCTGTTCGTGACCGGTATCTCCTACAAAGACTATGGCGACCTTAGCAACGATCCGGATCTGCCGTTGTTTGATCGTGCCGCACGCGGCCAGTATCCACCCGCCTCCACGTTAAAGTCCTTTGTTGGCCTAGCGCTGTTAGAGTCCGGTGTTGCCGATTGGAACACCACCATTCGTGATCCTGGCTGGTTCAAAATCGACAATTACGATCGCGTCTATCGCGACTGGAAGCGCAGTGGCCACGGCACCGTCGATATGCACAAGGCCATGGTCGAGTCCTGTGACACCTATTTTTGGGAGCTGTCCGTGCGCATGGGCATTGACCAGTTGTCGCCGTTTTTAGGGCAGTTCGGCTTTGGCCGTGACACCTCGGTGGACGTCATCAATGCCTTGCCAGGGCTGCTTCCCGATCGCGAGTGGAAACGCCATCACCGCGGTAGCTTCTGGTTCGCTGGCGACACCGTCAATATGAGCATCGGCCAAGGCTTTATGAAGGCGACACCGCTGCAAATGGCAACGGCCACAGCGGTGCTAGCTGCCCATGGCCGCTGGCACTTACCGCGCTTACTGGCTGCCACCAATGGCGAAGCCTTCGAGCCAGAGCAAAGCCCTCCCCCTGACATCGAGCTGAAAGACCCGCAAGGTTGGCAGCGCATGGCAAAGTCGATGGAAGATGTGATCATCGGTGCCCATGGCACCGGTTGGCGGTTGCGTAAAACCTTAAAAGTACCGATGGCTGGCAAAACCGGCACGGCGCAAGTGGTGGGTATCAAGCAAAACGAAGAATACGACTCCGAAGCATTGGCCGAGCGACTGCGTGACCACGCGCTGTTCACCGCCTTTGCTCCGGTAGACAAGCCGCAAATTGCCATAGCGGTAATCGTTGAAAACGGCGAGTCCGCTGGCACCACCGCAGGTCCGATTGCTCAAGCGTTGATCAACCAGTACTTGGCGGAGGATCAGGGTTAGTGGCCAGTACCGATTTTCACCGCAGCATCAGCAGTGGCTCCATGCAGGGCTTCCAGCGCAGCAAAGCCTGGTTTGCACGGATCCACTTAGACTTGCCCCTGTTGCTGCTGTTACTGCTGTTGTGCAGTGCAGGCTTGGTGCTGCTGTACAGCGCCAGTGGGCGCGACTGGGGCATGGTCACGCGCCAAGCCATTCACTTTGGCATCGGTTTTACCTTGCTCGGCATTGCCGCGCAGATTCCTCCGCGTTGGTATGAGCGTGTCGCCCCTTGGGCCTTTATCGTCGGCTTGATGGCGCTGGCGGCTGTATTGCTGGTCGGCGTCGGAGCCAAAGGTGCACAGCGCTGGCTGGCCATTCCAGGGCTTCCGCGCTTTCAGCCATCCGAGTTGGTCAAGCTGGTACTGCCGCTGACCGTTGCTTGGTTTATGGCGCAACGCTCAGTACCGCCGCGATTGATCGATCTGTTTAAGGCGTTGTGCATCATTGCCATTCCAACTGTGATGATTCTCAAGCAGCCTGACTTGGGCACCGCGATTTTGATCGGTACCTCAGGGCTTTTGGTGCTGTTTTTTGCTGGCATGTCCTGGTGGCTGATCGGTTCGATGGTGGCGGTGGTGGCCGCATCGGCGCCGCTGATGTGGTTTTTTGTCATGCACGATTACCAAAAGCAGCGCGTCCTCACTTTTCTGAATCCTGAAAGCGACAAGCTCGGCGCAGGTTGGAATATCATTCAATCGAAAACCGCCATCGGCAGCGGTGGTATTGATGGCAAAGGTTTTCTGCACGGCACCCAGTCGCAGCTGGAATTTTTACCGGAAAGCCACACCGACTTTATTATCGCCGTATTGGCTGAAGAATTAGGGTTAGCGGGTGTTCTGATGCTGCTGGCACTTTACTGCCTGATCATTTTGCGCGGCTTGTATTTGTCGACTCGCTGCGACACTTTGTTCGCTCGGCTGCTATCTGGCTCACTGGCAGTGACCTTTTTCATCTACGTTTTCGTAAACATTGGTATGGTCAGCGGTATTTTACCGGTTGTCGGAGTACCCTTACCTCTGGTGAGCTATGGCGGCACATCGGTCGTCAGTTTGATGCTGGCATTTGGCCTGCTGATGTCCATGGCAAGCCATCGACAACGCTAAAAAGGAAAACACAATGCGCGTACGTGCTGCACTATTGGCCATGTCCTTGACTTCATTGGGCGCCCAGGCGGCCTATGACCAACACCCTAAATTCGAACAATTTACCCAAGAGCTGCACTCCGAATATGGCATTTCGGCCGATACCGCCCGCCACTGGTTATCGCAAGCCGAACGCATGGATTCCGTGTTGGAGGCAATTTCACGTCCAGCAGAGCGGCGCTTGGAGTGGCACGAATACCGTAAGATTTTTTTGACCGACAGCCGCATCAAGCAAGGCAAACAATTCCTGCAAACCTACGCCAAAGAGCTCGAGGCAGCGCAGCAAAAATACGGCGTTGACCCAGCCATTATTGCCGCTGTGATCGGCGTTGAAACCTATTACGGCCAGCGCCAAGGAAGCTATCGCGTACTCGACTCCTTAGCCACTCTGGCTTTTGATTACCCCAAGCGCCCGCTATTTTGGCGCGAATTAAAAGCATTTTTTGCGCTGGCCGAAAAAGAGCAGCTGGACCTAGCGAGCATTAAAGGCTCTTACGCCGGAGCCATGGGCTATGGCCAGTTTATTCCCACCAGCTACCTGAGCTATGCCGTCGATGCCGACCACGACGGCAAACGCGACCTGTGGAACAACCCACAAGATGCCATTGCCAGTGTGGCGAACTACTTTAAGCGCCATGGTTGGCGTGCGGGAGAGTTGATCACAGTGCCGGTTACCGACGTTAAAAAGGTGCCCGCCGATATGATCAACAGCAAGCTAAAACCGCGTTTTAGCGCCGGTGAGTTCCGTGCATTGGGAGTAACGATTGACGATCAAGTGGCCGACAACGCCGACGCCACATTGATGCAACTGGAAGCTCAGCAAGGAACGGAATACTGGCTAGGTGCGCACAACTTTTACGTCATCACTCGCTATAACCACAGCCGTCTGTATGCGATGGCGGTGTTCCAGCTCAGCGAGGCTCTGCAATGACAACACAATGGGCGGCCTTGGCCGCCCTGGTGCTGATACTAACTGGATGTGCCACCTCGCGTTATCAACACCAACACGACTTCACCCCGCCGCCTAAAGAGGGCTGGCAACAGCTCACTGAGCCGACCCCCAAAACCGAGCCGCGCAGCGTGCTTGGCAATCCGGATAGTTATGAGGTGCTTGGACAACGCTACCAGGTCATGCGCGAGGCGCATCCTTATAGCGAAGAAGGCATCGCCTCTTGGTATGGGATGAAATTTCACGGCCATCAGACCTCCAACGGCGAAACTTACGACGTTTACGCTTTTACCGCTGCGCATAAAACGCTGCCACTACCGAGTTACGTGCGAGTGACACGCCTCGACACAGGTGCCAACGTGGTGGTCAGAGTGAACGATCGCGGACCATTTCACCAAGGCCGAATCATCGACCTATCTTATGTTGCCGCCAAACGCTTGGACATGCACAAACAAGGCACCGCGCCGGTGCGCATAGAGGTTCTCAAGCCCCCGGAGCCACACAGTGTTCGCTGGCTGCAAGTGGCAGCACTCAGCGATGCACAGGCAGCGGCACGACTGCAGCAGCGACTGCAGACGACGTTACAACAACGCTGGCCAGTCACCATTGCAGAGCATAAGCCAAGTGAGCAAAGGCCAATTCATCGTGTTAGGATTGGGCCGGTGAAAGAAGGCCAGGACCTAGAGCAGCTACAAGAATTACTGAGGCGCGAAAACATCAGTGCCATAGTATTGGCAGGGCATCAGTAAATAAAAAAGGGCCACAGGCAATACTGCCGGGCCCAGAGGCAAGGTACTCAGCGCAGAATCAGACTGCTACGTCGACGTCACTGCGTTTACGCCGACGGCTAGAACGATCTAGCAATTACTCTCCGGTGCCGTGCTTGCTGATGTCTTTTTTCACCGCCCAATACACACCACCAAAAAATGCACAGGTTAGACCGACAATAATTAAACCCGATAAAACCACTTCATCCATAAACATAGCGCTTACCTCTGTGTCGATGTTGCCGCCAGCTGACGAGCGCTAACAGTGAGCGGCCGTCGTTGATATGCACTCAACATAACAAGCCTGCAGCGGCCACGGTTGATTTGGATCAAGCCGTTTTCGGCCCGCCGGTGCAGACACGAAGGTGGCTTGATTCACATCAAAAAGACCATAAGGAGTACATGGTTTTGGCCCATCCCTTGCTCATTTCCCAGATAGTCGGGATGTCAATGTGCGGTAAAAGTGGCAATTCGCGAATAACAAGGCACACTAAGATGCAGTATTCTCCGATTGTGGATAGAGAGTTATGAAGCGTGGACTGTTTCCCACGACTCGTAAGGCAGTGATGGTCGCCTTGGCATGGTGCCTAGGCATGACAGCATCAGCCGACGAGAGCAATGATCCGCAGCAGCAAGCAGACCCGTTACTGGTACTGCGCAGTGCTGTTGAGCAAGGACAATATCAACACGCGTATGCCGTCGCTCAGCAGCAGCTTCTGGCGTACGAAGGCGATCCAGCATTTGATTTTTACTATGGTTTTAGTGCCGCTCAGACCGGCCATTATCAAGAGGCACTGTTTGTGTTCGAGCGACTGATCAGCGCCTACCCTGACGTCATCCGCTATCGGCTGGAATTGGCGAGGGCGCACTTTTATCTCGACAACTTGGATGGTGCGGAGCGCGAGTTCCGTCGTGCCCTGGATTCCCAACCACCTGAGCGCGTCGTGAGCACCGTCGAGCAGTTCCTGAATCGCATAGAGCGCCGTCGTGAGCAGAACCAGCCGCAGTGGCAAGCCGGCGTGAGCATATCTGCGGGCTACGACAGCAACATCAATGCTGCGACCGATGAAGATCGTATTCAATTACTCGACGGCCAGCTAACAGCGATCCTTAGCGAAGATCAGCGCGCCAGTGACAGCGGCTTTTATCAGCTCAGAGGCCACGCACAATATCTGTACCCACTGAGCCAGCGCAGCGGCATTGATGTGCGCTTTGGCGCCAGTCGTAAAGACAATGGTCTAAACAACGATTACGACCTAAACAGCGCCTACGCCGATGTCGGCTGGCGCGTGATGCGCGGCTCACACTCTTTTGGCGTTTCTGGTCAATATCGCCAGTATCATCTAGGTGGTGAGTCGTACCAAGACGAGATTGGCGCTGAAGGCGAGTGGCTCACAGCATTTTCCGAGCGCTGGGCCTGGACCACGACCGCAGGTCTTAAACAGCAAAACAACCAGCGTAACTCGGCACTGAATCTGCTGCAGGGAGAGCTCGAGTTTGGTGTAAACTACAGCCACCAACGCTTCATGCAGCAGCTCAGAGGGTCAATCAGAACCGATATAGGTGATGATGATTCCCTGGCGCGAGACAGTTTCAGCGCCAGCTGGAGCTTTCAATATGCCATCAGTCGTCAAGCGCAGTGGTATGGCATGGCACTGTATCAGCATCAGCAATATCAAAATCCACTGTCGGACAAAAACGTCTTTGCCCCAGGGGTAACACGCGAAGAAGACCTCACGCAGTTCGCGCTTGGGTACAGCCGCCAGCTGCTCCCAACGATGAGCATGTTTTTTCAACTCAGCTTGGTCGAGAGCAGCAGTAACGTCGAGGTATACGAATACCAGCGTTCCCTGTTTGAAACCGGCATAGCGCTGTCATTCTGACGCAGTATCTGGAGGCGATTATGTATATCAGAATGAACAGAGTCCTATTTTTAACCCTGCTGCTGGCTTGGGTGCCTGCTCAGGCCTCTGAGTTAGCAGGCCGTGTGATTATGGTCCGTGGCGATGTTACCGCCATCGATGCAGAAGGGGCCGCACGGTCTCTTGGCAGACGAGATCCGGTGTATGTCACCGATACATTGCGTACCGCCGCAGATGGCAAAGTTCAGATTCGTTTCGTTGACAACGCATTGCTGGCACTCAAGCCCAATACCGAACTGCGCATAAGTACCTATCAAGTCACACCAGGCGAAAGCGGCGGCACCATTTTGATGGAGCTGGTTGAAGGCGGTTTCCGTACGCTAACCGGCTCCATTGGCAAGGGTGACAAAAGCGACTACGAAGTACGAACGCCCGTCGCCAGCATCGGAATTCGCGGCACCTTGTACAGCATCATGCTGCAAGAACAAGCCTTACTGGCGGGTGTCTGGGAAGGGGCTATCGCGCTGTCTTCAGACATCGGTCAGTTTGAACTGGGAGCCGGGGCAGATTTCAATTTCGCCGTATTGGATGAAAGTGGCTTTAGTGGCTTGTTAGCTCCACCCACTGAGCTACAGGATACGACACCGCGCACCATGAACCGCAGCAGAAGTACAGCCCGCGCACCTGCATCAGACAACAATCGTGATGATTCAGAATCCCCGGCAGACAATGAGAGCGTGTCCGTATCTATGAATGATAACGATGCAGCTCTTACCGATACCGACCTAGTCGATACCACAGCCAGCGAAACCGCGGATGACGTTTCCAACCAAGCAGAATTGGCTGCAAATGATGACAATAGCGGCACTGAGACTGCCGCTCCTCAGCCTGAAGCCAAAACCTCCAATACTGAGTCGGCCAGCGATCGCGAGTTAGCAAGCAACGATGAGTCGACTGATATGATTAACGACACAGAAATGACAGCCGATGGCTCTGATATGGCTGCAGACAGCTCAGATACGCTTTCATCCGATGCCATCGACTCGGATGGTAATGGTACATCCACTACTCCGACTGTCGCCGAGGCCACCACGGAAGAACCGGCTCTTAATCCTCTTGAGGGTGAAGAAGAAGGCGCAACCGATACCAATATCGAAATTGTTGATAAAGACAACAACATCGTCGATGCCTGCTCACGCCCGAATGCACCGGCTGATTGTGGCACCTCCTCTGGCGGTGATCCAGACACACCAACCGTTCCTGAGCCACCGACATCAGCCGACCTTCGTCTCAGCGATCAAGAATATGCTGTGTTCCTAAAAAGTGATCGCATCGGCGCTGTATTGTCACGCGGCGAACAAGCCGGTGGTATCGCTATCGTTATAGATGACGCTGAGCCGGTTTTTTATACCACCAATGAGGGTAACAGCACGGAAGTCATTCGCTATGCTGGCACCAGCGTGCAGCGCGATACGCCTTTACCGGGTGTGGAATGGGGTATTTGGGCTGGTACGACTGAACAACCGGTACAATCCTACCCTGATATATCTAACCCTGATGTGGTCGACAGCCGCGCCGAGACCGCTCTGTGGGTGACAGCAACCCCGATTCGCGCGACAGACATGGCTGGCCTTTACGGCACAGTAGACTTTTCATCCGATGCAGCCGGAGCGAGTTTCATCGGCGTTAATGGCGAAGGACAAACACTCTCGCAAGTAGACGGTCGCTTTACCCTGAACTTCGATAACGGACAGATTTCTGACGGCAAGTTAGCGGCCGTATTTGGTGCTGCCGATGCCTGGAAGATCGAGTTTAACGGCAATATCGAGTACGATCGGCAAAATGCCGCCATGTTGAACATGCTGTTGCTTAAAGGCGATCACAATGGTGGCGCGCTCAATTTAGAATCAAGTGAATTTGGTGGTGTACTGATCGCCCCAGATGCCAGTGATTTTCTGGGCGGCTTCTCTTTGCAAGACTTGCAAGGCAACACAGCCGATGGTCTCGTTGTTTGGCCATTGCAAAACCGCCGTTAACGCTACTTACTGGAATGGTGATAGACACCATTCCAGCCTTCTTCTGGTGGCTGGCTAATAAACTCTCTGCACCTCTGAACATACAAGTTATAAAACCGACAAGTTGGGTATAGGTCGGCTAAAACCGAAAATGCCTGCTCCGCTGCATTCCACTGACGCGCCAAATAAAGCCCATAAGCATGCTGCTGCTTTGCCAGTTGCTCTTCTATGTTGTCATTCAGCTGCGTTCTGTGGCACAAGGGGCGATACACTCTAACCGCTTGCTCCTTACCTTTAACTTGAATGCAGTCCACCAGCTGATAAACAAACTCTGGTGCTTGTTGGCGTGTATATTCACTGACTAGAATCGGCACCTGATAGTATTTAGTAATACTCTCTAATCGAGACCCTAAGTTCACCGCATCGCCCAATACTGTATATGACCGACGATACGCTGACCCCATATCACCAACGTTCATAATGCCGGTATTCAAACCGATACCGACACGAATGGCCGGTAACCCTTGTTGCTCATAACGACGACTCAAGGTTTCTGTCACCGACAGAATGGCTAACGCCGCTGCCACAGCATTATGCGCATGGCGCTCATCGGCGATGGGCGCCCCCCAAAACGCCACCACCATGTCACCAACGTACTTATCGATAGTGCCATCATGATCGAAAATCAAACGAGTAATGGGGGTGAAATACCGGTTTAGCAGCTGCTTTAATTCACTCGCGCTCAGTTGCTCCGATATACGGGTGAAATTGCGAATGTCGCTAAACAATACGGTGAGTGTGCGGCTTTCACCGTCAAACTGATATTGCTGTGGGTCGGCCATCATATGTTCGATATGGGCTGGGGGGACGTATTGATCAAACATCCCTCTTAGCCGCCGCCGCGATAGATACTCACGACGAAAGCCATCGGCCAAGCTCATAAGCATCAATAAAAAAATGAGCAATAGCAGAATGGCCAAGCGGATATCCAGCCCATGTGTTGCCCACCAGTAATAATTGAGGGCAACAACACACAGAACACAGGCAACACAAAGCGCCACGGTAAGGACCGGACTTAACCGCGGCAGTAAAAATGACAACAGCAAGCCAACCAATACCGTCTGCACCCACAAGGCACCAGCCTCCCAGTCAGGGCGGTAGGGAAATTGCCCTTGCAACAGGCCATCTATCAGGTTGGCGTGGACTTCAACACCGGGATATTGAGTTTGCAACGGTGTGGTGCGCAAATCCGCCAACCCTTGAGCCGATGTTCCCACCAGGACAATAGCGCCCTCCAGAATCTCGCTGTCCACCTGACCAGCCAATAACTGCGCTGCAGACACATAGACGTAACTGCCTTTTTTCCCCCGAAAAGGCACAATCACTCGCCCTGCGGCATCGGTACGAATGTGCTGATCCAACAAATGCAAGTGGTGCAGCGCCGATAATTCACCCACCGGCACGGAAGCAATGCCAACATCGTCAACCAGCAAATACGTCATTACTGTTGCCAGCGACAGTGATGGATAGAGAGCATGCTGATGCGCAATCAGCATCGGAGAGCGGCGCACAACGCCATCCCCGTCTACAAATGTGGTCACAAACCCCGCATGCTGAGCGCTGTTTTGCAGTACCTCGATATTGGCAGCAAAACCTGGCTTGCTGATGTGAATGGTGTTTTGGCTTTGCTCCACGGACCATTGCTGCAAAGGTCGCGGTAACACCCCGTGTTGCACACTTTGATCAAGAAAAAAGAACCCCAGCACGGTATCCATAGCACCAATACTGCGGGCAAAGGTTAGATCGGCATCAATCTCTGCACGCCAAGTTGGCAGAACAAAAGGAATATTTATCTGTTGGGCACGTTCGGCGGCTTGATCCAGAGGGTTGGCCTCCGCTTCTGAAAACACCACATCAAACGCCACCACAGCCGCGCCAGCATCCGCCAAGCGGTCAACTAGTTGAGCTAAGCGCGCCCTGCTCCAAGGCCAGCGTCCGACTTCAGCCAAGGAAGCCTCGTCAACATCTACGATTACGATGCGATGGTCGCTGCTCGCGGCCACCACAGGCGCACCCAACCACTGAAAGCGCACATCAAACAGCAAATAATCCAGGCGACTCAGCCAATGTTGGCTTTGGCCGCTGCTGTGAGAAAACAAAGCCAGCACAAAGACCAATACCATCAGTCCTGCTGCCACCGATATGGGGTAGTGCTTCAGTCGTTGGCGAGGCACCCTTTTCCTTCCATGTCACTCCTTTGCTGTCAGTCTAGCTTCACAGCAGAGTGCCCGCCCCATGCCGGTTCACGATGACATGCCTTGCGCTGCGGCAGTGCACTAGGCAGAGACCACCTGGCCACGATACACACGCTGCGTACGCTTCGCCGTTCGTGGACGATCATCTACCAACTGCGGGCTGCCGCGATAAACACGAGGCTCTTGAGTTAATGCAGGGTCAGGTTCTCGGGTAGGTAAGAACGCTTCAACCAACGCCAGCAGATCAGCACTGACGCCGCTGCTGACCAAGACTCGAAGATCATTTTCCAGGGTGAGTGAATCAAAATGAATCTCTGCACCTTGCTCGTCTTTGGCCAGACGTTTGATCTTTTGCAACAGTGCGATGTTCTGACGATTGAACTCCATGACCGGCTCCCCAATGAGATGTGACTCATGGAGCTGCAAAGCTCATACCATGGAATGAACAGAGCGAGCGGGCGTGCCATTTGGATGCTGTATCACTTGCTCTAGCAGTGCCTCAAACTGCTGTGCAATATGAACCCAACTCAACTGCTCTGCCATGGCCCTGGCTGCCTGCCCGGCCTTGCTTAGATCTTGATTTAACATGCGCTCGCACGCCGCCCCGAAGCCGTCGGCAGATGCGTCTGCGGACAGCTCGCCACTCTCACCACTGACCACAAACTGCTGCGCTGCCGCACTGGCGTACGCCACCACCGGCAAGCCACTGGCCATGGCTTCCAGCGTGACCAGACCAAACGTCTCGGTTTGACTGGGAAAGACAAAAACATCGGCGCTGGCATAATACCGAGCCAGCTCTTCACCTTTCAGGACACCCGTAAACAGAACGTCCGGGTTGCACTGCTGAAGTTGCTCCCGCAACGGCCCATCGCCCACCATCACCAACCGTAGCTGCGGACGGCGCTGCTGTAATGCGCGAAACGCGTTCAGCGCCACGGGAATGTTTTTTTCCGCCGCGATGCGCCCTACGTACAGCATCACTTCACCATCGAGCTGCTGGCGCAAGGAGCCACAGCGGTGCGCTGGATGAAAGCGTTGGCAATCAACACCATGGGGCAACACCTGCAAGCCATGAATACCGGCACGATGAAGGCTATGTGCCGTGTCGTGAGACGGAACAAGAGTGGCCAAGGTCTGATTGTGAAATCGTCGCAGCCAGGTCAGGGTCAGTGGATGTATCCAAGACAACCCATAAAAATCGCTGTATCGATGAAAATTGGTATGAAATGCGCTGATGACAGGAAGACTCAGTCGCTTGGCAAGCCGCAACGCACTGTAGCCGAGCGGCCCCTCGGTGGCGATGTACACCACATCCGGGCGCCACTTTTGCCAGCACTGCTTGAGCCAACCGCAGCGCGGCACTCCCAACTGTAAGTCAGGGTACATAGGTATGCGAATACCACGGCACCAGTGTTCTGGTAATGAAGGAACCCAAGATTGGCGTGGCTTGGGCCGGTACAAACGCACCTCAACCCGGTCACTGTCCAAAGCAGACAACAGTTGGTGCAATGAATGCGCTACGCCATTGACATCTGGCAGGTAGGTTTCCGTAACAACCGCGAGTCGAAGTGCAGACATAACTGTGTGTCAGACCTGAAAAAAGCCAAGTCTGACAGCACACTAATGACACTATGATGACTGTGGCAGCGCTTCCAATTTGGCCAAGCGATACCGCAGTTGTCGCGGCGTTAAGCCCAGCACACGTGCCGCCATGGTTTTATTGCCATTGCAACGTTCGATGGCAGAGCGGATATCGTCGATTTCGTTTTCTTGTACCCGCTGATACGGTCTTGCATACAGGGTGGTGAAATTCGGCACCACTTGCGTAGCCATTAGGTTGGCCATCTGCACTGCAAAGTAGCGTACCGTTGCCGCATCAAATGCACCGTTGTATTGGCGAACGTCCATCACCAGCACCGCTAATACAGTCTGTCGCAATGTAATAGGAACCAATAAACAGCGATGCTGAGCAGTCAGCGAATGGAGCCCTGCTTCAAACACATCCGGCCGCTCTTGTCCGTCACGAATGGCCAACCATTCACCCGACTCAAACTGGCGGCACAGAGCGTGTTGAACAGCGAAGCTGTACACACCGTTGACAACCCCGGTGGTGCAAAAGCGCGCCTTAAAGCGACGGCTGGCTTCTGGCACGGCCACGGAAACATTGCTCAATCCACAATGCTGCGCCAGCAGTTGCAGCAATTGTTCTAAGCACTCATCGTCTTGTGAACGATGCTCGAGTATGTGCGTCACCGCCGACATCCACTGTGGTGCAGTATCGGCTGTCACATTGGCAGTGGCGCGGTAGTCGTTTATATCAGCAATTTTGTACATGGCAGGTTCCTCCGTTGCTAAGGAATGGCAAGGAGCATACCAACATCAAAAAGCCTGTATTTCGGCGAAAAAGACCGCCAGAGGTCTGAAAAGTGCGCCAACTTCAAGCACATTTCAAAAAAGAGGAACCACAACTGTGCATTGCGGACAATTTGACCTGCGATGTGGCGATGGCTCACAGGTCAAATATCGGCCATGGTTAGGCGATTTCCGGATCGTCCGTCGGTAGATAATGATCCTTGAGCCAAGCGGCATAAGATCGACATACATCTTGGCTAGTTAAAATACCGGCCATGCGCCCTTGGCGCATCACCAGGACAGCGTCCTCGCCTTGGTCGGCCATGTTATCCAGCACCACATCCAGCCGGGTATGCAAATCCACGCTATCGAACTGGCGGCACAAGTCTCCTGCGGTCAAGTCGACCAAGTCGGCGGTGCGTGTGCCCGGTTGACGCGCCAATTCAATTTCCCGAGTGCTCAACACGCCAACCGGCTCATGTCCACGCAAAACCGGTAGATGATGACAATGATGCTCTTTCATGACCTCAGCACAGGCAGCGATTGAATCCTTTTCATCGACGTGTACAGGAAAGGCGGTCATGACTTCCGTCAGCGTAGGCATGTGTCTCATGCTCAGACTCCAATTCTGGCCAGCGTGTCCATCACTTGTCGCAGCGCCTCTGCGATCGCCGGGTGTTGCTGCTCAAACTGCACCGCCTGCTGGCGAATGCGCTCGCTCAAATCATCATCCGCAACCCCCATTTGTTCAATATCCTGGGCGATCTGCTTCACCAGCTGACGATCACTGTCATTGAGTTCAGGCTGCTGCTGCAGTGTTTCATGCAGTTGCTCGAGTTGCTGTTTCAGGCTGTCATTGGGCATACGCGATCTCCTTAACCATACTCCCAGTGTACGCTGCAGCTGACAGTTAAGTCACGGCACAGATCAGTAAAGCGCCTGAAATCTAAATGCCATACCCATCTGCTGGCTGAAGCGTTGCATGGCTCTCTGATTGGCCGTATCACCCAGGTACAACAACGCCATTTGCCGGAATCGATCATGATCCCCTGGAGTGCTGGCCAGCAGACGGAAACTGTGCACCACGGCAGCGTGGCTGGCCGCCACCGGTGCCAAGCAGCCAGGCTGATGACGTTGCTCTGCCAAAAAGCGCGATAACAAGCTGGCGTTATAGCTGGCACTCAATCTTGGGTTAATAAAGAACAGGTAGAGCGGCCAGTCGCGATATTGCTCCTGGCGTGCCAACACCATATCCGCCACTGGAAGTGCATCGAGGATGAGCTCTTTAATTTGCGGGGTAAAGCCCGCCAGCGAGTCAGTACCATCCGGTAGGTTGCACAAATACACGCGGCGCCTCGCTCCAGACGATAACGTCTCCGGTACTGGCACCAGTGACACATTGGCGGGCTGATCTTGTAGCTTCTGCAGCGTTAACGCCATGGCGCACCCCGCTCTGTCAGTTATTGTTATTGAAGCGTCCTGAGTTTCGCCCTGCGACAAAATCCAACTCGAGCACACTGCCCGGCACGCAGGTAATGATTAACATATAGACAACAACCACAGTATCCACCATGGCGAAACAGACATTTCACAGAGCGGGGCGGCTACAAAGTCAACAATGTGCCGCGAGAGACCTAAAAGTAGGAAAGATGGCCGAGAGAGCTTACAAGTCCATAAACTCGACCAGCACGGTTTTGACGATGAAACCCAGCATCCCCAACCCCAGTGCGAAGAACAGTACGAACATACCCCACTTGCCAGCGTTCGAACGTTTACCTAAATCGTAAATAATAAACAGCATAAAGCCGATCAGCAGCGGAATACCAATCGCCATAGCAATGTTTTCAAACTCAGCGGCGTTCATTCAGACCCCCTCAAATTAGGCGCGCCTATGTTACTCGCTCCTTATTCCAGAACAAAGCACCGATACGGATTACCGCCTGACTTTAGCGAGCAGACGATGGAGCTCCGCAAGCAATCACAGGCGATTCGTAGCGTCTTCATATTGCCGTTCGCTGCTATCCAAATAAAACTGGGATACCATGCTGCACGCTATTTTTGCTGACTCTCCAGGCGGCTTCGACATGCATGACCATGACTTTGACACAGTAATTATTGGCGCGGGTGTTGTCGGCCTGGCCACGGCTTACTACCTGTCACAACAACAGAGCGTGTTACTGATTGAACAGCACCCACACATGGGCGAAGAAACCAGTAGCCGCAATAGCGAAGTGATTCATGCCGGCATCTATTATCCCCACGCTTCGCTAAAACAGCGCTGGTGCTTACGCGGCAAACAGCTGTTGTACGAGTTCTGTCGACGCTACAAGGTCCCTTTTCACGCCCTGGGCAAACTGATCGTAGCGCAGCCCGACCAGATGGATCAGCTGCAAGCCCTCTATAACCACGGCACGGCTACGGGTGTCGAGTTACAGGAATTAAATCAGCAGCAACTGCAGCAACTAGAACCCTGTGTCAGTGCACAAGCAGCCTTGCTATCACCCACCACCGGCATCGTCGATAGCCACACCTTTATGCAGCGGCTAGAAGCGCTGGCATTGCAGCAACAAGCGCACATTCAATATCGCTGCCGACTGATTGAAGCGAACGCACAGCAGCAAGGCTGGACGCTAAGGCTGCAGTCCGGCGAACAGAGCTTTACGCTGCGCAGCCGAGTTCTCATCAATTGTGCCGGGCTACATGCACAAAAGGTTGCTCAACGTTGCCAGCTTAGCTCAGAGCGTATCCCGACGTTATATCCCTGTCGTGGCCAGTATTTTCGTTATCACGGTCACAGCCCAGTGAGCCATCTGGTTTACCCTCTCCCTGACGCAAATTTAACCGGGCTCGGTATTCATGCCACAGTGGATTTATCCGGCCAGTTAAAGTTCGGCCCCGACGTCAACTATCAATCAGACCTTGACGACTATCGGGTGGACTTAACGGCTAAGCAGCAGTTCGTCAGCGCCATCAAACGCTACTTACCGACGTTGGATTGGTCGCGTTTGCAGCCAGATTACAGTGGCATTCGTCCCAAGCTTTCGGACGCCACAATGCCCGGAAAAGACTTTCAGGTTGAGTTCAGTCGCACAGACTGCCCAGCCTTCGTACACCTGTTCGGTATCGAAAGCCCAGGGCTTACCGCCAGCTTGGCCATAGCCGAGTCGATTACAGATTGGTTACAAGGCAGCAATGAGCAAGCCTTGCTGGCAAATTAGTCACTTAAAATACGTGTGACAGCACCATCCTTTTGGTTGATTTTGGCCTGATTCACCCCCTAATGTTCTTTTTTGTTACACATGTACTACACTCCTATTACTTTGGAGTATCAAAGCAAGCCAAAGAGCTACAAAACGTCACCAGAAAGCAGGGTGAAGATACAGGCACTTGTGGCGTGCCTGCTACGCTCTTAACAGTTGTTTAGCATTCCGGGGATCCGGCAGGGAATCAGGTAAAGTATGAATCAACCATTGCGAGCTGAGTACGCGCATCAGGACGATCACATCAGCACCATTATGTCTGAACGGGTGTTAGTCCCTATCACTTGCCAGCATTGTAAAATGGATACTGATGTCAGCGTCGCTACCTTAACGCAGCAACACCCATTTTTATGCGAGCATTGCTATCAGATCAATCGCCTGAGCTCAGCAGAGCTGCACGTTATGGTCGGCGTATTGGAGCGTTTCGGTTATCACCTTAAGCGCTAATAAAGTCACGAACCAACAATTGCAAATAACGCTTTAACGTTTGTTCAATATGATCGTAATCGGGCTGAGCCGATAACAAGGTGCCGTATTCCAACGCTTGGATCATAGCCAATAGGATATCGGCATCTTGCTCTGGTGAATCCGAATTCACCAACTGCAAAAACTCCACCGCTTTCGAGTACAAAGCCTGACGATGCATTAACGCCAATTCACGTACTCGCTCATTGAGCACTGCCTCGTAGCGGAAAGCTTGTTCCACAATCAGCATGTCACGCTCAACGCCGGTCTGATTTTCTATGTATCCTCGCAATTGAAACGCCAGTGATGACACAATCTTGTTGGCCCCATCGCGGGTGCGCAAATCTGAGCTGGAAATGCCCTGCAAAAACGGCTGATAAAACTGCTCGGTGAAATCGTTGACCACCATCAGCGCTTTTTCGGTGTACAAGGTGAAGGTATCAATAATAAGTTCATCGATATCTTTGAAATAGTAGGTGGTCGCTGCCAGCGGCACCCCCGCTTCTTTGGCAACAGCGCGATGGCGAATACCGCGCACACCTTCTGAAATAATGATGCGCAAAGCCGCTTCTAAAATCAGACGGCGACGTTGTTCGCTTTTCACGCGACTGGCTTTTCGTCCCTGGTATTGCAATAGCTTTCCATTGGCCAAGGCGACGTTATCAGTCACGCCCATACTCTCTGCTCCCGCTGTATATGATGATTATTTTGTCTGACAATTATCCGCATAGAACAGCGAATAGATACCGCTTTCACAGGTACATTTGTACTAATTCGTAAATGACCCAAACTCTTCGTCGCTTACATTTCGACGCGCTGGCGGCAACACCCTGCCGCCAAGTCAGCTAGGTACCTCATCAACACCGCTGCAGGCCTCATGTTCCCTGGCATTAAAGGCATGGCATGGTCTGTGCTTATAGAACGTTAGCCTTGATCGATCGGAGCCTATTATGCAACTGGGCGCACTGACCAGTTACTTGCAGAATCAACCCACCAGTTCACCACTGGCGCCCACTGCAAGTGATGCCACTCAAACCAACGAGGAGTTGAAACCCGAGGATTACCGGTTTTCGACACGTGCCATCATGGTCAGTGCCGTTGCCAGTGAGTTCAACGTTGAAGCGCTGCCCAAACAACAGTTGGCAGACTTTCAATTACGACTGCAGCAATACGGCTTGCTACAGGGCCAAGCGCTGAACTCCATGGCCATCATCAGCGCCGACAACAGCGATACCGGCAATAGCGAAGCAACGATCAATGCGCTGCAGCGCGTTAGTGACGCTCGCGAGCAGTTTGAACAAAATCAAACACCGTTCAGCGAGCGCCAACGCATCAATTATCTGCACAATTTGCTGCAAAATATGAAATCAGCTCGCTAACGCCACTTCAATCCACTCTTTTAGCCAAAACAGCGCATCGTCATCGGGCGTGACGGTTTCCGTCGCATCAATCGTGACCTTAGGTACCGGAGCCACGGCCTGCAGCTCGAACAACCGCTCTTCCATTTTCTCCCCAGCACCGCAGAAATTCATATAAGAACTGTCACCCAGCGCGATCACGCCAAACGGCTTGCCCGTTTGCAGTGGAAATACATCCCCAAGCTCGCTGTAAAACGGCAGCAAATTGTCGGGAATATCGCCTTGCCCGGTGGTGGCCGTCACCACCAATATGGCATCAAAGGCTTGAACATTCAGATGAGCGATAGATGGCGCAGCATCGACGACCACCTGATGGCCCTGTTCTGTCAATGCTGAAGCGACTTGATCAGCAACGGCTTGCGCCGTCCCCGTCACCGTGCCGACGGGAATGTATATTGTCTTCATTGCGGTTTATCTCAGAGAAAAGCAGTACCAGGGCGCAGTATACCGAGTTCGAAATGAGATGCGTTAGCTGGCTTGGCGAGTTTTGATCAGCTGCTGCAAACGCTGTTTCCAGGCGAGGCAGCGCCGCTCAAAATCATGATCGGCGCAGGCAAAGCCAGGCCGCTGCTGAGCGCGCGCCAGTTGTAACGCTTGCTGGCGCAACTGAGGCCAGTGCAACAACAGCTCGTTAGCGATATCGAGGCGCTCACTCAGTGGCTGTGGCCAATCACTGAACTCGTTCACCGGCACATCATGAACACTCAGCCAGTCCGCCAGATTTTGCTGAAACAAGCCCCAGGCATCGCCGCTTTCCTGCGCCACCTGCAGCCCACTGGCCGCCAACGCAGCTTCGATCTGTGCCATTACAGCGCTCGGCTTATTTCCTTCTACTGACATGTCTGCACACAGCTCCAGTTGACTATTGGGCGGTAATTCAGACTATAGAACAGTCACCAACGGCCGACATGCTTAGCAAGGGTTAAGGAGTGCGCCATGACAACGGAAACACGCGGCATCGATATCGAAGCTTGGTTCAACCGACTGCTGCAACGGCTGTTTCCGGTTTGGTATGCCACCCAAGCCGTGCGTGAACTGCCGCTGGAGCCCATGGGACCGCTCAACCCCAGTAGCCACTTGCGTCATCACTGGCTCAGTATTCAGCAAACACTCATCGCCGCACAAAGCTCGTTGGCCGATGCCGGTCAGGACTGGGAAAGCCTGCATCAATTGCTGGGCAAACTGTTGCTAGAGCAAGAAGTAAAGCGCAGCTGGCTGGTCACCGCGATACAAGGTGTGGACGTCGGTGACGACAGTGAAATCTGGCCCTCCCTGCCCAGTTACGCCGAAAGCTGCTGTTACGACCGCGACTGGGAAAGCAATGCCGACTTTGAGCGCTTGGTTGCCACGGCATTTCCAGAGTCAGACGCTCCCCACCGCTTGGTGTATCGGGAATGGGACGGCCGCTGCTATTGGCTCAACAATGGCGGCGCCGATGAACTTGCCTTGGCACAATTGCACGCCAGCCAAAAACAACGTGATGGCCATATCTCCGCGTTAATGACCGTCGAACACGTCAACCAGCCGGCGCTGGAAAAGCTGCGCCAGCAGTTCTGGATGCTGTTAATGACGCGCCAGCGCGCCTATCAAGTGTTAGACATGTTATTGCAAGCCGACTTACCCGCCATCATTGCCGAGTTTGAGTCGCGCCGTAGCGACCTGGTCTTACTGACGGCGAAGAAGAACAACAAATCCATCAACAAAATCATACTGAGCCTGATGAATAACCGCTCGACGTCGCAGCTGATCGATCTCGGCCGTTTAATCAGTCGCCAGCACTTCCCGCTGCCAGCGCCCGGCAAGTCTGCCAAAGCAGCAGACAATATCGAAGAGGCCAGCGACGTACCCTCCGCCAGCGAATAACCAAACCAAGCCGGGCTAACAGAGCAGAGAAAACAGAGGAAATAACGCAGGTTGCGCAGCACAACCGCAGTAACGTGCGTGTCTCAATGGCTCAGGTCAGCACAGCAAGGCCGGGTTGATTTACGACAAAACCCTGTCATGCTAGCGCCTTATGTGCGGTCTACCACCGTACAACCGGCGTCATGCCGGGCGACTATAACAATAAACGGTAACAGCATGATTAGAGGTACGTGGAGCCTGACAGAGCCACTGGTGCCAGTTAACATTCCTGCCACCTTAGTGCGCGTAGGCGAAAGCAAAGGCATCAGTACTGACGTGCTGCTGCACAACACCGGCCTTAACGCCGACATGTTTGGCGATCCGAGTGCTCGTTTAAGCTATCAACAAGTGTTGTTGCTGGCCGAAAATCTCATCCGCTCCTACCCAGACGACAGTCTTGGCTTGGATATTGGCGCCGCCATCAAAATCAACCAGTTCGGTATGCTTGGCTATGCCATCATGAGCTGCGCTGATATTCGCAGTGCCTTACAGCTTGGGCTGCGCTTTCATCCGCTGGTAGACCCCGCCTTTACCTTCGAAGTGGTGGAGCAAAACGAACAATCTGCCGTGCGGCTCACGACACACATTCCGATTGAACATATTTACCGCATGCTGTGTGACTTGTTTGTGGTGAACTTTACCTGCTTAGCGCGCTTTTTGACCGGCCGTGATTTACAGCCCGTCGCCGTGCATCTCAACCATCCACGGCCACAATACGAGCAGCGCTATAAAGAGTTTTTTGACTGCCCCGTGCTGTTCGATCAACCGCGTACCGAACTGGTGTTCGACAGCAGCATTTTGGACGAAGCGGTGCAAATGGCCGATCAGGCAACCGCCGCCATGGCGGAAAATCAGTGCGAAGAAATTCTCGCCAGACTGGGGCCGAAAGAAGGAATCGTTGCCAAAGTTCGCCGTATTCTGCTGCGCAATCCAGGGTTGTTTCCGCCGGTCGACGTGGTCGCCGGGCAATTGGCCACCTCGACTCGTACGCTGAGCCGCAGCTTGCAGGAAGTCGGCACCTCCTATCAGCGCATTCTTGATGAAGTGCGCAAAGAAATGGCCATCGAGTATTTGCGCACCTCTAACCTCCCGATTGAAGAAATTGCTGCCTTGGTGGGGTACAGCGACCCGTCCAATTTCCGCAAAGCCTTCCGCCGCTGGACTCAACACGCACCGTCGTATTACCGCGAAGATCGGCACTGACCAATCGCCACGGACCAATCGCTACGGTAACGGGTAAGGGAGCAATCGTGCTCCCTTCACCGTACTGTCACCACTCTGCAAAAGAACTGTCACAGACGCACGCGACAGTAGGGATATGTCGGCCAGTAGCGATAATCCCATGTCTGCGACGATCACCCGCGTCAGCATAGTGACCGAAACCTTTGCCCCCGAGATCAATGGCGTCGCCAATACGCTGTCGCAACTGGTGTGCGGCTTACGTCAACGAGGAATTGAAGTACAGGTCATTCGCCCGCGACAAGCTGGCGATAGCAAAGCAACCAGCGACGATTGGCACACCGTCACATTGCCAGGGCTGCCGATCCCGGGCTATCAGGAATTGCGCTTTGGCCTCCCCTGGCAAGGGCGGGTGCGTGCGGCAATTCAAGCCTTTCGTCCACAAGCCATCTATGTCGCCACCGAAGGTCCTATGGGATGGGTGGCGGTAAAGGCCGCCAAGCGGTTAGCGATTCCGGTGGTCAGCGGCTTTCACACTAATTTCCATCAATACATCGAGCATTATCGATTAGGCGCTTTTGAGCGACTGGCTTATGCGTATTTGCGCCGCTTTCACAATCGCACTCAAGCCACCCTGGTGCCAACCCGGGCGCAGCGCGATGAGCTAGAACAGCACGGCTTTGAGCGTGTGCAAGTGTTGTCGCGCGGCGTCGACAGCCAGCGCTTTCATCCAGACAAACGCGATGGCTCGCTACGCCGCCAATGGCAAGTGAAGGATGACGACATCGTCTTGCTCTACGTCGGTCGGATCGCAGGAGAGAAAAACCTGCAACTGGCGGTGCGCACGTTTGAGCAACTAAAAACACTGGATGAGGCCGTCAAACTGGTGCTGGTCGGCGATGGCCCTGAATTGCCAGCGTTACAGGAAAAACACAGTGACATCATCACCTGCGGCATGCAAACCGGCGACGATCTGTCACGCCACTTTGCCAGTGGCGATGTCTTTTTATTTCCCAGCAAAACTGACACCTTCGGCAACGTGGTGACTGAGGCCATGGCCAGCGGTTTGGCAGTGGTCAGCTTCGACTACGCCGCCGCTCACGAGCATATTCGCCATGGCGACAATGGCCTAGTAGCCCCATTTGGCGACGACGACAGTTTTATTCATCAAGCCAGCCTGCTCTCCGACAGCCCCAATCTGTTGCGTCAAATCCGACAGCGGGCACGCCAGCACGCCGAGGGCATTAGTTGGGGCAGCATTGTAGAAGACTTTATTCAACGCCTGGCACAGGCAAGCCATGAGGTACACGTCCATGCCGATGAGCAAAAGCGTCGCCCCAAGAACCGCTCTTCTGTTCCACAAAGCGGATCGCTTTGAACTGCGTTTCTGCCAACAGCTGAATCAGTTTGGCGGCTATCGTGCCGTTCGCGTTTTCTTTAAAGGCGTCAGCCGTCTGGGAGACGGTGTTTTTTGGTACAGCCTGATGTTGGCGGTGATAGCCCTAATGGGCATGCAAGGCATTCAGGTCGTTGGCCACATTGTTGTGTGTGGCGCTCTGTCCGTATTGCTCTACAGCCAGCTAAAAAGCCGCTTGGTGCGTCAGCGCCCGTTTATTTCTTGGCAAGGCATTCACGCCCACACCGCGCCCCTGGATTTATACAGCTTCCCCTCAGGCCACACCATGAATGCGGTGAACTTTGCACTGTTGTTCAGTGTATTTGTACCGGCCTTGGCTTGGCTGGTGGTGCCATTTGCGGCGTTGGTGGCAATATCGCGTGTGGTTCTGGGAATGCACTACCCCACCGATGTCTTGGTCGGCGCGGTACTGGGGCTGCTCATCAGCAGCGGCTCCTTGCTGCTGTGGCCTGGTGGCATGTTTGCCTGATCTGGAAACAAACTGAGCTGCTGGCCGTCATCGGCGGGGATACGACCGCCAATGCCCAACAAGCGAACACCTTGGTCGCTGCGTTTGAGCGCACGTTGCAACAGCTGCTGAAACCCTGCCACCGTGGCCTCGGCCTCGTGGTCGGCCAGCGTGGTTTGGCGAAAATCAGCAAACTTCACTTTCACAAACGGCGCCAATGTTTGCGCTTCTAACCCTGCCGTGTCTAGGCGCTGCTGCCAGCGCGCCATCAGTGCTGGCAGCTCGGCCAGGCAGGATTCCGCGCCTTGCAAATCGTGCAAGAACGTTCGCTCAATGCTGATCGACTTTCTCACGCGCTGGCTGCGCAGCGGTCGCTCGTCGATACCACGACAGCGCTCGTACAACTGCGCGCCAGAGCGACCAAACAAACGCACCAGCTCCGTTAATGACCACGTCTGAGCGTCGGCACAGGTAACAATGCCGTGCTGTTGCAAGCGTTGCTCAAACGCGGGGCCGATGCCCGGAATGCGCCTGACAGGCAGAGCTGCAACAAACTCGTCCAACTGCTCAGGGCCAACCAGAAACTGTCCGTCTGGCTTATTCCAATCACTGGCCACCTTGGCCAAAAACTTGTTGACGGAAATGCCGGCAGACACACTGATACCCAGCTGCTGGCGGATACGATCGCGCAGCTGCGCCGCCAACTGAGTGGCCGATTCGCCCTCATCAATTTCCAGGTAAGCCTCATCGATGGATACTTGCTCAAAGCGGCGTGCCGCACTGCGCAGAATGGCCATCACCTCAGCCGACACTTGCTTATATACATCCATGCGGCCGGGCATCAGCGTCAGCTGAGGGCACAATTTCAATGCCTGACTGACCGGCATGGCTGAGCGCACGCCATAGTCGCGTGCCGGATAATTGCAGGTAGAAATGACGCCACGCCGCTGGCGCCCACCGATGGCCATAGGTACAGAGCGCAGCTGTGGGTGATCACGCATTTCCACCGCGGCGAAGAAACAGTCGCAATCGATATGAATGACCTTACGCATCGTCGCCCTCCCCGTACCTTCGCGTTCGCCGACCAACCATCAGAATACTGTATATAAAAACAGCATTCTAGCAATCTTTTTCCGTGACAGGATCTGACAGCGTGATAGCCTGTTAAGCCAGATATGCGCAGTCGAAAGGAAGATGCCATGACGGATTTCGCTCACGCCCACAAGGCTTTTCTGACCAGTCTACAGTCCGGTCAACACGAATTTGCAACCACGCTGACCTTCATTGAGCACTGGTACCACTTTACCCCCACCGCTTTTGACAATGGCCCGGTACACAACAACGACCATCAAAATCAGGGCAGTTGCCAAGTATTGGCGCTGGCGCAGTTGCTGCAGTTGTCAGACGAGCAAACGCTATTATGCTTTGGCGAACATTACCGCGAGGTATTGGCAACTCCGGATGTCGACAACCATCACAATCTGCGGCGCCTGATTCGCGACGGCGTCAATGATGTTCGGTTCGAGCAGTTCCCTCTAAAGGCGCGCAGCGAGCAAGCACAATGAAAGAAGCCGCCGTTAGCCTAAAAGCCGGAACCGTCTCACTCACTACGTTAACGTTTTCCAATTGGTCGCCCGAGGCGATCGAAGCCGAACTACAGCGCAAGCAAGCCGAAGCCCCGGCGCTGTTTCAGCAACTTCCCTGCGCCATCGACATCGACGGTCTGCCCACCGATCACCCGTTGGCAACCGTGGTATCCCTATGTCGCCGCTATGGCCTACTGCCGATTGCCGTGCGCAACGCCAGTCGCGATTGGGCAGCCCCGCTGGCGGAACTGGGGCTGGCCGATCTAGGGCGCCAGGCCGTTAAAAGCAGTCCTAAGGCCGGCCCGAGCCTGCCGGTCAAACTGCATCGCGGCAATGTTCGCTCGGGGCAGCAGGTATTTGCCGAGGGGGATTTGATCATCATTGGCATGGTCAGCGCCGGGGCTGAAATTCTCGCCGGTGGCGACATTCATATTTATGGCACCTTGCGTGGCCGCGCATTGGCTGGGGTGAAAGGTGATCAGCTCGCGGTGATCGCCTGTCAGCAGTTTGATGCCGAGCTGGTGGCCATCGCCGGCCAATATCGTCTGTTTGATGAGCAGCCGCTGTCATCCTCCAGTGCGGTAGTCGTCACTCTGCAAGACGGTAACTTGAACATCCACAGTGTTTAGGAAATACTGCCGTCAACCCGATCAGCACTGGCTTCTTTAAGGAATTGTCCCTTGGCTAAAGTAATTGTCATCACCTCCGGGAAAGGAGGCGTCGGTAAAACCACCACCAGCGCAGCGTTTGCAACCGCTTTGGCGCTGCGCGGTCATCGCACTGTGGTCATCGATTTTGATGTTGGCCTGCGCAACCTGGACTTGGTTATGGGCTGTGAGCGACGCGTGGTGTATGACTTCGTCAATGTGGTGCAAAACGAAGCCAACCTGAAACAAGCCTTGATCAAAGACAAAAAGCTCAACAATTTATTCATTCTTCCGGCTTCGCAAACGCGCGATAAAGACGCTTTGTCGGCCGACGGTGTAGAGCGGGTACTGAACGAGCTGAAAGCAGACTTCGACTATATCGTCTGCGACTCACCGGCCGGTATCGAGCACGGTGCCCACATGGCACTGTATTTTGCCGAAGAAGCCGTCATTGTGACCAACCCGGAAGTGTCTTCCGTGCGCGACTCCGATCGCATCATCGGGATTCTGCAAAGCAAATCACGCCTGGCGGAGCAAGGTGGCAGCGTGAAAGAGCACTTACTGCTGACGCGCTACAACCCCGAGCGAGTAGAACGTGGTGACATGCTGTCAGTCACTGATGTGGAAGAAATTCTGGCGGTGCCGCTGCTCGGTGTGATTCCAGAATCCGAAGCGGTATTAAAGGCTTCCAACCAAGGTGTGCCAGTCGTGCACGACAGCGACAGCGATGCTGGCCAAGCCTACGACGATGCCGTGGCGCGTTATCTGGGCGAAGATCGACCGCATCGCTTCCTCGAGAAGCAAAAGAAAGGCTTCCTGCAACGGGTCTTTGGGGGATGACATGAGCTTAATGGATCTGTTCCGCAAGGAAGAACGTTCGTCCGCCAGTGTTGCCAAGGAACGTCTGCGGGTGTTGGTCGCTCATGACCGTTTGCGCAACAACGGTCCGGATTACTTGCCGCAACTGCAGCAAGAAATTTTGGCGGTGATTCGCAAATACGTCGCCATCGACGATCAAGACGTCAATGTGCAGCTCGAGCATCAAGGCAATACCTCGGTGCTGGAGCTCAACGTCACCCTGCCGGACGAAGACTGACTCAGCGGCGTGGCCCGCTTTGGTCTATCTTTAGCGACATCCGTTGAACAGGAGTACGGCGTCCATGGCCCCTATTGCTCTCCATCACATCCTATTGCGCAGTGAATGGCTGGCCCGCGATTTACTGCGCGAACTGCACCTTGGCGCCAGTTTTGAAGACCTGGCCAGCGAGCACTCGGTTTGCCTAAGTGCGCGCAATATGGGGTTTGCTGGCTACCACAACCCAGACCAACTGCCTTTGGCCTTAAGCCAGGCACTGCAAGAGTGGGACGGTCAGGCAGCGGTGATTGGCCCTGTTGGCACCGACCTTGGGTTCCATCTTCTAAAACCGGTTACCCTGGCACCACGCCCAGTGGTGACTGACGACGCTGTGACTGACGACGCCATTTCCCAACCCAGCAACTGACCGTGAGCAAGCAACGGCTGTGGCTCGCTGCGTTGCTACTGTGCATGGCAACGCCTATGTGGGCGATAGAGCAGCGCATTTTAATTATTCATTCGTATCACCAGCAGTTTGTGTGGACGGCCGAGATCAACCGTGCCCTGATGGATCGGCTGCTGCCGCTAGTCCCGCGAGAAAATATTCATATTGAATACCTCGACGACCGGCGTTTTATCGACGATGCCAAATTACGCCAGCACATGACAGCGGTGCTGACGCACAAATACCAGCACCATCCGCCGGAGCTCATCATCACCACCGACGACAGTGCATTGTCGTTGGTACTGAATGAGCTATCGAGCTGGGCATCACAAGTGCCGCTGGTATTTGGCGGTGTGAACATTCCCGAGCAGCACGATTTCAGTCAGCACCCGCTGCATACCGGTGTGTATGAAGGCATGGCGGTGGAACAAAACCTGGGGCTGATCAAGCAATTGCTGCCGCAAACACGCTCAGTATTTATGATTGCCGACCAGCAATCGCTGCTTGGGCGCAGGATGGCAGAACGTGCTCGACAACTGACTGAGAATTACCCGGAACTGGAGCTCACTTTGCTGACGCAATTCCAATTACGCGAATTACGACAGCAGCTGCAGCAACTCCCAGATCACAGTGCGGTGCTGCTGCTGGCCATTCATAAAGATACCAACGGCGATTACTTTTCGTATTTGCACCATTTGCCATCATTAACGGCGGCCAGCAATAGTCCTATTTTTGCCATGTGGGGCAACCTGATGATGGGCACCGGAGTGGTCGGTGGCGCCATGAACGACGGCTATCGCCACGGACAAAATATGGCAAACCGCATCATTCGAGTATTGCACGGCGAGCCGATCAACAGCCTTTCCATCATGCCACAGGCAGACTATCGCCCGACCTTTGATTACCGCCAGCTGCGGCATTTTAATATTCCATTGCAGCAACTCCCGGACGATGCCCAGCTGCTGTTTCAGCCGGTGCCCTTTTTGCAGCAACACCAAAAAGTTCTGTTGCTGATGGTGGGCATTGTTATCATTTTATTCATCATTATTTCGGTTTTGTCGATTAACATCCGCCGCCGTGCCATCGCCGAGCAGCGCTGGCAGCATCTTCGTTCTGAGCTAGAGCAAAAGGTGGACGAAAGAACCTCAGAGCTGGCGGAGCGTAACCGTCAACTCTCACAGTTATCCGAGAACCTAAAAAGCCAGGTAAATACCGACCCACTCACCGGCATCGCCAACCGCCGATTAGGCATGAAGCGACTTAATCGTTTATGTGAACAGCGACACCCAACCAGCACGCCGTTGACCATCGCGATTCTCGACATCGACTTTTTCAAGAAAATTAACGATGAATTTGGCCATGCTGCCGGTGATTTGGTGCTCGTTGAAGTGGCCAGTTTATTGTCTTTGCATTTGCGCCCCACGGATACCATTGCCCGTTGGGGCGGCGAAGAGTTTTTATTAATTTTGCCAGACACTGGCTTAAACGACAGTCGCAATATCTGTGATCGCTTGCGCACCTTAGTTAAACAAATCCAAGTGCAAGATCATCGTCACGTCACCATCAGCATAGGGGTTGCTTGTCATCAGTCCGGTGAGTCCGACGGTGGCCTGCTGGAGCGTGCTGATCGTTGCTTGTACCAAGCTAAGCGCTTGGGGCGTGATTTAGTGATTACCGAACAGCAGCTCACCTCAAACACTACTGAATAAACTCACCAGTGCTTGCCTAGCATCAGGGGCATTGACCGTCGTGACCCAATCACATTGATGGCAAATCCACTGCAGACCATCATCACCTTGCGACCACTGCCAGCTTTGCTGATCGTCGCCAAAATCGTCATCGACCAGCCACTGGCAGTCTATCGCTGCCGCGCTGGGTTCTGGGTTGATATCGATGGCGCGGCTGTCACGAGCGACGATATTTAATACCGCAAAACGCCTCGGTGCAGACAGAAAATCGCGCTCAATTTCATACACCAAAATATGTGGCGCGATATCATCACCGCGAGAAATCACCAGGGCATAATCGCCCTGGTGCAAAGGTAGAGGCCAACGTGAGATGTCAGGCAGAGTCATGGTTGTGGTGTCGTAATTGCCAGCAAGTTAGCCAGTAAAACAAGACTGGCAACACCAGTAAAGTCAGCAACAAGGCACTGGCAGCACCACCCACCATAGGGGCGGCAATGCGGCTCATCACTTCAGAACCGGTGCCCTGCCCTAACATAACGGGCAATAGACCAATGGCAATGGTGGCGACTGTCATGGCAATGGGGCGCAAGCGCTGTCCGGCGCCTTGCAACACCGCTGTGCGAACATCACTAGGAGTTAATGGCTGCTGCCGCCCCTGCTGCTGTTCCACTTGTTGTTGCCAGGCTTGCTGCAAATACACCAGCATGATCACGCCAATTTCCACCGCCACGCCGGCCAGGGCAATAAAACCAACGCCCACCGCCACCGATAGATGAAAATCCAAAGCCCACAACAGCCAAACACTGCCCACTAACGACAAAGGCACGGTAAGCAAAATCAAAGCAACATCACGTAGCCGCTGAAAAGCCAAATACAGCAATACCGCTACGATCACTAAGGTTAACGGCACGGCTAATTGCAGCTTATTTTGCGCACGCAATAAATATTCATACTGACCAGACCAGTTTAACGAATAGCCAGCGGGCATTTGCAGCCGCCCATCAGCCAGTGCGGTTTGCACATGCTGTTGTGCTTGCTCGACATAACGTCCCAAATCAACGCCAGCAATATCGATAAATACCCAGCCATTAATACGTGCATTTTCGCTTTTTATCATGGCAGGGCCAGCAGCAATGTTAATCTCGGCAATATCCGCCAGCGCTAACAATTGACCGTTGGGCGCATAAAACATCAGCTGTTTTAGGGCTTCGGGCGAATCACGATAACGCTGTGGCAAACGCACCGATACAGGGTAACGGCGCAGACCATCAACGGCTTGTGTGACGGCTTTTCCCCCAACCGCTGTCGCCAACAGTTGCTGCGCTTGCTGCACCGTTAAGCCGAAGCGTGCCAACTGCTCACGTCGCAGACGAATATCCAAGTAGCGACCACTGACCGTACGCTCAGCGTAAACCGATGTTGTCCCAGGTACATCAGCCATCAGTGTTTCTAGCTGCTGCCCTATGGCCTGAATCTGATTTAAATCATCGCCGGCTATCTTAATGCCGACCGGGGTTTTGATACCGGTGGCGAGCATATCAATGCGAGTTCGAATCGGCATGACCCAGGCGTTACTTAACCCCGGAAACTGCACCTTGCGATCCAGCTCCTGTTTAATATCATCCAAAGTGACGCCATCTCGCCACTGCTCCCTTGGCTTAAGCTGAATAAAGCTCTCGATCATGGTCAAAGGTGCTGGGTCGGTGGCGCTATCGGCACGGCCAATTTTACCCAGAACATTGGCGACCTCTGGTACTGAACCAATCAGGCGGTCGGTTTGCTGCAATATTTGCCGCGCTTCAGCCACCGATAAGCCAGGATAAGTGGTGGGCATATACATTAAGTCGCCTTCATCCAGTGGCGGCATAAATTCCGACCCTAATTGTTTCATTGGCCACCAGGCTGACAGAGCCATAACGATCACCAGTAACAAGGTGGTTTTAGGAAAATGTAATGCCTGTTTTAACACCGGTGTATAGAGTGCCGTTAATACTCGATTCAGCGGATTACTTTTTTCTGCCTTAATCGGCCCGCGTACTAAATAGCCAATCAATACCGGTACTAAGGTTATGGCCAACATCGCCGCAGCGGCCATGGCATAAGTTTTGGTATAGGCCAAGGGGGCAAACAAACGCCCTTCTTGGGCTTCCAGCATAAATACTGGAATAAAACTTAAAGTAATAATCAGCAAGCTGAAAAACAGCGCCGGGCCTACTTGTTGTGCACTACTAATCACGCCTTGCCAACGATCAGTGTCCGTTTTGGGCGGGTAGCGCTCCAGGTACTTATGATAGTTTTCAATCATCACAATGGCACCATCTACCATGGCACCGATGGCAATGGCAATTCCTCCGAGAGACATAATATTGGCATTAATGCCTTGCCAGCGCATAAACACAAAGGCCGCCAAAATCCCCAGAGGCAAACTTAATACAATCACCAGTGACGAGCGCAAATGAAATAAAAACAGCGCGCACACCAGCGCCACCATCACAAATTCCATGCTGAGTTTGTGCCATAAGTTATTCACCGCCCGATCGATAAGCGCAGTGCGATCGTACACTGGCACAACCTCTACGCCCTCTGGCAAAGACGACTTGAGCTGCTGCAGCTTATCTTTTACCGCGCTAATAACGGCCCTGGCATTTTCACCCGAACGCATCACAATAATGCCGCCGACCACTTCACCTTGGCCATTTAGCTCAGCAATGCCACGGCGCATTTGCGGCACTTCCAACACGTCGGCAATATCACGCACCAGCACCGGTAAACCCTGATTATTATGGCTAATACCGATATTTAATAAGTCGTCGGCGGTACGAATTAGGCCATGGCTGCGCAACATATATTCCGCTTCGGCCAGTTCAACAACAGACGCCCCAGTATCCTGATTGGCCTGCTGTAATGCGGTAATGACCTGAGCCACCGACAAACCGTGGGCCATCAGCCGCTGTGGTTTGAGTCGCAATTGAAACTGGCGCTGCATACCACCCAGTGCTGCCACTTCTGAAACTCCCGCCACGGTTTGCAGCTCGTAGCGTAAAAACCAATCCTGCAAATCGCGTAAATCGGCCAGGTCATGCTGACCACTGGTATCTTGCAGTGCATATAAATACACCCAGCCAACCCCACTGGCATCCGGACCTAGGGCCGGTTTTACCCCGTCAGGCAAAGCATCGTTAGCTTGGTTTAAATACTCCAGCACCCGCGAACGCGCCCAATACAAATCGGTATTGTCATCAAAAATAACGTAAACAAAGGAGTCACCAAAAAACGAATAGCCGCGTACGGTTTTGGCACCCGGCACCGACATTAATGCCGAGGTTAACGGGTAAGTCACCTGCTCCTGCACCACCTCGGGAGCTTGCCCTGGATATGGCGTGCGCACTATAACCTGCACATCGGATAAATCAGGAATGGCATCCACTGGTGTGGTGCGCAGTGCCTGTAGGCCGATCACCACCAAAATCGCGCTTAATAGCAGCACCAATACCCGTTGCTGCACAGAGGCCTCAATGATGCGCTGAATCATGCTTTGCTCCTTGATCTTTTGCTGGCTGAGCCGCGTGATTCATATTGGAGTGATCCATGTTCGAATGATCCATGTTCGAATGATCCATGTTCGAATGATCCATGTTCGAGTGATCCATGTTCGAGTGATCCATGTTCGAGTGATCCATGCCCGAGTGATCCATGCCCGAGTGATCCATATTCGAATGATCCATGTTCGAATGATCCATGTTCGAATGATCCATGTTCGAATGATCCATGTTCGAATGATCCATGTTCGAGAGATCCATGCCCGAATGATCCATGCCCGAATGATCCATATTCGAATGATCCATATTCGAGTGATCCATGTTCGAGTGATCCATATTCGAGTGATCCATATTCGAGTGATCCATATTCGAGTGATCCATATTCGAGTGATCCATATTCGAGTGATCCATATTCGAGTGATCCATATTCGAGTGATTCATGCCTGAGTGATCCGGCTTGGCGTAGCGCAATAAATCCGAATCAATCATGGACTCTGAATCAATCAGGAACTGCGCCGAGGTGACCACCACATCGTTTGCACTGAGGCCTTGCAGCACCTCCACGGCCTTATGGCTGCGCCGGCCAGCCACTACAGCCACCGATTTAAAGGTATCGTCAGCCAGCCTCACCACAGCACGCGCTTGCATCCCGTCGTCAATCAATGCCTGGGCCGGAATCTGCAACACTGGCTCACTCTCAGAAACCCAGCGTGCCTCAACCCAATCACCGGGCATCAAACCATGCTCGCCAGCAATACTGGCTTGAATGCGTTGCCGTCCCTGCTGGTTGGCCAGCGGCGCAAGGGAGTGCAGCTCGGTAGTTTGCCAATCCCCCGATGCGCTGCGTACCTGCAACTCGGCTTGGCTCAAGTCCGCTGCCAACGCTTGGCCAGCCACCTGCACCTGCAGCCACACCCGGCTCGGGTCGGTAATACGCAGTAAGGTCTGGCCCGGGCGAATTTGCTGCCCTAACGCCAGCGGCATATCCAACAGCAAACCCGCTTGCGGCGCGGTAATGGCGACTTGCTGCTGAATCTTGCCCGCACGGCGTACGTTTTGAATCCATTCGCTGCTCATGCCCAACGCCCGCAGGCGTTCCCGCGCGCCTTTCAGCA
The DNA here is from genome assembly GCF_002237535.1 of Bacterioplanes sanyensis. Classification (GTDB taxonomy): domain Bacteria; phylum Pseudomonadota; class Gammaproteobacteria; order Pseudomonadales; family Oceanobacteraceae; genus Bacterioplanes; species Bacterioplanes sanyensis_A. The sequence continues at coordinate 4,285,745 of NZ_CP022530.1, forward strand.
TGGCTCCGCGCGCACTCAACAGCTCCTGCTGGGCGGTCACCAACTCAGGGCTATAAATGCTCAGCAGTGGCTGACCTTCGCTAACGCCTTCGCCTGCAGCATTGACCGATAGCGACTCGACCCAACCAGAAAAGCGCACTTGCACCGCTTGGGTGGCTTGCGGATGAGGCAATACTTCCGCCGCGAATAAGCGCTCGTCGCGCCAAGGTGCGCGTTTAACTGGCTGCTGCGTCAGTGCCAACTGATTGGCCAGCTGAGCAGAAATATTTACGCTACCAGCAGAGTTAGAGGCCGCATCATCTGGGTACACAGGAACCAACTCCATGCCCATCGGCGATAAGCCCGGCTGATCACGGCGGAAGTTTGGATCCATGGGGGCCACCCAATACAAAGGCTGCGGCTCCGATGGTGCACTGTCGGATTGGGTCGCAGTTGGAGTTACGAGTTGTGGATAAAAGCGCTGCACCGTCATGGCTAAGGCAGCTCCCGCCGCCATGGCTAATGTGGTGCGCACAAGGGTACGTTTTTTCATGGCAAGCGCTCCTTATTAGCGTCAGTCGATGGCCGGGCAAACGAAAGGGGTTGGGCATCAGACAACGTCTGAGCCGGTGCAATGGGATAGTTGTTGTGGAAGTAATTGAGATCGTTGCGACTGAGCCAGATGTCGCGCAATAAGGCCAGCGACTGCAATTCGGTATTGCTTAGCTCCAGTGCTGATTGCACCAGTTCGGCCAGCTCGCTGCGGCCCTGACCATAGCTCGCTAAGTGCAGCTGATAGTGCTGGCGCAAACTCGGCAACAGCTGTTGCTGCAGGTGCTGCCAGCGCTGCGTGAAACCACCAGCATCGGCCTGACGCGTGGCATAGGCCAAACTCAGACTGCGCTCACTGTCTTGCAAGGCTGCACTGTCAGCGGCTTGGCGGGCGATGGCGGCACGCACTTGGCGACTGCTGCGCTCGCCCATCGGCAAGGCCAAGGCCACACCGACTGAGGCAAAGTCACTGCGTGGCATATCGCTGTTACTGGAACTGTTACTGCGCCAGCCGTAGCTAGCATCCAAACGCCAGCGCGGTCCTTGCTGCTGCTGTTCAAAAGCCACTCGATTGGCACTGCTGCGTTCAGCCAACTGTGCCAGTTGCCACTGTGGATGCTGACGCCAATCAGGCTGTTCTGCCTCGCGGTGAAACTCCTCTAATGAGCTTTGCAACGGCGCTAACTCGCCCACATCAGCCTGCAGCCAGTTAGCCAGCTGCGCCTGCAACTGTTGCTGCTGTTGGCGCAAGGTCAATAAACGCTGCTGCAAACGCTGCAGCTGCACATCAATGGCCACCACATCCTGCTGACGTGCTTGGCTGCGACCGCTTTCATAACGCTGCAGCACCACTTGACGTAATTGCTGCCAGTTTTGCTTTTGTTCAGCCAGCTGTTGCTGGGCTTGCCACACCCAACTGGCTTTGATCCATAAGCGTCCTACTTCGCGGCTTAGCCATAACCGCCGCAACTGGTGCTGCCACTGAGCTTGCTCGGACTGAAGCTGAAAAAACTGTTGCTGCAAGCTCAGGCTATCGCCGCGCGGCAACCATTGCTGCACACCGAGCATGACTTGTGTCATAGGCTCTTGATCTAACGCCCAATCATCCACCGGCACATTGGCCAGTTTGAGTGACAGCATGGGGTCATCCCAACTGTCAGCGCCGTGCGCCTGTTGCAACGCCGCATCGCTGAGCGCCTGCCAGCGCTGCGCTTGAAAATCTTGCTGCTGGGCACGGTTAAGTGCCTGCGCATAGCTCAAAGGAGCTGCATGAGCGCCTAAAGCGCTCAACAATAGCCAGGCAGTCGTTAGCCACCGGCTGATATCTTGAAGTGTCATCATTGGTCTCTGACCCGTTTGAATTCAAACTGAAATAAAACAAACAGGCAGGCGTATAAGCGCTATGACAACGGCCTGTACCGACAGGCACGAATCACAGCAAACAAAGCCTGCAGCAGGTCAGAGAATGGGAGGTCGGTAAAGGCTGGCTAAGGCGCCTTTGGGCATCGCTTGAGAATGGAACAAAGGAGACATGCGTTTGCCAGGCCAGTTTGAAGACAGCGGCATGGCGGTGGCCATCGCGCTGGAGCATAAGCCATTGCAATGGGGGCAGTCAGACTGGCAATCATGTTGCGTATCGCAGTGATCTGACTGCAACAGAGGCTCGTTGGTGAGAGGCGCTGGCATATGCTTCATGGCGTTACCCGCGTCGGCCATCTGGCTATGACACGGTGACATGCTTGAAGACTTGGCAGCAGACACGCTCATAGGTTTGCTACCAGTTAACGGTATAACAGGCATCGACCAAGCCGCCAGCGCCTGAGCGTTAAACGCCAGCGCCAGCAAGATCACCAGCAACAGCCGGGAGCCAGAATGTCTGCAGTGAGCGAAACGCACAGCCATGCCTCAGAGAATCGTCGTAGTAGGATACGTAAAGGGCAGCTTTAGTTCCAGCAAGCATCGTTGCTATTACAGCAATGCCAGCCAAGACAAAGCCGAATGCATTTTTGCCGCACCAAAGATGTAAGCAAACACCAGAACAGCCAGAGCATAAGCCACCATACGCTGGCGCTTAATGGCCACGGTGGCAATGCCAATATAGGCGATCAAACCGATCACTTTGGCGGTTAACCAATGTTGCTGCAGCGGGTACTGATCAATGATGAAACACAGCCAGATGGCAAATACCAATAAGGCGCTGTCGATCAGATGCGGCGGAATGCGCAGCCACAGTTTCTGCGCCAACGACGGCCGCCAATAAAACAACCAGAAGCGCAGGTTAAACAGAATAAAACTCAAATACGCCAAGCCCATATGGCTGGCTTTAATCGCGGTGTAATCCATAAGAAAGCGTACAAACCTGTGTTGTTGCAATAACCGTAAGCGTCAAAGTGTAACCCCAGTTGGTGACCAACCCTATCGCTGCGGCGTTTTTTACACTTCCAACCAAAACGTGACTGGGCCGTCGTTGGTCAGCGAGACTTTCATATCAGCACCGAAGCGCCCGCTGGCAGTGCGTACCTGCTCGCTGGCTGTCGCCACAAACTCATCGTATAAAGCCTCCGCCAAAGCAGGCGCTGCACTTTTGGAAAAGCCAGGGCGGGTGCCTTTGCGGGTATCGGCCGCCAAGGTGAACTGCGACACCACCAGTAGTTCACCGTCGATATCACGTAAACTGCGATTCATCCGCCCTTCATCATCGGAGAAAATGCGATAGCTCAAAACTTTGTCCAACAGCTTTTTCGCCTTGTCGCTGTCGTCGTCTTTTTGCACGCCTAATAACAGTAAAATGCCCTGATCGATGGCTCCGACACTGTCGCCGTCGACCACAACTTGCGCACTGCTGACGCGCTGAATCAATGCGATCATATTGTTGTTTCCTTTGTGCCAGCGCGCAGCATATAAAAAAGTCATCCGTGTGCAAGCACGACTGACATCGCCATCTCTCATTTTTTGCCCGCCGATAAGACGCAAAGTCGCGCCATTAGTCCTACGTCACACCATTCAGCTAGGGCCTGTCCTACTATATGTGACACACTGATTTCTTTTTTGGAGCATCACAATGGGCAACCGGGTTTGGCAAGCCATGCTGGCGATGACCGCAGCCGCCTTCACCTTTACCGCCGTCGCCACGACCGAGGTGTACGTCACCCGCGATAAAAATGGCAATCTTATCTTCAGCGATAAGCCGGGCAAAAACTCGGAAAAGCATAAAGTGAAAGAGTTACCCACCATGCCAGCGCTGAAGATTCCGGAGCCTGAGGAAAGCAAACCCGAGCCCAAAGCCCCGGCGTTTGAATACACCAGTTTGGCCGTGGTGGCGCCCAACGATGGCACCGTATTACCGCGCGGCTCGGCCGGCAACCTCAGCATCAGCGGCGTATTAAGCCCCGGGCTGCAGCCCAAACACACGGTGGTATTGCTCAACCGCAGCAGCGTGATCGAACGCGGGCGCCAGACCTCCTTTAGCTTGAGCAATCTGCCGCGTGGCGAGCACCAATTCCAGTTGCAGGTACGCGGTGAAAACGATGAGGTATTGATCTCCAGCCAGACCATTACCGTCCAGGTACAACGCACCTCCGCACGCTAGCCACTCGCACCCAACGCACCAATCAGGTGCATATATCCACCCAAAGCTCACCAAACCAGTGCATTAAAACTCATGGTTTGGTGCTATTGTTCCTCCCTGTGGCATGCACAGCCTTGTCAGGCGCTATCATTGTGCATGCCGACACCTGAATTTTGTAGGTGGCTTGGTTCTTGCTGATGACCGCCTAGAAGGGGGAAACATCCATGCTAGCCAGCCCAGTCATCAGCCAACGACTGCTCGAACACTTAAACACCGGCGTACTTTTGCTGGACTCTGAGCTGACCGTGACCTACATGAACCCGGCTGCCGAAGCCTTGCTGGAAATGAGCGGCAAACGCGGCTTGGGAGTGCATTTCTGGGAGCTGGTGGTCGAGGCCGACAAGGATCGCGATGCACTTGAAGAAGCCATCGTCACCGGCCACAGCTACACCAAACGCGAAGCCACCATCATGCTGCACAATCAACAGCAAGTGACGTTGGATTACAGCGTCAGCCCAGTGGCTCACCCAGAAACACGCCTGCCAACATTATTGATCGAACTGCAAGGGCGCGATCGCTTGATGCGCATTAGCCGCGAAGAGCAACTGATTGCCAAGCAAGAAACCACGCGCTCTCTGGTGCGCGGCTTGGCGCATGAAATCAAAAATCCACTGGGTGGTATTCGCGGTGCAGCACAGCTATTAGAGCGTGAACTGCCCTCTGAAAGTCTGCGTGAATACACGCAAATTATTATTGAAGAAGCCGACCGTTTGCGCGACTTGGTCGATCGTTTATTAGGCCCAAGGCAAATTCCCAAACAAGAAGACGTCAACGTGCACGAAGTGCTTGAGCGTGTCTGTCAGCTGATTGGGGTCGAGTCGCACAATCGCATCCGTATTCGCCGCGATTACGACCCCTCCATTCCGGAGCTACTCGCCGATAAAGACCAAATGATCCAGGCGCTGCTCAATATTTGCCGCAACGCCATGCAGGCGATGCTGGAAAGCCATACCGATACTCCCACCTTAAGCCTGCGCACACGCACGGTGCGCCAATTTACCATTGGCCACAACCGCCACCGGTTGGTGGTGCAAATTGATATTCAGGACAACGGCCCAGGTATTCCCGAGTCGTTGCAGGAAAATTTGTTTTACCCCATGGTCAGTGGCCGCGCCGATGGCACCGGTCTTGGCTTGTCGATCGCACAATCCATCATCAATCAATGCAACGGCATTATTGAGTTCGACAGCCAACCTGACCGCACCGTCTTCTCTATTTACTTACCGTTGGAAAACCTATGAGCACTGTCTGGATTATTGATGACGATAAATCCATCCGCTGGGTGCTGGAAAAAGCACTGACGCAAGCGAATTTAACCACTCGCGTATTTGAACAAGCCGAGCCCGCGTTAAAACAGCTGCAGCACGAGCACCCTGATGCCATTATTTCTGACATCCGTATGCCTGGCATGGATGGCCTGGAATTATTACGCCGTGCCCACGAGGCACATCCTGATTTGCCGGTTATCATCATGACCGCACATTCCGACCTAGAGAGCGCAGTGTCGTCGTATCGCCAAGGCGCATTTGAGTATTTGCCCAAACCATTCGATGTCGACGATGCCGTGGAGCTGATTCACCGTGCCATCGCACACTTTGCCGAAATCAGTGCGCAGCAACCTAACGCTGCAGAAGACGATGACAACCCAGAAATTATCGGTGAAGCACCGGCCATGCAGGAAGTATTTCGCGCCATTGGTCGGCTATCGCAATCCAATATTACTGTCTTAATCAATGGCGAATCTGGCACAGGTAAAGAGCTGGTTGCCCATGCGCTGCACAAACACAGCCCACGTTCTGCCAATCCTTTTATTGCGTTGAACATGGCGGCGATTCCTAAAGACCTGATTGAATCCGAGTTATTTGGCCATGAAAAAGGCTCGTTCACCGGCGCTGGGGGCCAGCGCCGCGGACGGTTCGAGCAAGCCGATGGTGGCACGCTGTTTTTGGATGAAATTGGCGACATGCCTGCAGAAACGCAGACACGCTTGCTGCGGGTCTTGGCCGATGGTGAGTTTTATCGCGTTGGTGGCACCACCCCGATTAAGGTCAATGTACGCATCATCGCTGCCACCCACCAGAACCTGGAAAACCTAGTAAAGGAAGGACGTTTTCGCGAAGATTTATTCCACCGTTTAAATGTGATTCGCGTGCATTTGCCGCGCTTGGCTGATCGGCGCGAAGACATTCCACGCTTGCTCAGTCATTTCTTAAAACGCGCTTCAGAAGAGCTGGACACCGAAGTCAAAGTGCTCAAGCAAGACACCGAGGAATTTCTCTCCTCGCTGGACTGGCCTGGCAATGTACGGCAACTGGAAAACACCTGCCGCTGGATTACCGTCATGGCCTCTGGCCGCGAGGTGATGATCAGCGATTTACCACCTGAGCTATTGGAGCAAAAAGGCAGCAGCCACACTTCTGGTAACTGGGAACAAGCGCTGCGTTACTGGGCCGATCAGCAACTCAGCAATGGCGTCAGTCAATTATTGGATACCGCCGTACCAGCGTTTGAGCGCATCATGATTGAGACGGCACTGAAACATACCGCCGGGCGCCGACGCGATGCCGCCAATTTATTAGGCTGGGGCAGAAATACCCTCACCCGCAAAATCAAAGAGCTGGATATGGATCATTCCTCCAGCGACGACGAAGAGCACGACGAATAATTTACGGCAGCTCGCGCCAGTAAATAACCCGGTCATGGCCACGATAAATACCAAACGTGGCCGTACCGGTTGGGTTGTCCAAACTGCCATCGCCATCATAGTCATCTTGCAGCCAGGGCAATACCGTCGCCGCATCGTAGCTGACATCGACACTGCCTTGGTTCGGCGCCGAAGCGTCTAAAACAAACGCCCTGGCATCGCGCCCCGCCGCTAAGGTGCCGGCGCTGTTTTGCAAACTGGTAAAGCCCGCTGGCGCCAAAGCGGCTGACGTTGAGGCAAACACCGTGCAGCTGTCATCGGTATTTTGCTCAAAGCGCCCAGCAGCGCTGAAGAACTCGGTGCGCATTGGCATCGCCAAGTCTTGCGTTTCTGGGCCATAGGTATCTTCCAGCCACAAACGGCCATAGCGCATGTCAAAATTGGCTTGTGGATTAAAGGTTAAATCCGAGGTCGGCCGTGTATGACCAACGCCGTCATCGTCTTGAAAGTCGTCTAGAGTAATCGTCAGATCGGGGTTAAAAGGGGCGACTCTGGCTAACAGGCTTTTGTTGTAGCTCAGGGCATCAGTATTAGAAAACACATACTCCAGCTCCCCAGATGGCAGGCTGCCAATATCCGATAACGTGCCTGCATTAAATGTCTCACTGACCGCTAAGGTATTACCATCGGTACCCAAGTTGGAGTTATCGCTGCCGATGGTTTCAGGTTCAAAATTATCCACACCCAGCCTATTAAAACCCGTAAACGAATAATTGACTGTGGTATCGCCCTGGGCATTTACTGCAGTTAGACCAATGCTGGGCGGCGTTAACCAAGACAGTGACTCACCAATGTAACTAAAATTTCCACAAGTCGGCGCCAGCTCACCTGGCGTAACCGTGGCCTCAAAGCGATATGGTACTTGTCGGCCAAAAGGCAAGCTGGTGACGCCTGGCTCTAAGCTGCTGCCGGGTGACACATCCACGCCTAAATAATTGCCGCCAGTAATGGCGGTATCTAATTGAAAAACGCCCACCTCCGAAATGCTCACATCATTTAGTGTCAGCGCTCCGTCACTACTATGGCTGTAATCAACGGGCGATAAAGTGCCAGGCGCTCCGCCACTGGGGCAATTAAGAGTGACTGAGTGTCATAGAAGACGCGAAGTTTTCAGTAACA